>NZ_JBFRGO010000002.1:0-938213 GCF_052115395.1 Lysobacter sp. 2RAF19 | reverse complement strand
TCGCGTCGTATGCCTTGAACTCGCCGCCGAAACGTTCCGCGCCCACCTTCGTCAGCGCCGCCGTCAGCGTCGTCTTGCCGTGGTCAACGTGACCGATCGTGCCCACGTTCACGTGGGGCTTGGTGCGCTCGAACTTACCCTTGGCCATGGCTCTGTCTCGGTGGAAATCGGTGGGCGAACTGTTTTCGGTGTTGCGTCTTGCAGCGGTGGTGCTCACGACTGGAATCGAACCAGCGACCTCCTCCTTACCAAGGAGGTGCTCTACCGACTGAGCTACGTGAGCATGTTTTGCAGCAGGTCCTGCGTCGCGGCGTTCAATGGAGCGGGAGACGGGAATCGAACCCGCACCATCAGCTTGGAAGGCTGAGGTTCTACCGTTGAACTACTCCCGCGCCGGATAAAAGACCTGCTTGGGTACTGCGCCATCGGCTGGTAAGGCCGCTGGTAAAACGTCTTGGTGGAGGGAGGTGGATTCGAACCACCGAAGGCGTAAGCCAGCAGATTTACAGTCTGCCCCCGTTGGCCGCTTGGGTATCCCTCCAAAAGAGCCCGAAATTCTGGCGTGGACACGCCGCGAAGTCAACGCTTGATCAACACCAATGTGGCCGGGTTCAGACGTTGAAGCGGAAATGCAGGACGTCGCCTTCCTGCACCCGGTATTCCTTGCCCTCCAGGCGCAGGCGGCCGGCGTCGCGGGCGCCCGCCTCGCCCCGGTACTTGATGTAGTCGTCGTAGGCGATGGTTTCGGCCCGAATGAAGCCTTTTTCGAAATCCGTGTGGATCACCGCGGCCGCTTGCGGCGCGGTCGAACCGCCCCGGACCGTCCACGCACGGACTTCCTTCACGCCCGCGGTGAAGTAGGTCTGCAGGCCCAGAAGCTTGTAGGCGGCGCGGATCACGCGGTTCAGGCCCGGCTCGTCCAGGCCCAGGTCGTGCAGGAAGGTGTCGCGGTCTTCGTCGTCCAGCTGGCTCAGCTCTTCCTCGATGGCGGCCGAAACCGGCACCACCTCGGCGCCCTCGCCCGCCGCGCGGGCGCGGACGGCGTCCAGGTGCGGGTTGTTCTCGAAGCCGTCTTCCAGCACGTTCGCCACGTACATCACGGGCTTGAGAGTCAGCAGGAACAGGTCGCGGACCTGCGCTTTGTCCTCGTCGGACAGGCCCAGCGCGCGGGCCGGCTTGCCGGCATCCAGGCCGGCGCGCACGCGGCCGAGCACCTCGGCGCGGGCCTTGGCGTCCTTGTCGCCGGTCCGGGCCGAGCGCTCGGCGCGCTGCAGGGCCTTCTCGACCGAATCCAGGTCGGCCAGGGCCAACTCGGTGTCGATCGTTTCGATGTCGGAGATCGGGTTGACCTTGCCGGTCACGTGGATGATGTCGCCGTGCTCGAAGCAGCGCACCACGTGCGTGATCGCGTCGACCTCGCGGATGTGGGCGAGGAACTTGTTGCCCAGGCCCTCGCCGCTGGCCGCGCCGGCCACCAGGCCTGCGATGTCGACGAATTCCACCGCGGTCGGGATCACCTTCTGCGGCTTGACGATGTCCGACAGCGCGTTCAGGCGCGGATCGGGCACGGGCACGATGCCCACGTTGGGTTCGATCGTGCAGAAGGGGAAGTTCGCCGCGGCGATGCCCGCCTTGGTCAGCGCGTTGAACAGGGTCGACTTGCCGACGTTCGGCAAGCCCACGATTCCGCATTTGATGCCCATGGTGTCTCCGTGCCGGTCAGCGGTTGGCTGGGCCGGTGTTGAGGCGTTTGGTCGCCTCGTTGATGTCCCCCGCGACGGCGAGCGGCAGCACGTCGGCCGCATCGTCGAGCGCGCGCAAAATCGCGGCCTCGTCGTCGCGACCGGGCTTGCCAAGCACCCACGGGGTGACTTTGTCCTTGTGGCCGGGATGGCCGATGCCGATGCGCAGGCGGTGGAACTTGCCGTGGCCCAGCAGTTTCATGGTGTCGCGCAGGCCGTTCTGGCCGCCGTGGCCGCCATCGAACTTCAGGCGCGCGACGCCGGGCGGCAGATCGAGCTCGTCGTGCGCCAGCAGCGCCTCTTCGGGCTCGATCTTCCAGTAACGCAAGGCGGCGGTGACCGACTTGCCGCTGAGGTTCATGTAGGTCGAGGGCTTGAGCAACCAGACCTGGCGCCCGCCGATGTCGACCTTCGCCGTCTCGCCGAAGAGCTTGGACTCCAGGCCGAAACGCGCGCCCAACCGTTCGGCGAGCCCGTCCACAAACCAGAACCCGGCGTTGTGCCGGGTCCGGGTGTGTTCGGGACCGGGGTTTCCCAGCCCGACGATGAGGCGCAAGCCCGACAAGACTTACTTCTTCTCGTCGTCCTTCTTGGCGACCTTCGCAGCCGGCACTTCGGCGGCGACCGGCGCTTCGGTCGGCTCTTCCACTTCTTCCTTGCCGTGCTTGGCGATGACCACCGCCACGTCGTGTTCCTTGCCCAGCTTCAGCTCGGGGATCTCGACGCCGTTGGGCAGCTTGATCTCGGACAGGTGGACGATGTCGCCGACGGCCAGGGCCGACAGGTCGATCTCGATGAACTCCGGCAGGTCCTTCGGCAGGCAGCTGATTTCGACTTCGTTGAGCTCGTGCGTGACGACGACGTCGGCAGCCTTGCCGGCCGGCGACTTCTCTTCGTTGAGGAAGTGCAGCGGCACCGCGACGCGGATGGCCTGGTTCTCATCAACGCGCTGGAAGTCCAGGTGCATGATGATCTGCTTGTACGGATGGCGCTGCATGTCGCGCAGCAGGACCTTCTGGGCCTTGCCGTCGAGGTCGAGCGTCAGGATCGACGAATAGAACCACTCGTTCTGGCTGGCCAGCCAGGTCTTCTCGTGTTCCAGCTGGATGCTCTGCGGGGCAGCGGTGCCGCCGTAGACGATGGCCGGGATCTGCGCCGCGCGACGGAGGCGGCGGCTCGCACCCTTGCCCTCGTCCTTGCGGCCAGTGGCCGTGATCTTGTGTTCGGTTGCCATGATGTTGAACTCACTTCGTTGCGATGAAAGCGCCACCCGCGACCAGGTGGCGCCAGGGATGTCAGTCCACGTAAAGCGAACTGACGGATTCTCCGAAGGCGATGCGGCGGATGGTTTCCGCGAGCAGCTCGGCGACGCTGAGCTGGCGGATCCGGCTGCATGCCTTCGCATTGGCGCTGAGCGGAATGGTGTCGGTGACCACCAGTTCGTCCAGCTGCGACTTGTTCAAATTGTCGATCGCCGCACCCGAAAGCACCGGATGCGTGCAGTACGCGACCACCTTGGTCGCGCCCTGCGCCTTCAGCGCCGCGGCCGCCGCGCACAGCGTGCCCGCGGTGTCCACGATGTCGTCGACGAGCACGCAGATCTTGCCGCTCACGTCGCCGATGATGTTCATCACCGTGGCCACGTTGGCGCGCGGACGGCGCTTGTCGATGATCGCCAGGTCCGCGTCGTCCAGGCGCTTGGCGATCGCGCGTGCGCGCACCACGCCGCCGACGTCCGGCGAAACCACGATCAGGTTGTCCGTGCCGTGCGCACGCCAGATGTCGGCGAGCAGCAGCGGCGAGGCATACACGTTGTCCACCGGCAGATCGAAGAAGCCCTGGATCTGGTCGGCGTGCAGGTCCACCGTCAACACGCGATCGGTGCCCACCGCACTGAACATCTTGGCGGCGACCTTCGCCGTGATCGGCACGCGGGCCGAACGCGGGCGGCGATCCTGCCGCGCGTAACCGAAGTACGGCACCACCGCGGTGACGCTGGAGACCGATGCGCGCTTGAGCGCGTCGATCAGCACCAGCAACTCCACCAGGTTTTCCGCGCTCGGCGCGCTCGTGGGCTGGATGACGAACGCCTCCTGCCGGCGCACGTTCTCCTCGATCTCCACCTGCACTTCGCCGTCGGAGAACTTGCTCACGAGCGCCTTGCCCATGCGCACGCCCAGCTCCTTGCACACCGCCTCGGCGAGCGGGCGGTTGGCGTTGCCGGTGAAGACCAGCAAATTGCGATCGTCTTGCATGAGGGCTCCGCTGCGCTCTGACCGTTGCGGTGGGACACGAATGGGTGGCAGGGGCGGCAGGATTCGAACCTGCGAGTGCCGGGATCAAAACCCGGTGCCTTAGGCCACTTGGCGACGCCCCTTCAGCTCCGAACGAGCGCCTCGCGCAAGGGCGACGACCGTACCCCTGCGGCCAGCCAGGCCCGCAACGACGGTGCATCCCGATGCACGCGGGCGAGTGCCGATCCGGCGGATTCGCGCGTGGCGAATTCGACGAAACAACCGCTGCCCGTGCCCGTCAGGCGTGGCGTGCCGACCTGCGCCAATGCGGCGAACGCGGCCTCGACGGCCCGTTCGCTGCGGCGCAACACCGGCTCGAACGCATTGTCGAGCACCGCTTCCGAAACGAAGTCGCGCATTGTCGCGGGCGGGGAATCGCGCGTCAATTCAGGGGTTTGGAACAAGGCGGCGGTGGGCACCTGCACGCCGGGGTCGGCGAGCACGTACCAGGCCGGCGGAAGGTCCACAGGCGTGAGGATTTCGCCCACGCCCTCGGCCCACGCATTGTCGCCGCGGACGAAAACCGGGACGTCGGCGCCGAGCTTCAGGCCCATTTCGGCCAGGCGATCGATGCCGAGCCGCGTCTCCCACAGCCGGTCGAGGGCGACCAGGACCGTCGCGGCGTCGGAGGAACCACCACCGAACCCGCCGCCTGCCGGAATGCGCTTTTCGACGGCGATGTCGGCACCAAGCGGGATTTTCGCTTCCGATTGAAGCAACTTGGCGGCACGGACCATCAGATCATCGGCTTCCGCGACACCGGGGACCGAGTCGCCGACACGGCGGATTTCGCCGTCGTCGCGCACCCGCAGTCGCACCGTGTCTCCCCAATCCAGGAGACGGAAGACGGTCTGCAGCGTGTGGTAGCCATCCGGCCGCCGGCCGGTGATGTGCAGGAAAAGGTTGAGCTTGGCCGGGGCGGGCCACTCGGACCAGGTCATGGGGCGGGCTCGAGCGTCCAGTTGTCGACGGCCAAGCGCACGCGCGCCTGGCCCTTCGTGGCTTCCAGCCGCGCGGGCATCGCGAGCGTGGGGTCGAACTGCGCCGGCGCCCAGGCCGTGTAGGCCACCGTCCAACCATCCTGATCGAGGGCCGCCAGGCGCCCATCGGCGCCGTAACGCACCTGCGCGCCGGGCCCCGGAACGCCCCGCACCCAACCGGCGAGCGCATCGACGGGGATATCCCAGCGCGTCGCTTCGAGAATCAGGTCGTGCGCGTTGGAACCGGTGCGCGGACCGCCATCGAGCCCTTCGAGCACCGCTTCGCCCTGCCCGCCCGTCACGCGCCAGCTTTGCCGCGTCACCGGCGCGGCGAGCGCGACTTCGAAACGCGCGCCGGCCTGTTTCCATTCGATGCGTCCGCTGCCGCCGTCCTTGCCGTTCGACAGCGCGATGCGGCCCGACATCGCCCATTGATCGTGCGTCGCAAGCTGCGCTTCGCGCGTGGCCTGGTACGCCGCCGGTTGTTCGATCGAGGCCATCGCCGGCGAATTCGAACGCGTCGTGACACACGCCGACGACGCGACGGCGATCATCGCGATCCACGCAACGCGCATGCTCATGCGCCCGTGGTCTGCAGCGCGCGCTTGAGCGAGCGGTTTTCGGGATCGAGCTTCTTCGCCTCGTCGAAATACCGGCGTGCTTCGTCCTTCTGCCCCAGCATCCACAGCACTTCGCCCAGGTGCGAGGCGATTTCGGGATCCTTCTGCATCGAGAACGCGCGGCGCAGTTCGACCAGCGCTTCGTCCTTGCGGCCGAGGCGATAGAGCACCCAGCCATAGCTGTCGATGATCGCGGCGCTGTCGGGCTCGGCCGCGCGCGCGCGGTCGATCAGTTCGAGCGCCTCGGCGAAGCGCGTCGTGCGATCGGCGAGCGTGTACCCCAGCGCGTTGAGGGCGGTGACGTTGTCGGGTTCGGCAACGAGAATGCGGCGGAAATCGGCCTCCGCACGCGGGATGTCGTCGCGGCGTTCCCACGTCAGCGCGCGCGAATACAGGATGGCCGAATCGTCGGGATACGCGGCCAGGCCGCGCGCATAGACGTCCAGTTCTTCCGCGTTCTGCGCATCCTTGCCGCGCAGTTCGGCCTCGAGCAGGTAGGCATCGCGGCGCGTGCCTTCGTCGACGGTCGCATCGCCCTGCAGGCCGCGCAGCGCCGCATACGCCTCCGGCGCGCGCTTGAGTTCGTGCAGCACGTTGGCTTCGCGCAGGCGCGCGGTCCAGCGCGCTTCGCCGCCGGGCACGCTGCGATACCACTGCAGCGCCTCGGGGTGGCGTTCGAGCATTTCGGCGACCTGGCCGAGCAGCAGGCGGCGGTCGGGATCGGGCTTGGACGATTCCTTCTTCAATTCGTCGTAAAGCTTGCCGAGCGCGGCGTCGTCGTCGGCGCGCGCGAGCAATGCGGCACGCAAGCCGTAGGTGCGATCGTCCTGCGGCCCACGTGAAAGCACGTTGGCGGCCTGCACCGAATCGCCCATCGCGTCGTATTCGGCGGCGATGGACATACGCAGTTCTTCGTCGGCGTATGCCGTCTGCGCGATGCCGGCGAGCACCTGCCGCGCCTCGACGGTCTTGCCCGATTCGCGCAACTGGCTGGCGCGCAACAGCGCCACGCGCGGCTCGTCGGGGAAGCGCGTCACCACCTGGTCGATGATGCGTTCGGCGAGCGCGGGTTGTTCCAACCGCATCGCCAGGCCGCCGAAGGCGAGCCACGCCTGCAGCTTGTCCGGGATGACCTGGTCGTCGACGAATTCGGCGAGCAACTTGCCCGCCAGCTTGGGGTCCTTGCCGCCCGAACCGAGCGCGGCCAGCGCGTGGCGCCAGCCGATGTCGCCCTTGTCGGTGAGCAGGACGCGCAGTTCCTGCTTCGCCAGGCGCGCATCGTTGCGGCGCAGGGCGAGCGTGGCTTCGGCCGCGTGCGCGGCCAGCGAATCGGGGGCGCGCTGCTTCCACAGCGCCAGGCCTTCGGCCGCCTGCCGGTCGTTGTTGGCCAGCAGCGCGATGCGGGTGGCGCGTTCGGCAAGGCCCGCATCGTCGGTGGCCCGCGCGGCCTGGAGGTAGTACTGCGCGGCCTGGTCGAGCTGGCCGGCCTGGAGGGCGAATTCGCCGGCCATCGTCCCTTCGATCGGCGAGCGCACTGCCTGGACGGACGTCCCCGCGGCCGGCGTGTCCCGCGTTGCCGCGGCGGTGCATCCGGCCGCCAGCCCCACGGTGAGCAAGAGCAGCAAGTTGAACGGCGTGCGGGACTGCGGCATGGCGTGTTCCGGCAAAAGGGGGCAATCCCGGGGGCGCGCCCCCGGTAGAATGTGCGGCCATCGGGAGCTTAACGCACGCGACCGAACGACCTCATGAGCAGCCTGATCGTCCTCGGCATCAACCACCAGACCGCACCGGTCGGCTTGCGCGAACGCGTTGCGTTCGGCGCCGACGCGATGCCGCGCGCGCTCGCACAATTGCGCGCGATGCCGGCGGTCCGCGAAGTCGCACTGCTCTCGACCTGCAACCGCACCGAGTTGTACGCGCTGGCCGAAGACCGGGGGGACGCCCTGGCCAACTGGCTGGCCGCCCATCCCGACGCCGGCGACCTGCACGCCTATCTGTACAGACACCAGGACGCGGACGCAGTTCGCCATTTGTTTCGGGTGGCCACCGGTTTGGATTCGCTCGTGCTCGGCGAACCGCAAATCCTCGGCCAGGTGAAGGATGCATGGGCCTCGGCGCGCGCCGCCGGCACGCTGGGGTCGCACCTGGACCGGCTGTTCCAGCACGCTTTCTCCACCGCCAAGCGCGCGCGCACCGATACGCGCATCGGCGCCAACCCGGTCTCGGTCGCCTCGGCGGCCGTGCGGCTGGCGCAGGAATCCTTCGCACGGTTGACCGATTCGACCGTGCTTCTGATCGGCGCGGGCGAGACCATCGAACTGGCCGCGCGCCACCTCGTCGAAGGCAAGGCCAGGCGCCTGCTCGTCGCCAACCGCACCCTCGCCCACGCGCAGGAACTGGCCACGCGCCACGGCGGCGTCGCGCTGCCCCTGACCGAAATCGAGCGGCATCTGTCGGAAGCCGACATCGTGTTGTCGGCCACCGCCAGCCGCGACCCCATCCTCACCCGCGCGCAGGTCGCCGCCGCGCTCGCGCAGCGCAAGCATCGCCCGATGCTGCTGCTCGACCTGGCCGTGCCGCGCGACATCGACCCCACCGTCGCCACGCTCGACGACGTCTTCCTCTACACCGTCGACGACCTGGAACGCGCCATCGAAGACAACCGCCGCAGCCGCCGCGAAGCCGCGCGCGAAGCCGAAGCGATCGTCGACCTGCAGACCGCGCGCTATGTCGAATCGCTGCAGGCGAGCACGCGCCACGCACCGCTGCGTCGGCTGCGTGCGCACGGCGAGCGCTCGCGCGCCGAAGCGCTCGACAAGGCACGCGCGCAACTGGCCGCCGGCCGCGACCCGCAGGAAGTGCTCGACCTGCTCGCGCACACGCTCGTCAATCGCCTGCTGCATCCGCCGACGGCCGCCCTGCGCGAAGCCGCCCTGAGCGGCGACGCCGAACTGGCGCGCGCCGCCGACAAGCTGTTCCCGCCGCTGCCCGAAGGCGACGCCTCCGTCGACGGCGACGCCGACGCATGATCCCCAGCCTGCGCCGCAAACTCGAAGCCCTGATCGAACGACGCGAGGAAGTCGAACGCCTGCTGTCCGATCCGGGCACGATTTCCGACGCCGAGCGCTTCCGCGATCTCTCGCGCGAATTCGCGCAACTCGAACCCGTCGCCACCGCGCTCGCCGCCGAAGGCCAGGCGCGCAGCGACCTTGCGAACGCCGAAGCGATGCGCGCCGATCCGGAACTGCGCGAACTGGCCGAAGAGGAAATCGCCGCCGCCACGCAGCGCCTGGAACGACTCGACGTGGAACTGCTCGCGCAACTCGTCCCCAAGGATGCGCGCGACGAAGGCAACCTCTATCTCGAAGTGCGCGCCGGCACCGGCGGCGACGAAGCGGCGATCTTCGCCGGCGACCTGTATCGCATGTACGCACGCTTCGCCGAACGCCAGGGTTGGCGCGTGGAAGTGGAATCGGCCAATCCCGGCGAGCACGGCGGCTTCCGCGAAATCGTCGCGCGCATCGAAGGCCGCGGCGCGTATTCGAAGCTGAAGTTCGAATCGGGAACGCACCGCGTGCAACGCGTGCCGGAAACCGAATCGCAGGGCCGCATCCACACGTCGGCGGCCACCGTCGCGATCATCGCCGAAGAAGCGCCGGGCATTCCGATCGAAGTCAATCCGGCCGACCTGAAGGTCGACACCTTCCGTTCCTCCGGCGCGGGCGGCCAGCACGTCAACAAAACCGAATCGGCGATCCGCATCACGCACGTGCCCAGCGGCATCGTCGTCGAATCGCAGACCGAACGTTCGCAGCACGCCAACCGCGACAAGGCGATGAAGCGCCTGAAGGCGATGCTCGTGGAAGCGGACATCGCACGCCGCGAAGCCGCGCAGGCGCAGGACCGCAAGCTGCAGGTCGGCAGCGGCGACCGCAGCCAGCGCATCCGCACCTACAACTTCCCGCAAGGCCGCATCACGGACCATCGCGTGGAAGGCCTGACCCTCTACGACCTCCCGCACGTACTCGAAGGCTGGCTCGACCCGCTGGTGGAACGCCTGCAAAGCGAACACCAGGCCGACGAACTCGCGCGCCTGACGGACAACGCCTGATGAGCGACACGATCCTCCGCCGCGCGACGCTCGACGATCTCGACGCACTCGCGCCGTTGTTCGATGCCTATCGCCGGTTCTACGCGCAGCCGGCCGATTTGCAGCGCGCACGCGACTACCTGCGCGAACGCATGACCCTCGGCGAGTCGGTGGTCCTGATCGCCGAACGCAACGGCGAAGTCGTCGGCTTCACGCAGCTCTATCCGATCTTCTCGTCGGTGCGCACGGCGCGGACGTGGTTGCTGAACGACCTGTTCGTCGCCGAAGGCGCGCGCCGCTTCGGCGTGGCGCGTGGTCTGCTCGACGCCGCCGCCGGTTTCGCGCGCGAACAGGGCGCCGCGGGCCTGATGCTGGAAACCATGGCCGACAACGCCCCGGCCCGCGCGCTCTATCGCGCCGCCGGGTGGCATGAAGACGACACACAGTGGTATTCATTGAACGTATGAAGCAGCCCGCCGACTTCGTTTCCCTCGCCCTGTGCGTGCTCACGGTCTCCGACTCGCGCACGGCGGCGGACGACACGTCCGGCGACTATCTCGTGCAAGCGCTGGCCGACGCGGGACATCGCTGCGTCGATCGCGCGCTGCTGCCCGATGACCGCTACAAGTTGCGCGCGGTCGTGTCGAAGTGGATCGCCGACGAGGCCGTCGACGGCATCCTGGTCACCGGCGGCACCGGCTTCACCGGTCGCGATTCCACGCCCGAAGCGCTCTTGCCCCTGCTCGACAAGCAGATGCCCGGCTTCGGCGAAATGTTCCGCGCGGTGAGCATCGAAGAAATCGGCACGTCCTCGCTGCAATCGCGCGCATTCGCGGGCATGGCCAACGGCACGTTCCTGTTCGCGTTGCCCGGCTCGACGTCGGCTTGCCGCACCGCGTGGGAAAAGATCCTGCGCGCGCAACTGGATGCGCGCACGCGTCCCTGCAACCTCGCCACCCTGCGTCCGCGCCTAAAGGAGTGAACACCATGCCGCTCGCAACGACCCTGCGGTTGCTCGCGAAAGCGCGCGGCATGAGCGCCACCGATCTCGCCACCGCGATTCCGCGCGCGGGCGTCAACACCGTGTCGGCCTGGCTGCGCGGCGAGAAGATGCCGGGCAAGGACCAACTCGACGCCCTCGCCCGCACGCTCGGCGTGCCCGCGGGCGCATTGCTCGCCGAACTGGCGAGCACCCTGGATCCTTCGCGCACGCAGGGCGAACACGAGCTGCTCGCGGCGTATCGCCTCCTGACCACGCGGCAGCAGGGCGCGTTGCTCGAAATCGCGCGCGGCCTGGCGAACCAGCCGGCGCCGCGGCGCCGCAAGGCGGCCAAATGAAAGGCATCAAGAAAAAGGCGTACAACGCCGCGCTCGCGCCGATGCAGCTCGAGCTGGTTTCGATGGCCCGCTGGGCGCGCGAGACAGGCCAGCGCATCGTCGTGTTGTTCGAAGGCCGCGACACCGCCGGCAAGGGCGGCGCGATCGACGCGATCCGCGAACACATGAACCCGCGCCAATGCCGCGTGGTCGCGCTCGGAAAACCGAACGAAGCAGAATTGGGCGCCTGGTATTTCGAACGTTACGTGCCGCACCTGCCCAGCGCCGGCGAAATCGTGTTGTTCGATCGCAGCTGGTACAACCGCGCCGGCGTCGAACGCGTCATGGGCTTCGCGACGCCCGCACAGGTGAAGGCGTTCCTCGAACAAACCCCGGCGTTCGAAAAACTGCTGGTCGACGACGGCATCCTGTTGTTCAAGTACTGGCTGTCCTGCGACCAGGCGCGGCAGGAAGAGCGTTTCCTCGAACGCTGCGCCGATCCGCTCAAGCGGTGGAAGCTGTCGCAGATCGACCTCGATGCGCGGGCGCATTACGCCGACTACACCAAGGCACGCGAGGACATGCTGCGCGCGACGCACACCGATCATGCGCCGTGGACACTGGTGGATTTCAACGACCAGCGGCGCGGGCGGCTCACGCTGATCCGTGACCTGCTCGATCGGTTGCCCGAGACACAGCTTCCCGAGCCGGAAGTGCAGCTCGATGCGCTGGCTGGCAAACCGAAGAAAGAGCGCTTCACGGTGGTCGCGCCGATCAAGTCGATCGAGCTCTAGCGCCGGCCTCAGGCCGTGTCGAACTCCGGCCCCGCTTCGCCTTCGTCGGCAGCGATGCGTTCCAGGCGTTCGACGTGCGCCGCCGGCGGCCCGTGTTTCAACCACTGTTCCAGGCGCTCGACCGCCTGCACGTCGCCGACCGCGAGCACCTCCACGCGGCCGTCGTGCAGGTTGCGCGCGTAGCCGCGCAGGCCGAGGGCCTGCGCCTGCTCCCGCGCCGACGCACGAAAGAACACGCCCTGCACGCGCCCTTCGACGAAGAAGCGCGCGGCGGTCATTTCACGCACCCTTCGGCGGCTGCGGGCCGCCGTTGGCGACGATGGCCGACTCGATGTCGTGCGGTTCCACCGGGCCGATGAAGCGCTTGGCGACCTTGCCGTCGGGCGCGATGAGATAAGTCATCGGCAAACCGGCCGGCGTTTCGAAATCCTTCGGCGGGTTGTACACGTCGACCAGCGCGATCGCGTAGGACACCGGGTGCTTCTTCAGGAAGGCCTGCATCTGCGCCGGCGTGGTGTCTTCGTAGGCCAGGCCGACGACTTCGATGTATTCGCGCATCGTGTCGAGCGCGGAGAGCGCCGGCATTTCCTTCAGGCACGGGTTGCACCACGTGGCCCAGAAGTTCACGACGACCCACTTGCCGCGATGCGCCGCCAGGTCGAACTGCTTGCCGTCGACGGTGGCGATCGACAAGGTCGGCACGTCTTTCGTCGTGGCGACCTGCGGCGAGGCCGCTGCGGGCGCCGCGGTGGTGGCGGGTGCGGCGACCGTGGCCGGCTTCGCGGTGGCCGGCTCGGGCGCGGCGGGCTGCTTGCAGGCGGCCAGCATCGCGATCGCGACGGCGAGCGCCGCGCATTTATTTCGGTGAGTCATAGATCGAAGACACCTTCTTCTTCAACAGGTCGCGCAGCGGGAGCCGCAGCTCGTCGAGCGTATGGTACGCGCGCTGGCCCAGCGCATCCTCGCGCATCGGAACATGCGCTTCGGCCACGGGAATCCGGAGTTGGCAGGCCTCGTAAAGTTCGCCCATCGTCAGATCGTCGAGATCGCGCGCCAGCAGCCACTCGCCGCTCTCGGCGCGGCTGATCAAGCCGATCAGGCACAACTGGCCGAGCATCTCCTGCACCATCGAATCGGTGAGCACCGGTTCGAGCGCCTGGATTTCCTGGCTGTGCAGGCCCTTGCCCTGCGCGCGCGCCGCGTGGAAACGGCCGAGCATGCGCAGCAATCCGTACATCTCGTATCCGACCGGCAGGCGCATGGAGGCCGGCTGGTAGCGGAACGAGGACATCGACGCGGCGAACGAAGCGCCCAGCAGGATCGACGTCCACCCCAAATAGATCCACACCAGGAAGATCGGCAGGAACGCGAGCGTGCCGTACACCTTGCCGTAGCTGCTGAAGTTGCCGATGAACACGCCGAGCCACAACTTCACGCCTTCGAACAACACCGCCGCGAGGAACGCGCCCGCGAACGCATGCCGCCACAACACGGTGCGATGCGGCACCACCTTGAACACGGTGGCGAAGGCCAGCAGTTCGATGACGAAGGGCGTGGCGCGCACGAGCACTTGTTCCAGCCACTGGCCCGCCTGCGTTTCGAACATCGCCATCGCGAAGAAACGCGAGGACAACGCCAGGCTCGTCGCCGCCACCAGCGCGCCGAGCGTGAACACCGTCCAGTACACCAAAAAGCGCGCGAACTTCGGCCGCGCCGTCGGCACGCGCCAGATCTGGTTGAAGGTCATCTCCACGCTGTTCAAGGTGATCAGCAAGGAGACGACCAGGGCCACGATGCCCGCCGCGGTGAGTTGCCCCGCGTTCGCGGAGAACTGGCGCAGGTAGGCTTCCACCGCGCGCGCCGAGCTCGGCACGAAGTTCGAGAAGATGTAGTCGACCAGGCGATCGCGCCACAAGTCGAACACCGGGAAGGCCGACAACACGCCGAAGCCCACGACGAACAGCGGCACCAGCGCGAATACCGTCGTATACGACAGCGCGCCCGCGGCCTGGAACAGGTTGTCGCCCATGAACCGGTTCCAGAGGAAACGGAAGAACGTGCCCAGGCGATGGCGGTCGCGCAGGTATCCGGTCCAGCGATAAACGGTGTCCAGGGGCTCCATCCGCCGAAGCCTACCCCACCGCTCGGCTATCCTGCGCAACGGAGGTGGTCCGATGCCCGAAGTGCTGGTGCTGTATTACAGCCGTGGCGGCTCTGTCGCGCGGCTTGCGCGACAGGTCGCGCGCGGGGTCGAGGAAGTCGACGGCATGGCCGCGCGGCTGCGTTGCGTGCCGCCTGTGGCGCCGGTGACCGAAGTCGCGGCGCCTCCGGAGCCCGACGAGGGCGCGCCCTACGTGCATCGCAACGACCTCGCGCAATGCGCGGGCCTGATCTTGGGCAGCCCGACGCGTTTCGGGATCATGGCCGCGCCGTTGAAGCATTTCATCGATGGCCTGGGCGCCGAATGGGCGAGCGGCACGCTGGTCGGAAAACCCGCGGCGGTCTTCACCTCCACCGCCACGCTGCACGGCGGACAGGAGGCCACCCTGCTCTCGATGATGTTGCCCTTGCTGCACCACGGTTGCGTGATCACCGGTCTGCCGTACACCGAGCCGGGGCTGAATTCCACGCGCACCGGCGGCACGCCCTACGGCGCGAGCCATCATGCCGGCATGCAGGACGATCCCCGCCCCAGCGACGAGGAAGCGCAACTGGCGCGCGCACTCGGTCGGCGCGTGGCGGAACTGGCGCGGAAATTGTTCGACGGGAGCGCGGCATGAGTTTTCCCACACGCGTGTTGCTTGCCGGCCTGTTCGGCCTGGTCGCGCTGTTCGTGTTCTGGTTCCTGCCCGAAGGCTGGCACGCGTTGGCGTGGTTCGCCGGGCCGCCGCTGGTGCTCGCCGCACTGAACTGGAACGGCGGGCAGAAGCCGGCGTTCTGGGCGGGGCTGTTCTCGCTGGGCTGGTTCTCGCACGGCGTGATGGTGGCCTGGTCGCGGCCGGACCATCGGGAACTGGCGCTGATCGAGATCGTGCTCGCGCTCGTGGTCTTCGCCGGCGCCACGCTGCCGGGGTTGCAGGCGCGCTTCGGCGGACGCCGCTAGACACTTATAATCGCCGCCCATGGACCATCTCTGCATCGTCACCACCGGCGGCACGATCGACAAGATCTACTTCGACGACAAGTCGGATTACCAGATCGGCGAGCCGCAGATCGGCGGCATCCTGCGCGAGCTCGGCGTCGCGTTCCAGTTCAACGTGATCCCGATCATCCGCAAGGATTCGCTGCACATCTCGCAGGAAGACCGCGAGTTGATCCGCGCGACGATCGCCGCGCAACCGGCGAAGCACGTGCTGGTCACGCACGGCACCGACACGATGGTCGAAACCGCGCAGGTGCTCGAATCGCTGACCGATCGCACCATCGTGCTGACGGGCGCGCTGAGCCCCGCGCGCTTCCGCGGCTCGGATGCCGAATTCAACGTGGGCACCGCGGTGGGTGCGGTGCAATGCCTGCCGCCGGGCGTCTACATCGCGATGAACGGCCGCGTGTGGGACATCCACAAGGTGCGCAAGAACGTCGCGGCGAACAAGTTCGAAGATATCTGACGGGCGTTACAGCATGCCCGTCTCGAGGCGCGCCGCCTCGGACATCATCATCCGGTTCCACGGCGGGTCGAAGACCAATTCGACGTCCGCCTCGGTCACCGTCGGAATCATTTCCAGCTTGCTGCGCACATCGTCGACGAGGATGTCGCCCATGCCGCACGCGGGCGCGGTGAGCGTCATGCGGATGGCGACTTCGCGCGTGCCGTCCTCGCGCGGCTTCACCGTCGCTTCGTACACCAGGCCCAGGTCGACGACGTTGATCGGGATCTCGGGGTCGAAGCACGTGCGCAATTGCTTCCACACCAGTTTCTCGACTTCATCGTCGGAGGCACCGGCGGACAGTTCGAGCGGTTCGGGCGGCTCCTTGCCGATCGCGTCGGCATCCCGGCCCGCCACGCGGAACAGATTGCCTTCGACGAAAACGGTGTAGCTGCCACCGAGCGCCTGCGTGATGTAACCGATGCTGCCCGCGGGCAAGGTGACTTCTTCACCTTGCGGCACGAGGACGACGGCGCAATCGCGCTCGAAGCGGACGGGTTCGCTGCTGCGGGAATACATGCGATACAAGTGGGGGCGTGCGGCGTGCGCCGCAAGGCCGTGCATTCTAGGCCCTGCGCGGCCGGTATGCTGTGCGATCACGCAGGGGAGCCCGATGGCGCCACAGGAAACGCAACATTCTCCATGGATGGGGGCCGCGCTCGCCCTGGTCGGCAGCACCGGGGTCGCGGCGGCCTGGGTCGCCGCGGCGATGTTCACGTCCTCGCAATGCGGCTGGATGGCGGTGATCGCCGCGCTCGACGCGGCCTGGCTGCTTCGCCTCGGGCGAGAGCCGCGTGGCTGGGTGCGCACGGGCACCGGCGTGGCCGCGACCGCCCTGGCCATCGTGCTCGCGCAATGGGGCATCGTTTCGGCGCATCTGTCGGGGATGCTCGGGCTCGGCTTCGGCGAAACGATGACCAAGCTCGGGCCCTCGCTCGCATGGACGCTCACCCATCTGGCGAACACGCCCGCCGACTGGGCGTGGATCGGGTTCGGCCTGCTCGTCGCGGCGATCGCCTCGCGCTGATCTTCACGCGTAAGCGCGGTCGAGCACCGCTTCGAACAAAGGCATCGCTTCGCGGATCTGCGCGGCCGACAAACCGCAAAAGCCCATGAGCAAGCCCGCGCGCTGCGGCCGCCGCAGATAGTGCGGGCGCAGCGTGAACAGGCCCAGGCCGAGCGATTGGCCGTGCGCGAGGATCGCATCGAGCGCGGCGTCGGACTTGTCCTTCAACCACACGACCACGTGCATGCCGGCGTGCGAATCGGCGATCTCCAGGCGCCCCTTCCCGACTTCGCGCAATCCGTCGAGCAACAGCGTGCGCCGCTCCTGCAAGGTGCGCGCGCTGCGACGCAGGTGGCGTTCGAATCCACCGCCGGCCATGAAGCGCGCGAGCGCCGCCTGCTCGATCGCCGAACTGCCGAAATCCTGCGCCCACTTCGCGGTGACCAGATCCTCGCGCAACGCCGGCGGCATCACGATGTATCCCAGCCGCAAGGACGGGAACAAGGTCTTGGAGAACGTGCCGACGTACATCACGCGCCCATCGCGATCGAGCGAGCGCAGCGCGGCGAGCGGTTGCGTGTCGTAACGGAACTCGCCGTCGTAGTCGTCCTCGAAGATCCAGCTGTCGTGCATGCGTGCGTACTGCAGCAATTCCAGCCGTCGCGACAGCGACAACACCGAGCCGCCGGGGAATTGATGCGACGGCGTCACGCAGATCATGCGCGGCGAATCGGCGGGCAATCGATCCGGGCGCAACCCATCTTCATCGACATCCGCGCCATGCAGGCGCGCGCCGTGGATCTGCAGCACTTTGCGCAGCGCGAAGTACTGCGGTTCTTCGACCACCGCCAGGTCGCCGGCGTCGAGCAGGATGCGCGCGGCGAGCGACACCGCCTGCTGCGTGCCGCCGACGATGAGCACATCGTCCGGCACCGCCTGCACGCCACGACGGCGCGCGAGGTAATCGCAGATCGCTTCGCGCAATGCGGGCAGGCCCTGCGGGTCGGGATAGTCCGGCGCGGTGTAGGCCGCGGCGTGCGCGAGTTCGCGCGCCCACGCGGTGGTCAGCGCGGGATTCACCAGCGGCAGGCCGTACTGGAAAGAGAAGCGCACCGCTTCGCGCGGTTTGTTGCGCAGCAGGCGGCGGATGTCGGCGTTGCGTGCGCGTCGCGCGTACGCGGTTTGCGGTGGCGCGATCGCCGGCGGCGCGTCGTTCGCCGCTTCGGTCAGCAAGGGCGCCGAAACGAAACTCCCCGACCCCACGCGCGCGGCCATGAATCCCTCGGCGCGCAGTTGTTCGTAGGCGGTCAGCACGGTGTTGCGCGACAGGCCGAGGTCGCGGGCCAGCGCACGGGTCGGCGGCAAGCGGCTGCCCTGGCCGAGGCGGCCGCCGGCCAGGGCGGTCTTCAGCGCGCGGGTGAGTTGCGCATGCAGGGGACCGCGTCCGTCGAGTTGCAGGTGCATGGCCGACCTCCGGAGGGAATGGCCCCATTCCGGCCCGGTCGATTGGCCCTTGCCAGTGCCAATCCACGGGCGTGTGATGAGGCCAATCCTGCCTGCACGAGGTCCGCCATGCACGTACGGTCTGCCTGGTCCCACTCTCCGGCCCTTTCTGAAGCACCGCGCGCCTGGCCGGCCTGGGCGTCCATTGCGCTCGGCGGCAGTGCATTCGCGCTGGCCGACCTGGCCTTCGCCTCCCTGTACTGGTTCCTGTATGCGGGCGTCCCGCCGGTGCGCATCGGGCAAGGCATCGCCTCGTGGGTCGTCGGTTCGCATGCCGCGCATGCTGGTGGCGTCGATGCCGCGATCGCCGGCGCGTTGTTGTATTGCGCGACGGTGGCGGCGATGGTCGCCGGCTACATGTGGCTGACCACGCGCTGGCCGCAACTGCATCGACATGCGTGGATCGCGGGCAGTGCGTACGGCATGGCGATGTATGGCCTGCTGTTCGAAGTGATCGTGCCGTACTTCTCGGCGGCGACCGCGCGCACCAGCAGCGCGCCGCTGTCGTGGACGATCGCGTGCCTGGCGACGTTCGCCGGCATCGGGATCGGCTGCGCCACGATCGCACGCGCACACGCACGTTGATTGGTTCCCTCGCGCACCGCGCAGGCGGTGCTCGCGGGGGACCACGCACAAGACCAAGCATGCGTTCCACCGGCGATCGGTTCGCCGGATTCGGAGACAGCCATGACGCATGCAATCGCCTTCGCGGTGGCGCTGTGCACACTCGCCATCGCACCTGCGGCCCTCGCCGGCCCGCAGGAGAACTGCAAGTCCATCCACGCCGACATGACCGAGGTGCGCGTCACCACCGGATGCGATGCCGGCGAGCCCTCGTGCTTCCTCGGTGAAGTCGAAGGCAACCACGGATTTCGCGGCACATCGCATTTCCGCGCCGACGGCGTGGGCACGCCGGCGTCCACCTCGCCCGAGTGGACGCCCTACAGCGGTCCGTTCCGTTACGAATTGCGCGACGGCACCCTGGTCATGCGCGAAGCGGGCATCACCGGCACGGGGCGCGTGATCGCGCACCACGCGGTCGTCTCGGGCACGGGCCGTTACGCGGGCGCCACCGGCGAGTTGTTCGTCTTCGGCACGACCGGTCCGGTCGTCACCACCGAAATCACCGGAACGCTCTGCACGCAATGACGCGACTGTACGCCGACCTGCAGGTTTCCCCACCCCGCCTCCAACTCCGCCGCGTGCTGTTGGGTGGGTTGGCGGTGGGGACGTTCGACCTGGTGTTCGCCTGCACATGGTGGGCGATCGCGGCGTCGGTGCCGCCGGTGCGCATCCTCCAGTCGATCGCCGCCGGCGTGTACGGCGAGGCGAGTTTCGATGGCGGGCTGCGCACCGCGGCGGTCGGCGTGATCGCGCACTACTTCATCGCCGCGTGCATGGTGCTCGCCTATGCGCTGGTCGCCTCGCGTTCGCCGTCCCTCATGCGGCGCCCCTGGCGCTGGGGATCGGCCTACGGGCTGTGCCTGTACGCGGCGATGAATCTCGTGATCGTGCCGCTGTCGGCGGCCGGGCCTTCGCCGATCCGCTTCACCGCGTGGACGATGGCGAGCATCGTCGTGCACGTGGCGATCGGCATCGCGTGCGCGTTCATCGCGCGCAACGCGTTGCGTGATTGAGCTCCGCGACGGTCAGTGACCGCCGCCGTCCAGCGCCTTGAGTTCGCTCACGAGCGCACTCGCCATTTCCGCGCCGTCGCCGTATAGCATGCGCGTGTTGTCGGCATAGAACAGCGCATTCTCGATGCCCGCGAAGCCCGTGCCCTTGCCGCGCTTGATCACCACGGTCTGCTTGCTCAGGTTCACGTCGAGGATCGGCATCCCGTAGATCGGCGAGGCCGGGTCGGTCTTGGCGACGGGATTGACCACGTCGTTCGCGCCGATGACCAGCGAGACATCGGTGTTCGGGAATTCGGGGTTGATGTCGTCCATGTCCGCGATGAGGTCGTAGGGCACGCCGGCTTCGGCGAGCAGCACGTTCATGTGGCCCGGCATGCGGCCGGCGACGGGATGGATGGCGAACTTCACCTTGACGCCGCGCGCGATGAGCCGCTGCGTGAGTTCCCAGATCTTGTGCTGCGCCTGCGCGACGGCCATGCCGTAACCGGGCACGATCACCACGCGTTCGGCGTAGGCCATCATCGCGGCGACATCGCCCGCTTCGATCGGCTTCTGCGTGCCGGAGATTTCCTGCGCTTCACCGGTCGCGCCGAAGTTCGAGAACAGCACGTTGGTGATCTTGCGGTTCATCGCCTTGGCCATCAGGCGCGTGAGCAGCATGCCCGCCGCACCGACCATGGTGCCGGCGATGATCAATGCCTGGTTGCCGAGGACGTAGCCTTCGAAGGCGACCGCCAGGCCGGTGAAGGCGTTGTAGAGCGAAATGACGACGGGCATGTCGGCGCCGCCGATGGGCAGCGTCATCAGAATGCCGAGGAGCAGCGCGGCGGCGAAGAACGCGACGATCGCGAGCGTCGTCACCTGCAGCGAAGTGCCGCCACCGAAGGCCAGCGCATACACGACGAAGCCGCCGAGCAACACCGCCGCGACGAACATCAGCGCGTTGAACGCCTGCTGCCCCGAGAACGTGTAGCGCTTGTCCATGCGACCGTCGAGCTTCGCCCAGGCGATGATCGAACCGGTCAGCGACACCGCGCCGATCAACGCACCGACCACGGCCAGCCCGATATGCAACGACGTGGCGTTCGCATCGCGCGGCCCGCCGGTCAGGCGCAGCAATTCCACCGCACCGATCGCCGCCGCCGATCCACCGCCCATGCCGTTGAACAAGGCGACCATCTGCGGCATGTCGGTGATCGCAACGCGCTTGCCCCACACCCACGCGACCACGGTGCCGAGCACGAGCGCGATCACGATCAGCGCCATGTTGTGCAACCCCGGCAACACGAACGTCGCCACGGTTGCGATCACCATGCCCACGCCCGCCCACTGGATGCCGCTGCGCGCGGTCACCGGCGAGGCCATGCGTTGCAGGCCGAGGAGGAAGAGCGTGGCGGCGACGAGGTAGCTCGTCGCGGCGACGAGCACCTGCCAGGACGCCATCACGGCTTGGCCCCCGGCTTCTTGCTGGCCTTGAACAGTTCGAGCATGCGCTCGGTCACCACGTAACCACCGGCCGCGTTGCCCGCGCCCAGCAGGACCGCGACGAACCCGATGGCCTTCTCCAGGGTCGTGTCGGCGTGGCCGAGCACCACCATCGCGCCGATGAGCACGATGCCGTGGATGAAGTTCGAGCCCGACATCAGGGGCGTATGGAGGATCACCGGGACCCGGGAAATGATCACGTGGCCCGCGATGGCGGCCAGCATGAAGATGTAGAGCACCACGAACCCGTCCGCCGCCATGCCGTCTGCCCCAGTCGTCGCGTGCGGCCATCATAACGACAGGTGAACCCGGCGCGCGCCGGGTCAACGCCCCGGGCGCGGCCGCGTTCCCCCACCTCGCAGGCGGTGCGGGCCTGGCCAAGCGGCCGGTTCCCTCGGACCGCCACCACCGGCCGACCGACTGCTATGTTCCTTCGAGTGACCGAAGATGCCGACGATCCGATGACCGCCTTCCCGGCAGTCGACGCGCCCGTGCGCGATGCGGCGCCGCCGCGCACGCTCGCAGCCTTCCTCGATGGCATCGCCGCCCGCGCGTTCCGCTTCGCCGAACTGGGCCTGCGCCATCGCGACGACGCGCTGGATGTCGTGCAGGACGCGATGCTGAAGATGCTGGCTTACGCCGACAAGCCGGCGGAAGAATGGACGCCGTTGTTCTGGAGCGTGTTGCGCAGCCGCATCGTCGATGCGCAGCGGCGTCGCAGCTTCCGCCTGCGTTGGCTGCGCCCGCAATCGAGCCACGCCGACGAAGACGCGATCGACTGGAGCGAACGCGTCCCCACGCTCGACCCCGAATCCGACCCTTCCCGCAAGCACGACAGCCGCGAAGCCTATGCCCGCATCGCACAGGCGGTGCGCGCATTGCCGGCGCGCCAGCGCGAAGCCTTCACCCTGCGCGTGATCGAAGAACTCGACGTGGCGACCACCGCGCGCGTGATGGGGTGCAGCGAAGGGTCGGTGAAAACGCATTTGTTCCGCGCCCGCGAAGCCTTGCAGGCGCAACTGGAGGAATTCGCATGAACATCGGCGACCACGACAAGCAGGACGACGCGATCCGCGCATTGCATGCGCAGGCGCTGGACCATCTCTCGCCCCGCGTGCGCGCGCAATTGCAGCAGCGCCGCAACAAGGCGCTGCGTGGCGAAAGCGTGCAGGCGCCCGCATCGAAATGGCGCCTGGCGATCCCGCTCGCGGCCGCGGCGACGGTGGGCGCGCTCGTGCTCGGCATGCAGCTGCGTTCGCTGCCGCCGACGACGAACGCGCCGGTGGTCGCAGCCGTCCAACCGGCGTCGAGCAGCACGACGGCGACCAGCGAGGATCCGCTCATCGCCTCGCCGCTCGACGAAAACCCCGATCTCTACGTGTGGCTGGCGTCGGACGATGCCGCCCTGATGGCCATGGAGTAATCCGATGATCCGACGTCACCCCTGGCTTGTCGTGGTCGCGCTGCTCGCGATGCCCGCGTTCGCGCAACAGACGCCCGCGCCCACGCCTGCCCCTGCGCAGTGGGAACAACTCTCCCCGGCCGAGCGCGATGTGCTCATTGCTCCGATCCGCGATCGCTGGAATAACGCCGACGCCGACCAGCGCCGGCGCATGCTCGAGCACGCGCGTCGCTGGACGACGATGACTCCCGAACAGCGCGAAGCCGCGCACAAGGGCATGCGCCGGTGGGATCACCTTTCGCCCGACCAGCGGGACCAGGCGCGCGAGTTGTTCGAGCGCATGCGGTCGATGCCGCCGGAGGAACGCCACGCGCTCAAGGAAAAGTGGCTCGACATGACGCCGGAGCAGCGCAAGGCCTGGCTGGATGCGCATCCGCCCAAGGATTGACGCGTTTGGGGCTTACACCCTTTGCTTTCGCGCCGCCCGAACGTCGTGAGTTCCAAATTTTTTTGGGAAAAAAATTTGAAACCCACAACGCTGGGGCATCACCTTTCGTGCGTTGGCTCTCGATCGGGGGCTTCGCCCGAGCATTTGATTTGCGGGTGCGAAGCAAGCTTCGCACTGCCCCGATCTTTGTCGAGAAAGCAGAGGTCTGGTCGCCGAAGAGGACGACACCTCAGTTGAGATGAGCCTCGACACGTGGCGAGGCGTCCCAACCGAAGGACTGGTACCCCGCGCGACTCACGCCGGAACGGCGCGCTCCGGCCACACCGTCTTCGCCAGCAGCTCGTCGCCCCAATCGAATGCGAGCGCGCCATCCTTCAGCAACAGGGCGACGAAGTTGTAAACGTTGCGCGCGTACATCTCGCTGGCATGCAGCGCGCCCATGCTCGCCAGGTTCAAGGGACCGGCGATGACCACGCCATTGCTGTCGATCGTCTCGCCGGGCTGCGTCAGCTCGCAATTGCCGCCGGTTTCCGCTGCGAGATCGACGATCACGCTGCCCGGTCGCATGCCCGCGACCATCGCCGCGGTCACGATCTTCGGCGCGGGCCGGCCGGGCACCGCCGCGGTGCAGACGACGACGTCGATGTTCCTCAGGTATTCGCCGAGGCGCCGCTGTTGTTCGGCGCGTTCTTCCTCGGTGAGTTGGCGCGCGTAGCCGCCCTCGCCCGCGGCGCTCACGCCGAGGTCGAGGAACTTGCCGCCGAGCGATTCGATTTGTTCGCGCGTTTCGGGCCGTACGTCGAAGCCTTCGACCTGCGCGCCCAGGCGCTTGGCGGTCGCGACCGCCTGTAGGCCCGCAACGCCCGCGCCGACGATCAACACGCGCGAGGGACGGATCGTGCCGGCAGCGGTTGTCAGCATCGGGAAGAAGCGTGGGGTGAGCTGCGCGGCGATCAGCACCGCCTTGTAACCGGCCATGCCGGCCTGCGAACTGAGCACGTCCATCGCCTGCGCGCGCGTGGTGCGCGGCAAGCGTTCGAGCGGGAAGGCGAGGAGCTTGCGCGCCTGGATCTGCGCACCGCGCGCGGCATCGCCCTGCGGTTGCAGGAGTCCGACGAGGACCGCGCCTTCCTTCAACTGCGACAGGCGCACCGCATCGGGGGGCTGTACGCACAACACGACGTCGGCGCCGCCGAGCGCGAGGTGACCATCGTCGACGACCTGCGCGCCTGCTTCGCTGTAATCGGCATCGGGAAACCCGGCGGACGCGCCCGCGCCGCGCTCGATGCGGACGTTCGCACCGAGCTTCACGAGCTTCCTGCAGGTTTCGGGCGTCAGCGCGACGCGCCGTTCACCGTGCGCGGTTTCCCGCGCGACTCCCACTTCGACCGTCATCGATCCGCCTCGGGTTCAAGGTGCGCCGTTGCATCCTAGCGCGACCACCCTACCTTGCGCGGATCAGTTCTGCCCGACCGCCCGGTTGAGGCGCGCGCGCATCTGGCGCATCGCTTCGTCGAAGGGCGCTTGCTCGGTGCCTGCGACCAGGCGGCCTTCGGCGACCAGTGCCGCGAGTTGCTCGGCCGAAGCGACGAGTACGCGCGCGCCGCGGCGGTTGACGAGCAGGAAGCGGCCACTGAGCGGACTGACCCAGGCGACCTTCGCCGCCACGTGTTCGCCCTGCTGGTCGAGCAGGCGCAGCCATTCGCCAGGGGCGAGCAGGCGCATGCGCTGGGCGACTTCGGGATCGAAGTCCAGGCCCGCATGGCCACCGACCACGCGCAGCGCGCCCTGCTCGGAGTCGTCGTCGGCGACGACCGGCGGCGGGAGATTGCGCACCATGCGCGGCAGGTCGGGTTGCGCGAGCGCACGCACGACGCCGGCGAGCCAGTCGTTCGCACCGTGTTCGTCGTGGCCGCAGGCGACCAGGCATTCGACGATGGCCGGCTGCAGCGCGATCAGGCGATCGGCCACGACGCTACCGCGCGCCTGCGCAGACAGGCCGTCGACGACGATCAGCGCATCGGCGAGCGCCAGGACATCGGCGTGCTTCGGCGATTCGCGACCTTCGCGCAACAAGGTCTGCAACAGCTGGTGCTGCCAATGTTCGACGAGGAATTCGGCGACCGCTTCGGTCAGCGGCGTGCGCAGGCGCTGGTTGAGCGCCGCGCCCGCCTGCAGGCGCGCCTGCAGCAGGCGTTCCTTGCCGTGCACGGCTTCGGCCGCGCGCTTTTCGAGCATGTCCACGCGCTTGCGCTGCTGCTCGAGCAGCGCTTCGAGTTCCGCGCTGGCCAGCGCGAAGATTTCGAGGTCTTCGTTGTAATCGGCCACGATCCGCTGCGCGATGCCGGCGGCGCGTTCGAGCAGTTCGCGATCCTGCGGCGTGGCGCCGTCGTTGCCTTCGCAGGCTTCGGTGATCGTGTCGAACAGGCGGCGCGCGGGATGGTCGCGGCGCAGGAACAGGCCGTCGTCGCTGAGCGCCACCTTCACGTAGGGCAGCACCAGGCGCGCATACACGCGGCGCGCGCGGTCGAGCATCGCGTGGGTCTGGAACAGCGATTCGAACAACAGGCCGACCAGGTCGATCGCATCGTTCTCTTGCGCGCCGATCTGCGTCTGGTCCGGGTCCAGGCCGAGGCGGCGCGCGCCTTCGGTCAATTGGTCGCGGATCGCGTCGGCCAGCGAACCGGCACCGGCGAGCGCACGTGCGTAAGGCTCCGGCCCGTCGCGCTGCAGCAGGGAGGTCACGCTGATGACTTCGGCCGAGCGCAGCTCGCGGCGCGGGGCGCCGGATGCCGACGTGGTGGCGCGCGCTTCCGAACGGGCAGCGGGCGAGGATCCGTCTCTCCAGGCGTGCAACATGGCGCGCAGGTCTCCGAAGCGTTCCATCGCATCGACATCGGGGGAAGTGTGGCGGGCGTTGCCAGGCGAATGCGGCACCGCGGAAACGGAATCGGTGTTGTCGGCCGCGGAGGCCGTGGCCGGCGCAGGCGTCTGCTTCAGTCCGTAACCGGCCGCCGCGAGCAGGGTGTTGATGCGGCCATACAGGTCGCCCAGCACGCGCGAGAGCTCGTGTTCGTACTGGCGGAACAGCAGCGGGCGCAGCGTTTCGGGCAGGTCGGCGTCGTGGAAGGTCGCCAGGAAGGCGCCGGCCAGGCGCGTGGCGCCGATCGGGTTGGACGAGGAGTTGGCGCCCAGTTCCTGCGCCAGCGCTTCCAGCCGCTGGTCGAGCATCTCCAACTGCCGCACATAGCGCTGGCCGATGGATTCGGCGAGCTTCTGGCCCGCGTAATGGAACCCCAGGTGGCGGTCTTCGACCAGGCCGAGCTGCTGGCCATTGCGCAGGCGGTTGGGCAGCGCGCGGAAATCCTCGAAGCCCTGCGCGATCAACTGGCGGAAGCGCATCACGTTGCCGGCGTTGCGCTGGCGCAGGTTGAGCAGCGCGATGTGGTCGCCGCGGCGGATCTGGATCAGGCCCGCGCGGCGCGCGGCATCATCCAGGGCCTCGGCCACCGGCGCGTACAATGCGCTGGGCACGCCGCCGAGTTGTTCGACGGCCAGGCGCTTCATTTCTTCCAGCACGCCTGCCGGATTGGCCCGCTGAGTGGTGTCCAGCCCCGTTGCCTGCCCCGACATGTCGATCTCCCTGACCGCGACACCATGTGACCAAATGCGACACTGAGGGGCAGCATAGTGTCGCGTTGTGTCAACTCACCTTCGAAATTCCGGTTCTGTGACCCATGTCCCCAGTTGACCCCAATCCATCCGACGAACTGCATTTCCTGAACGCGCGGCGGTCGGTGCCGGCCAAGCAATTGGGTGAACCAGGTCCCGATTCGGCCACGCTTGCGCGGATCCTGTCGGCCGCCGTGCGCGTGCCCGACCACGGCAAGCGCGTGCCTTTCCGCTTCATCCGCGTCGCCGGCGACGCGCGCCATGCATTGGGCGAACGCCTCGCGGCGCGCACGCTCGAGCGCGATCCGCAGGCCGGCGAGAGCGCGATCGAAAAGGATCGCAACCGCTTCGCGCATGCGCCGCTGGTGCTGATCGTCGTCGCCAAGCAAGGCCCCGACGAAAAGATCCCCGCTTCCGAACGCTTCAGCAGCGCCTCGTGCGTGTGCTTCGCCTTGTTGCAGGCCGCGCAGGCCTGCGGCTTCGGCGCGCAATGGCTGACCGGTTGGCCGGCCTACGATCCGGCGATCGCCCAGGTCTTCGGGCTGGCCGAAGACGAACACGTTGTCGGCTTCATCCACATCGGCACGCCGAAACTCGACGCGCCCGAGCGCGACCGCCCCGACCTGCAGGCGTTGCTCACCGACTGGAGTCCCGCATGAACGCACCGGCCGCGATCCAGCCGCCGCTCTATCTGGTCGACGCGAGCATGTACGTGTTCCGCGCATGGCATTCGATGCCGAATGAATTCCACGACGCAGACGGTTGGCCGACCAACGCGGTCCACGGCTTCGCGCGCTTCCTGCTGGAGCTGCTCGAACGCGAGCGCCCGCGCCAGATCGCGATCGCCTTCGACGAAGCGCTCGACAGTTGTTTCCGCAATGCGCTCTACCCGGCCTACAAGGCCAATCGTGAATCGGCGCCGGAAGAGCTCAAGCGCCAGTTCGCGCATTGCAAGGCCCTGTGCCGCGCGCTCGGCCTGCCGGTGCTCGCGCATTCGGATTACGAAGCGGACGATCTGATCGGCACCGCGGTGCATGTCGGGCGCGCCGCGGGCCATCGCGCCGTGATCGTGTCGGCCGACAAGGATCTCTCGCAATTGCTCGCCGGCCTGGACGAGCAGTGGGATTACGCGAAGAACGTGCGCTGGACCATGGCGGGCGTGAAGGATCGCCACGGCGTCGAAGCGCACCAGATCGCCGACTATCTCGCCTTGACCGGCGACAGCGTCGACAACATCCCCGGCGTGCCGGGCGTGGGCCCGAAGACCGCGGCGATCCTGCTCGCGCATTTCGGCAGCCTCGATGCGCTGCTGGCGCGCGTGGAGGAAGTGCCGTTCCTGCGCATCCGCGGCGCCGCGCAGGTTGCAGTGAAATTGCGCGCCAACAAGGAACAGGCGCTGCTCTGGCGTCAACTGACGACCATCGCACTGGATGCGCCGCTGTCGCACGCGACCTTCCACCGCGGCCAGGCCGACGGCGCGGCACTGATCGGCTTGTGCGAATCCGTGCGCTTCGGCCCGCTGACGCGTCGACGTTTGCAGGAAGCCTCCGGCGTGCAGACGACGGTCACCGTCGCGGGATAGCATCGGGGCATGGACCGCCCGACGACCGACGAAAAAACGACCCTTTGCGAAGGCCAGTGGCTGCGCCTGGTGAAGCGCGGCCATTGGGAATCGTGCGAGCGCACGCACGGCGAGGGCATGGCGGTGATCATCGTCGCGGCCACGCCCGACGACGAAGTGTTGTTCGTCGAGCAATACCGCGTGCCCCTGGGTTCGAAGACGATCGAGATGCCGGCCGGCCTGGTCGGCGATCAGTCGGGCGAGGACACGCTGGAAATGGCGGCCACGCGCGAACTCGAAGAAGAAACCGGTTGGCGCCCTTCACGTGTCGAAGTGTTGCTGGTCGGGCCGACCTCGGCGGGCATGAGCAACGAGCGCATCGCGTTCGTGCGGGCCGAAGGCCTGGTGCGCACGGGCCCGGGCGGTGGCGTCGACGGTGAAGACATCATCGTGCACGCCGTGCCGCGGGTGAATGCCGCGGCGTGGCTGATGCAGAAATCGCGCGAAGGTTTTGAACTTGATCTGAAGTTGTGGGCGGGGCTTTGGATGCTCGAAAGAAATCCTGACGGCACGTTGCGACCTGACTGAACCCCTCCCCAGCCCTCCCCTGCCTTCGCAGGGGAGGGAGCACTACGCGAACTTGTCCGTCGCGCGCACCAGCGCGTCGGTGTTCTCCGGTTCGAAGGCCGAATGGCCCGAGGTCGGCGTGATCACCAGCTCCGCGCCCGGCCACGCCTGCTTGAGTTCCCACGCGCTCTTGATCGGGCACACCACGTCGTAACGGCCGTGGACGATGACGCCCGGGATCGAGGCGATGCGGTGCACGTCGCGCAGCAACTGGTTCTCTTCTTCGAAGAACCCGCCGTTGACGAAGTAATGGTTTTCGATGCGCGCGAAGGCCAGCGCGAATTCCGGCTCGTCGTGGCCGCTGATGAAATCCGGATCCATGCGCAGGAAACTCGTCGCGCCTTCCCACACGCTCCACGCGCGCGCCGCGGCCAGGCGCGTCGCCTCGTCCGGACTCGTCAGGCGACGGTGGTAGGCGCTCATCATGTCGTGCCGTTCCACCGGCGGAATCGCCGCCAGGTAGTGTTCCCACACATCGGGGAACAGGCGCGAGGCGCCGTCCTGGTAGAACCACTCCAGCTCCCAGCGGCGCAGCATGAAGATGCCGCGCAGCACCAGCTCGGTCACGCGCTCGGGATGTTTTTCGGCGTAGGCCAGCGCGAGCGTCGAGCCCCACGAGCCACCGAACACCTGCCAGCGATCGATCCGCAATTTCTCGCGCAGCGTTTCGATGTCGGCGACCAGGTGCCAGGTCGTGTTGTCGACCAAATCCGCGTGCGGCGTCGAACGCCCGCTGCCGCGCTGGTCGTACAACACGACTCGATATTTCTTCGGATCGTGGAAGCGGCGCATCTTGTCGCTGCAACCGCCGCCCGGCCCGCCGTGCAACATCACGACGGGCTTGCCGTCGGGATTGCCGCACTGTTCGTAGTACATCGTGTGGCGCGCGTCGAGCTTCAGCGTGCCGGTGTCGAACGGCTGGAGGTCGGGATACAGTTCGCGCAACATGATCGGCCTCCGCCGCTGGGCAAAATCCACCTGAGTCCGGGAGTCTAGCCCAGCGATGGTCCGCCGGGTTTGATGCCGCTGGTCACGCGTTCGCGGCGTTCCATGTCCAGGCCCGTGTCGATGTCGATCAAGCCCGCTTGCGTGAACAACGCACGTACGGCGGCGCCCTGGTCACGGCCGTGTTCGATGAGCAACGCACCGCCGGGCTTGAGGTGTGCGGGCGCGGTGCGCACGATGTCGCGGATCGCATCGAGCCCGTCGTGGCCCGAGGACAGTGCGGATGCCGGTTCATAGCGCAACGCATCCAGGTGCAGGTCGCCCAGCGCGATGTACGGCGGATTGCTCGCGATGGCGTCGAACAACCCATCGCCCAGCGGCTCGCACCAGTGGCCGTTGCGGAACTCCACGTTGGTCAGGCGCAATGCGCGTGCGTTGGATTGCGCGACTTCGAGCGCGGCGGCGCTGTCGTCGACGGCGATGATTTCCGCGCGCGGGCGTTCGTAGGCGATGGCCAGCGCGATCGCGCCGCTGCCGGTGCCCAGGTCGGCGACGCGCACGACGTCTTCGCGGGAAAGATGCGCGAGGGCGAGTTCGACGAGCAGTTCGGTTTCCGGGCGCGGCACCAACGTATCGGGCGTGACCTGGAGTTCGAAACGCCAGAAGCCCTTGCGACCGGTGAGATAGGCGAGCGGTTCGCCGGCGATGCGCCGTGCGAGTAGCGAGGCGTAGCGTTGCGCGGCATCGTCGGCGACGGGATCGTCGCCGCGTGCGTACAACCAGCTGCGCGATTTGCCGAGTACGAAGGCGAGCAGCCATTCGGCGTCGGCGTGTTCCACCTTCGCGCGCGCGTCCTTCAGCAGGTCGTCGACGCGAACGGGGGAAGAATCGGCCATGGGGCGCATCCTAACCAAGATGCGCCCCATGCCGCGCGTGCCTTCCTTACTTTTTCGCCTTCGGCATTTCGAACGCCAGCGGCATGCCCTTGCGGGCCGTCTTCTGCGCCGAGCACAGGCGGATCGCTTCGGCGGTCTGCTTGAGCTCCAGCGGGCCGCCTTCGATCGACTTCATGCGATCGGCGAAGCGCGACTCCACATCGGCCGCCTCCGACTCGCTGCACATGCCCGCCGAGTACAGGCCGACCAGTGCCGCACCCGCCGGCGCCAGGCGCGCCTCGAGTTCGCTGAAGTGCGCATCCACCCACTGGCGCAGCGCCGGACGCGTCTTCTCGTCATCGGTCTGGCCGCCGACGATCGGGAAGATCTCGTTGCGGCGGAGCAGGCCCTTTTCGAAGACCAGCGCGCGGGCGCGTTCGGCGAGCTGGGCGTCCTGGGTGGCGCCCATCGCCGAGAGCAGCTGCGAACGGATCGTCGGATCCTGGCTGGCGCGGAAGTGCTTCTCGGCGGCGTCGAACGCCGCCTTGCCGCCTTCCTGCACCGCCACTTCCAGCGCGACCGCGCGCAGATCCTTCGGCACCGCGTCGGCGTGCAACTGGCCGTCGCCGCCCAGGCCGAGGACCGCACGGCCCTGCTTGCCCATTTCGGCGCGCACCTGCGGATCCTTCAGGGTTCCGGCAAAGAAGCCCACCAGCGAAGCGCGCAGCAGGCGATCGTCGTCGGATTCGCCGTCCTTCGGCGACAGGCCCAGGCCCGTCAGGCGCGGACGATAGATTTCCGCGGCCTTCGCACGGAACGCGGTGCGTTCGGCTTCGCTCGCCAGGAGTTGTTCGTCCATCCAGCCGATCGAGCCCATGCCCGCGGTGACCGTCTGGCGCACCTGCGCGGTGGTGAACTGCGGCAGCGCGGCGAGCAGTTCCTTCGGCGAGAGCTGGCCCGCGCCATAAGCCGACGTGACCGAATCGGCGTAGACGCGCTGCTCGCGCTCATCGAGCTTGGCGAACGCATCGGACAGCGACTTCTGGTACTTCGGCTCCATCGCGAAGCGGTAATAGCCCGCGCCATGCGCATTGGGCATGACCCACTGCGGGCAGGACGTGGCGTCCTTCAGTTCGAAGCGCGCCGACTGGCCCGTGATGATGCCCTTCTGCTCGCGGATCGTGCCGTTGTCCGCATAGCGCACACTCAGCGGGATGCCCCACGTCATGTTCGCGCTGGCCGAGGAACCGAGCGGCAGGTAACGCTGCTGCGCGACCACCAGCGCCGGCTTGCCGGCGCCGCATTCGACGGCCACCTTCAGGAACGGCACGCCCGGCTGGTCGATGAAGCTCTTGAACGCCGCATCGACGGCGGCCGGATCGTCGCTCTGCTTCGCCACCGCGGCGATCAGGTCGGCGCTGGTCGCGTTGCCGCGCGCGTGGTCGTGCAGGTAGTTGCGGATGCCGGTGCGGAACTGGTCCTCGCCGATGTAGCGCTCGAACATGCCGAGCACCGCGCCGCCCTTCTGGTAGGTGATGCCGTCGAAGGCCGACTGGATCTGCGTGAAGTCGTGGATCGGCTCATGGATGCGACGCGTGCTGGACAGGCTGTCGGCGCCCATCGCACCGATCGCGCCTTCGAGCAGGCCGCGGTCGGTGTGCGCCTCGGGGCGCAACTGGCCGTGGATCTTGTTGCCCATCCAGGTGGCGAAGGCTTCGTTGAGCCACAGGTCGTCCCACCAGCGCATGGTGACCAGGTCGCCGAACCACTGGTGCGCGAGTTCGTGCGCGCTCACGCCCCAGAAGGACTGGCGCTGCGACACCGAAGACTTCTCGTCGGGGAACATCAGGCTGTCGCGGTAGACGATCATGCCCGCGTTTTCCATCGCGCCGGCCCAGAAGTCGGGCGCCGCGACGTTGTCGAGCTTGTCGAAGGGATACGGCGTGCCGAAATAGGTTTCCAGCGCCTTCACGATTTCCGGCGTGTTGGCCAGCGAGTACTGCATGCGGCCGCCCTGCCCCTTCGCCGCGACGCCACGCAGCTTGATCGGCGTGGTGCGCTCGCCATTCGGACCGATGTCCGGGCCAGCCGGCACATCCCACGGGCCGACCGCGAAGGCGATCAGATAGCTCGGCAACGCCTGCGTGCGATTGAAGGTGACCTTCTTCCAACCACCCGGCAGTTTTTCGGTCTTCGCTTCGGCACTGTTCGCGATGGCCGCGTCGTTTTCCGGAACGATCAGCGTGATGTCCCAGGGCTGCTTGAACGAGGGTTCGTCGAACGACGGGAAGGTGTTGCGCGCGCCGATCGGCTCCATCTGCGTCACGACGTAATCGTTGCCGTCCGGCTTCACGCGATACGCGCCTTGCAACTCGCCGAACGGGGCTTCATACGCGATTTCGATGACCGCCTTGCCCGCCGGGATCTTTTCCGCGGCCTGCATCTTCAACACGCCGGAGACATCGGCCGGCGTCGCCGTCAGCGCGATGCGCTTCTTGCCGACGATGGCCTCGGCCTTGGAGATCTTCAGATCGCGGCCGTGCATCCAGAACGAATCGGTGGCTTCGGCGACCTGCGCTTCGATGCGCGTGGTGCCGGTGAAGGTGGCCTGCTTCGGATCGAGCTTGAGCTCGAGCGACACCAGCGAGGGCACGACGTTGCGCGGGAGCGGGCCTTGCGGCACGCCGGAGGGATCGGCGGCATGCGCGACGCCGAGCGAGGCGACGAGCGCGGTGGCGAGGAGACTGCGGCGAAGCAAGGGCATGGATTGAAGCTCCAGGGGCGAAGCCGCCGAGAGTACGTCGGGGTCCCCGCAAGGACCCATGACGAAAGTCCTAGTGAACGTGACTCACCCCGCATTGGAGGGCGACCGCAGCCGCGGCCGCCCTCCGGGGTGATCAGAAGCGGTAACGCGCCACGAACTCCACCGACCGCGGCGTCTGGTAATTCACATCGTTGAGGTAGTCCGGACGTGTCGCGGCATCCAGGCGCGTGGTTTGCGATGTTTCATTCCATTCCGTCGCCGTCTGTGCATTCAGGACGTTCAACACGGTCATCTGCAGCGTCAGCTTCTTCTGCGCCCATGTCGGCGTGTAGGACACACCCAGGTCGAGCGTTTGTGTCCACGGGGTGCGCCCCTGGTCACCGCGATTGCCGAGGCGATAGCGACGTTCGAAATCATCGGCCGTACCGGCGACGCCATCCGCGCCGGCATCAGGGACCGCGAACTGGCCGTTCGCGTCGGGGCAATAGAAACTCGATGCGCTGTACAGGCCGAGCGTGCCCTCGTCGGGCGCCCCGATGTTGAGGGCCTCGGTGGGGATGAACCCGTAACAGCTCACCGGGCGGCCCGACTGGATCAGCAGATTCGCGCTCACCACCCATTGGTCGCTCAGGTCGTAGGAACCGAACAACTTCAGCGAGTGCCGGCGATCGTTCGGCAGGTAGCCGTAGGCGCCCTGCTCGAAGGCCGCGAAGTCGAAGTCCTGCGTCAGGCCCGCGTCTTCCTGCTCGAGCGTCGAGTTGACGTAACCCTCGGCGTTGCCGCGGCTTTTCGCGAACGTATAGGAGCCCTGCATGTACCAGTTATCGGCCTTCGAGCGCTCCCAGAAGAATTCGACCGCGTTGTAGGTCCGCTGGTATTCGGGCAGGCCGAGGTAATGCGCCGGTACGGTGTAGACCTGGAGCGTGCCCGAGTTCGTCGGATCCAGCGCAATCGAGACGTCCTTGCCCGGGTTGGCGATGAAGCAGTTCGCCATGTCGATGCCCAGGCCGTCCGCTGCGAAGGCCGGGTCGAAACCATTGTCCGCCGCCCATTGGTTGAAGCCGTTTTTCGAGCAGATATCGTCCATGCCCGCCTTGACGTCGCGGTGGATCGCGCGCATGCCCAGCATCCAGTTCGGCGTGAGCTGCTTCTGGAAACCGAGGATGTATTCGTCCTGGTACATCGGGTCCAGGTTCGTCGCCGCCACGGTACGCGGGTCTGGTGGGGTCAGTGCGCCGTTGACGGCGGTCGGCCTCACCACGGAACCGATGATCGGCGTGCCATCGCCGTTCACGCCATCGAGCACGTACCAGGTTTCCGTCGAGTATTCGGTCGCCGAAGCGCGGATATTGGTGTTGCTCGCCACCGGGATGTAATACCGGCCCGCGTTGCCGAAGACCTTGAAGCTCGAATCGCCGAGGACGTCCCACGAAAAGCCAAGGCGCGGCGCGAACAAGGTGTCCGATTCGATGAACGTCTGACCTTGCGCGTTGTTGTTCTCGAACGTTTCCGCGCGCAGGCCGGCGTAGATCATCCACTTGTCGGTGACCTGCCAGTTGTCTTCCACGTACGCCGCGTTGTTTACGACGTTGTAGGCCCCGCTTTCGGAATACGTCGTGCGATGACGGACGACGTCGCCGGTCGCGCCCGCGCCGAAGATGTCGGAGGCGCGGAAATAACGGTAGTAGTTGCCACCGCTGTAGGTGGTACCGGCGTGGGTCGACTCGAACTTTTCATGGTCCAGGCCGAAACGCACGCGATGGTCGCCCGCCTGCCATTCTGCGTCGATGCGCCAGGCATTGCGGGTGTCCTCGTCCGGCCGGCCGCCGAAGGCGGCGTCGCGAACCGTGAACTGCGCTTCGGTCCAGCACCCCACCTTCCTGAGCGGCAGGCCGGGTGCCCGGCTGTCGTAGATCGCCGGGCAGTCGGCGCCGGGCAACTCCGACTGGAAGTTGTTGACGTTGTTGAGGTACCCGTACTGCGCGGACACGGTGAACGAATCGGTGAGATAGCCGGTGTACTTCGCGATGTAGACCTCGCCACCGTTTTCCAGCGTGGAGGTGTTGAGGAAGGTGCCGTGCTGGCCCGAGTTCAGCACCCCGGTGGGATTGGCGTAGTGGTGCGTGGTTTGCTCGGACTTGTTGTAGATGCCGGTGAATTCGACGAGGTGGTTGTCGGTGATGTTCCAGTCGAGCTTGAGCAACGCGCTCGGCGAGTTGTTTGCGCGATGTTCGCTGATGTCCCTGCCGTAGATGTCATCGGTGTCGTCCTGGCCTTCGACCAGGCCAAACATGAAAAGCTTGTCCTTGATCAGCGCGCCGCCGCCCCAGACGTTGTAGCTCAAGCGGTCGGACGTGTTGTCGGAGCGATAGACGTACAGCGGATCGTTGGTGCCGATGCGCGCGGGATCCCGGCTCAGCACGTCGGTGCCGTTCTCGGTCAGTGAGCCCGGGCGCCAATACACGCTTGCCCCGCTTTTCCATTCGTTCGTGCCGCGCTTGGTGACCAAGCCGATCACGCCACCGAGGGACCGACCGTATTCGGCGCCGTAGCCACCCGTCTTGACCTGCTGTTCGGCGATCGCGTCGAACGGCAATTCGGCGAACGACAGGAAGTTGCGGATATTGGTGACGTCGAAGCCGTTGATGTAGTACCCGTTCTCCGCAACCGAAGACCCGCCGAAGGACGCGAGGTTACCGTTGCCCAGCCCGGTGTCGCCGCGCACGGTGCCGGGCGCCAGCAACGCAACGCTGGTCACGCTGCGCGCGATGGGAAGTTGTTCGAGCTGCGCGGCGGTGAAGACCGTCGTGGATTCCACCGACGAGACGTCGACGGGATTGAACGTGCTCGCACCTTCCACCACAACGGTCGCCAGTTCGTTGGCTGCGCGCGTGAAATCGACCTCGCTACCGGTGCCAACCTTGACCTGCACGTCCTTGGTCGAGCCTTCGGAGACGACGCGGTAACGGCCGGGCGCAAGCTGCGGAAAGGTGAAGCGACCCGCGGCATCGGCGGTGATCTCGCGACGCGTGCCGGTATCGACGTTCTCGATCTGGACGGACGCGTTTGCGCCGGTGTCGCCGAAGATCGAACCCACCGAACTTTGTGCGTGGACGTTCGTCGCGAAGCAGAAGCTCAGGGCAGCGGCGAGCGCCGTGCGCTGGAACCGGCGCGACAAGGCGCGGCGGGAAACGGGATGACGTTGATTCATTCCTTGCGTACTCCGGTCATAGATGAAACCGCGAGGGTTAAGACCCTCTTAACGGTTACCGGAAGTTACGTTTCGAAATGTTCCGCAGGCAGCGGAGACAGCCTCGACGTTGCGCCGAGGCTTCAATGGATCACGGAGAAATTTCTGAGAACACGATCCTGTGGATCAGTGCTCAGACTGCTCCAACGTCACCGCAACCGCGTGCACCACCGCGGCGATCTTCAGCGCGCTCTGCACGCCCTGGGCGCTGATGTCGTGCATGCGCAGCGTGCGTTCGTGCGAATCCAGGCACGCGCCGCAGCCGTTGATGGCCGACACGGCGAGCGAGGCGAGTTCGAAGGTCATCTTGTCGACGCCGGGGTTGGCCATGATGTTCATGCGCAGGCCGGCGCGCATCGTGCCGTATTCGTCGTTGTGGATCAGGTGCGTGGCGCGGTAGTAGATGTTGTTCATCGCCATGATCGCGGCGGCCGAACGCGCGCCGTTCATTTCTTCCGGCGACAGCTGCTCGGCGGCGAAGGCTTCGATGGCTTCGACCAGCGGGCGGTGGCGCGCTGCGATCGCGCAGGCCAGCGCGATGACGCGGATGCGCTTGGCGTCCAGGCCGGCGGCGCCGGTTTCGCTCAGCACCGAGTCGAGGTTGAGTTTCAGATCCTTGGCGTAATCGGGGATCGTGTTGCGCAGGTCCTGCAGGTTCATTGCATGGCTCCGATAAGAACGTGGCCGGGGGATGCCCGGCCACGAATGCCCCGCGCGTTTCGGGGGAGGGAGACGCCGCGAGGGGGCACGGCGCGCGCGGGGCGAAGGGTGTCGCTTTCTCAGGCGACCTTCAGCGTTTCTTCGCCCTGCTTCCAGTTGCAGGGGCACAGCTCGTCGGTCTGCAGCGCGTCGAGCACGCGCAGCACTTCTTCCGGGTTGCGGCCGACCGAACCGGCGGTCACGTAGACGAACTGGATTTCGCCGTTCGGGTCGACGATGAACGTCGCGCGCTGCGCCACGCCATCCGAACCCAGGATGCCCAGCGCCGAGGTCAGCTCGCGCTTGATGTCGGCCAGCATCGGGAACGGCAGGCTGTTGAGATCCTTGTGGTGCGTGCGCCAGGCGTGGTGCACGAACTCGCTGTCGGTCGAACCGGTCAGCAGCTGCGCGTCACGATCCTTGAAGGCCTGGTCGAGCTTGGCGAAGCCGGTGATCTCGGTCGGGCACACGAAAGTGAAGTCCTTCGGGTAGAAGAACACGACCAGCCACTTGCCCTTGTACGTGTCGTTGGTGATGTCGACGAACGCGTTGTTCAGGTCGTTCGAGACGGTGGCCTTGAGGTTGAACTGGGGGAACTTGTCGCCGACGGTCAACATGCAGGAGTGCTCCTAATCGCACAGGGGGAAGGGAGAAACATGGGGCCGCCGGGTGCGTTCCCCCGGCGAAGACAGGCAGTCTGCCGTTCGTCGTCTCATACGGCAAGTCGATTGTTTGGATGTTGACGATAGGTATAGGCTATCGTTCATGAATCTCCGCGACCTGCGTTATCTGGTGGCCCTCGCCGACCACAAGCACTTCGGCCGCGCGGCCGAAGCCAGCTTCGTCAGTCAGCCGACCCTGTCCACGCAGATCCGCAAGCTGGAGGAAGAGCTGGGCGTTTCGCTCGTCGAGCGCGCGCCGCGCAAGGTCATGCTCACGCCCGCCGGCCGCGACATCGCCGATCGCGCGCGCCGCATCGTGGCCGAGGTCGAACAGATGCGCGAAGCCGCCCGCCGCAGCCGCGACCCCGAAGCGGGCACCGTGCGCCTGGGCCTGTTCCCCACACTCGGGCCCTATCTGTTGCCGCACGTCGTGCCGCGCATCCGCGCGCGCTTTCCGAACCTCGAACTGCTGCTCGTCGAGGAAAAGAGCGACGTCATCCTTTCGCGCCTGCGCGACGGCCGCCTCGATGCCGGCCTGCTCGCACTCCCGGTCCACGACGATCAATTGCATGTGGAGTTCCTGTTCGAAGAACCCTTCCTGCTCGCCGTTCCCGAAACGCACAAGCTCGCCAGGCGCAGCGACCTGTCGCTGAAGGATCTCGCCGACGAACGCCTGCTCCTGCTCGAAGACGGCCATTGCCTGCGCGATCAAGCCCTGGATGTCTGCCAACTCGCCGGCGCAGGCGAAATGCGCGATTTCCAGGCGACGAGCCTGGAGACACTCCGGCAGATGGTCGCCGCGAATGTCGGCGTCACCTTGCTGCCCACGCTCGCGGTGAAGCCGCCGGTCGCGCGCTCCAACGACATCCATCTGCTCTCCTTCCGCGGCACGCAGCCCAGCCGCAGGATCGCGATGGTGTGGCGCAAGAGTTCGGCGATGGGCGAATTCCTCGGGCGCCTCGCCGAAATCTTCCGCACCTTGCCGCCGGACTTGTTCACGCCGATGGCGCAGCTCGCGCCGCCACCGGTCAAGCGCGCGGCCGCCGCGAAAGGCAAATCGGCATGAGCCTGCGCAAATGGGCCATCGTCGTGGTGGTGTTCGTCATCGCCTGGTGGTGGTGGCATCGCACGCCCGAAGCGCCGGCCGCCGTGGCCGGCGCTTCCATTTCATGCCCGGCGCCGCCGCGCGTACCCGCAGGCGAAGCCCCCTTGCAGAGCCCGGTGCCGGACGGCTTCGGCGACATTCGTTTGCAGCCTGCACGGTTGCAACCGCTCGCGGGTTTCAGCGTCGACGCACGCGTGCTGTCGCGCGAGGACTACACGCTCGGCCGCGAAGCCGACCTCTCGCCCACCGATCTCGCGCTGGGCTGGGGCCGCATGCGCGAAGACGCGGTGCTGTCGCAACTGAACATCGACCAGTCGAATCGTTGGTACCACTATCGCTGGCAGGGCGCGCCGCCGATTCCCACGCGCGAAATCATCCGCTCCAGCGCGAACATGCACATGATCCCGGCCAACGCCGATGCCGCGCGCGTGTTGTCGCAGGTGCGCACCGGCGACAACGTCCGCATCGATGGTTGGCTCGTCGAAGCCGACGCGCCCGATGGCTGGCACTGGCGCAGCTCGCTCACGCGCGAAGACAGCGGCAACGGCGCGTGCGAAGTCGTCTACGTGTGTTCGATCGCGCGGCAGTGACGCTCACGCCGCCGACGCGCGCGTACCGCGCGTCAGCCCGAGGAAGATGCCCGCCAGCGACAGGCCAAGCCCCGTGATGCCCAGCGCATCCAGGCGCGTGCCGAACAGCGTGGCGTCCCAGACGTAGGCCATCAACGGCTGCAGCAACAGGCACAAGCCCAGCACACCGGCCGACAACTTCGGCATCGCCCTCCCGATCACCAGCCAGCCGCACACCTGCGCGATGAAGGCATAGGCGAGCAGCGAACCCCAATCGGCACCACTGCGCGGCGGCAGTGCTTCGCCACCGGCGAGCGTCATCGGCAGCAACAACACCGCGGTGCACACGCACATCCACCACAACAAGGATTCGTTCGATGCACCGCCGCGCGTGGCCTGCGCCTTGCGAAAGGCGATCAGGAATCCGGCATACGCCGCCGCAGTGCCGAGGCCGAACCACACGCCGACGTGGAAGTGCGCGTCGAAATGCGACCAACCCGGCACGAGCATCAACGCCAGGCCCGCGATCGCGAGCGACAGGCCCGCCCACAGGCGCCAGCCGCCGTGTTCGCCGAGCGCCAACGCGCCGTACGTGGCGAGCGCGAAGACCTGGAAGTTGCCGAGCAAAGTCGCCATGCCCACGCCGACATAGAGGATGCTCCGGTGCCACATCCACAGATCGAGCGCGAAAAACACCGCGGCGATGGCGACCAGACCCAGCACGCGCGGCGAAGGCTTGAACGTCGATGCACCGCGACGCACGGCGACCGCCAGCACGGGCAACAACATCGCGGTGGCCAGCGCCATGCGCCAGAACGCCGAGGCCGTCGGCCCCATCTCGACCCACCGGACGAACACGGCCGACGTGCTGATCAGCACCGCGCCGAGCAGCATCGTCGCGAGCGCGCCGCGCGGGGCGGCGGCGGTCATGCGCGGAACTTTTCGGTGTCTTCGAGATATTCGGCTTCGGCGAAACCGGCGTCGCGCCATTCCTGCCACGCCGGCAGCGACTGGATCGCATCGCTGAAAGCACGCGCGGTGTCGTCCATCGGCACGCCGTAAGACAGGAAGCGCGACACCACCGGCGCGAACATCGCGTCGACGATCGAGAACGCGCCGCACAGGAACGGACCCTGCTGGCCATGCGCCTGTTTCAACTCGCGCCACAGCGCCTGGACGCGCTGGATGTCGCGCTCGGCCTCCTCGTTCCAGCGATAGTTGTCGGGCGTGCGGCGCATGTTCATCGGGCACTGCTTGCGCAGTGCCATGAAACCCGAATGCATTTCCGCGGCGGCCGAACGCGCCTGCGCGCGTGCCGCGACATCGGACGGCCAGCCCTTGCCATCGAGGTATTGCTCGTTGACGTATTCGCAGATCGCCAGCGAATCCCAGATCACCAGCCCGTCGTCGTGCAAGGCCGGCACGCGCAGATTGGGCGCCCACTTCGCGACGTCCTGCTGGAAGTGCGGCGTATCGAGCAGGATGCGCACTTCATCGAAGGGCACGCCGAAGGTGCGCAGCACGAGGAAGGGACGAAGCGACCAGGAGGAGTAGTTCTTGTTGCCGATGACGAGGGTGAGCATGGGGCTCGGGAATGGGGAATAGGGAATGGGGAATAGTACTTCCGTCCCTGGTGCAGCGTCGCCGACACCCGTTACGAATCATCTATTCCCCATTCCCCATTCCCCATTCCCGCTCTTGCTTCACGTGAACACCGCCGGCGCCACGTTCACCCGATTGCGTCCACCCCGCTTGGCCGCATACAGCGCCTGGTCGGCGCGCGCGACGGCCGCCGCCGGTTCGTTCTCGCGCGGCAGGCGCGTGGCCACGCCGACGCTGACGGTGATGCGGATCGGCTTGCCCTCGTAGTCCAGGCGCACCAGTTCGATCGCCGCGCGGATGCGTTCGCCGAGTTGGCGCGCGTCGTCGCCGTTGCGCCCCGGCAGCACGATTACGAATTCCTCGCCGCCGTAGCGGCCCAGCAAATCGGTCGGCTGCAATTCCTTGCGCAACACCTCGGAAACCTGGCGCAGTACGGCGTCGCCCGCCGCGTGCCCGTGCGAATCGTTGATCGACTTGAAGTGGTCGATGTCGACGAACAAGACCGACAGCAACTGGTCTTCGCGATGCGCCTCGGAGAACGAACGCGACAGCCACAGATCGATCGTGCGGCGATTGAAGGTGCCGGTCAGCGCGTCGAGTTCGGCCGAGCGCCGCAGGTTGAGGGCCGCCGCCGCTTCGTCGGCGTGTTGCACGGCCAAGCGGCCGAAGTCGCTGGCGAGCGCGAGTTCTTCGTCGGTGAAACTCGATCCATCGCTGCGTTGCAGGAGCAGCACGCCCCACGAGGGCGGGCGGATCGGCAGCGGCACGACGCCGTGCAACAGATGCAGCGCGTCTCCGTTGCCCAGTTGCAATTGCACCGGCGCCTGCGTGCGCGCCAGGCCCTTCATCATGCCCATGCGCGTGGCGAGCAGGTCGGTGTAATGCGGTTTGCTGGAAATCGGTTCGGCGAGCAACAGATCGAAACCGTGGAAGCCGTAGGCGACCAGCGCCGCCGATTCCAGCCGCAGCAGCGGCAGCAGGCGTTCGAACACGCTGCGAAACGCCGCCCATTCCAGGTCGCCCGCGGGCAATTCGCGCAGGCGGCGTTGCAGTTGCTGCACCAGGTCGACGCGCGCGGCTTCGCGTTCCAGGCGGCGTTCGCTGTCGCCGCGCGCGAGGCGTTCGCGATCGCGTTCGTCGCGCACGTGCGCGATCCGCCCGATCATGCCGACCGCCACCAGCAACACGCACACCGTGAGCGCCAGTTGCGGGCCGTAGCGCACCCAGAACCCATGGATGCCAAAAGGCATGAACGCGCGCAACGCGAACGCGCCGGCGAGCACCAGCACGACGGTGAGCACCGACAGGCTGTTCCAGATGCGGCGGCGCACCGCGACCAGGGCGGTGGCGACGATGTAGGCCATCGTCGCGCCGCCGGTGAGCGCCGCCGCCCACGCCATCGGCACCGACAACACTTCCAGGCGCAGCAGCGCGATCCCGGCGAGCCCGAGCGCGACGTATCGCAAGTAATCGCCGGCGCGATCGAGCCTGCGCTGCGCGACTTCCAGTTCCGCATAGCGCTGCGCGAGCCACGTCGCGGCCGCGCAATGCAGCAACTGCAGCGCCCACACGCCCTGCGCACCCCACAGCGCGAACCAACGCACGCCGGGCCACGCGAACAGATGCCCGTTCGACGCGACGAACCACGCCAGCGCCGTCACCGACAAGGCCAGCAACGCGAGATAGATGCGATCGCGCACCGCCGCGAACAGGGACAAGGCGATGAAGGCGAGCACGGCCAGGCTCGCGTAGTTGGCGCCGGCGAGCGCGCTGCCGCGCTGCTGCATTTCCGCCACGGCGCTCGCTGTCTGCGAGGTGGGCCGCAGCCGCACCGGCGCGTGGGTGGACACCATCAGGTCGACGTCTTCGACGCCCGGCGGAAGTTGGAACGCAAAGCCCGTCGGGAACGACGGACCGTCATCCTCCGGGCGGAAGAAGGACTGCACCGGCGAACGCCAGGTGCCATGCCCCATGCGCGCTTCCAGCCAGATTTCATCGACCATCGATCGCTGCACCCACAGGCGGTCGATGATGGCGTCCCCGCGGTTCAGGCGCAGGGGAATGCGGACAGGCGTGTCGGAGGGCGGCACGCGCACGCTGTCGCCTTCGACCACGCGCGTGACGGCGGGCCGATGCGCGACCGCGGCCGCGTCGAACGGCAACATCGCCAGACCCCAGACCATCAGGCAGGCGAGGACGCACGACACGGCCGCGCGCCCTTCGCCGAAGGCGTTCGCCCTGGCCGACCTTCCCCCGATGGCCGGCCGCGCGTTCAGGTGGCCAATCCCGGCAAGGGAAGTGGGGGCACCTCCGGCGCATCCCCGGACGCCACCGACAGGGCCAGCCCTTCGACCACTTCGCGCGCCTGCGCCCAGTCGGTCTCCAGCACGCAGACCTGCACCAATCCGAAGATCCCGAGTTCCCCGAGCCCGCCGAGCAGCGCTTCCCCGCGCACGAACACGTGCATGCCCGCCGCTTCCAGTGCGTGGCGCACCAGATGGGCGTCGATCACGTGCGCTGCTTCGTACACGACCCGCATACGCGGTCACCCCCGGTTGGAGAACTGTGTCGCAACTTTCATGCCATTCAACGCAAACCGGTGCCTGGACAGGCCGTCGGCTAAACTCGCTGCCCGTCACATTACGCCTGGCTCGCCGGGCCCGCCTCCAGAACCCATCGTGTCCACAGCCCCCGCCCCCCCGGCCGCCGACGCCGCCGACGCCCCGCGCCCCACCGACTTCATCCGGCAGATCGTCCGCGAGGACCTGGCCACCGGCCGCCACGCGTCGATCAAGACCCGCTTCCCGCCGGAGCCCAACGGGTTCCTTCACATCGGACACGCGCGCGCCATCTGGACCGACTTCGGCATCGCCGCCGAATTCGGCGGCTGGTGCAACCTGCGCCTGGACGACACCAACCCGGTGAAGGAAGACCCGGTGTACGTGGAGGCCATCAAGGACGACGTGCGCTGGCTGGGCTTCGAATGGCACGACCTGCGCCACGCCTCGGATTACTTCGAGGTCCTCTACCTGGCCGGCGAGAAGCTGATCGCCCAGGGCGACGCCTTCGTCTGCGACCTCACCGCCGAGCAGGTGCGCGAATACCGCGGCTCGCTGACCGAGCCGGGCCGCAACTCCCCGTATCGCGACCGCAGCGTCGAGGAAAACCTCGACCTGTTCCGCCGCATGCGCGCCGGCGAATTCCCCGACGGCGCGCGCACGTTGCGCGCGAAGATCGACATGGCCGCCGGCAACATCAACCTGCGCGACCCGGCGCTGTATCGCATCAAGCACGCCGAACACCACCAGACCGGCAACACCTGGCCGATCTATCCGATGTACGACTACGCGCACTCGCTGAGCGACGCGGTCGAAGGCATCACGCATTCGCTGTGCACGCTCGAGTTCGAAGATCATCGCCCGCTGTACGACTGGTGCGTGGACAAGGTCGATCTCGCCCACCATCCCGAACTGGTCGCGCCGCTCACCGGCAAGGGCTTGCCCTTCGAAGCGAGCAAGCCGCGCCAGATCGAGTTCTCGCGCCTCAACCTCAATTACACCGTCATGAGCAAGCGCAAGCTCATGGCGCTGGTGCAGGACGGCCTGGTCGAGAGCTGGGACGACCCGCGCATGCCGAGCCTGCAGGGCATTCGCCGCCGCGGTTACACCGCTTCGGCGTTGAAGTTGTTCGTCTCGCGCCTGGGGCTGTCGAAGCAGAACTCGCTGATCGATTACTCGGTCCTCGAAAACACGCTGCGCGAAGACCTCGACGCGCATGCACCGCGCCGCATGGCGGTGCTCGGGCCGCTGAAGTTCGTGCTGACCAACCTGCCCGAAGGCCACGCCGAAACGCTGCGCTTCTCCAATCACCCGAAGGACGAAACGCAGGGCGAGCGCGAGATTCCGTTCTCGCGCGAGTTGTGGATCGAACAGGACGACTTCGCCGAAGTGCCGCCCAAGGGTTGGAAGCGCCTGGTGCCCGGCGGCGAAATCCGCCTGCGCGGCGCGGGCATCGCGCGCGTCGACGAGGTGATCAAGGACGCCGACGGCAACGTGGTCGAACTGCGCGGCTGGCTCGATCCCGAATCGCGCCCCGGCATGCCCGGCGCCGACCGCAAGGTGAAGGGCACGATCCACTGGGTGAGCGCGCAGCACGCGGTCGCGGCGGAAGTGCGCCTGTACGACCGGCTGTTCAGCGTGCCCGATCCCGACGACGACACCGACGGCAAGACCTACCGCGATCATCTGAATCCGGAATCGCGCACCGTCGTGCGCGCGTGGGTCGAACCGGCCGCCGCGCTCGCCGCACCGGAACAGAATTACCAGTTCGAACGCCTCGGCTACTTCGTGGCCGACCGCCGCGACCACCGCAGCGACGCGCCTGTGTTCAATCGCAGCGTCACGCTGCGCGACAACTGGGCGACGAAGGGATGAACGCGACGCGCCTGCTCATGCTGTGCACGTGCATGGCGCTCGCCGCCTGCGCGGCGCCGGCGGCGCAGGATCCTTCGCAACAGTTGCCGCCGCCGCAGCGCGTTGCGGACATGACGTGCAAGGTCGACGCCGATTGCAGCGCGAAGCCGCAATGCGTCGGCACGCAATGCCGCTGCGTACAGGACAAATGCATCGCCAAGCGTGAAGCGCTCGATCCGGTGATCGATCCCGCGCCAGCGACGTCGGTGCGCTGATGCTCTACGCACAGGTCCACCTCACGCTGCCGGCATGGGTGCACGACGCGGTCGACACCACCCGCACCTATGCGAGCGATGCCGACAAGGTCGCGCTGGCGATCGATCTGTCGGCGCGCAATGTCGAAGCGCGCACCGGCGGCCCGTTCGGCGCGGCGGTGTTCGGGCCCGACGATCGCATCATCGCCGTCGGCGTGAATCGCGTGGAGCCGCACGCCTGCTCGGTCGCGCACGCCGAAATCATGGCGTACATGCTCGCGCAACAACGCATGCAACGCATGCGCCTGAACGAATCGGCGCCCGGCGAAGGCGCCGGCCCCATCGTGCTCGCGACCTCCGCGCAGCCGTGTTGCCAGTGTTACGGCGCGACCTTCTGGGCCGGCATCGATGCCTTGCTGATCGGCGCGCGTTCGGAAGATGTCATGCGCCTGACCGAATTCGACGAAGGCCCCCTGCCCCAGGACTGGGTCGGCGAGCTCGAACGCCGTGGCATCGCCGTCACCCGCGACCTGCACCGCGACGCGGCGTGCGACGTGTTGCGCCGCTACGGCGCGTCCGGCGGCGCGTTCTACTGAGCGTGGAAGCCGAGCGCGCCAACGGACTGCTGTGCTATTGCCGCCCCGGCTTCGAACCGGAGCTGGCCGCCGAGCTCGGCGAACGCGCGGCACAGGCCGGCGATGCCGGTTGGGCGCGCGCCGAACGCAACACCGGCTTCGTGCAATTCTTCAGCACGCAGGGACACGCACTCGCGCAGGCACTGCCCTTGCGCGACATCATCTTCGCGCGGCAGAAGCTGCGCCTGCTCGCGGATCTGCGCGGGCTCGACGCCAAGGACCGCATCACGCCGATCGTGGCGGCCCTGTTCGAACGCGCGGCCTTCGGCGATCTGATCGTCGAACATCCCGATTCTGATGAAGCGCGCCAACTCGCCGGGCTCGCGCGCAGTTTCGGCAATGCCTTGCGGCCTGCCTTGCGCAAGGCGGGCTTGTTGACGGCGCAGGCCGACGCCGCCTTGCCGAGCTTGCATGTGTGCTTCCTTACCGGCGACCACGTGTTGCTCGCCAGCGGCCATCCGCGCGATGCGTCGCCGTGGCCCCTGGGCATCCCGCGTTTGCGCACGTTGCAGGATGCGCCGTCGCGCTCGGCCTCGAAACTCGACGAAGCCTTCCTCGTGCTGCTCGAACCCGACGAACGCGCGCGTTGGTTGCAGTCGGGCATGCGCGCGGCCGATCTCGGCGCCGCGCCCGGTGGCTGGACCTGGGTGCTTACGCGACATGGCGTGCGCGTCACCGCGATCGACAACGGCCCGCTGCGCCAGCACGTGCTCGACAGCGGCCTGGTCGAGCACCTGCGCGCCGACGGCTTCCAATGGCAACCGCCCAAACCGCTCGACTGGATGGTGTGCGACATGGTCGAGTCGCCCAAGCGCGTCGCCGCGCGCATGGCGCAATGGTTCCGCGAAGGCTGGTGCAAGCACGCGGTGTTCAACCTGAAATTACCGATGAAGAAGCGCTGGGACGAAACACGCGAGTGCCTGGCCTTGTTCGAACAGCAGAGCCAGCGTCCGATGCGCATCCGCGCCAAACAGCTCTATCACGACCGCGAAGAGATCACGGTCTTCGCGATGGCGCGCGGCAGCTGAACGGCGGCAATGGGCGGTCGCGTGAATTGACGGACGTTTGATCCCCGCGCTCCTACGGTCGCGCAGTCCACCGCAGGGAGTGCTCGCAATGACCCGCAAGACCCCGTTGTTCCTTGGTTTGCTCGCGGCGCTGGCGATCGCGCCGGCCTTCGCGCAAACCGCGCCCACGCCGACACCGACCGATCCGCAGACGCAGCCGATGCCACCGATGGCGCCGATGCCGCCGACGGACCAACCACCCGCGCCGCCGGCCGCGCCGATGCCGCCACCGCCGGGCGCCCCTGCGCCGCCCGAAGCGCCGGTGCCGCCTCCGCCGCCTCCGCCTCCTGCTCCGCCGGGCGCACCGATGCCGCCGACGCCACCGCCTCCGCCGCCGGGCGCGCCGGTTGCCGTGCATGAGCACGCGCCCGATTCGATCTCCTCCAACTACAAGGTCGATTGGAGCGCGCTGGACAAGAACGGCGACGGCAGCGTCAGCCGTGCTGAAGTCCGTGCGAGCGGCAACGATGATTTGATGCGCGAATTCCACGTGGTCGACAGCAACCACAACGGACGCCTGTCCAAGGACGAAATGAAGGGCTGGTTGCAGTAAGCAATCGTTGCAACCCAGGAACGGAAACGCCGGCAGATCGCCGGCGTTTGCGTTGGTTCAAACCCCCGCGGCGTGCCGCCACAGGGCATGCGCCAGTGGCGGCATCTTCCCGGCCAGCCCCAGCAAGGGGCCGCGCAACAGCGTGCTGGCCATGTCGTCGTTCGAAAACAGGGCGTTGATCGCGCTGAAGGCGTGCGCGTTGGTGGCGTTCTCGCTGCGGCGCGCGCGTGCCCAGCGCGCGATGCGATGCGGCGCGGTCCAATCGGTGCGTCGCGTGTTGGCGTCTTCGATCGATTGCGCCAGGGCGGACACGTCGCGCAAGCCCAGGTTCACGCCCTGCCCGGCCAGCGGATGCACGACGTGCGCGGCGTCGCCGAGCAGCAACACACGGCCCTTCGCGTAGTCGTTCGCCAGTTGCCGGCGCAGCGGGAAGGCCGCGCGCGTGGAATGCAACGTCAGCGCGCCGAGGCGATGTTCGAAGGCGTTGGTGAGTTCGACGCCGAAGGCGTCGGCGTCCAGCGCGAGCAGGCGTTGCGCTTGCGCGTCGGGCACGGTCCACACGATCGAACTCAAGTGCTCGCCATGCTCACCGGGCATGCACGGCAACAACGCGAGCGGGCCGCCCGGCAGGAAGCGTTGCCATGCGGTGTCTTCGTGTGGCCGCTCGCTGGCGACGTACGCGACGATGCCTTTCTGTGCGTAGTCGTGGAGATCGGTTTCGAACCCGGCCATCGCGCGCACGGCCGATTCCGCGCCATCGGCGGCGAGCACCACTCGCGCATCGAGCGTCACGCCATCGTCCAGGCGCACGCGCACGCCTTCGTCGTGTGCTTCGATCGCTTCGGCGCGCGTCGACGCATGCACGCGCACGCCGGCGCCGGGCAATGCGTTCCACAGTCGGTCGACGAGGAGATTGTGTTCGACGATCCAACCCAGTTCGGCGCGCGCGAGCGTGTCCGCGTCGAATGCGAATTCGCCGCCGCCCGCCGCGTCCCACACGCGCATGCGGCGATAGGGTTGGAGGCGCGCTTCGCGCACGCTGCGCCACACGCCGATGCGATCGAGTAGCGCGGCGTTGTCGGGTGCGAAGGCATAGACGCGCAGGTCGCGTTTGGAAGGCGACCACGCGGCGGGGACATGCGCTTCGAGCAGCGCGACCTCGAGCCCCTGCTTCGCCAGCGCAAGCGCGGCGGCGCAACCGACGACGCCGCCGCCGACGATCACCGCATCCAGGCGTCCGCGACGGCTCATGCCTCGCCCCTGCACAGGCGCGGCACGTCGCCGCGATAGCCCAGTGCGCCACCGACCAGTTGCGCACGCAGCGCGGGCAGATGCTGCACGGCGCCGAAGCCGAGGCTGCGCAGCGGGCGTATCGCTTTGCCGTCGTTCGCGGTCAGGCGCGCGAGGCCGCCGGAGAATTGCAGCGTGCGTTCGCGATCGTCCGCGCGACGACGCGCGTGTTCGGCGAGCAGTGCCGGATCGCCCGTGTCGCCGCCGGCTTCGATCAATTCGGCGAGCGTCAGCGCATCGCGAAGGCCCAGGTTGAAGCCCTGCGCGCCGATCGGATGCAGCGTCTGCGCCGCATTGCCGACCATCGCCGCGCGCTGCGCGGTCAACGCGCGTGCGACGACCTGCACGATCGGATACGCGCTGCGCGGGCCGCTCGACAGCAAGCGGCCGACGCGCCAACCGAACGCGGTTTGCAGGCGCTCGAGCCAGGCCGATTCGGGAAGCGCCGCAACGGCGTCGGCCTCGTCGCGCGAGACGCCGTGCACGACGCCGAAATGTCCGTCGCCGCGTGGCAGCAGCGCCGTCGGGCCGTTCGCACCGAAGCGTTCGTAGGCGGTCCCATCGGGCGCACGTTCGGCGCGGATGCGCGCGACGAACAGGGTCTGCTGGAAATCGTGTTCGTCGGCGCCGATGTCCAATGCGTCGCGCACGCCGGAGCGCGTGCCGTCGGCACCGACGAGCAGCTGCGCTTCGATGGCGTGCGCGTTGCCGTCGGCATCGCGAAGTTGCAGGACGCGCGCGCCTTCGCCCATCGACGTGCCTTCGAAGCGCATCGGACGAAAACGCGTCACGTGCGTGCAGGCATTCAGGGCGTCTTCGAGCGCCAGGCCGAAGTCGCGCGCGACGACGACCTGGCCGAAGGCCTCGCGGCCGTGTTCGGCGGCATCGAGCACCACGCGGCCGAAATCGCCGGCGCGGCTGACATGGATGCGGCGGATCAGCCCCACCGGTGCGCGCAGGCGCTGCAGCACGCCCAGCGCGCGCAGGCCGTGGACGGTCGCCTCGGCAAAGCTCAGGTTGCGTTCGTCGAACACCGCCGGCGGTGCGCCGGGCGGCGCGGCCTCCACCAGCGCCACGCTGCGGCCGATGCGGTCCAGCGCGATGGCAAGGCTTGCGCCCACGAGCCCTCCGCCGACGATCGCCACATCGAAACGGGGGGTGGGCATGGCGGTGGGAGGTCCGTGGGGGCGGGTGGGGTATGCTAACGGTCCATCCGCTCCATCGCCCGTCAACGCATGAATCGCGAGCCTTCGTCTTCCGCCGCCATCGCGCCCGGTCCCATCGCCCTGGCCGGCCTGATCCTGATCGCCGCGCTGACGCGCCTTTTGCCGCATCCGCCGAACTTCTCGCCGGTCGAGGCCATCGCCCTGTTCGGCGGTGCCTACTTCGCCGCGCGCAAGTGGGCGCTGCTGGTGCCGCTGGCGGGCATGTTCGTGTCCGACCTGGTGCTCGCGCAGCGGATGGGCGGCTCGTATGCCGAGTATTTCTCCACGCCGAGCTTCTGGATCGTCTACGCGTGCATCGCGCTGACCACGCTGATGGGCTTCGGCTTGCGCGGCAAAGTGAGCGGCGCGCGCGTGCTGGGCTATTCGCTGGCCGGCTCGGTGCTGTTCTTCCTGGTGAGCAACTTCGGCGTGTGGCTCACCGCGCAGATGGTGCCCGGCTACCCGGCGTGCACGACGGGGATCGTCCCCTGCTACGTGCAGGCGCTGCCCTTCTTCCAGTGGACCGTGCTCGGCACGTTGTTCTACTCGGCGCTGCTGTTCGGCGGGTTCGCGCTGTTGCGCCGCCACGTGCCGGCGCTGCGCGCGCAGACGGTCTGATCGCCCAGCCGACACGCGTCGATGGGCAATCGCCTCAGCAAGATCTACACCAAGACCGGCGACGACGGTACGACCGGTCTCGGCGACGGCACGCGCGTTGCGAAGGATTCGGCGCGCGTGGCGGCCTACGGCACCGTCGATGAAGCCAACTCCGCGATCGGCCTGCTGCTCGCCGCGCCCATGCCGGCGCCGCAGGGCGAGGCCATCGTCGCACTGCTGACGACCGTGCAGCACCAGTTGTTCGACCTCGGCGGCGAGCTGTGCATCCCGGGGCATGCGGCGATCCAGGAAAGCGACATCGATGCGCTCGAACAGCACCTGGATGCCTTCAACGATCCGCTTCCGCCGCTGAAGGATTTCATCCTGCCCGGCGGCGGCGAGGCCGCGGCGCGTTGCCATCTCGCGCGCACCATCGTGCGCCGCGCCGAGCGCGAAACCGTCACGCTCGCGCGCCACGACGCCGTGCGTGGCGAAGCGATCCGTTACCTCAATCGCCTGTCCGACCTGCTGTTCGTGCTCGCGCGCGTATTGGCGCGCGACTCGGGGCACGGCGAAGTGCTGTGGAAACACGAGCGCCGCAAGTGATGCAGGCCTGGACCCACCCGGCGTGCCTGGCGCACGACACCGGCCCGGGCCACGCCGAACGCCCCGAACGCCTGCGCGCCGTGCTCGATGCGCTGCACGCCGCGTTCCCCGCGCTGGAGTGGCACGAAGCGCCGCGCGCCACGCGCGGCCAGTTGCTGCGCGTGCACACGCCGGAATTGGTTGCCACCGTGCTCGATACGCAACCCAAGGCGCGCGTGCACCTGGATGCCGACACCGTGCTCTCGCCCGCGTCGGCCGAAGCTGCGTTGCGCGCGGCCGGCGCCGCCATCGCCGCGACCGATGCGGTGTTGCACGGTGACGCCACGCGCGCGTTTTGCGCCGTCCGTCCGCCCGGCCACCACGCGACGGGCGACGTGGCCATGGGCTTCTGTCTGTTCAACAGCGCCGCGGTGGCCGCCGCGCACGCCATCGAACACGGCAAGCTGGAGCGCGTGGCGATCATCGATTTCGACGTGCACCACGGCAACGGCACGCAGGCGATCTTCGAACACGACCCGCGCGTGCTTTACCTGAGTTCGCATCAGTCGCCGCTGTACCCGGACACGGGCTACCTCGAAGAACGCGGCGACGGGAACATCTTCAACGCGCCGCTGCCCCCCGGTTCGGGCGGCGAAGGCTTCCGCGCGGCATGGCGCGAGCGCCTGTTGCCAGCGCTGGAGGATTTCCGGCCGCAACTGCTGATCGTCTCCGCGGGCTTCGATGCCCACTGGCGCGACCCGCTCGCGCAACTGCAATTGCAGGCCGACGATTACGCCTGGCTCACCGGGCAGCTGACGGCCATCGCCGGCCGCCACGCGGGCGGCCGGGTGGTGTCGTTGCTCGAGGGGGGATACGACCTGCAGGCGCTCGCCGAATGCAGCGTCGCGCACGTGGCGGCGCTGTCGGGCCTGCAGCCTGCGGCCTAGCCGCCGCCCACTTCGGCGACGGGGTGGAAGTCCAGCGCGGCCGAATTGATGCAGTAGCGCAGGCCGGTCGGCTTCGGGCCGTCGGGGAAGACGTGGCCCAGGTGCGAATCGCAGCTCGCGCAGCGCACTTCGACGCGACGCATGCCGTGTCCTTCGTCGACATGCTCGGTCACCGCGCTGGGCGAGACCGGTTCGAAGTAGCTGGGCCAGCCACTGCCCGAGTCGTACTTGGCGTCGGACAGGAACAACGGGGTGCCGCAGGCCACGCACGTGTAGACGCCGTCGGCCTTGTGGTCCCAGTACTTGCCGGTGAAGGCGCGTTCGGTGCCCGAACAGCGGCACACGGCGTACTGCTCCGGCGTGAGTTGCTCGCGCCACTGCGCGTCGCTCCGGGTCTGCGCATTGGTCGGCCGGGCGGTCTTGTCCATCTTATGGGCTCCTCGCAAGGGGGCGGCCGCGCAGAGTTTGGCGTCTGCGCGGTCGCGGGGTGTTCAGGGGAAGTGAAACGGTGCGGAGGCTTTTCCTGCCTGCCCGGAGAGATACGCGCCGATGGCGCGAATGGATGCGTGCATTGCCCGTTCCGGGGCCATGCGTCATCCTGCCCGCCGACTCAACGCAACGACCGGGATGTCCGTGCGCTCCAGCCTCCGTCCGTCCACCCTCGCCCTGTGCATCGGCCTTTCGCTCACCGCGCAGGCCCGGGCCCAGTCGATGGAGGACATGCCGCTCGATTTTTCGCTTTGCCCCGTGCGCGATGCGATCGCGCCGTTCGACGACGTGCCCGCCACCGGCATCAACATCGGCACGCGCGCCACGGCGCCGACCCGGGTGGAGGGCGACACGCTCTCGGGCACCACGGTCGCGCCCCAGTTCGAAGGCAACGTCGCGTTGCGCCGCGGCGACCAGTTCCTCGGCGCCGACCGCCTGAAGTACGACACCGACACCGAGCGCTACATCGCCGAAGGCAACATCCGCTACCAGGACACCGCGATGCGCCTCACCGCGCAGCGCGCCGAAGGCAACCAGGCCACCGACGAACACAAGATCGAGGACCTGAAGTACCAGTTGGTCTCGCGCCGCGGCAACGGCGAGTCCTCGGAGATCGACCTGCACGGACAGCAGGCCGTCCTGCACGACTCCACGTATTCGACCTGCGACCCCCGCGACCGCCACTGGGAACTGCGCGCCAAGCGCATCGACGTGGATTCGGCCGAGGGCTTCGCCACCGCGCACAACGCGATCCTGCACGTGGGCAAGGTGCCGGTGCTGTACGTGCCGTGGTTCATGTTCCCGATCGACGATCGCCGCCGCACCGGCCTGTTGTTCCCGTCGCTGGCCAACTCCGACCGCAACGGCCTGGACTACAAGCAGCCGATCTACATCAACCTGGCGCCCAACTACGACATGACGTTGTACCCGCGGATCATGACCGCGCGCGGGTCGATGCTCGGCGCCGAGTTCCGCTACCTGCACGAAGACGGCATGGCGACGATCTCCGGCGCCTACATGCCCAACGACAAGCTGCGCGAAGACGAGCCGGGCTTCGGTTCCCGCGGGTATTTCGCGGCCAACGGCTACCGCAACCTGTCGCGGAACTGGCAGACGCGCGTCAACATCATGCACATCAGCGATCCGCGCTATTTCGAGGATTTCAACAACTCGATCCAGGGCATCGCCGCATACAACGCGCACAGCGACGTCGGCCTGTACGGCCGCGGCCGCAACTGGACCGCCGGCCTGATGGCCGACACCTACCAGCTCGCCGACTACACGCTGAGCGAATCCAGCCTGCCCTTCGATCGCCTGCCGCGCGCCTACGCGTCCTACCAGTGGCGCGACACGATCTTCGACATCGGCGTCGACGCCGAGGCCGTGCGCTTCGAAAAGGATGCGGCCTTCATCTCGCAGCCGGCCCGGCCGGGCGTGCCGCGCCAATTCGGTTCGGGCGGCGGCTCGCGCCTGGACATCAAGCCCTACATCTCGCTGCCGCTGGAAGGCGCGGCCTGGTTCTTCAAGCCCACGCTCGCGTGGCGCTACACGGCCTACCAGGTCGACGAGGACTACGCGCGCGCCACGCGCGTGGCGCAATCGCCGACGCGCAGCGTGCCGATCGGCAGCGTCGACGCGGGCCTGTACTTCGACCGCGCGACCACCCTGGACGGCAAGTCCTACCTGCAGACCCTCGAGCCGCGCCTGTTCTACTTGAACGCGCCCTACCGCAACCAGGACGACCTGCCGGTCTTCGACACCGGCGCGCTCACCTTCAGCTGGGGCCAGTTGTTCCGCGACAACCGTTACTCCGGCGCCGACCGCCAGGCCGACGCGAACCAGCTCACCCTGGCGCTCACCACACGCTTGCTGCGCGAGTCCGACGGCAAGGAGCGCTTGTCGGCCAGCCTGGGCCAGATCAAGTATTTCGACGACTCGCGCGTCGTGCTGCCGCGCGAGCTGCCGATCGAGAAGGGCCGCTCGGCGTGGGTGGCCGACGTGGGCTGGGCGCCGAGCGACCGCTGGAACCTCGGCGCGTCGTACCAATGGAACCCGAAGGAGCGCCAGAAGGACCTGTTGAGCGTCCGCGGCCGCTACATGCTGCCCGACGACGGCATCGTCAACCTGTCCTACCGCTTCCGCCGCGACGTCTCCGAACAGGCCGACTTCTCCTTCCTCTACCCGATCAACCCCACCTGGAGCGTGGTCGGGCGCCATTACTACTCCATCGCCGACCACAAGCCGCTGGAACAGATCCTCGGCGTGCAGTGGGACAGCTGTTGCATCGCCGTTCGGTTGGTGGGGCGCCGCTACGTGCACAATCGCGAAGGCGATCTCAGCCGGGGCATCCTGCTGGAGATCGAACTGAAAGGCCTCGGTTCGGCCGGTCAGGACACACGTAAAACGCTGCGCCGGGCCATCCTTGGCTACAATCGCGGCGATCTGTACCTGGTCCCGCCGGAAACCGCCGTGGGCCAGCCCCCTGAGGACCCGGATCCCACGCCATGACCCTATCGTTCCGTTCCGCCGGCCGCCGTCTGGCCGGTGTCTTCGCCGTCGCCCTCGCGCTGGCGCCTCTTGCCTACGCGCAATCGCTGGTGCCCATCGACCGCCCGGTCGCGATCGTCGAGGAAGACGTCGTGCTGCGCAGCGAGCTGGACCACGCGGTGGCCAACATCAAGAACCAGTACGCCGACCACCCCGACCAGCTGCCGCCGCAGGATGTGCTGGAGCGCCAGGTCCTCGAGCGCCTGATCCTCAACAAGCTGCAGACCAAGCGCGCGCTGGATTCGGGCATGAAGGTGAGCGACCAGGACGTCGACGCCGCGCTGGGCCGCATCGCCGAAGGCAACAGCCTCACCGTCGACCAGCTGCGCGCGCAAGTGACGCAGGGGCAGACGTGGGAGGAGTTCCGCCGCTCGGTCCGCGACGAAATCATGATCCAGCAGCTGCGCCAGAGCTTCGCGCAGGGCCGCGTGTCGGTCAGCGAAGCCGAAGTCGACGCCGCCGTCGCCGCGCAGGCCAACAACCAGCAGTACCACCTCGCCAACCTGCTCGTGGCCATCCCCGATGGCGCGACCGCCGAGCAGATTGCGACGGGGCAGAAGAAGATCGAAGGCATCAAGGCGCTCATCGACAAGGGCGAGATGGATTTCGCGGCGGCCTCGGTGCGCTATTCCGATGCGCCCAACGCGCTGGAAGGCGGCGACCTGGGCTGGCGCGGGCTGGATGAAATCCCGCCGACCTTCGCCAACGTCATCCGCACGATGCAGGCCGGCCAGGTCATCGGCCCGATCCGCGGCCCGAGCGGCTTCCAGTTGGTGAAGCTGGTCGAGCAGCGCGACGCGGCCGCCGCGGCCGAGCCGGTCACCGAATTCCATGCGCGCCACATCCTCGCGATGATCGACGACAAGCATCCCGAATCGGCCGCACGCCAGAAGATCGAAACGCTCGCCGCGCGCCTGGCCGGCGGCGCGGACTTCCAAGCGCTCGCCAAGAGCGATTCCGAAGACGCGCTGACCAAGGCCGAAGGCGGCGACCTGGGCTGGTTCGCGGCTGATCGCTATGGCCCGACGTTCGGCAGCCAGCTCGCGGCGCTCGAGGATGGCGGCGTGTCCAAGCCGTTCCGCACCGATGCCGGTTACCACATCGTGCAGCGCATCGGCACGCGCCAGGGCACGAACAACAAGAGCCAGCGTGCGCAGATGCGCGAAGCGATCGGCCGCCGCAAGCTCGAGGACGAATACAACCGCTTCCTCCGCGAAATGCGCGGCGAAGCCTTCGTCGAACTGCGCCTGTCCCCGACGGCAACCGGCGAGCAGCCGGCGGCCGGCGCTGCGCCCGCTGCGGCTCCGGTCGAAGCGACGCCCGCCCCGACCACGCCGGCGATCCCGCCCGCCAACGGCGGCTGACGTGGCGCTGCCGCGGCTGGCGCTGGTGCCGGGCGAACCGGCCGGCATCGGCCCCGAGCTCTGCGTGCGCGTCGCGCAGGAGCCGCGGACGGATTGCACGCTCGCGGTCTTCGCAGATCCGGCCGCCTTGCAGGCGGCCGCCGATGCACTCGATCTCCCGCTGCGCGTGCTCGCCCCGGGCGCGCACGCAGAACACGCCGGCGACATCGTCGTCCATCCCGTTCCCAACAAGGCGCCCGCCGCCTTCGGCCAGCCCGATCCGCGCAACGCGCGTGCCGTGATCCAAGCGCTGCACCTGGGCGCGCAGCATTGCCTGGACGGCAGCCTCGACGGCCTGGTCACCGGGCCGGTGCACAAGGCCACGATCAACGCCGGCGGCATTCCCTACACCGGCACGACCGAACTGCTCGCGCAGCAAGCCGGCTGCGACGTGGTGATGATGTTGGCGAACGACACGGTGCGTGTCGCGCTCGCCACCACGCACCTGCCGCTGCGTGCGGTCTCCGACGCGATCTCGCGCGATGGCCTGGAACGCACGCTGCGCACGCTGCACCGCGCGCTGCGCCGCGACTTCGGCATCGAACATCCACGCATCGCCGTGCTCGGCCTGAATCCGCACGCGGGCGAAGACGGGCACCTGGGCCGCGAAGAAATCGACACGATCGCGCCGGTCCTGCACGCCTTGCGCGCGCAGGGCATGGTGCTCGACGGCCCGCTGCCCGCCGATACCGCCTTTCTTCCCGCCAGGCTGCGCGAGTGCGACGCCGTGCTGGCGATGTACCACGACCAGGGATTGCCGGTGCTGAAATTCAGTGGCTTCGAAAACGCCGTCAACCTCACCCTCGGCCTGCCGTATCCGCGCGTCGCCGTCGATCACGGCACGGCGCTGGAACTTGCGGGGCGCGGCGTGGCCGACCCCTCGAGCCTGCTGGCCGCGGTCGAAACCTGCGCACGCCTGGCGCGTGCGAAGGCACGGGCATGAGCGAGAAGCCGACCTTCCAGCGCGAAGCGAAGAAACACCTCGGGCAGCACTTCCTGCATGAGAAAGGGATCATTTCGAAGATCGTGCAGGCCGTGGATCCCAAGCCCGGCGATCGCCTCGTCGAAATCGGCCCGGGCCAGGGCGCGATCACCTTCCCGCTGCTCGATCGCCACGGCACGCTGACCGTGATCGAATTCGACCGCGACCTGATCGCACCGCTGGCCGAAGCGGCGAAGCCGCATGGCGAACTGACCATCGTGCAGGGCGACGTGCTCACGGTGGATTTCACGGCGCTCGCGGGCGAATCCCGGATCCGTTTGGTCGGCAACCTGCCCTACAACCTCTCTTCGCCGATCCTCTTCCACGCGCTCGACCACGCCCCGGTCATCCGCGACATGCATTTCATGCTGCAGAAGGAAGTGGTCGACCGCATGGCCGCCGGACCCGGCAGCAAGGTCTACGGCCGCCTCAGCGTGATGCTGCAGGCTTACTGCCGCGTCACGCCGCTGTTCAAGGTGCCGCCGGGCGCGTTCAAACCGCCGCCGAAGGTGGACTCCGCCGTCGTGCGCATGGTGCCGCTGCCGCGTGAAGAGATCGCGGTGCGCGATCGCAAGCGCTTCGAACACGTGGTGCGCGCTGCTTTCGGCCAACGCCGCAAGACACTCCGCAACGCACTCAACGGCGTGGCCGATACGGCCATGATCGAAGCGGCGGGCCTGCGCCCGGATGCACGCGCCGAACAGGTGAACGTGCCCGGCTTCATCCGCCTGGCGAACCTGACTGCCGCCTAGCATTCAGCACCGCTCGGGCTAAACTGTCGGCATGACGAGCACCACCGATTACGCCTTCGACATCGATGTCGCCACCCGATTCCTCGACGAGGAATCCGCTCCCGACGAAGGCCGCTTCGTTTTCGCGTACACCATCCACATCCGCAATCGCGGCAAGGTGCCCGCGCGTCTGCTCGGTCGTCATTGGGTGATCACCGACGCGAACGGCAAGATCGAGGAAGTGACGGGCGAAGGCGTCGTGGGCGAACAACCCTGGCTGCGCCCCGGCGAAGATTTCGAATACACCTCCGGCGCGGTGCTGGAAACCAGCCTGGGCACGATGCGTGGAAGCTACGACATGCTCGCCGACGACGGGACGCGCTTCGCGGCGCCCATCCCCGCCTTCACGCTCACCACGCCGCGTACGCTGCACTGACGCGGGCGCACGGATGCGACGCCAATGACAACCTGGGCCATCGGCGACCTGCAGGGCTGCTACGACCCGCTGCAACGCCTGCTCGAGCGCATCAAGTTCGATCCGGCGGCCGATCGCCTGTGGTTCTGCGGCGACCTGGTCAACCGCGGCGGGCAATCGCTGGAAACGCTGCGTCTTGTGCATTCGCTGCGCGCGCAGAGCGTGGTGGTGCTCGGCAACCACGATCTGTCGCTGCTCGCCATCGGTGAGCGACGCCCGGACGAACAGCGCAAGGTCAACGCCGACCTGCAGCGCGTGTTGTTCGCCGACGATGCGCGCGAGCTGCTCGACTGGCTGCGCCTGCAGCCGCTGGTGCATGCCGATCGTCAACTCGGTTGGATGATGGTGCACGCCGGCCTTGCGCCCAAGTGGACGACGCAACTGGCGCAGAAGCACGCCGCCGAAATCGAGCAGAAACTGCGCGGCAACGATTTCCGCAAACTGCTCAAGAACATGTACGGCGATCGCCCCGCGTGGTCGCCGCGCCTGACCGGCATGGAGCGCGATCGCGCGATCATCAACGTGTTCACGCGCCTGCGCTATTGCTCGCCGCGCGGGCGCATCGCGTTCGAGGAAAAAGGCGCGCCGGGCACGCAGCAGCCGGGCCTGTACCCGTGGTACGAAGTGCCGGGGCGCGCCGATCGCGACCTGAAGATCGTGTGCGGCCACTGGTCGACGCTGGGCCTGTTCATCGGCCACGGCGTGCATGCGATCGATACCGGCGCGGTGTGGGGCGGCAAGCTCACCGCCTTGCAACTGGATACCGACGAACTGCGCCTGGCGCAGGTCGCGGGGCGCGACGTGCCGGCCTCACCGCCGAATGCGCGTCCGCCCTATCACAAGGACGACAAGGCGCGCTCGTAGTCGACGAATTCGAAGGCGAGCGCGTGCTTGTCGTCGATCGCATGCGATTCGCGCGATACCACGCGCCAGGCACCCGCATCGATCGGCGGAAAGAACGCATCGGCGCCTTCCACCACCGTGTCGACATGCGTCAGGTGCAGGTGCGTCGCCATCGGCAAGGCGAGCGCATACACCTCGCCCCCGCCGATCACGCAAACCTCGTCGGCGGTTTCCATCGCGGCCTGGATCGACGCCACCGCTTCCATCCCGTCGAAAGGCACGCGACCGCTGCGCGTGAGCACCAGGTTGCGCCGGCCCGGCAAGGCGCGGCCGATCGACTCGGCCGTCTTGCGCCCCATCAGCACGGGCTTGCCGAGGGTGAGCGCCTTGAAGCGCTTGAGGTCCGCGGGCAGGTGCCACGGCAGGGCGTTGCCCTTGCCGATCGCACGGTGGTCGTCGAGGGCGGCGATGAGCGAAAGGATCATGTGGCGGAGTATGCCGTCAGAACCGCATGCCTCAGAACGTCCGGCCGATCTCGAGGAACAACACGCCGTCGCCGCCTTCGCGCCAGCCATACCCGAAGAGCATCGGCCCGAACCACGAATCGAACCCCAGGTACGCGCTGGCGTTGAGGATGCCGTCGTTCCAGGCCATGTCCGAACGCTTTTCCCAGGCGTTGCCGTATTCGATCGTTCCGCCGACCAGCGCCGAGCGCCCGAACAACTCCGCCAACTGATACGTGTAGCCGACGAACACCAGGGCGTAGTCCTGCCCCGTGAGTTCGTTGGTGCGGAAGCCCGCGAGCTTGCCGCGCCCGCCCAGGCGATAGCGATCCTGGACCGGCAGTTCGCCATTGAGGGTCGCGTGGTATGACGCGCCGAACTGCATCGCGTTCCGGCCGCTCAGGGTCTTGGCCCCGATGACGTCGAAGTCGATCGAGTCGTAGTCGGTGTCGCTGCCCAGGCCTTCGCGCGCGACCGTGTACGACAGGTTCCCCCAGTAGCCCTTGCGCGGGAAATACAGGCTGTCGGCGCGATCCACGCTGACGAAGGCGTAGGCACGGCCGCTGTCGAAATCGAAATCCGGCGACGTCGGATCGCCCGTTTCCACTTTCGCGTGGCCGGTGCCGCGCTGGATGCCGACGCCCGCCGCGCCGTAGTTGCCGAACTCGCGGCCGAACTGGAAATCGGCGGCGAAGGTGCGCACGTCGTACTCGGCGATGTCGTTCCCTTCATCGTCGAAAACGTGGTAGTTCGGATTGAAGTAACCCACGCGCGTGTAGGTCATCCAGCGGTTCGACTTGCCGAAGGGATGGTAGTACTCGCCCGACAGGGACGGCTCGGTGCCCACCGTCGCGGTGACGCGCCCTTCGGCGCCGTTTTCGGACAGGGGCGTAACCAGGATCGCCGCACGCAGTGCCGTTTCGAACGTGCCCTTGAAATCGCTGCTCAGGGTGAAACCGAGTTGGATGTAGTTCGGCCCCTGCGGCTTCTGGCGGGCGTGCACGCGCAAGCCCGTCTTGCCGTCTTCGCGCACGACGTCGTACGTGATGCTCGCCAGCGTTCCCATGCTGTAGACGCGGATCAGCTTTTCTTCCATGCGCTGCGTGTCGAGCGGTTGTCCGACGTCGATGTCGAGCTGCGACAACAGGAATTCGTTGGAATACGGCGTCTCGTTGTCGAGCGCCACGAAGGCGATGACGGGGGGCGCACTCGCCGGCAGGGGACGGTGTTGCTGCCAGGCCAGGTACACATCGGGCGCGACCGACAGGCGCGCAAGCTGCGGACGCGCGGCGACGGCCGCGGCGTCGCCGATTTCCAGCGCGCGCGCCGCCTTTTCGAAGTCGCCGGTTTTCACGTCCGCGCCGAGCTTGGGCACGATCAGCACGTCGCCATCGCCCAGCGTGGCGAGCATGCGCTGCGTGTTGCCGACGGTGAGCATGCCGCTCATCTGCGAGACGACCTGCAACAGGCTGGCGTTGCGATTCAGCGTTTCCAGCGGCGTGCCCACGTCCACTGCGATGACGATGTCGGCGCCCATTGCGCGCACGACATCGATGGGCACCTGGTTGGCGACGCCGCCGTCGATCAGCACGGTGCCGTCGATCTGCATCGGCTGGAAAATGCCCGGCAAGGACATGCTCGCGCGCATCGCCATCGGCAGGCTGCCCGCGCCGAGCACGACCGGCTGGCCGGTGTTGAGGTCGGTGCCGACGGCGCGGAAGGGAATCGGGAGTTTGTCGAAGTCGTCGATCTCGCTCACGCCGAGCGTTTCGCGTTCGAACATCGACAGGATGCGCTCGCCCTGCAACAGGCCCGGCGAAACGCGCACGCGCCCGCCGCTGATGCCGACGCCGACGGTGGCCAGGCCATCGCGGTCGTCGTGCTTGCGGCGATACGAGCGTTCTTCGCGCGGGACGTTGTCGTCGAACAGTTGTTTCCAGTCCGTGGAGAGGATCAGCTTCTCCATGTCCTGCGTCGACCGGCCCGAGGCGTACAGCCCGCCGACCAGCGCGCCCATGCTGGTGCCGGCGATGCAGTCGACCGGGATGTGCAGTGCTTCGAGTTCCTTGAGGATGCTGATGTGCGCGACGCCGCGCGCGCCGCCGCCGCCGAGGGCCAGGCCGATGCGCGGACGTGTGTCGCCCGGGCCGCGCGTGCCGCACGAAGCTTTCGCAGGCATCGCCGAGGTCGCCACCGGTGCCGCCGGCTGCGCCGGCGTTTGCTGCGCGAAGACCGGGCTTGCGGTCATCGACGCCAACAGCACTGCGATCCATCCCTTGCGCAGCATATGCATCCGGCCTCCTCCGCCTGGTTCGGCGAGGTTTGGGCGGATGGTATCGCCCGGCCCGGTCGGCTTGTCGAGCGTACTTTTACTGGAACCGATACAGGCGTTGCCCCGACGGGCCGGGGTCAACTCACCGAATAGCCCTTGCCCGCCATGCACGCGCCCCAGGCGCTCCAGTACTTGGCGTGCGCATCGGACTGGGCCTGCTGCGATTGCTGCGTGCGCGCGGCCTGGTTGCGGCGCGCGGCACGACCGCCGGCGACCACGCCCGCCGTCGCACCGATCTTCGCACCGTCGGAGGAATCGCCGTTGTGCACTTCGCCGATCACTGCGCCGGCCGCGGCCCCACGCACGGCACCCCGGGCGCGTTCGCCCTGCGGGCCCGTGGCTGGCGGGGGCGCCGCGGCCGTCGCCGCGGGATCGATGCCGGTGTCCTGCTTGGCCCAGGTCGCGCAGGCCGCATCGTCCTGCGTCTTCTGCTCGGCCGTCTGCCCCTTGGAGGGATACGCGGACGGCTTCTGCGCCGAAGCGGGCAGCACGGCGAAGGCGAACAACACGACGGCGAAGGAAGTCAGCAATGTGCGCATGGGGAACTCCTCAGAAGCGGAAGGCGTAACCGATCACGGGGCCGTCGAGCGTCACGCTGAGCGTGTCGCCCGCATCCTCGAGGTCGACGTCGAGATAGCGGTAACCCAGGGCCCAGCTGCCATGGCGGGTGTGATATTGGCCGAGCACGCTCGCGTTCCAGGTGCCCTCGGTGTCGCCGAAGGAACCATCGCCGCGCAGGGTCAGCGACCAGCGGTCCGAGAACGCCCACGTGTAGCGTGCGCCCACCATCATGTCGTAGAAGGTTTCGCCCTTGCGGATCGAATGCGGCGCGAAGGCGGGATTGTCGGGCAGGAAAGTCACCGTGAAATCCAGGTCGATCACGCGCGCGCCGGCGAAGGCCTCGAAGCCGGTGAAGCGTGCGGGCCCGGGGCTCCACACGCCGGCGACTTCGATCAATCGCATGTCCAGGTCCGACTCGGTGCGCTGGAAACGCCGCTGCGTGTCGTCGGCGAGACCGAAGTAGGTGAGGTCGGCGAACGCGCCGAACGCATCGCCCTGCCCTTCGCCGCGCACCTCGAACACGCCGTCGAGGATGTCGACGACATCCGGGAAGGCGGTGTCGGTGCTGGCGTCGGTCGGCGGCGTATTCGTGCGCACGTCGGTGCCGATGCTGGCCGCCCAGGCGTAAGGCGCCACGACCCAATCCCACCCGCCGTCGGGCGTCGCCGCGCTGGCGGCGAAGGGCGACAAGCACAGCAAGAGGCCTGCAACACGTAAGCGCAACCGATTCATGCCGTGATTCCTGCTCTGATCGAGAGGGTCTGGTGGAAGAAGATTCTTTCGGACACGGTCGACGCGCGACATTGGCCCAAAGGGCAACGAGCGGCCGAATCCGGCGCAATGGAGCGCGAGATTTCGCGCTTGTACTTTTGGCGGCGCCTGCCCGATTCGTCACGCCTATGCTCGGCCCATGCCGACCCTGCGCCATCGTCTCCGCCGCCAGCTCGACGCCGGCCTCGCCACGCCGTTGCTCATCTGCGCGATGGGCGCGGCCCTGTGGTTCGTCTCGCAGCACTGGCACGAGCGCGCGTTCATGCTGCTGGGCATGGGCGCGATCGCCGTGCTGTCCATCCTCGACCTGCGACGCCGCCGCCGCAACGATGCGAACGAACGCACGCTGCAATCCATCCTCGACGCCGTGCCCGACATCCTGTTCTTCAAGGACACCACGCTGCGCTATCGCCGCGTGAACCGCGCCTTCGCCACGACCTTCGCGCGCGAGGTCGAATCCATCACCGGCCGCAACGACCGCGAGTTGTTCGGCAAGCGCCTGCACGACCGCTTCGTCATGCAGGACCGGCAGCTGTTGTCCTCCCGCCAGGCGCGCACCTTCGACGAGCGCATGCGCATCAACGGCGAATTGCGCGACGTGCGCGCGCGGAAGCAAGCGGTGTTCGATGCGCGGGGGCGCGCGATCGGCATCGTCGGCATCGCGATCGATCGCACCGAGGAGCGGCGCGTGCAGCAGCAACTCGCGCACGCCGTCGAACAGGCGCGCGCGGCGGCGGCGGCGAAGAGCCGTTTCCTGGCGATGATGAGCCACGAGATCCGCACGCCGATGAACGGCGTGCTCGGCATGATCGACCTGCTCGGCGATACCCCGCTGCAGCCGGCGCAACAACGCCTGCTCGACAGTTGCCGCGCCTCGTCGGTCGCGCTGCTCACCATCCTCGACGACATCCTGGACTTCTCGAAGATCGAGGCCGGCAAGCTGGAACTCGAACACGTGCCGGTGGCGCTGTGCCCGCTGATCGACGCGGTGTGCGCTTCGCTGGCGCCGCAGGCCAACGCGCGCAACGTGCACATCGGCGTGCACGTCGACGGCGACGTGCCGCCATGGGTCGTCGGGGATCCGGTGCGGCTGCGGCAAATCCTGCTCAACCTCGCGGGCAACGCGGTGAAGTTCACCGGGCAGGGGCGCGTGGACGTCGAGGCGCGCGTGGACAGCAGCGCGTTGCAACTGCGCGTGCGCGACACCGGCATCGGCATGACGGCCGAAGCGATGGCGCAGTTGTTCCGTCCCTTCGAACAGGCCGATGCGGCCACCACGCGCCGCTTCGGCGGAACGGGACTGGGCCTGAGCATCGTCAAGCGCCTGGCGGAATTGATGGGCGGCACGGTCGCCTGCGAGAGCACGCCCGGCGCCGGCAGTTGCTTCACGGTCACCCTGCCGCTCGTGGCCGCGGCCATGCCGGCAAACAATGCGTCGGAGGCCATGGCGGCCGTTCCACCGCGCGGCATGCGCGCGCTGCTGGCGGAAGATCATCCGGTCAATCGCGAAGTGATCGCCGGCCAACTCGCCAAGCTCGGCTGGGAATGCGACATGGCCGAAGACGGCGAAGCGGCGTGGGCGGTGTTGTCCGATGCGGCGCTGTCCGCACGCTATGCCGCGCTGATCACCGATTGCCACATGCCACGCCTGGATGGTTACGGCCTGGTCGAACGCGTCCGCGCGCAGGAAGCCTCGGGGCAGCGCGCGCGGCTTCCGATCCTCGCGCTCACGGCCAATGCGATGCAGGGCGAACGCGAGCGGTGCCTGGCCGCCGGCATGGATGCGTACCTGGCCAAGCCTTTCCAGGTCGACAAGCTGGCGGCGGCGCTGGCGACGCTGGTGGCGCCCGTCGAATGACTAGTCGTGCGTCACGTGGTTCAGGCGCGCGAATGCGATCAGCGCCGGCAAATTGTCCAGGGCCAGCTTGCGCATCAGCTTGTTGCGACAGGCGCTGACGCTCTTCGGCGTCAGGGCCAGGTCGAAGGCGATCTCGCCGTTGGTCCGGCCTTCGGCCAGGCCCTTCAGCACGCCGTACTCGCGATCGCTCAGGCTGCCGAGCAAGGTGTCGTCGTCCTGCACGCCCTGTCCGGCGCCGGCCGTGACCAGGGGGCGGAAGAAGCGCTTGCCGCGCGCGACCAGGTCGATGGCCAGGGAAAGATCGGCCAGCGAATCGGTCTTCGGCACGTAGCCGTCGGCGCCGGCGCGCAACGCACGCAGGCCGCCGGCGCGTTCCTCTTCGCCCGACAGCACCAGCACGCGTGCGGGCACGTGCTGCGCGCGCAGGCGCCGCAACACGGCGATGCCGCTGCCGGGGAGTTCGAGGTCCAGGATCAGCGTGACCGGATGCGTGGCCGTCGTATGCGCACGCACCGCCGCGAACGCCGTCGCCGCATCGGTGCACTCGGCGACGATGCGGAATCCGCCGGGCGGCAGCGCGTCGCGCACCGCGCGGAAGACGATGGGATGGTCGTCGGCAACGACAAGTCGATGCATGGCCGTCGGAAGCAGCGCGCGCGATCTTGCGCGCGGAGCCAGCGTGCCAGCGGCGCGGGATGCGGAACAACCGACAAGTGCGGCATCGCATAACCGCGGCGAAACGAAAACGGCGCGTACTCAGGCGGCGACTTCTGCGTCCGCTTCGATGTGGATGGCGATGCGCACCAGCTCGGCCACCGAATGCGCCTGCAGCTTGTGCATCATGTTGGCGCGATGCGCTTTCACCGTGCGCTCGCACGTGCACAGGGCCGCTGCGATCTGCTTGTTCAGGCGCCCCGCGGTGACCTGTTCGAACACCGCTCGTTCGCGCACGGTGAGCGTCAGGAAACGTTCCCGCATCGCGCGGCGGCGGCAATCCAGTTCCCGCTGCGCCTGGCTCCGTTCGACCGCCTTGCCGACCGCGACGAGCAACGCCTCGCGCTGGATCGGTTCGGCGACGAAATGCACGGTGCCGCGCTTGAGCGCGAGCACGCTCATCGGCAAGTCGCCGTAGGCCCCCATGAAGACGACCGGCAACGCGTCGTGGCGATACGCCAACGCCAGTTGCAGGTCGAAGCCATCCGGCCCCGGCATGCGCACGTCGAGCAGCACGCAGCCCGGCGCCGACGGCCACGCCGCAAGGAAGCCGCGCGCACTGGCATGGCATCGCACCGCGAAACCATCGGCCTCCAACATTCGCCGCAAGGTGTCGCGCACCGATGCGTCCTCGTCCACGACATGGACCAAACCTTCGTCCATCACCACCGCGTTGACGCCTTTTTCGAAATCCGCGAGCCCATTCATTGCCCTGTCTCCCTGCCGATTCGTCCCAGAGGTGACGACAGTTCCAAACTACGCGCGATTAGGTGGAAACAGCTATTGGGAAACTTCCCCGAATTCCCTGAGGTTTTCCCCGATGCACGTTTTTGCCGCCTTGCATGGACGCAAATCCGCCACGATGCTGGGCTCGCTGACCAGCACCGGAGTTCGCATGCCGCATCGCATCCTCGTCGTCGACGCGCATCCGCTCAATCGTCTCGTCGTTGCCGAACAACTGAGCACGCTCGGCCATGCGCCGCTGTGCGTGGACGATGCGGAACAAGCGCTCGCATTGCTCGACGCAGCGCGATTCGACCTCGTGCTCACCGCGTGCCGCATGCCGGGCACCGATGGCTTCTCGCTCGCGGTGCGCATCAACGACCTGGCGATCGCGCGCGGGGTCGATGCGTGTCCGATCGTCGGCTACAGCAACGACGCCGCGCTCGATACACCCCTGTCGATGCAGACCGGAATGCGCGCATGCCTGCCGATGCCGATTCCGCTGGCCACGCTCGACACGCTGCTCGGCACCTTGTTGCGCACGCACGGGCCGGAGCAGGCGCGTGCGCGCAACGTGGCGCAATGGGAGCTGTTCGTCGGCACCTCGCACCAGGACCTGCGCCAGGCGCGTACTTCCTTGCGCAACGGCAACCTCGCGCAATTGCGCGCGATGTTCCATCGCATCGGGGGCGCGGCGCTGATGCTCGGCGAGAACGATGTCGCGGCCGCGTGCGCACGCGGCGAAGCCGGATGCGAGGAGTGGAGCGCGTCGGCGCTGGAAGCGGCGCTCGACCTGGTCGAAGCCCAGCTGGATGCCGCCTCCGCGCTTCAGTGCGAACCGAGCAGGTAACCCAGTCCGATCTGCGAGAGGTAGTGCTTCAGGTCGGTCTTGGAATCCAGCTGCAATTTACGCAGCGCGTTGTACTTGTGCGCGGTGACCGTCTTGTAGCTGCGGTCGCTGTCGAGCGCGATCCCGTGCAGGTGGTGCCCGCTCGCGAGCGCGACGATGACGCCGCGCTCGCCCGGCGTCAGCAGATGCCAGGGATGTTTGCGCGCGACGTCCAGGTCGATGCGCGGGTCGACGAACACTTGCCCGCCGAGCACCACGCGGATCGCATCGAGCGCGACTTCCGGCCCGCTCGCCTTCGAGACGAAGGCGCGCGCGCCCGCGGACAAGGCCTGCTGCGCCAGCATCGGCTGGTTGGCGCCGGTGTAGGTCACCACGCGCAGGCCGGGCCGCAGCGCGACGACACGTTCGAGCAGCGGGATGCTGCCGACCGCGCCGGGCATGAACAGGTCGAGCACGAGCAACTCGCACGGCACGTCGCTGGCCAGGTGCGCGAGCAGCGCGTCGCTGTCGACGACGATGTCGACGCCCTGCAGCGTCGATGGAAACGCCACGCGCAACATTTCGCCGAGTGCGACGCAGATGATGGGATGGTCGTCTGCCACCAGAATGCGCATGTGCGAGCCCTGAAACCCCGGCGCCGGCGAGCATACGCCCGCCCGATGACGGGTCAAAGGCTCCCTTAAGGGCAAGGACGCTTCAGACCGCGATCGGAGCCTTGATCGCCGCGTGCGGGGTGTAGCCGCGAATCTCGAAATCTTCGAATACATAGTCGAAGATCGATTCCGGTTTCCGCAGGATCGCCAGTTGCGGCAGCGGACGGGGCTCGCGCGTGAGTTGCAGGCGCGCTTGTTCGAGGTGGTTGTTGTACAGGTGGACGTCGCCGCCGACCCAGACGAATTCACCGACGTCCAGGTCGCATTGCTGCGCCACCATGTGCACCAGCAGCGCGTAGCTGGCGATGTTGAACGGCGTGCCGAGCAGGAAATCCTGGCTGCGCGCCATCAACATGCACGACAGGCGGCCGTCGGCGACGTAGAACTGGAACAGGGTGTGGCACGCGGCCAGCGCCATGCGGCCATCGCGGACGTTGTCCTGCGGGCTGCGGGATTCGTCGGGGAGATATTCGACGTTCCAGGCGCTGACGATGTGGCGGCGCGAGTTGGGTTTCTTCCTGATCCCGTCGATCAGCGCGGTGATCTGGTCGATCGTCCCGCCATCGCGCGTGGGCCAGCTGCGCCACTGCGCGCCGTACAGCGGGCCGAGGCTGCCCTCCTCGGTCGCCCATTCGTCCCAGATCGTGACGCCGCGCTCGCGCAGGTATCCGACGTTGGTGTCGCCCTGCAGGAACCACAGCAGCTCGTGGATCACCGACTTCAGGTGCAGCTTCTTGGTCGTCACCAGCGGGAAGCCTTCGCGCAGGTCGAACCGCATCATCCGGCCGAACACGCTCAGCGTGCCCGTGCCCGTGCGATCGCCCTTGGGCGTGCCGTGCTCGAGGATTTCGCGCATCAGGTCGAGGTACTGGCGCATGGGACGCTCCGTGGAATCAGGCGACGCGGGGTTGCAGCGTCGGCGCGCGGCGCGACATCCACAACCAGACCAGGCCCAGGACGATCAGCGGCAGGCTCAACACCTGGCCCATCGTGACCCACCCGAACGCGAGGTATTGCAGTTGCGCGTCGGGCACGCGCACGAACTCCACGAGGAAACGGAACACGCCGTACAACAGCACGAACAGGCCGGCCACCGCATAGCGCGGCCGCGGCTTGCGCGAATACACCCACAACACGGTGAACAGCACGAGCCCTTCGAGGAAGGCCTGGTACAGCTGCGAGGGATGGCGCGCGAAGGCATTCAGCGCACCGCTGTCGAACAACTCGCGCAGCGCATCGGGCGGCAGCGCGCGGTACTTCGCGTCGAGCGAAGAAGGAAACACCACGCCCCAACCGGCGCCGGTTTCCTTGCCCCACAACTCGCCGTTGATGAAATTGCCCAGACGCCCGAAGCCCAAGCCGGGCGGCACCAGCGGTGCGATGAATTCCAGCGTGTCTACCACCTGCAGCGCGTGCTTGCGCGACCACCACCACACGGCGACGACCACGCCCAGCAAGCCGCCGTGGAAACTCATGCCGCCCTCCCACACCTTGAGCATCTGCAGCGGATGCGCGATGTAGGTGTGGAAGTCGTAGAACAGGATGTAACCGAGGCGGCCGCCGAGCACGACGCCGACCATCGCGTAGAACATCAGGTCGCCGAAGCCCTGCGCATCCACGCCCGGCAGGCGCCCGGCGCGCACGCGGCGGTTGCCCAGCCACCAGGCGACGCCGAAACCGAGCAGGTACATCAGGCCGTACCAGTGGATCTTGAGCGGGCCGATCGCGAAGGCGATCGGATCGGCCTGGAGCAGGTACGTCAAGTCGTGCAAGGCGTCGAATCCGTCGGCGGGGACGCCCAATTGTGCAACATCGGGCGTCAGAGGAAGCGCGGTTTGTTCGGCAGCTCGTCGCGATCCTCGCGGCCGGCGATGCGCGGCGCATGTTCGGCCAGCAGGCCGGAGATCGCCTCGATGCCGCGCACGATCGCGCTGCCCGGATCGTCCGAGCGCAGCCCCGATTCGATTGTCGTGCAGACCGCGCGCCAGGCCGCCGGATCCACGCCGCGCAGCCCGCGGTCGGCCACGATTTCCAGCCGGTGGTCGGCCAGCAGGACGTAGAGCAGGACGCCGGTGTTGCCCTCGGTATCCCACACGCGCAGCTTGGCGAAGGCCTGCTCGGCGCGTTCGCGCGGATCGATGCCGCGCAGGATGTGGCGCCAGTGCAGCGCCGGTTCGACCGCGAAGCAGATTTCGCCCGAATGCCGGAGCTCGCTGGCATCGATGGCCGCGGTGATGCGTGCCATCGCGTCGGCCGGCAGCCAGGCCTGGGCGGAGGGCGCGAACAAGTGACGGAGCAAGCGCATCACCAACTCCCGGAGGCGCCACCGCCCCCACTCATGCCGCCGCCGCCCGACCAGCCACCACCACCGCCGAACCCGCCGCCGCCGAACCCGCCACCACCGAATCCGCCGCCGCCCATGCCGCCCCAACCACCGTGGCGCGCGAAGCGGCCGCCCGGTCCGTTGCCTGCCAGGCCGATGAACAAGCCGATGATCCCGCCGATGCCGCCCGCGAACAGGCTGGCGGCGATCAGCCAGGCGATCCCGCCCGCCACGCCGCCGCCGACGATCCCGCGAACACCCGCCGGCAGGAACCCGAAGATCCCGCGCGCCACCTGCGCGACGAGGAACGCGGCGAACAAGGCGAACAGGAAGTTGTGTCCGCCGCCGCCCTCGCGCGAGGGCGCGTTGTCGGCCATCGGCGCGGGCAAGGGCTCGCCGTCGATCAGCTTCACCAGGGCCGCGCTCGCATCGATCAGGCCGCCGCCGTAGTCGTTGGCGCGGAATTTCGGCACGAGGTATTCCTGGATCACGCGGTTGGCGATCGCATCGGGAATCGCGCCTTCCAGCCCGTAGCCCGGTTCGATGCGCACGCGGCGGTCGTCCTTGGCCACGACGATCAGCACGCCGTCGTCCACGCCCTTGCGCCCGAGCTTGAACTGTTCGAACGCGCGCACGGTGTATTGCTCGATGGTTTCCGGCTGCGTCGTGGGCACCACCAGGATCTGCAACTGCGATCCTTTGCGTTGTTGCAGCGCGCGCGCCTGCGCATCCAGGGCCGCGACCTGCGTGGCATCGAGCGTACCCGTCGTGTCGATCACCGGCTTGTCGAGCGCGGGGATCGCGGCGAGTTGCTGCGCGAAGGCCGGCGCGCATGCGAACAGCAGGCACGCCAGCCACGTGGCGAGAAAACGGCGCATCAGCGCGATGGCGTCAATGCGTCGAGGCGGCCGGCGGCGCGGCGGCGCCGAAGTCCACGCTCGGTGCGTTGGAAATCGCGGCCTCGTTTTCGACCGTGAAGTTCGGCTTTTCCTTGTGGCCGAACATCTTCGCCGTGAAGTTCTGCGGGAACTGGCGGATGTAGGTGTTGTAGTCCTGCACGGAGGTGATGTAGCGGCCGCGCGCGACCGTGATGCGGTTTTCCGTGCCTTCCAGTTGCGCCTGCAGGTCGCGGAAGGACTGGTCGGACTTGAGGTTGGGATAGTTCTCGGTCACCACCATCAGGCGCGAGAGCGCCTGGGACAGATCGCCCTGCGCCTTCTGGAAGGCCGCCAGCGACGCCGCGTCCTCGGCATTGACGTTGATCTGGCCCACCTTGGCGCGCGCTTCGGTCACGCGGATGAGGACTTCCTTCTCCTGCGCCGCGTAGCCCTTCACGGTGTTGACCAGGTTGGGGATGAGGTCGGCGCGGCGCTTGTACTGGTTCAGCACTTCCGACCAGGCGGCCTTGGTGGCCTCGTCCTTCTGCTGGATCTGGTTGTAGCCGCAGCCCGAGAGCAGGGTCAGCACGAAGACGAGCAGGAGGGCGCGCAGGCCCATCGAAACGTTCGACGTGGGTCGCAGGGACATCGATCGCATGGGGTGGACTCCGCGTGGGGGACGCGGCATTCGAACACCGGCGGTGTGTCGTGGCAATCAAGACGTTTCGCCGCGCCCCTGCCGGGGCGCGGGCCGTCAGGGTGCGAGGCTCCGCCGCGCGGCGCGGTGCCGGGCCCAGAGGTTCAGGCATTCGACCAGCGCCGAGAAGCCCATCGCGCCGTAGAGGTAGCCCTTCGGGATGTGCATCTCGAAGCCGTCGAGCAGCAGGTAGGCACCCACCAGCACGATGAAGGCGAGCGCCAGCATCTTGATCGTCGGGTGGCGTTCGATGAAGTGGCCCAGGGGCGTGGCGGCCAGCAGCATCACGGCGACCGCGAGCAGGATCGCGCCGACCATGATCGTGGTGTGGTTGGCCATGCCGACCGCGGCGATGACAGAATCCAGGGAGAAGACGATGTCGATGATCGCGATCTGCGCGATCACCATGCCGAAGGACGCCAATGGCTTGGTGTGGATGTCTTCCGATTCGTCCTGGCCCGCGACCAGGTCGCGGATCTCCATGATGCCCTTCACCACGAGGAAGACGCCGCCGAGGATCAGCACCAGGTCGCGCATCGAGATGCCCTGGCCGAACAGCGTGAACAGGTCGGCGGTGAGGCCCGCGAGCCACGCCAGGGTGAGCAGCAGCAGGATGCGGGTGATGCACGCGACCGCGATGCCGAACTTGCGCGCCTTCTCCCGCTTTTCGTGCGGCAGCTTGCTGACCGCGATCGAAATGAACACGAGATTGTCGATGCCGAGCACGATCTCGATCGCACTCAGGGTGAACAAGGTGAGCCAGGCCTGTGGGTCGGCCAACCAATCGAACATCGGAATCCTCTACGTATTCGGTTACAGCGTCTTCAGAAGTACCGCGCGCCCAGGATCAGGCCCCACACCAGCAGGAAATTGAGCATCAGCACGAAGACCGCCGCCGAGCCCATGTCCTTCGCGCGCCCGGCCAGTTCATGGAACTCCGGGCCGTACCGTTCGATCACCGCTTCGACGGCCGAGTTCAACAGTTCCGCGCCGATCACGAGCAAACCGCTACCGACCAGCAGCGCGCGCTCGACGCCCGACTGGCCGAGCCAGAGGCCCAGCGGGCCGAGCACGGCGAAGAGGTAGACCTCGAGCCGGAACGACGACTCGTGGAGCCACGCCGCCCGCAGGCCCTGCATCGACCACGTCGCGGCTTTCAGGATCCTTCCCGGACCGCGGGGCATATGCCCGAATTGGTCGGCCATGAACGATCATCGGACGCGGCGAACCGCAAGAAGCCGGGATTCTGCCACGTCGGCCGGGGCACGGCGACCGCGAAAGGTCCCGGTCACCGACCCATAACGTTGGGCGGCGCACGGTGCCGGCTTGCCGAGCCGGAGGCGCCGCCATGGCCGTCAGCCCCATTCCCGAGGGCTATCACACCGTCAATGCCTACCTCATCGTCGACGATGCGGCCCGGGCCATCGATTTCTACACCACGGCCTTCGGCGCGAAGGAGCTCTACCGCCTGCCCGTCCCCGGCCCCGACGGCACCGAACGCGTCGGCCATGCCGAGATCCGCATCGGCGACACCAACCTGATGCTCTGCGACGAATGGCCCGACATGGGCGCGCTCGGCCCCAAACGCCGCGGCGGCGCGACGACGAGCTTCGTCATCTACGGGCCCGACTGCGACGCAGCCTTCAACCAGGCAGTGAAGGCCGGCGCGTCGGTCGACAAGCCGATCGCCGACCAGTTCTGGGGCGACCGCATGGGCACGGTGATCGACCCCTTCGGCCACAAATGGACGCTGGGCACGCACAAGGAAGACGTCTCGCCCGAAGACCTGGCCTCGCGCATGAAGGAATGGACGAAGGCGCAATACGCGCAGGCCAATATCGCCTGAGGGCGGCGCGTCAGTCCTTCTTCGCTTCGTCGCGGTAGATCGCCGTGCCGCGCGAACCGTCGGGCTTGAGCCACGCGCGATACATGCCCGCGGTGTTGAACGGCATCGCGATGTTGCCTTGCGCGTCGAGTGCGATCGCACCGCCGTCGCCGCCCATCGCCGGCACGATCTTGTCGACGACTTCCTCGGCCGCGACCGCCAGCGCATCGCCCCTGTAGGCAACGCGCGCGCAGATGTCGTGCGCGACCGCGGCGCGGATGTAGAACTCGCCCCAGCCCGTGCCCGAGACGCCGCAGCGCGCGTCGGCCCAGGTGCCCGCGCCGATGATCGGCGAATCGCCCACGCGGCCGTAGCGCTTGTTGGTCATGCCGCCGGTGCTCGTGCCCGCGGCGATGTGGCCCTGTGCGTCCAGCGCGACGGCGCCGACGGTGCCGAAATGCGTTCCGGGGAAATCGATGCCGGCCTGCTTGTTCGCCTTCTCCGCGGCCTGCGCCTCTTCGAGCTGCTTGCGGCGATTGTCGGTGTCGAACCAGGAATTCGGAACGCGTTCGATGTCGGGCTGCGAATCGGCGAACTTCTCCGCGCCCGCGCCGGCGAGCATCACGTGCTGGGAGTGTTCCATCACTGCGCGCGCAAGTTTGATGGGGCTGCGCACGGTCGAAACACCGGCGACGGCGCCCGCGCGTTGCGTGTGCCCTTCCATGATCGACGCATCGAGTTCGTGGTGCCCATCGGCATTGAACACCGCGCCCTTGCCCGCGTTGAAGTGCGGGTCTTCCTCGAGGACGCGGATCGTGGCGACCACGGCGTCGAGCGCGCTGCCGCCCTTGGAGAGCACCGCATTGCCCGCATCGAGCGCCCTGTCGAGCGCGGCGCGGACCTGCGCCTCTTCTTCCTTCGTCATCGAGCCGCGCTCGATGACGCCGGCGCCGCCGTGGATGACGAGTGCGGTCTTCGGTTTCGCGGTTTCTTCAGCGTGCAAGGGCATGGCGGCGGCGGCGAAGCAGAGCAGCGTGGCGAACAGGAAGGATGTGCGCATGGCGGGCACCGGCTGGTTTGGCGCCGAGCATAGCCCGACCGGGGTGCAGGCCGTATGCTTCGGGGCATGGGGATTCGAAAGTGGCTGCCATACGTCGCCGTCCTGGCGCTCGCGTTGCTCGTGCGCGAGTCCTTCGTGCTGACGGCATGGTGTCCCGATCTGGCGCGCGGCGACTCCGGGACCTACCTCGCCTACGCCGCGAACCTGCTGCAACACGGCATGTTTTCGGCGAACGGCGTCACGCCGGACGCGTTCCGCACGCCGGGCTATCCGCTCCTCCTGGCCGCGCTGCATTCGATCCCCGCGGTGCTGCAGGCGCAGGTCCTGATGGGCGTGGCGACGGTCGGCTGCGTGATGGCGATCGCGCGTCGATGGTTGTCGAAGCCATGGGCCGTCGTCGCCGGGGTGTGGATGGCACTCCAGCCGCACCACATCGCCGCCACCGGCGCGGTGTTGACGGAAATCACCTTCGGTTTCTGCCTGATCGCGGCACTCCTTTGCGTCCTCCTGCGGCGTCCTGTCGGCGCGGGCGCGCTGTTCGGGTTCGGCTACCTCGTCAATCCGGTGATTGCGTTCCTGCCCTTCCTGCTCGCGCGCAAGCGGGCCGGCGTGGTGATGTGCCTGGTTGCGTCGCTCGCCATCGGGGGATGGTCCGCGCGCAATGCGCTGACGGGCGCGCAGGGCGACACGCGCGCAGTGGTGAACCTGGTCCAGGGCGCGTTCCCCGAGTACCACCAGGCGTGGAAGTGGCAACGCCAATTCATGGCGAGCCAGTACGCGGCGATCAATGCGGAAGTCGATGCCGCCAAGCAGGGCGACTACAGCGCGACCATCGCGCGGATGTCCGCCGATCCGGTGAAGTACGCCGGCTGGTATCTATCGAAGCCGACCCTTCTGTTCGACTGGGACATTCGCATCGGCCAGGGCGGCATCTATGCCGTGCTGGAGAACGATTCCCCGCTGGATCGCGGCTGGCTGCTGGTCGTGTCTGCATTGCAGAACGGACTGAACCCCCTCGTGTTCTGCCTTGCCTTCTGCGGGCTCGTGCTGGCTGCGTTCCGTGGCGGCCCCGAGCGCGTCGTCGCAATCGCACTGGTCTACCTCACGGCCGTCCACGTCGTGCTGCAGGCAGAGCCGCGCTATGCGATTCCCTACCGCTCGCTGGAAATCCTGATGGCGGTTTCGGCCATCGCGTACTTGCATCGACACTTGTTCCAGCGCGTTGCCCGCGACGATTCGGCGATCACGGCGCCGGCCGCAGCGTGAAGACCTGGCGCCCTTCGACGGGCGCGCCCCGCGCCTGCGCCGTGTATCCATGCCCGGCCGCCAGCACTTGCAACTCCGGCCATAGCGCATGCGGTGCGATGAAGACCGTGCCCGCGCCGGCGAATGCCTCCACCACCCCGCCATCGAAGCGCCCGCCGTAGACCGGTGCGTCCACGTGCGTTGCGCGCGTCCGGCGTTCGACCTGCGCATCCATGTGCAGATGCAAGCCCCAACGTGGCGTGTCGTCGACGAAGACGACCTTGCGCACGACGGCATCGTCGAGGCGTGCAGTCAGCGCTTTCGCCCATGCCGAGGCATCCTGCGACGTCGACCAATGCGCCGCGACCAGGCGCATGGCGAGCAGACCGACCACCCACAGTGCCAGCCATGACAAACGCGGCCACCGCCCATCGACGCGCGCGATGGCGACCGCGATCGGCACGAACAACGGCAGCACGTACAACGGCAACCGCGATTGCGCGAGACAGAACACGAGCAGGGGCAGCGCGATCCAGGCCAGCAGCAAGACATCGGGCGCATCGACGGCACGCGCGGCCACATCGCGCCATCCGCGCAGACGAACGCCGACGCGCCAACTCCATCGACACAACGCCAGCGTCCAGGGCAGCGTGCCCAGCACGAGCATCGGCCCGTACACGATCGCCCACCCGAACGCGCCGCCATTGCGTGCGAAACGGTCGGACGCCATGCGATCCACGATTTCCGCGCCGAGGAAATACGCGAGCAGCCCTTCGTGTCGCACGACGACCACGATGTACCACGGCATGGCGATCGCAAGGAAAAGCGCGACGGCACCCACATGCCACCGCCACGACAGGCGCTGCGGCGATGGCACCCACCACGCCAGCGCCACCACCGCCAACAACGGCAGCAACGCCGGCGGCCCCTTGATCAGGAAGGCCAGGCCGAACCCCGCCCACGTCCCCAGCCACGCGATAGCGCGCCATCGATCGGCCCCGAACCGCGACTGCACGAACGCCGCCATCGCCAGCGCTTCGGCGGCGGCAAGCGGAAAGTCGGTCGTCACCAGTTGTGCGGCGCACGCAGGCGCAAGCATCGTCGCGAAGACCAGGCAGGCCTTCGCAGCGCGGCCCGGCGCGCAATGCCGCGCGATCCAACCCACGCACGCCACGCACACGACGAAGGCCAGTGCGATCGGCAACCGCGCCGCCCACGCATGCTGGCCGAAGCCCGACACGCTCGCGGCGATCAACCAATACGTCATCGGCGGCTTGGTCCAGTGGCCCGTGACTTCGTTCCGCATCGGCACGAGCCAATCGCCGCGATCGAGCATCACCAGCGCGACGTTGACGTAGCGGCCTTCATCGGGCTCCCACAATCCGCGCGTGCCGAGAAAGGCGAACGCGAGCGCGAGCACGACGACGCCGAGCACGCATGCGCGGCCGTGGATCGAGGGAACCTGGAGCATGCAGCGACGCTACGGACGCGCGCTGCCTCGCACTACGTGGTTGCGGCCGCGAATGCAGTGGAGAAATGTCTCCGCAGCACTCGGACTACTGCTGCCGCAACGCCTCGATCGGATCCAGCATCGACGCCTTGCGCGCCGGGTAGTACCCGAAGAACAGGCCCGTCGCGATCGAGAACGCCGCCGCCAGGCCCACCACGTTCGCGTTCACCTGCACCGGCAATTCGCTGAACTTGCCGACGAGCAAGGCACCCGCGATCCCGATGACGATGCCGATGACGCCGCCGATCATCGAGATCAGCATCGCCTCGGCGAGGAACTGCCGCCGCACGTCGCGCGGCCCCGCGCCCACGGCCATGCGCAAACCGATTTCGCGGATGCGCTCGGTCACCGACACCAGCATGATGTTCATGATTCCGATGCCGCCGATGATCAGGCAGATCGTCGCCACCGCGCCGAGCAGCTTGGACATCAGGTTGGTGGTCGCCGTGCGCGTGCTGATGATCTCGGCGATGTTGCGCACGTTGAAGTCGTCGTCGGCGCCGGGCTGTATCTTGTGCCGCTGGCGCAGCAGCGCTTCCACTTCGCCCTGCACGTAGTCCAGGTCGTTCGCGTTGCCCACGCCCAGCGCGATCTGCATCACCGCGCCCGGCGGCAGGCCCATCGCGCCCATCAGGCGGCGACGCGCGGTTTCCAGCGGCACCACGACGACATCGTCCTGGTCCTGTCCGAAGCCGCCCTGGCCTTTCGATCTCAACGTGCCGACCACGGTGAACGGCACGCGCCCGATGCGGATCGTCTGCCCGAGCGGATCGTCTTCGCCGAACAACTCGCGCCGCACGGTTTCGCCGAGGATCACTTCCTTCGCAGCGCCCGTGTAGGCGCGCGCATCGAAGCCGCCACCGGTGGCGATCTTCCAACGGTTGATGTCGAACCAGTCGGCTTCCACGCCCTGCCAGTTGCTCGACCAGTTGTTCTCGGCAAAAACCAGCTGGCTACTGCCGCGCAGGCTGCCCGCGACGAATTGCACTTCGGGGATCTCGGTGCGGATCGCGTGCGCGTCGTCCTCGGTCAGCGTGAAGGTGTTGCCGCTGCCGATGCGCACGCCGCCGAAGCCGCGGCCCGAACCTGCGCTGATGTCCAGGCGATTGGACCCCAGCCCGGCGACCATCTTGTCGATTTCCGCCTGCGTGCCCTGCCCGACCGACACCATCACGATCACCGCGGCAATGCCGATGATCACGCCGAGCGAGGTAAGCGCGCTGCGCATCCAGTTGCCGCGCAGGGCGTAGAACGCGGTGCGCAGGATTTCCATCGGGTTCATGCGCGCGCCTCTTCGGTCAACAGGCCGTCGCGCATCGTGAAGATGCGGTCGCAGTGATGGGCCACGTCCGGATCGTGCGTAATCAGCACCACCGTGTGGTCTTCCTGCTGCAGTCGCTTGAACAGCGCGAGGATTTCCTCGCCGGTCTTCGAATCCAGGGCGCCGGTGGGTTCGTCGGCGAGCAGGATCGGCGGGCGGTTGATCAGCGCGCGCGCGATCGCCACGCGCTGCTGCTGGCCGCCCGACATCTCGCTCGGCCGATGATGCTGCCGGTTGCCCAGGCCCACCGCTTCCAGCGCCGCCTGTGCGCGTTGCAGGCGCTCGTCGCGATGCACGTTCGCATAGCCCATCGGCATCGCGACGTTTTCGAGCGCATCCATGCGCGGCAACAGGTTGAAGCCCTGGAAGACGAAGCCGATCTTGTCCAGGCGCAGGCGCGCGCGGCCTTCGGCGTCGAGCGAGGCGACATCCACGCCGGTGCACCAGTAGGTGCCGTTGCTCGGCGTGTCCAGGCAGCCGAGCAGGTTCATCAGCGTCGACTTGCCCGAACCCGACGGCCCCATGATCGCGACGAACTCGCCGCGCCCGATGCGCAGGTCGACATCGCGCAACGCAACCACTTCGGCTTCGCTGCCTTCGGCGTAGACCTTGCCGAGCGCGCGGGTTTCGATCACCGCCCCGTCGCGGGCGGGGTCGCGGAGGAGGGATTTCATTGCGCGGTCTTCTGTTCGGCGCGCTGCGCACCGACGATCACCGCATCGCCCGCGGCGATGTCGCCGGAGACTTCAGTGCTCGAACCATCCGACACGCCCACGCGCACCATCGCCATCTGCGGCTTGCCGTCGACGAGCTTGTAGATCGGTGCGCGACGCGCGCCGACCAGGCCCGCGACCCCCGCATCCCACTGCGTGCGCTGCTTGTCGTCGAGCGTGGCGCGGAACGCGGCGAACTGCTGGTTGAAGCGCTCCAGCATCTTCTGGCGCATCGCGGGATTCGCGCCGCCGCCACTGTTGTTGCCGCCCGACGGGCCGCCGCTCGGGCCGCGGCCGAACAACGCGCTGCCACCGCCCTGCTGCGATGCCACCGGCGCCTGGCGCGCCGCCATGCGCTCGCGCATCTGCTTGAGCGCTGCGTCGAAGGCGGCTTGCTGCGCGGGTTGCAGCTGCAACGCGGCCGCGAGCTTCGGCAACTCGCCCGCGAGCGCACCGCGCGATTGCGTCGGCGCCGCACCACCGGATGCATCCTCGTCGGCGGGCTTGAAGCGCAGCGCGGCATTCGGGAGCTTCAGCACGCCGTCGCGACGGCTGACTTCGATTTCCGCATTCGCGGTCATGCCGGGCAGCAGCACTTGATCGCGATTGTCGACCGACACGACCACCGGATAGGTGATCACGTTGTTGGTGTTGGTCGCCGACAGGCGCACCTGCTGCACCGTGCCGCGGAAGGAGCGATCGGGAAACGCGTCGACCGTGAAGTTCACGCCCTGCCCCGACTTCACCTGGCCGATGTCGGCCTCGTCGATCTGCAGCACGATTTCCATCTTCGACAGGTCTTCGGCGATCTGGAACAACACCGGCGCCTGCAGGCTCGCGGCGACGGTCTGCCCGGGTTCGATCGAACGCGTCAGCACCACGCCGTCGACGGGCGAGCGGATGACCGTGCGCTGCAGGTTGAGTTGCGAGGTCTGCGTCGACGCCTGCTGCTGCGTGATCTGCGCCTGCGCGGCGGCGACCTGCGCGCGCGCCTGGTCGCGCGCGGACTTGGCCAGGTCCAGGTCGCTGCGCGCGATCAACTGGTCCTTCGACAGGCCGGCCTTGCGCTGGTAGTCGGCTTCGGCGTTGGCGAGCGAAGCGCGGGCGGTTTCGAGATTGGCGCGCGCGCTGGAGACCGACGCCGCGCCCTGCGCGATCTGCGCCTGGTAGGTGCTCGGATCGATGCGCGCGAGCACCTGGTCCTTCCTGACGCGATCGTTGAAGTCGGCCAACACGTCGGTGACCTGGCCGGAGATCTGGCTGCCGACGTCGACCGTGGAGATCGCGCTCAGCGTGCCGGTGGCGGAGATCGCCACGCGGATGTCGCCGCGTTCCACCCCCGCCGTGCGGAAGGCGCCCTGCGCGGCCTCCGCGTTGCGCTGGGTCCACCACCAACCGGCGGCGATGAGCGCGAGCAGGACCAGGGCCACCGCGACCGAACGCGGCGGGAGGGCGAAACGCTTCTTGCGGGCGGGCGCGGGACGGGAAGCAGCCATGCGGAAGGGTCGGATCCGGGGAGAGGGGTGTCGACGGCGGGAACGCGCAGTCGCGCGGCGCGTTGACCACGCGCCCCGTCCAAGGTTCCGCGGTTCAGGGAACGAACTGGATCGTCGCCAACGTGCCGCTGCCGGGCACGCTCTCCAATACCACCGGCCAGCCGAAACGTTCACCCAGGCGGCGCACGACCGACAGGCCCAGGCCCATGCCGCCGGTGTCCTGGTCGGCGCGATAGAACGGATCGAAGGCCCGCTGCAGCGTTTCGCGCGTCATGCCGATGCCGGTATCGCGCACGGTGACGCGGTCCTGCCCGATGCGCACTTCGATGTCGCCGCTGTCGGTGTACTGGCACGCATTGCTGAGCAGGTTGCCCACCATCACCGCCAAAACGCGCGAAGGCGCGTGCAATTCCGGGCTCGCGTCCTTGATCACTTTCAGCGCCACCGGTTTGCCGTCCAGCAGCGGCTGCACTTTCTCGACTTCCTCGTCGATGATGTCCGACACGACGAAATGCTCGGATTGCGGTTCGATGTCCGCTTCGCGCGCCAGGATCAGGAAGGCGTCGATGACCGCTTCCATGTCGCGGCTTGCGCGCTGGATACGACGGAGCGATCGCTCGCCGCGTGCGCTGAGATCGCGCTCGGCTTCGAGAAGATCCGCCGCAACGCGAATCACCGTCAGCGGCGTGCGCAGCTCATGGCTGGCATCTCTGGTGAAGTTTCTTTCGCGCGCGACGAAGGACTCCACGCGCTCGCCGAGTGTGTGCAAGGCCTTGGCGAGTTGTCGCGCTTCGCCGCTGCCGATGTCCGCCGGCAATCGATGCGGTGCGAGCGCATCGATGTTGGGTTGCCGCGGATCCCAGGCCGCGACTTCGCGCGCGAGCCAATTGACCGGCGTGACCAGGCGCTTGGAAACGCGATAGGTGAGCAGCGACACCGCGAACACGGCCGCCAGGCCCAGCGCGACCGGCAACACCGCGTAGGCATACATCAGCCGGTCGATCCGGTCCTGGTCGTACACGATGTACAGCGTGCCGCCCCCGCCCTTCGCAACGCGGACCTGGATGTCCCGCGTGCGCAGGTCGTGGTGGCCGACGGGCAATTGCGCGACGCCGTCCGGCAACCCGACCGGCGTTTCGCCATCAGGCACGAACCAGCTTCGGAAGTTGCGCCCGTGCGGCAGCGCGTACTCGGCGTTGACCGCCTTTTGCGCAAAGAAGTCCGCCGCCTCGGCTTCGGAGGCGGAGCGAACGAAGCCGACCCGAATCACCAGCGACACCAGCCAGCCCGCGATCACGACCGCGAGGCTGACCAGCACCACCTGGAGGAGAAAGGCGATCCGGATCTTGCGTGGCAACCCTTGGGGCACTTCGATCCTCAGGCCGGCGGCTGTTCGATGTCCGCGATCCTGTAGCCGGCGCTCTGCACGGTGTGCAGCAAGGGCTTCTCGAACGGCTTGTCGATCGTCTTGCGGAGATTGTAGAGATGACTGCGCAGCGTATCCGAATCCGGCAGGCCGTTGCCCCAGATCTCGCGTTCGATCTCCTGGCGGCTCACCACGCGCGGCGATTCGCGCATCAGGATGGTCAGCAGTTTCAGGCCGATCGGCGAGAGCTGCAGTTCGCTGCCGGCGCGGGTGGCGCGCAGGGAGGCCGGGTCGAGGACCAGGTCGGCGACCTTGAGGACCTCGGCACCCACCTGGCGGCGTTCGCGGCGGATCAGGGCACGCAGGCGCGCTTCCAGTTCCTGGATCGCGAAGGGCTTGGTGAGGTAGTCGTCGGCGCCGGCGCCTAGGCCGGTAAGCTTTTCGTCGAGGGTGTCGCGGGCGGTCAGCATCAGGACCGGGGTCGACTTGCGGGCTTCCTCGCGGAGGCGCTTGCACACTTCCAGGCCGTCCAGGCGCGGGAGCATGAGGTCGAGGACGATGACGTCGTAGCTGTTCTCGGCCGCGAGGCGATAGCCGTCGAGCCCGTCGGAGGCGTAGTCGACTTCGAATCCCCGGCCTTCGAGGTATTCGCCGACCATTTCCGAAATGTTGCGGTTGTCTTCGACGATGAGGACAAGGCCAGCGGGTTCTTCACTGCTGCGCATGGGAGGGCTCCTGGGTGGGTCTTCAGGTTCGTGAAGGTGCCGATCCGGGGGTCGAGGCTCCGTGAAGAAGCTCATCCGCGTCAATATCCGTGCCATTCCCGCCCCTCCGAGGACCCCCTTCCATGAGTTTCGACCGCCTGATCCCGATCCTGTTGCTACTGGGTTCCAACGTTTTCATGACTTTCGCCTGGTACGGGCACCTGAAGTACAAGTCGGCGCCGCTGGCGCTGGCGATTTTCGCCAGTTGGGGGATCGCCTTGTTCGAGTATTCGCTGATGGTGCCGGCCAACCGGTGGGGCAGCGCGGTTTACTCGGCGCCGCAGTTGAAGGGGATGCAGGAGGTGATCACCCTGGTGGTGTTCGCCGGGTTCTCGGCCTGGTATCTCGGGCAGCCGTTGCGGTGGAATCACTGGGCTGGGTTTGCGTTGATTGCGGTGGCTGCGTGGTTGATTTTCCTGGAGCCTTCGGCTCCTAAGTAATCATTGGCGCGCCGCCCGAACGTTGTGTGTTCCAAACTTTTTTTGGGAAAAAAGTTTGAAACACTCAACGCTGGGGCATCACCTTGCGGGTCGCTTCGATCGGGGGCTTCGCCTCTGTGATTCTTTGGGGGGTGCGAAGCGCGCTTCGCACTGGCCGATCATTAACCAGGTGTTTCAGCGAGCGAGCCGCCGGGTCGTTGCACTTGGCAGGGAGATTCGACGCCGCGTTGCATGAACAAAAAAAGCCCCGCATTCGCGGGGCTTTTTTTCGTTCCGGCGCTTGGCGCGATTACTTCTTCAAGCGCTTCGCAATCGCAGCACCCAGGTCGCCCGGCGACTTCACCGTCGTGACCCCGGCCTTCTCCATCGCTTCGAACTTCCCTTCGGCCGTGCCCTTGCCGCCGGAGGCGATCGCGCCGGCGTGGCCCATGCGCTTGCCCTTCGGGGCGGAGGCGCCGGCGATGAAGCCGACAACGGGCTTGGTCACGTATTGCGAGATGAATTCGGCCGCTTCTTCTTCGGCGCTGCCGCCGATTTCGCCGACCATGATGATGCCCTGGGTCTGCGGGTCGTCCTGGAACCAACGCAGGGCGTCGATGAAGTTGGTGCCGTTGATCGGATCGCCGCCGATGCCGATGCAGGTCGACTGGCCGAGGCCGACGTCGGTGGTCTGCTTCACGGCTTCATAGGTCAGCGTGCCCGAACGCGACACGATGCCCACCACGCCCGGCTTGTGGATGTGGCCCGGCATGATGCCGATCTTGCACTCGCCCGGCGTGATCACGCCCGGGCAGTTCGGGCCGACGAGCACGACGTCTTCGTAGCCGTTGAGCGCGTTCTTGACGCGCAGCATGTCGAGCACCGGGATGCCTTCGGTGATGCACACGATGACCTTGATGCCCGCATCGGCGGCTTCGAGGATCGCGTCGGCCGCGAACGGCGGCGGCACGTAGATGACGGAGGCGTCGGCGTCGGTGGCTTCCACCGCTTCGCGCACGGTGTTGAAGACCGGCAGGTCGAGGTGCTTGGTGCCGCCCTTGCCGGGCGTGACGCCGCCGACCACCTTGGTGCCGTAGTCGATCATCTGTTCGGCGTGGAAGGTGCCCTGCGAGCCGGTGAAGCCCTGCACGATCACCTTCGTGTTCTTGTCGATCAAAACGCTCATGTGTCGGGTCCTTACTTGCCGGCGGCGGCGGCAACCGCCTTCTTCGCGCCGTCGTTGATGTCGTCGGCGGCGATGATCGCCAGGCCCGAATTCTTGAGGATTTCCTTGCCGGCTTCGACGTTCGTGCCTTCCAGGCGCACGATCACCGGCACCTTGACGTCGACTTCCTTGACCGCCGCGATGATGCCCTCGGCGATCATGTCGCAGCGGACGATGCCGCCGAAGATGTTCACGAAGATCGCCTTGATGTGCGCGTCGCGCAGGATCAGCTTGAAGGCTTCGGTGACGCGTTCCTTCGTCGCGCCGCCGCCCACGTCGAGGAAGTTCGCCGGCTCGCCGCCATTGAGCTTGATGACGTCCATCGTCGCCATGGCCAGGCCTGCGCCGTTGACCATGCAACCGATGTTGCCGTCCATCGTGACGTAGTTGAGGTCGTGCTGGCTGGCCAGCACTTCGGTCTCGTCTTCCTGGCGGATGTCGCGCATCGCGGCCAGTTCCGGATGGCGGAAGGTCGCGTTGTCGTCGGAGTTGATCTTGCCGTCGAGGACGGCGAGGTTGCCGTCGGTCATGATCGCCAGCGGATTGAGTTCGACGAGCGCCAGGTCCTTCTCGTTGAACAGCTTGGCCAGGCCCAGCATGATCTTCGTCAGCTGGTTCACCTGCCTGGCATCCAGGCCCAGGCCGAAGCCCATTTCGCGGCACTGGTAGGGCTGCAGGCCCTGCACGTAGTTCACGTGCAGCGTCTTGATCGCGTCGGGGTTTTCCTCGGCGGTCTTCTCGATTTCGACGCCGCCTTCGGCCGAAGCGATGAACGTGATTGCCTTGCTCGAACGGTCGACCAGCACCGAGAGGTAGAGCTCCTTGGCGATGTCGGTGGCCTGGGTCACCAGCACGCAGTCGACGGGCAGGGCCACGCCGGCGGACTGGTAGGTCTCCATCTTCGTGCCGAGCATGCCCTTGGCGTATTCGCGCACCTGGTCGAAGGTCTTGGCGAGCTTGACGCCGCCGGCCTTGCCGCGGCCGCCCGCGTGGATCTGGGCCTTGACGACCCAGAAGTCGCCGCCGATGGCCTTGGCCGCGTCGACGGCCTCTTCTGGCGTTCGGGCGACGCGCCCTGCCGGGACCGCGATGCCGTAATCGGCAAACAACTGCTTCGCCTGGTATTCGTGGAAGTTCATGGGGGGTTACGCGCGAAAAGGGGCGGTATTGTCGCCGAAGCGGGACCCCCGGGGCAAAGCCGCCTCCCCCTATACTCCGGCCAACCTCATCGGGGACCCCCGCTTGCCGCGCACGCCCACCCCCGCCACCACGCAGAGCGCGCTTCGCCGCGAGCTCTATCTGTTCACCCTCTACCGCGCGCTGGAGGCCGGGCTGCTGGCCCTGGTCGTCTTCAGCCCGTTCGGCAATTACTTCGCCGCGCCGGCGCTGCCGATGCTCGGCGGGATGGCCGCGACCGGCTATCTCGTCGCCGCGGTCGTGCTCCTCTACACCGGTCGCAGCGGCTCGCTGAAGGTGCAGGCGCTGGTCGGCGTGCTGGTCGACATCGCGGCGGCGACGCTGGCGATGCACGCCCTGCCCTCCGCCGCTTCGGGCGTGGCGCTGATGCTGCTGTTCAACGTGGGCGCGGCGGCGCTGTTCCTGTCGATGCGCACGGGCATCGCGATCGCGGCCTTCGCCGGCGTCGCGCTGATCCTGGAATACCTGTGGAGCGGTGCCGAAGGCGTGGCCTCGGCGCGGCAACCGGCCGAATTGCTGATGTACGCGATCAGCTTCATCGCCGTCGGCACGCTGACCAACCTGCTCGGCCGGCAGATGCGCGCCAGCCAGGCGCTCGCCGAACACCGCGGCGCGCAGGCCGCGAACATGGCCGAGGTCAGCGAGCTGATCATCCGCCGCATGCGCACCGGCGTATTGCTCGTCGATGGCGGCGGCGCCGTGCGCCTGGCGAACGAAGCGGCGCTGCTGGTGATCGCCGGGTCGCAGGGCGATGCGCTGCATACGCTCTCGCCCGACCTGGATCGCCGCCTGCGTCGCTGGCGCCACGACGGCGTCGCCGATGAAACGCCGATGCAGTTCGGCCCCGACCTGCCCGAGATCGTGCCGCGCTTCACGCGCCTGCTCGCCGACAGCGACCAGTCGCTGGTCTTCCTCGACGACACGTCCTTGCTCTCGCGCCGCGCCGAATCCCTCACCCTCGCCACGCTGGGCCGCTTCTCCGCCAGCCTGGCGCACGAGATCCGCAACCCGCTCGCGGCGATCAGCTACGCGACGCAATTGCTGGAAGAGTCGAAGGAAATCCTCGACGCCGACCGCCGATTGCTGGAGATCATCCACCAGCAGACGCAACGCATGAACGGGATCGTCGAGAACGTCCTCGGCCTGGCGCGCCGCGAGCGCGCGCAGCCCGAATACGTCGAACTGGTCGGCTTCGCGCGGCGCTTCATCGAGGAATACCGCACCAACCATCCGCTGGAAGGCGACACGCTGCAGGTCAGCGCCGACCAGGCGGCCGTGCCCGCGCTGGCCGACCCGCGCCAGTTGCACCAGGTGCTCGTCGCGCTGATCCACAACGCGCTGACCTACGGCCGCATGCCGGGGGAACCGGCGCGCGTGCACCTGCACATTTCCAATGCGCACGGGCCGCAGCTGGACGTGCAGGACCGCGGGCCGGGCATCCCCGAGATGGTGGCCTCGCAGTTGTTCCGTCCCTTCTTCACGACCTCCGGCCACGGCACGGGTTTGGGGCTCTACATCGCGCGCGAGTTGTGCCGGGCGAACCAGGCCACGCTGGAATACGTGGCGATGCCGGGCGGCGGCTGTTGCTTCCGGATTCGCCTCGCCGGGCCGCATTCACTGTTGCCTGCGTGAAAAGCCGGGGCTTTGTTGTAATGTTTTGCGTGGGGGGAAAAGGGAACGCATGAACGACCAACGCAGCGCCTTGATCGTCGACGACGAGCGCGATATCCGAGAATTGCTCGTCCTCACGCTGGGCCGCATGGGCCTGCGGACGGAGACGGCGTCGAGCCTCAACGAAGCGCGCGCGCTGCTGGCCACGCACCGCTTCGACCTGTGCCTGACCGACATGCGCCTGCCCGACGGCTCGGGCATCGACCTCATCGCCGAGATCTCCGCGCAATATCCGCACACGCCGGTGGCGATGATCACCGCCTTCGGCAACATGGAAGCCGCGGTGGAAGCGCTGAAGGCCGGCGCCTTCGACTTCGTCGCCAAGCCCGTCGATCTGTCGGTGCTGCGCGGCCTGGTGAAGCACGCGCTGGACCTCCCGCAGAAGGGCGCACGCCGCCCCGCGGGCAGCGCACCGGCGAGCGATGCGCTCGCCACGCGTCTTTACGGCGACTCGCCGGCGATCGTCGCCCTGAAGCAGACGCTGGGCAAAGTCGCGCGCAGCCAGGCGCCGGTGTACATCGCGGGCGAATCGGGCACGGGCAAGGAACTCGTCGCGCGCACGATCCACGAGCAGGGCGCGCGCGCGACCGGGCCATTCGTGCCGGTGAACTGCGGCGCGATCCCCGCCGAGCTGATGGAAAGCGAATTCTTCGGCCACAAGAAGGGCAGCTTCACCGGCGCGCATGTCGACAAGCCGGGCCTGTTCCAGGCCGCCGACGGCGGCACGCTGTTCCTCGACGAAGTCGCCGAGTTGCCGCTGCCGATGCAGGTCAAGCTGTTGCGCGCGATCCAGGAAAAATCGATCCGCCCGGTCGGCGCGAACATCGAAGTGCCGGTCGACGTGCGCATCCTGTCGGCCACGCACAAGGATCTGGCCGGGCAGATCGAAGACGGGCGTTTCCGCCACGATCTGTACTACCGCATCAACGTCATCGAATTGCGCGTGCCGCCCCTGCGCGAGCGCCTCGACGACCTGCCGGGCCTGTCGGCCGCGATCCTCCAACGCCTCTCCGGCCAACAGGGCCGTCCGCTTCCCACGCTGACGCCCGAGGCGGTCGAAGCGCTGCGCGCCTACCCCTTCCCCGGCAACGTGCGCGAACTGGAAAACATCCTCGAGCGCGCGCTCGCGCTCGCCGAAGACGACCGCATCGAAGCCAGCGACCTGCGCCTGCCGGTCTATGGCCCGAATGTGCTGTCGCAATCGGCGCCGCGCCCGTCCACGCCGCCGCGCGAGCCCACCTTGCGCGATCCGCGCCACGCAGATCCGCGCGACAGCATGAGCAGCGCCTTGCCCAGCTACATCGAGGAAATCGAGCGCAACGCGATCCAGCAGGCGCTCGAAGACAACCGCTACAACAAGACCAAGGCCGCCGCGCAACTCGGCATCACGTTCCGCGCGCTGCGCTACAAGCTCAAGAAGCTCGGCATCGATTGATGCGCGGCAACGCGTTGGGGACGCGTTCGCAACGGGCGCCACGCTTCGGCGTGATGCTTGTGTTGCTTGCATTGCTCGCCTTCGCGTTGCGCGAGCACTACGTCCTGTCGACGATCGTCGACTGGCCGATCCGCGGCGACATCCGCGAATACGTCGCCTACGCATGGAATCTTGCCGAGCATGGCGTGTTCGGCAAGACGTTCCCGCCGGACATACCGGTGCCCGACGACTATCGTTCGCCCGGCTATCCCTGGGTCATCGCGGCGTTGATGAAGGTGTTCGGCCAGGCGCCCGCGTGGGATCTGCCGGGCCCCTGGTATCCGTGGATGTTGCAGTTGCAGGTGCTGCTCGGCACGGCGACCGTCGTGTGCACCACGCTGCTGGCGCGGTACTGGTTGAGCGCGACGTGGGCGATCCTCGCGGGGTTGTTGCTCGCGTGCTGGCCGCATCATGTCGTGGCCACCAATACCTTGCTGTCCGAAGTCCTGTTCGGCTGCGTGCTCATGGCGGGGTTGTTGGCGTTCGCGCGCGCGTGGCGTTCGCAGCGCGTCGGTTGGTGCGTCGCAACCGGTGCGTTGTTCGGATTCGCGACCCTCGTTAATCCGGTTGCGCTGTTGTTCGTCCCCTGCCTCGCGCTGCTCGTGGCGTGGCATGGCCAGCGACGTTTGGCGGCCGTGTTGCTCGCCGTCTTCCTGGTGCCGGTGCTTGCGCTGGCGATCCGCAACACCAGCGTCGCGAGCCCCGACGGCGGCGACCGCATGTCGCTGAACTTCGTGCAGGGCGCCTGGCCCGACTACCACGCCGCGGCCCAGCGCCTGCGCAGCGGCGATCCGCTCGCCATCGCCATCACCAACGAAATCGACGCCGAACAGCGCGCCTTGCGCCAGGACCCGATCGCAGGCCTGGCGCGCATCGGCGCACGGATGGCCGACGACCCGGTCTTCTACGCGAAGTGGTACGCCTCCAAGCCGTGGCGCCTCTGGGGATGGTCGATGCCCTTCGGCGGAAGCGACATCGCGTTCCTGGAGGTGCGGCGCTCGCCGTTCGATCGCCCGGGCGTGTTGCGCGCGATGCGCACCACCTATGCGGCGGTCAATCCATTACTGACCACGCTCGCACTGGCAGCCGCGTTGCTTCTCGCATGGCGCGGCGTGCGGAATCGCGAGGCGATGCCCGCGGCGGCGACGGGGGCGTTGGCCCTCTACCTCACCGCGGTGCACGTCGTCCTGCAGGCCGAACCGCGTTATGCCATCGCCTATCGCGGCATCGAGTGCGCGTTGGTGGTGACCGCGCTGGCCTGCGGCGCCGACTGGTTGCGCAAGCGGTCCTCGCCGGCGTCGGCAAGCTCGGCCGGCCACGAACGGGACTGACAAGGCGCGTCACTTTCTGACGCGATGGTCCCGACCAGCGGCAAAAAACCCCGCAAAATCAGTCAATTCGTGATGTTCGACACTCTTCATTCGGAACGCGTAGGCGTGTCCCCTTTGGCACACAACCTGCGTATCCTTACGAGCACGTGCACCGTTGCACGGCTGCCCGACGGATCCGGAAAAGCCGGGCCTGAACGAGGCACGTGACGTTCAAAACACTCCTAGGGGATACACAAATGAAGAAGCAACAGGGCTTTACGCTGATCGAACTGATGATCGTGGTCGCCATCATCGCGATCCTCGCCGCCATCGCCATCAGCCAGTACCAGGACTACGTGATCCGCTCGCAGGTGTCGGAAGGCTCGTCGCTCGCCGACGGCACGAAGACCGCGGTCGCCGAGTTCTACAACAACTACGGTCGCTTCCCGGCTGACAACCTGTCGTACGGCCTGACGGCTCCGGCCTCGATCTCGGGCAAGTACGTCTCGCAGGTCGACGCCGCCAACGGCAAGATCGAAGTGACCTTCGCCAACCAGGCGCACACGGCCATCCAGACCGCCGGCGCCAACACGCTCGTGTTCTCGCCGATCGTCCACGGCGGCTCGATCGAATGGTCGTGCAACGGCCAGGCCGGCACCTCGATCCTCAACAAGTACCGTCCGACCCCCTGCCGCGATTAATCGGCCCGGGTGCAGTCTCCGAAGGGCCGCGCAAGCGGCCCTTCTTATTTGTGAGGGAGGGCACACTCCCGAACGCCGGTATGGCACGCTGCTTGCGTCATACCCGGTCAGGTTCTTAACGCATTCATGCCCGGGGGGGCGCTGCATGAAATCCGACCAGTCCGGTTTCACCCTGATCGAACTGATGATCGTGGTGGCGATCATCGCGATCCTCGCAGCGATCGCCATCGCGCAGTACAAGGACTACGCCATCCGCGCGCAGGTTTCCGAAGGTGCTTCGCTGGCCGACGGGGTCAAGACCTCGGTCGCCGAGTTCTACCAGAACATGGGGCGCTTCGCGGGCGACAACGTCTCCTTCGGGCTCGCGCCCCCGGCCTCGATCGCGGGCCGCTACGTGCAGCAGGTCGACACGGCGGGCGGCGTCATCGACGTCACCTTCGGCAACACGTCCCACGCCGAGCTCCAGGGCCGGCACCTGACCTTCTCGCCGATCGTGCATGGAGGCAGCATCGAGTGGGTCTGCAATCGCTCCGCCACGCTCAACATCAAGTACGTTCCGCCGGCTTGCCGCGACAACTGATTTCCTGATTTCCGCCGACCCCGTCGCCGATGGCGACGGGGTTTCGCTACGATGCGCCTGCGCCGAAAGCGGCGTTCCGCAGGCGCCGCATGACCCCTCGCTCGTTCCGACTGCAGGACCACCTGGCCCCGCTGGCTTTCGCTGGCGTCCTGCTTCTCGCCTTTCTCGCCTATCGGCCGGGGCTGTCGGGCGGGTTCCTGTTCGACGATCTGGTCAATCTGCCGGCGCTCGGCCAATACGGGCCGATCAAGGATGCGCCCGCCTTCTGGCGCTACATCACTTCGGGCGTCGCCGATCCGACGGGGCGTCCGTTCTCGCTGCTGACGTTCCTGGTCGATGCCCGTAATTGGCCCGCGGACCCTGCCCCGTTCCTGCGCACCAACCTGATCCTGCATCTGTTGAACGGCGCGCTGCTGTTCGTGCTGCTGCGCGTTCTCGGCGCGCGCCTGGGCGATGACCGGCGCACGCGCGATGGCGCGGCGCTGATCGGCGCCGGCCTCTGGGTCCTGCATCCGCTGTTCGTGTCGACGACGCTGTACATCGTGCAGCGCGAAGCGATGTTGCCCGCGACGTTCACCCTGCTCGGATTGCTGGCGTGGGTGCACGGGCGCGCGCGCCTGGCGAGCTCGCCGCGCGTCGCGCTGCTCTGGATGGTGGGCGTGTTCGGTGCATGCACGCTCCTCGCCGTGGCCAGCAAGGCGAACGGCGCGTTGCTGCCGGTGCTGGCGTGGGTGGTCGATGCGGTGGTGCTGCGTCGGAACGATGCGTCGCCGATGGAGCGCCGCCTGCGCGTGGTGCGTGGTGCGATGCTGATCCTGCCCAGCGCGCTGCTGTTCGCCTGGCTGTTGTCGAAATTGCCGGCGATGCACGACACGCTCGCATCGCGGCCATGGACCGTCGCGCAACGCCTGCTCACCGAACCGCGCGTGCTGGTCGACTACTTGCAGTTGCTCGCAGTCCCGCGCGTGTTGTCGACCGGGCTGTACAACGATGCCTACGTCGTGTCGACCGGCCTCGCTTCGCCCGCTTCGACTTGGCTCGCAATGCTCGTCGTGTTCGGACTGGTCGCTGCCGCGTTCGCGCTGCGTCGCCGCGCGCCGGTCTTCGCCTGCGCCATGCTGTTCTTCTTCGCCGGACATCTGCTCGAGTCCACCGTGCTCGCGCTGGAGCTTTATTACGAGCATCGCAACTACCTGCCGGCCCTGCTGCTCGGCTGGCCCATCGGCCTCGCGCTGATGCGGTGGTCGATCCCCGCACCCGCGCGCATTGCGCTGGTGGCCCTGCTCTTCGGCGGCCTGGCGACCATCACCTGGCAACGCGCGTCGCTGTGGGCACAACAGGACGAGATGGCGCAAATCTGGGCGCGCACCAATCCCGCATCGTCCCGCGCGCAGGCGACGGCGGCGATCTTCGAGCGGGAAAGTGGCCAACCCCTGCTTGCCGTTGTCCGCCTGCAGCCCTTGTCCGAACGCGATCCTGACGACCTGCAGCTCGCAGTGAACCTGGCCGATGCCCGTTGCGCATTGCGCGGTGTCACCTATCGCAACGTCGCAGCCGTCACGTTCGCATTGCGCAACACGACCGAGAGCAACGGACTGATGCACCGCTGGCTGACCGATGCGCTCCACACCGCGCGGTCCAACGGCTGCCGCGGCATGAATCTCGAGGCGATGGATGCCTGGATCGCCGCCGCGCGCGCCAATCCGCATTACGCCGCGCGCCCGCGCCAGCAGGAACTGCATTCGATCGCCGGCGAGCTCGCGCTCACCCGCGGGCAAGTGGATGCGGCACGCGTCGAATTCGACCAGGCCCTCGATGCCTGGCCATCGACGCAGGCCGCCTTGCAACAAGCCGCCCTGCTCGCCTCCGCCGGTTGCTATGCGCAGGCACGCGACCACCTGGATCACTACGCATCGCTGGAACGCGGCGGCGCCTTGTCCGAAGTCGCCGACGCGCCGGGCACGATGGGCCGTCTGCACGCCGCCATCCTTCTCCATCAGCATTACTGGACCGACGAACTCACCCGCATGCGCACCAACCTCGACGACGACTTCCGCCGCCACGGCGCAACGCAATGCCGATGACCACGCCCCCCTTCCTGGTTTCGAATCGCCGATGGCTCGCGCTGGTCGCGCTGCCGCTGCTCGTCCTGGCGATCTACTGGCCCGGCTTGAACGGCGGTTTCGCCTTCGACGACTACCCGAACATCGTCGACAACCCGGCGCTCAAGCTGGACACGCTGGACGGCGCCGCCTGGCGCGCAGCGGCGTTCTCGTCCAATGCCGGCAGCCTGCAGCGGCCGGTGGCGATGCTCAGCTTCGCGGTGAACACGTATTTCGCCGGCATGGATCCGGTCGCGATGAAGGCGACCAACGTCGCGATCCATGCGATCAACGCGCTGCTCGTCCTGGGCCTGGTGCGTCTGCTGTTCGCGCTCGCCGCGCCCGGCGTGGACGTGCGTCGCCGCACGTGGGCCGCGGCCTTCGTCGCCGTCGCATGGGCGTTGCATCCCATCAACACCATGGGCGTGCTGTACATCGTGCAGCGCATGGAAAGCCTGGCGCACACCTTCGTGTTCGCCGGCCTGTGGCTCTACCTGATCGGGCGGCAACGCCAACTGGCGGGCGAAAACGGGCGGTGGTGGATCGCCGCCGGCCTGTTCGGCTGCACCGCGCTGGGCGCGCTGTGCAAGGAGTCGGCGGTGCTGCTCCCGTTGTATGCGTGGCTGGCCGAGGCGTGCATTCCCGCGCTGCGCACCTCCCCGCAGAAGGGCGACGTGCGCAAGCTGTTCCTGGCGGTGTTGTGGCTGCCGCTGGTCGCCGGGATCTTCTGGCTGTATCCGCGCGTCACGGCGCCCAACGCTTTCAGCACGCGCGACTTCAACCTCGAAGAACGCCTGCTGACCGAAGGCCGCGTGCTGGTCGACTACCTGCGCTGGACCATCGCGCCCCCGCTGCGCGAGTTGACGCTCTACCACGACGACTACCTCGTCTCGCGCGGCTGGATGTCGCCGCCCTCGACGCTGTACGCGATGATCGGGCTGGCCTTGCTCGCCGCATTCGCCTGGTGGATGCGTGCACGCCGGCCGCTCGTGGCGCTGGGCGTGTTGTGGTTCTTCGCCGCGCAAGCGCTGACCGCGACGGTCGTGCCGCTCGAACTGGTGTACGAACACCGCAACTACTTCGCGTCGATGGGCGTGCTGGTGGCCGTCGCGGACCTGCTGCTGCTCGCGCCGCGCGACGCGCTCAAGCGCATCGGTGCCTTGGTCGCGATCCTGCTGACGCTCGGCTATGCGGGCACCACGCATCTGCGCGCGCGCGAGTGGTCCAACCCGCTGCGCTTCGCCAACATCGAAGCGCAGAAGCGCCCCCAATCGCCGCGCGCGACCTACGGCTACGGCCGCATGTTGGTGATCGCGTCGAAGTACGCACCCGACTCGCCGTTCGTCCCCGTGGCCGTCAGGGAACTGGAACGCGCGATCACCCTGCCGCAGAGCGGCATCCTCCCCCACAGCGCGCTCCTGTTGCTGGCCGCGCACGCCCACCTGCCGCAGAAGCAAGCGTGGTGGGACGACGTGAATGCGCGCCTGCGCCGCGGCCCCATCGGCCCGCAGGAAATCAACGCGGTGGGCAGCATCATGCGCTGCGCGCGCAACCACGAATGCGTGTTTTCGGAAGAACACATGGTCGGGATGTTCGAGGCCGCGCTCGTGCGCCCCCATGCGGACATGCAGACGATGTACGGCGATTACATGCTCAACGTGCTGAAACAGCCCGATCGCGCGCAGGCCCTGTTCGAGGCCGCCGTGAAGCTGCGCCCGGAGGTCTCGCAGTACCGCGTCAACCTGGCGAAGGTCTACATCTCGCTCGGGCAGGACGAGAAGGCGCGCGAACAGATCGCCGAGCTGCGGGAACTGGGGAAATTCGGCGAAGAGGAGGCGGCGGCGCAGGAACTGGAAAGCCGCCTTGCCGTTCCCCCCGCGGGCAGCACGCGATGATCCGCGCGTCCCGCCATGGCCTGTGGTCCGGTTCGGCGATCTACCTGGTCGCCAACATCTGCAATGCCGCGATCCCCTTCCTGCTGTTGCCGATCCTGACGCGCTGGCTCGACACCACGGCCTACGGCCAGGTCGCGATGTTCCAGACCTTGCTCGGGGCACTGGCGGCGGTGGTGGGGCTCAACGTCGCCGGTGCCGCGAACCGCAAGGCCTTCGACAAGCATGTCTCGCACGACGCGCTTGCTGGCTTCCTCGGCGCCTGCGTGCACATCGTGGTGTTGTCCGCACTCGCCGTGCTGGCGCTGATCGTGATGGTGCGCGAACCGCTCGCGCAGTGGTTGGGTCTTGAAACGCGCTGGGTGTTCGCCTCGGTGCTCGTCTCCGCCGGTCTGGTGATCGTGAACCTGCGCCTGGGCCAGTGGCAGGTCGCCGGGCAGGCCAGGCACTACGGTGCGATGCAGGTCGGGCAGACGTTGGCGAACATGGTGCTGTCGGTGCTCTTCGTCGTCGTGCTCACGCTCGGCGCGGCCGGGCGCATCGGCGCCCAGGTGCTGGTCGTGCCCGCGTGCGCGCTGATCGCGCTGGTGCTGCTGCGAAGGGATCGCCTGCTCTCGCTGCGCTGGCGGTCGGACGACGTGCGCGAGGCCCTCGCGTTCGGCGTGCCGCTGGTGCCGCACGTGGCGGGTTTGTTCGTCCTCAACGCCGCCGACCGCCTGGTCATCAACAAGGACCTCGGCCTCGCGCAGGCCGGCGTCTACATGGTCGCCGTGCAGATCACGATGGCGATGGCGATCGTGTTCGACGCGATCAATCGCGCCTACGTGCCCTGGTTGTTCGGCCGGCTGGCCGAGGACGACCCCGCCGACAAGCGCACCATCGTGCTCGGCACCTATGCGGGATTCGCAGGCGCGCTAGCGCTGGCGGGGCTGGCCTTCGTCATCGGCCCGCCCGTGACGCGGTGGCTGGCGGGCGACGCCTTCGACGGCGCGGGCGCCGTGGTCGGCTGGCTCGCGCTCGGGCAGGCCTTCGCGGGCATGTACCTGCTGGTCACCAATTACCTGTTCTTCGCCCGCCGCACCGGCCTGCTCTCGATGGCCACGGTGGCTGCCGGCGCCCTGCACATCACGTTGCTGCTCGTGCTGGTGCCGCGCCACGGGCTGCAGGGCGCTGCGTGGTCCTTCGCCATCGCCATGGGGGCCCGATTCCTCCTCACGTGGGTGGTGGCGCAGAAATCGCACCCGATGCCGTGGTTCAATGCGCGCAAAGTCGGAAGCGCCCCGGGGAGCGCGGAATGAAGATCCTGATTACCGGGGCGGACGGATTCATCGGTTCGCACCTCACCGAACGCCTCGTCGGCCTCGGCCACGAGGTACGGGCGCTCGCGCAGTACAACTCGTTCAACAGCTGGGGCTGGCTGGACGACGTACCGTGCCGCGACGCCATCGAGGTGGTCACCGGCGACATCCGCGATCCGCATTTCTGCCGGCGCATCGTCGAGGGCGTCCACACCGTCTACCATCTCGCCGCGCTGATCGCGATCCCGTATTCGTACGTCGCCCCGGCCAGTTACGTGGACACCAACATCACCGGCACGCTCAACATCTGCCAGGCGTCCATGGACAAGGGCGTTTCGCGCGTGGTGGCGACCTCCACCAGCGAGGTCTACGGCACCGCGCAGTACGTGCCCATCGACGAAGCGCACCCACTGCAACCGCAGTCGCCCTACAGCGCTTCGAAGATCGCGGCCGATGCCATCGCGATGAGTTTCCACAACGCCTTCGAACTGCCCTTGACGATCGCGCGCCCGTTCAACACCTTCGGCCCGCGCCAATCGGCACGGGCGGTGATCCCCACGATCATCGGCCAGATCGCGGCCGGCGAGCGCGTCATCCGCCTCGGCGATGTTTCGCCCACGCGCGATTTCAACTACGTCGCCGATACCTGCGATGGGTTGATCGCGCTGGCGAACAGCGAGCGCACGATCGGCGAAACGGTGAACATCGGTTCGAACCGCGAGATCTCGATCGCCGACACGCTCGCACTGGTGCGCGAGCTGATGGACAGCGACGTCGAATTCGTGAGCGAACAGGAACGCCTGCGCCCGGCCAACTCCGAAGTCTTCCGCCTGTGGTGCGACAACACGAAGATCGCAGCGCTCACGGGTTGGGCGCCGGCGTGGAGTTTGCGCGACGGCCTGCAGGCGACCATCGACTGGTTCGTGCAACCGGCCAACCTGGCGCGTTACAAGACGGGAATCTACAACCTGTGAACGGCGGATCGCTCCAGCGCCTCATCGACTTCGTGCAGGATCGATTCGGCACGCACGAGGCCATCCCGCTGCACGGCCCGACCTTCGGCGGACGCGAGCGCGAGTACGTCGTCGACTGCATCGACTCGACCTTCGTTTCGAGCGTCGGCCAGTACGTGGGCCGCTTCGAACGCGAGATCGGTGCGTACACCGGCAGCCCGGGCGCCGTCGCGACGGTCAACGGCACGGCCGCGCTGCACATCGCGCTGCTACTCGCCGGCGTGCAACGCGGCGATCGCGTGATCACGCAGCCGCTCACCTTCATCGGCACCGTCAATGCGATCGCGTATTGCGGTGCGCAACCGGTGTTCGTCGACGTCGACCGCCGCACGCTCGGCATGTCGCCCCAGGCCTTGTCCGAATGGCTCGAGGCGAATGCATTTGTCGACGATGCGGGCGTGTGCCGCATGCGCGATGGCCAGGATGCGATCCGCGCGTGCCTGCCGATGCACACCTTCGGCCATCCCTGCGACGTCGATGCGCTGATCGAGGTCTGCGAATGCTGGAAGATCACGCTCGTCGAAGACGCGGCCGAATCGATGGGCAGCTTCTACAAGCAACGGCACACCGGCACCTTCGGCCGGATCGGAACGCTGAGCTTCAACGGTAACAAGGTGCTCACCACCGGCGGGGGCGGCATGATCCTGTGCCGCGACCCTGACCTGGCCGCGCACGCCAAACACCTGACGACGACGGCCAAGCGCCCGCACGCCTTCGAGTTCGTGCACGACGAGCTCGGCTACAACTACCGCATGCCGAACATCAACGCCGCGCTCGGGTGCGCGCAGTTGGAACAACTCGAAGGCTTCATCGCCGCCAAGCGCGCGCTCGCCGCGGGCTACGCCGACCTGCTGGCGGGCAGCGAGTGGCAATTCTTCGTCGAGGCCGAACAGCGTCGTTCCAACTACTGGCTCAACGCGGTGATCTGCGAAGACCGCAACGCACGCGATGCGTTGCTCAAGCAAACCAACGACCGCGGCGTCGGTACGCGCCCGGTCTGGACGCTGATGCACCATATGCCGATGTACGCGAACTGCGTGCGCGGCGACGTGTCGAACGCCGAGTTCCTCGAAGCCCGCATCGTGAACCTGCCCAGCAGCGTGACGGTGGCGGCGGAGGTGGCCTGATGGCCGATTTCGGCATTCTCGGTACGTCGGGTTTCGCCCGCGAAGCGGGTGACATCGCCCATGCGCTGGGATTGCGTCCGATTTATGTCGCTCGCAACGCCGACGAGCTGAAGGCATGGACCTCGCCGGACGAGGTCATGTTGCAAAGCGAATTGCATCGCCATGGCCATCTCAAGTTCGCCATCGGCATCGGCGACAACAGGATCCGGCGACGGCTTGCGTCCGAACTCGCCGGCACGGTCACGTTCGGGAATCTCATCCACCCAACGGCAACCTTCGGCCTGCGCCAGCGCGAAGCCGTCGAGACCCGCACGGGCGTCATCGTGTGCGCTGGCGTTCGGATGACGAACAACATCACCGTCGGCGATTTCGCGATCTTCAATTTGAATGCGACTGTCGGCCACGATGTGGTCATCGATGACTTCGTCAACGTTGCACCGGGCGCCTGCATCTCCGGCAATGTGCACCTGGGGGCCCGATGCTGGATCGGCACGGGCGCCGCCATCAATCAAGGCACCGCTGGCGAGCCGCTGCGCATCGGTGCCGATACCGTGATCGGCTCGGGAGCGGTGGTCGTCGCCAATTGCGAAGCCGGCGCCACGTACGTGGGCGTTCCGGCGAGGAAGATCCGATGAGGACCCTGATCATCGCCGAGGCCGGCGTCAACCATAACGGCGACCTTGCGCTTGCGCGCAAGCTGGTGGCCGCGGCCGCGGCGGCCGGTGCCGACCTGGTCAAGTTCCAGACCTTCACCGCCGGCCGCAGCATCTCCGCATCCGCGCCCAAGGCCCGCTACCAGGTGGATGACAGCGGCGAAAGCCAGTACGAAATGGTGCGCAAGCTCGAGCTCTCCCGCAGCGACCACGAAGCGCTCATCGAAGAATGTCGCGTGCACGGCATCGGGTTTTTCTCCACGGCATTCGATGTCGACAGCTTCGTGCTGCTCGAAGACCTTGGCCTGCACCTGGTCAAGATTCCTTCCGGAGAGATCACCAACCTGCCGCTGATGCAGCGGATGGCCCGAAGCGGAAAACCCATCCTCCTGTCGACGGGCATGTCGAGCCTGGGCGAAATCGACGCGGCGCTCGGCGTCATCGAGCAGGCCGGCACGCCGCGCGCACGAGTGACGCTGCTTCAGTGCAATACCGCCTACCCGACGCCGGCGGACGACGTGAACCTCCTCGCCATGCGCTCGCTCAAGGCCGCCTTCGGCGTCGAGGTCGGTTACTCGGACCACACACTCGGCATCGAAATTCCGATTGCCGCCGTCGCGCTGGGCGCCACGGTGATCGAGAAACACTTCACGCTCGACCGCGGCCTGCCGGGCCCCGATCATCGGGCAAGCCTGGAGCCCACAGAATTCGAAGCCATGGTGCGTGGAATCCGCAACGTCGAGCGCGCGCTCGGTGACGGCTTGAAGCGTCCCAGCGCCAGCGAATTGGAAAACCGCGCGATTGCGCGCAAGTCGCTCGTGGCCAGCCGCCCGATCCAGGCCGGCGAACGATTCAGCGCGGATAACCTGACCGCGAAGCGGCCGGGGACCGGCATCTCGCCGATGCGCTGGGACGAGGTCATCGGCCGCGCGGCACCGCGTGATTTCGCACCGGACGAGTTGATCGAGCTTTGAGCCGCAGGATCTGCATCGTCACCGGCACGCGCGCCGACTTCGGCCTGCTGCTCGGCGTGATCCAGGGCGTGGCGCGCCATCCGTCGCTGACCTTGCAACTGCTCGCGACCGGCGCGCATCTGTCCGATGCCCACGGCCGCACGGTGCGCGAGATCATCGACGCCGGTTACACGCCCGATGCGCTCGTCGATCTCGCGCTCGGCGAGGACACGCCCGTCGACATCGCACACGCAATGGCGCGCGCCACCGCGGGAATGGCCGAGGCGTTCGCCCGGTTGTCGCCGGACATGATCGTTCTGCTCGGCGATCGTTACGAGATCCTCGCAGCCGCGTCCGCGGCGCTCGTCGCCTGCATCCCCGTCATGCACCTGCATGGGGGCGAACTGACCGAGGGCGCGGTCGACGACGCGATCCGCCATGCGGTGACGAAGCTCTCGCACCTGCATTGCGTCGCGACGCAGGACGCGTACGCGCGCGTTCTGCAACTCGGCGAAGCGCCGGATCGCGTGTTCCTCGTCGGCGGCCTCGGCGCCGATGCGGTGATGCGGCTGCCGCTGCTGTCGCGCGCGGATCTCGAAGCGAGCCTCGGTTTCCCGCTGCTGGATCGCAACCTGTTGGTGACCTTCCACCCGGTGACGCTCGAGGCGGAGGCGTCGCTTGCACAACTCGACGCATTGCTCGACGCGCTCGCGCCATTGCAGGACACGCGCCTGATCTTCACGCTGCCGAACGCCGACGCCGGCAATCGCGCGATCGCGCAGCGCGTCGCCGCCTTCGTCGCCGCGCATCCGAATGCGCGTGGCGTCGCGTCGCTCGGGCAGTTGCGTTACCTGTCCTGCGTTCGCCTGGTCGATGCGGTGGTCGGGAATTCGTCCAGCGGCATCGCCGAAGTGCCGAGCCTCGGCGTGGCGACCATCGATATCGGCGATCGCCAGGCCGGGCGACCGCGCGCGAGCAGCGTGTTGCATTGCGAGCCCACGCGCGAGGCCATCGACGGCGCCTTGCGCACGGTCTACGACCCGGCGTTTCGTGCAGGGCTGCCAGGCACCCGCAATCCCTACGGCGACGGTGGCGCTGCAGAGCGTATCGTGCGCGTGCTTGCGACGCATTCGCTGGAAGGCCTGGCGCGCAAGCGGTTCCGCGACCTCGACTGCGCGCCGGTCGATGGAGACAAGCGATGAAGGATTGGCAACTGGTGCTGGTCGCGCCCACGGATTCGATCGAATCCGCAGTCGGCGTGCTCGATCGCGGCGCGCTGCGGATCGCGCTCGTGGTCGACGACTCGCGCCGCCTGCTCGGCACGATCACCGATGGCGACGTACGGCGCGGACTGTTGCGTCGCGTGGCGCTCGATGCACCGGTGTCCACGATCATGTGCGCCACGCCCACCGTCGCGGGCCCGGAGGCCACGCGCGCCGACTGCCTGTCGTTGATGGAACGCAGCCAGTTGCTGCACCTGCCGATCGTCGACGACGCCGGCACCCTGATTGGCCTGGAAACGCTCGACGGCCTGCTGCAACCGCCGCGTCGCGACAATCCGGTGTTCCTGATGGCCGGCGGCTTCGGCACGCGTCTGCATCCGATGACGCAGCACGTGCCCAAGCCCTTACTGAAAGTCGGCAAGAAGCCGCTGCTCGAACACATCCTCGACAGCCTGATCGGACAGGGCTTCCATCGTTTCTACATCTCGCTGCATTACATGCCCGAGATGATCCGCGCGCATTTCGGCGATGGCAGCCAGTGGGGCGTGCAGATCCAGTACGTGCAGGAAGACACGCCCTTGGGCACGGCCGGCGCGTTGGGCCTGCTGCCCCATGCGGAGATCGATGCACCGCTTCTGATGTTGAACGGCGATCTGTTGACGACGCTCGACTACGGCGAGTTACTCGAATTCCATGCTTCGCACGCGGGAGCCGCGACCTTGTGCGTGTCGCGCTACGAGCATCGCGTGCCTTATGGCGTCGTCGTCAGCGACGATCACGTCGTGCGTTCGATCGAAGAAAAGCCCGCGCATGCCTGGTTCATCAACGCCGGCATCTACGTGCTCTCGCCCGCGCTCGTGCATCGCGTCCCGCTGGGCGAACGGCTCGATATGCCGGAGCTCATCTCGCGCACCATCGCGCAAGGCGGTGGCGTGACCGCCTTCCCGCTCCGCGAGTACTGGCTCGACATCGGGCGCATGGCCGAGTTCGAGAAGGCGCAGCAGGACGTGGGAGCACTGTTCGGTGACTAAGGGCGCCGGCACGCTCGCGATCATTCCCGCGCGTGCGGGCAGCGTGCGCTTGCCCGGCAAGAACCTGCGCGCGCTCGGCGGCAAACCGATGATCGCGTGGACGATCGAGGCGGCGCTCGCGAGTGCGTCGATCGATGCGGTGCTCGTGACCTCCGACGATACAGGCGTGCTCGCCCTGGCACGCGAGATGGGCGTGCACGATGTGGTCCGTCGTCCGGATGCGCTCGCGACCAGCACCGCGACGTCGGCCGATGTGGTCATGCATGCGCTCAATGCCTCCGTCGGCGCGCATTCCAGCTTCTGCCTGCTCCAGCCCACCTCGCCGTTGCGGGCGATCGCGGATATCGACGGTGCGATCGGGTTGCATCGCAAATCCGGGCTGCCCGTGGTATCGGTCTGCGAGACGCCGCATCCGTTGGCGTGGTGCGTGGGCGTCGGCGACGACGGTGCCATCCAACCGATCGATGCGGCACTCCCTGCGCCCACCTACACGCTCAACGGTGCGATCTACGCCTTGTCGATCGCCGGCTTCCGCGCCGACCCCCGCTTCACGCCGCCGGGCACGCTCGCATACCGCATGCCGCGAGATCGATCGGTCGACGTCGACACGCTCCAGGAGTTCCTGCTGTGCGAAGTGCTCCTGAAGTCCGGGAGCCTGGTCGTTTGAACCTCGTCCTGGTTTCGACGCCGTTCCAGGCGTTGGTCGCGGCCAGCGTCCTCAAGGCCGAAGGGGCCGACGCGTACGACCTCGTGTATTCCGCGCGCACGGACGTGCCCGCGCACCGCCACTATTTCGCGAAGCTCGCCTCCGGCGCGCGCCACGCGGCGTATGCGGCCGACGTCGACGCGCCGACCGCAGTGCTGCGGCACGCATTGCGCCGCTTGCGCCTGCGGCGCTTTTTCGCGAGCGAGTACGACACGCTGTTCCTGGCCAATGTCGACAGCCTGCTCTACCGCGACCTCGTCGGCCGCCACCGGCGCGCGCGCATCGTCACCTTCGACGACGGCGCGGCGAACGTATTCACCTCGAGCCAATTGCACCGCACCGCTTCGCCGGCCGAACGCCGCGCGGGCAAGCTGTTGGGCATCCCCACGATCGACGCGGTGCGCGACCGCATCGCCGTCCATCATTCGGTCTACCCGGGATTCGACAACATCGTCGAGGCCGCGCGCATCGCGCCGATCGCGCTGTTCGACGCCGCGGGCCGCGCGCCGGCGCAACAGGGCGTGGCCACCTTCTTCCTGGGGCAGCCGTATGAAGAGGCGCAGACCGCCGGCACCCTGGACGCACGGGGTGTGGAAAAGCTGCGTGCTTGGCTCGCGGCCAACCCCGTCGATTATTATCTCGCGCATCCCCGGGAGGCTGCGCCGCTGTCTTCGAGCATCCGGGTGGAGCGCTCGCCGGACGTGGCCGAGGAACAAATCTTCGTGTTGGCCGGCGATGCGCGGCCCAGGCTGTTCGGTTGGTTCACGTCGGTGCTGCTCAATGTGCCCGCCGCGCAGGCCGACAAGGTTTATCTCTCGGTCGGCGATGGGCCGTCCGAGGCAGAAAGGATCCGTTTGATGCAACGCGCCGGATGTTCGATCCACCATGTCTGAAACCCTCATCGTCGGCGCCGGCTACGCCGGCAGCGTCGTCGCCCGCGAGCTCGCCGATGCCGGCAAGCGCGTGCGGGTCATCGACAAGCGGCCGCACATCGCGGGCAATGCCTTCGACGAGCTCGATGCGCACGGCGTGCTCGTGCATCGCTACGGGCCGCACATCTTCCACACCAATGCCGAGCGCATCTGGGAGTGGTTGTCGCGCTTCACGCAATGGCGGGAGTACGAGCATCGCGTGCGCGGGGTCGTCGACGGGCGCGAGTATCCCTTCCCGATCAACCGCGACACGCTCAACGCGCTGTACGACCTGGACCTCGATGAAGCGGGTGCCGAAGCGTTCTTCGAACGCGTGCGCGAGCCGCGCGATCCGGTGCGCACGAGCGAGGACGTCGTGCTCAACAGCGTCGGGCGCGATCTGTACGAGAAGTTCTTCCTGCACTACACGCGCAAGCAGTGGGGGCTGGACCCGTCGGAGTTGAAGGCGGGCGTCGCCGCGCGCATCCCGGTGCGCACCAATACCGACGATCGGTATTTCACCGATACTTTCCAGGCGATGCCGAAGTTCGGGTACGCGAAGATGTTCGAGGCGATCCTCGACCATCCCAACATCCGGGTCGAGCTGGATGTCGACTTCGAGGACGTGCGCCGGCGCGGCGGGTTCGCGCACACGGTCTACACCGGGCCGATCGACGCGTATTTCCACCATTGCCACGGGCGCCTGCCGTATCGCTCGCTGCGTTTCGCGCACGAGCACCTGCCGGACGTCGCGCAGTACCAGGCGGTCGGCACGGTCAATTATCCGAACGACCACGCCTACACGCGCATCACCGAGTTCAAGCACCTGACGGGCCAGGCGCATGCGGGCACGTCGATCGTGCGCGAGTATCCGCAGGCCGAGGGCGACCCCTACTACCCGATTCCGCGGACCGAGAACGAACTGCTGTTCAAGCGCTACGAGGCGATGGGCGCGGAGGAACGCGACGTCACCTTCGTCGGTCGCCTGGCGCAGTATCGCTACTACAACATGGACCAGGTGGTCGGCGCGGCGCTGGCCGCGGTCCGCCGCCTGCTGGACTGAGGCAACGATGCGCATCGCGTACCTGTGCAAGCGCCGCTACATGAGCAAGGACGTGGTCCTGGACCGCTACGCGCGCGTGTACGAGATTCCCGCGAAACTCGCCGCGCACGGGCATCAAGTGGAAGCGTGGTGCCTGAGTTACCGCAAGGAACGCGAGGAAGGTACGTGGACGCATGACGCTGCGCCCGGCAGCTTGACCTGGCATTCGGAACCGGCGATGCCGGGCCTGCCGACGTATCCGTGGCGGATGCTGCGTGCGCTGCGCAAGTTCAAACCGGATCTGATCATCGCCGGCACCGACATTCCGCATGTCGCACTCGGCGCATGGTTGAAGGGCAAGTTGCGCGTGCCGCTGGTCGTCGATCTGTACGACAACTTCGAAGGCTTCGGCCAGGCGAAGATCCCGGGCTTCGTCTCGTTGCTGCGCTGGGCCACGCGCAAGGCCGATCTCGTGCTGACGACGAGCGAACCCCTGCGCGAACTGGTCGTCGACGAGTACCGCGCGAAGGGCGAGGTGATCGCGATGCCGAGCACCATCGATCGCGCCGTGTTCCATCCGCGCGATCGCGCCGCGTGCCGCGCGGCGCTGGGCCTGCCGCAGGATGCGTTGCTCGTCGGCACCGCGGGCGGGCTCAATCGCGAGAAAGGCATCGAAGCCTTGTATGCGGCGTGGGCGATCCTCGAGCGCCGCATGCCGAACCTGCATCTGGTGCTCGCCGGTCCGCACGGCTTTCCGCCGCCGACGGGGGATCGCGTGCATTCGCTCGGTGCCTTGCCGCATGAGCGCGTCGCGCAGGTTTTCGGCGCGTTGGACGTCGGTGCGATCTGCATCCTCGACACCGAGTTCGGGCGCTACTGCTTCCCGCAGAAGGCCTACGAAATGCTGGCGTGCGACTTGCCCGTCGTCGTGGGCGATGTCGGTGCGATGCACCATCTGTTCGCCGACATGCCGCAGTTCCTCTACCAGGCGGGCAACGCCGAAGACCTCGCCGACAAGCTCGAAATGCAGCTGTGCAATCCGCGCAAGGCCGACGTGCCGATCCGCGACTGGAGCGAAGTGATCGGCGCCATCGAGCCGACGATGCGGCGACTGGTCAGCGGTTGAAGCGGTAGATCAGCGTCGGGATCCACGGCGACAGCGCGCGCCACACCCCATCGGGCACGACGGCGACGCACTTGCGCAATACACCGCGCGTGCCTTCGATCGCGAGCGTCGCACGCAAGGCTTCGACACCGACATTGCGCGCGTGCAGGCCGGCTTGCGCAAACAGCGCTTCGATGCCCGGCAGCGTGAGCAACTCGCAGTCGTAGGCCTCGCCCTTCTTCATCGCACGGACGTAGGCGCTGCGCCACGCACGCGGCAACCAGCTCAGGAAGGGCAAGTGGAAGTGCGGCTCGACGACGCCCCAGCGATTGGGCACCGCGAGATAGCCACGCCCCTGCGGTGCGAGCACGCGCCGGCATTCGCGCAGGTGGTGCAATTGTTCGGCGTGTTCGCCGACGTGTTCGATCACGTGGTTGGTGATGACGACATCGAATGCGTCGTCGGCGAACGGCAACGTGGTGCCTTCGACGCGCTGCCACGCGTACCCGTCATGCACCATGCGCAGGTCGACGACATCGACCGACGTGACATCGCAGGCGATGGTCGGATGCGTGCCGAGGAAATGGGCGATGCCGCCGCTGCCGGTGCCGACTTCGAGCACGCGATACGGGGTGGCGCGCGGCTGCAGGTCCAGCAGGCGCAGGATCTTCTCCGCCTTCGGCCTGCGCGAAGCGAGGTCGGGCGCGATGTGCGGTTGGCGGACGGCGGTGTTCACGCGCGGGGGTGCTCGATGCAATGCGCGATGAGGTGGCCGTAGGCGGTGGCGATGTGCTCCCAGTCCACGCGCGAGGCGGCGATGGCGCGGATCGCTTCGGCACGGCGCGCGAGCGCGGCCGGGTCGCCGAGTGCGGCGATGATGGCGTCCGCGAGTTGTTCGGTATTGCGCGGGTCGACGCAGACTTCGGACTTCATCTCCCCGAGCAGATCGTCGACGCCCGCGACATCGCCGACGACGACCGGACAGCCGCAGCCGATCGCTTCCATCAACACGACGGGCAGGCCTTCCTGGTCGCCCGCGTCGTCGCGCACGAACGGCGCGACGAGCAGCGTGGAAGCGCGGTAGAGCGCAGGCAACCTGTCCTGCGGCATCGCGCCGAGGAAACGCACATGTTGCGTCACGCCCAGGAGTTCGGCCTGCGCGCGCAGCGCCGCTTCCTCGGGCCCGAATCCGGCGATATCCAGGCGCACGTTGGGGCGCGCGCGCACGATCGCGGGCATCGCCGCTAGGAGGAAATTGAAGCCCTTCTTCGGCACGAGGCGGCCGACGGCGAGCAACACGTCGGCTTCGCGCGGCACAGCGGCGTCAGGCACGAAGCGTTCGCGCAGGTCCACGCCCATCGGCAGGATGTCCAGGCGCGGCGGGGCCAGGCCGATGCGGCGCGCTTCGTTCGCCATCGCCGAACTCACGACCGTCATCGCGGCGCTGCCCTTGGCGACGTCGCGCTTCATCGACTCGAGGAACTTGCCGCGCAGGCCGAACAGATCGCCGCCGTGCGAGGTCACCAGGTACGGCACGTCGCGCGTGGCCTTGCGGGCGACCCACCCCTGCGGGATCAGCCAGTGCGCGTGGATCGCATCGATGCGCCGCGTGCGCAGCAGGCGCGTCACCGCGAGCCACTGCATGCCGACGAAGGAGGGCAACAGCAGGTGCTTCCACTTCGAACGCCGCAGGTTGGCCGCGATGCCGCCGCCGTAGACCAGCGTTTCCAGGCGCGCGGGCGCGTAGCGATAACGGACGACCTCGACGCCGTCGACCTCGCCCGACCGCGCGCCCTCGGCATGCGGCACCAGCGCGATCACGTTGAAGCGCCTCGTCAGCCGCTTGCAGAGTTCGTGCACGAAGCCCGGTTCGACGTCGCCCGCCCACCGCGGGTAGGTGGACGCCAGGACGAGGACGGTCGGTTTCGAAGAAGCGCGGCGCGGATCAGTCATCGCGGCGATAGGTGAGCGCCGTGATCTGCTCCGACACCAGCCCGATCAGGAACACCACCACCGCCGCGCTGATCAGCAGCGCGCTCATGTTGGTGAAACGGCCGTACTTCGCGAAGCTCCAGGCGTAATACAGCACCCCGAGCACGCCGAAGCCCAGCGCCGTGGGCGCGAAGAGCTTGAGCGGCGAATACAGCGTGGCGATGCGGAAGATGATGATCAGGAAGCGCGCGCCATCGCGCAGCGGACGGATGTGCGAACGGCCGATCCGGCGGGCGACGTCGATCGGGACGTAGGCCACCGGATAGGCGCTGCGGAAGAAGGCCATCGTGCTGGTGGTCGGGTAGCTGAACCCGTTGGGCAGCAGGTGCAGGAACTCGCGGAAGCGCTCGGCGCGCACCGCGCGGAAGCCCGAGGTGAGGTCGGCGATGCGGTGGCCGGTCATCCAGCTCGCCAGCCGGTTGTACAGGGCGTTGGCCGCCCCCCGCCCTACGTTGGCCTGCCCGCCGGCGTTGCGCGCGCCCACGGCCATGTCGTAGCCGGCGTCCAGGCGTTCGAGCAGCTTGGCGATGTCCCCGGCGTTGTGCTGGCCGTCGGCATCCATGAACACGAGGATCTCGCCCGAGGCCGCGCGGGCCCCGCGCTTGATCGCCGCGCCGTTGCCCATCGAATAGGGCGAGGACAGGACCCGCACGCCGTTTTCGACGGCCACGGCCGCCGTTTCGTCGGTCGAACCGTCGTCCACGACGATGACTTCGGCTTCCGGATAGGCCGCCTTGAGGCCGGGCAGGGTCTGCCGCAGCCCGTTGGCTTCGTTCTTGGCCGGAAGGATGATCGAGATGCGCATGGCCACTCCACTGACCTGTACAGGTTAACAAGTCCGCGAACGACCGGAATAGCGACGGGCATCCGTTGTGTGACGTGGGGTTTGCGGTATCTTCGGCACAAGTATTGGGGGATAGATCAAATGGCGACCGTTGCGACCGCCAATCTGGTGGGCATCACGGGCATTGCCCGGCGACTGGTCATGGACGGCGTGCTGGACGAGGCCCGCGCCCGCGAGGCGATGGACCAGGCCACCCGCGAGCGCAAGCCGCTCGCCTTGTTCATGGCCGAGAAGAAGCTGGTCACCTCCGGCCAGCTGGCCGCGGCCAACTCGGCCGAGTTCGGCATGCCCATCTTCGACGTGAGCGCGCTGGACCCCAACCAGTCGGCCATCAAGCTGGTGAGCGAAGAGCTGGTCCGCAAGCACGGCGTGTTGCCGCTGTTCAAGCGCGGCGGCCGCCTGTTCGTGGGCCTGTCCGATCCCACCAACAGCCACGCGCTGGACGAGATCAAGTTCCACACCAACCTGGCGGTGGAGCCCATCCTCGTCGACGACGACAAGATCCGTCGCACGATCGACCAGTGGCTCGAGAACGCGGACGCCCTGGCCAACGAGATGGGCGACGGCGAAGGCCTCGACACCCTCGAGACCACCGGCGGGGACGAAGACCTCTCCAACGATTCGGGCGTCGACGCCAAGGGCGACGACACGCCGGTCGTGAAGTTCATCAACAAGGTGCTGGTGGACGCGATCCGCCGCGGCGCCTCGGACATCCACTTCGAGCCCTACGAAACCGAATACCGCGTGCGCCTGCGCATCGACGGCCTGCTCAAGCAGGTCGCCCGGGTGCCGGTGAAGCTGCACTCGCGCATCGCCGCGCGCCTGAAGGTCATGTCGCAGCTGGACATCGCCGAGAAGCGCGTGCCGCAGGACGGCCGCATCAAGCTCAACCTGTCCAAGTCCAAGCAGATCGACTTCCGCGTGAGCACCCTGCCCTCGCTGTTCGGCGAGAAGGTCGTGCTGCGTATCCTGGACGGCGGCGCCGCCAAGCTCGGCATCGACAAGCTGGGCTACGAGGAAGACCAGAAGGAACTGTTCGTCAACGCGGTGCTCAAGCCCTACGGCATGGTGCTGGTCACCGGGCCGACCGGTTCGGGCAAGACGGTGTCGCTGTACACCGCGCTCAACATCCTCAACGACGAAACGCGCAACATCTCCACCGTCGAGGACCCGGTCGAAATCCGCGTGCCCGGCATCAACCAGGTGCAGATGAACGTCAAGCGCGGCATGACCTTCGCCGCGGCGCTGCGTTCGTTCCTGCGCCAGGACCCGGACGTGATCATGGTCGGCGAAATCCGCGACCTGGAAACCGCCGAGATCGGCATCAAGGCCGCGCAGACCGGCCACATGGTGCTCTCCACGCTGCACACCAACGATGCGCCGCAGACCATCGCGCGCCTGATGAACATGGGCGTGGCGCCCTACAACATCACCTCGTCGGTGACGCTCGTCATCGCCCAGCGCCTGGCGCGCCGGCTGCACGACTGCAAGCGCGAAGTGCACCTGCCCGACCACGCGCTGCTGGCCGAAGGCTTCACCGCCGACGAGATCCACGCCGGCTTCAAGATGTACGAGGCGGTGGGCTGCCAGGACTGCACCGAGGGCTACAAGGGCCGTACGGGCATCTACCAGGTCATGCCGATGACCGAAGAGATCCAGGAAATCATCCTCTCGGGCGGCAACGTCATGCAGATCGGTGAAGCCGCGCAACGTTCCAACGTGCGGGACCTGCGTCAATCCGCCCTGATGAAAGTGCGCAACGGCGTGACCAGCCTCGCGGAAATCAACCGCGTGACGAAAGACTAACGAGACAGGGATTGGGGGAACGCCGCATGGCCGTGACCAAGAACGCAGCACGTACCGCCGCCAAGCAACCCGCCGTCAGGCGCCAGGAGGCCATGCCCATCTTCGTGTGGGAAGGCAACGACAAGCGCGGCGTGAAGATGAAGGGCGAGTCGGCCGCGCGCAACGCCAACCTGGTGCGCGCCGAGTTGCGCAAGCAGGGCATCACCCCGACGGTGGTGAAGGTGAAGACCAAGCCGCTCTTCGGCGGCAGCGGCAAGCGCATCACGCCCAAGGACATCGCGGTGTTCTCGCGCCAGATCGCGACCATGCTCAAGTCGGGCGTGCCGATCGTGACCTCGATGGAAATCATCTCGGGCGGCCAGAAGAACCCGAAGATGCGCGACCTGGTCAACACCATCCGCACCGACATCGAAAGCGGCTCGTCGCTGTCGGAGTCGCTGAGCAAGCATCCGGTGCAGTTCGACGAGCTCTACCGCAATCTGGTCAAGGCCGGCGAATCGGCGGGCGTGCTCGACACCGTGCTCGACACGGTCGCCACGTACAAGGAAAACATCGAAGCGCTGAAGGGCAAGATCAAGAAGGCGATGTTCTACCCGGCGATGGTCGTCGCGGTGGCCTTGCTGGTCAGCGCGATCCTGCTGGTGTTCGTGGTCCCGCAGTTCAAGGAAGTCTTCGCCAACTTCGGCGCCGAGCTGCCAGCCTTCACCATGCTCGTGATCAACCTCTCGGAGTTCATGGTGAAGTGGTGGTGGGCGATCTTCGGCGTGATCGGCGGCACCATCGTCGCCTTCATCATGATCAAGAAACGCTCGACGGCCTTCGCGCATTTTCTCGACCGCGTGATCCTCAAGCTGCCGGTCATCGGCAAGATCATGCACGAGGCGGCGCTGGCGCGATTCGCGCGCACCCTCGCGGTGACCTTCGCCGCCGGCGTGCCGCTGGTCGAAGCGCTGGACACCGTCGCCGGCGCCACCGGCAACACGGTGTACGAGCAGGCGGTCAACCGCGTGCGCGACGACGTGGCCGTGGGTTACCAGGTCAACCTGGCGATGAAGCAGACCAACCTGTTCCCGCACATGGTGGTGCAGATGACCGCGATCGGCGAAGAAGCCGGCGCGCTCGACACCATGCTGTACAAGGTGGCCGAGTTCTACGAGATGGAGGTCAACAACGCGGTCGACGCGCTGGCCTCGCTGCTCGAACCGATCATCGTCGTCATGCTCGGCGTGATCGTGGGCTCCATGGTGGTCGCCATGTACCTGCCGATCTTCAAGCTCGCCTCGGTCGTCTGACCTGAATGGCGTTCCTTGACCAGAACCCCGGCCTCGGCTTCCCCGCCGCGGCCGCCTTCGGGCTTGCGCTCGGCAGCTTCCTCAACGTCGTCATCCTGCGCCTGCCGCGCCGGCTGGAATGGCAGTGGCGGCGCGACAGCCGCGAAGTGCTCGGCGAGCCGGAGGAATACGATCCGCCGCCGCCGGGCATCGTCGTCGAGCCCTCGCATTGTCCCCACTGCAAGCATCGGCTGAGCTGGTACGAGAACATCCCGCTCGTCAGCTGGCTGGTCCAGGGCGGCAAGTGCCGTCATTGCCGCGCGCCGATCTCGGTGCAGTACCCCTTAGTCGAAGCACTGACGATGCTGCTCGTGCTCACGTGCGTGTGGCAGTTCGGCTTCGGCTGGCGCGGCTTCGGCGCGGTGCTGTTCTCCTGCTTCCTGGTGTCGCTGGCGGGTATCGACCTGCGCACGCGCCTGCTGCCCGACCAACTCACGCTGCCACTGCTGTGGCTGGGCCTGATCGCCAGCGTGGAAAACCTCTACATCGGGCAGAAGGCCGCGCTGCTGGGGGTCATGGCCGGCTACTTCTCGCTCTGGTCGGTGTACTGGGTGTTCAAGCAGCTCACCGGCAAGGAAGGCATGGGCCACGGCGACTTCAAGTTGCTGGCCGCCATCGGCGCCTGGGTAGGCCTCAAGGGCATCCTGCCGACGATCCTGTTGTCTTCGATCGTCGGGGCCATCATCGGTTCGGCGTGGCTGGCCATGAAAGGCCGCGATCGCGCGACGCCGATTCCCTTCGGCCCCTATCTCGCCATCGCCGGGTGGATCGCGTTCTTCTGGAGCGATCGCATGGTCGATGCCTACCTGTCCCTCTTCGGCCTGAAATAAGGCGATGGCCGCCGCCGGCCCGGTGTTCGCGATCGGCCTGACCGGCGGGGTCGCTTCGGGCAAGAGCGCGGTGGCCGCGGCGTTCGCCGAACGCGGCGTGGCCGTGGTCGATGCGGATGTCGCCGCGCGCGAAGTCGTCGCGCCGGGGCAGCCGGCGCTGGCGGAAATCGCGGAGGCCTTCGGTGCGGATGTCCTGCAGGCCGATGGGCAACTGGATCGGGCGGCCTTGCGTCGCCACGTATTCGGCGACGACGCCGCGCGTCGACGCCTGGAAGCGATCCTGCATCCCCGCATCCGCGTGATGCTGCACGAGGATGCGCAGCGCGCGTCCGGGCCCTACTGCATCGTCGCGATTCCGCTGCTCGCCGAAGGCGGCGGGCGCGCGGCCTATCCGTGGCTGGCGCGGATCCTGGTGGTCGACGTGCATCGCGACATCCAGATCGAACGCGTCATGCGTCGCGATGGCATCGATGCGGTACTCGCCCAACGCATGCTCGCGGCGCAGGCGAGCCGGCAGGCGCGCCTTGCGATCGCCGACGACGTGGTGGTGAACGACGGGACCATCGACGCGCTCGATGCGCACGTCGCGGCATTGGATGCGCGCTACCGCGCGCTGGCTGCGTTCAACCGCTGACCCACAACCCGCGGATCGCCGCGATGCCCTGCGCGCCATGTGCGCGCGCAACCGGGATGTCCTCGAAGCGCATGCCGCCGATCGCGTAGATCGGCAGTGCGACTTCTTCGCGCATCGCCGCGAACCCGTCCCATCCCAGCGGCACCGCCTCCGGATGCGTCGGAGTCGCCGCGATCGGGCCCAGCACCGCGAAGTCGCAACCGATCGCTTCGGCGCGCCGCAGGTCCTCGAGGGTGTGGCACGACGCACCGACGCGTTGTTCCTTCGGCAAGGGCCGCGCATCGAGCGCAGCCAATTGCGTCGAACGCAGGTGCACGCCGATGTCCATCGCCTGCGCGAGCGCGATATCGCCGTTCACCAATACATCGGCGCCGTGCCGGCGGCAGGCATCGACCGCAGCTTCGACCAGCGACGCCCAGCGCGTCGGCGGGCAATGCGGCGCGCGCAGTTGCACGCGCCGGATGCCGGCCGCGAGCGCGGCTTCGAGAGCCTCGAGCCACGCCGCATCCGAACCATTCGGCGCCGGCGTGACGAGATAGCGATCCGGTTGCAGCAGCGCGGCGACGACGGGGATGTCGGCCGACGGCATCGCATACGCGCCGAGTGTGTGCGGCGGCGCCCAGGCGAGCGCCTGCCCTTCGTGCCCTTTCACCGTGCCGCGCCAACTGGCGACGAGGCGCACGTCCAGGCGCAGGCGTTTGTGCGGGTAACGCTGCGGCACCGCGATCACCGGCTCGCCGCAGGTGATGTCGATGCCGAGTTCTTCGTGGAGTTCGCGGGCGAGCGCCGCTTCGGGCGACTCGCCGGGTTCGCGCTTCCCGCCGGGGAATTCCCAGAGGCCGGCGAGATCGCGGCCTTCGGTGCGGCGGGCGAGCAGGATGCGGCCGGCCTTGTCGCGGATGACCCCCGCGACCACCTCGACCGGCCCACCCATGTCAGGCCAGCTGGCCGTGGCAGTGCTTGTACTTCTTGCCGCTGCCGCAGGGGCACGGATCGTTGCGGCCGACACGGTCGGTGCGACCGGGCGGCAGCATCTCGAGCGAGGTCTGCGTGCCGGCGGCCAGCTGCGCGGCCTCTTCGTCTGCGCCCAGCCCGCCCATGTCGGGGTGCTGGAACTGCATCTGGCGGGCCATCGCTTCGGCGCGCGCGCGTTCTGCGGCTTCGGCCTGCGCGATCTCCGCCTCGTCGCGGATGCGCACGCGGGCGAGCAGCGAAACCACTTCGCGCTTCACCTTCTCGAGCATCTCGCCGAACAGCTCGAAGGCTTCCTTCTTGTATTCCTGCTTGGGCTGCTTCTGCGCGTAGCCGCGCAGGTGGATGCCCTGGCGCAGGTAATCCATGCGGCCCAGGTGTTCCTTCCAGTTCTGGTCGAGCACGTTGAGCATGATGTGCTTTTCCAGCATGCGCATGTTCTCGGGGCCGATCTGCGATTGCTTGTCGGCGAACATCTGCTCCAGGCGGCGCTGCACTTCGGCGGCGATGCCTTCGGCGTCGATTTCCTTGCGCGAGGCGACGAAGGTCGCGATGCCGGGCTCGAGGTTGAACTCGTTCTGCAGTTCGGCGTCCAGGCCCTGCAGGTCCCATTGCTCATCGATGGAGTTGATCGGCACGAAGCGCGCGACCAGGTCGGCGACCACGTCCTCGCGGATGCCGGCCACGTTCTCCTCGACGCTCTCGGCATCGAGCAGTTCGTCGCGCTGCTGGTAGATGACCTTGCGCTGGTCGTTGTTGACGTCGTCGAAGTCGAGCAGGTTCTTGCGGATGTCGAAGTTGTGGGCCTCGACCTTGCGCTGCGCGTTGGCGATCTGCTTGGTCACCAGCGGGCTTTCGATGATGTCGTCTTCCTTCAGGCCCATGCGCGCCATGACGCGCTGCACCCAGTCGGCGGCGAAGATGCGCATCAGGTTGTCTTCGAGCGACAGGTAGAAGCGCGAGGAACCCGGGTCGCCCTGGCGGCCCGAACGGCCGCGCAACTGGTTGTCGATGCGGCGCGATTCGTGGCGTTCGGTGCCGACGATATGCAGGCCGCCAGCCGCCTTTACCGCTTCGTGGCGCTGCTGCCAGGCTTCGCGCACGCGGGCCTTGTCGGCGTCGGACGCGTCTTCGCCCAGCGCCGTGAGTTCGGCTTCCAGCGAACCGCCGAGCACGATGTCAGTACCGCGGCCGGCCATGTTGGTGGCGATCGTCACCGCGCCCGGACGACCGGCGTTGGCAACGATGTGCGCTTCGCGCTCGTGCTGCTTGGCGTTGAGCACTTCGTGCGCGACGCCGGCTTCCTGCAGCTGCTCGGACAACAGCTCGGACACCTCGATCGACGTCGTGCCGACCAGCACCGGCTGGCCCTTGGCGTGGCACTCCTGGATTTCCTTGACCACCGCGCGGTACTTGCCGGGGCGGTTGAGGAACACCAGGTCGGATTGATCCTTGCGGACCATCGGACGGTGCGTGGGAATGACGATGACTTCCAGGCCATAGATGTTCTGGAATTCGTAGGCTTCGGTGTCCGCCGTGCCGGTCATGCCCGAAAGCTTGCCGTACATGCGGAACAGGTTCTGGAAGGTGATCGAGGCGAGCGTCTGGTTCTCGCGCTGCACCTGCACGCGTTCCTTGGCTTCCACCGCCTGGTGCAGGCCGTCGGACCAGCGGCGGCCCGGCAGCGTGCGGCCGGTGAATTCGTCGACGATGACCACTTCGCCGTCGCGCACGATGTAGTCGACGTCGCGCTGGTAGATCGCATGCGCGCGCAGCGCGGCATTGAGGTGGTGCACGACGTGGATGTTCTGCGCGCCGTACAGCGCGTCGTCGTCGCCCTTCAGCACGCCGGCCTGGCGCAGCAGGTCTTCGACATGTTCCATGCCCGCTTCGGACAGGTGGACCTGCTTGCCCTTCTCGTCGACGAAGTAATCGCCTGCGCCTTCCTCTTCCTTCTGGCGCGTCAGCTCGGGGACGATGGCGTCGACGGCGGCGTACAGATCCTGCGATTCGTCGGCCGGGCCGGAAATGATCAGCGGGGTGCGCGCTTCGTCGATGAGGATCGAGTCGACTTCGTCGACGATCGCGTAATGCAGGCCGCGCTGGTAGCGGTCTTCCTTCGCCAGCGCCATGTTGTCGCGCAGGTAGTCGAAGCCGAATTCGTTGTTGGTGCCGTAGGTGATGTCGGCGCCGTAGGCACCGTGCTTGTCCGAGTGCGGCATGCCCGGATACACCACGCCGACGGTGAGGCCGAGCCAGTTGTACAACTTGCCCATCCACGCCGAGTCGCGGCGCGCGAGGTAATCGTTGACCGTCACCACGTGCACGCCCTTGCCTTCGAGCGCGTTGAGGTAGGTCGGCAGCGTGGCGACGAGCGTCTTGCCTTCGCCGGTGCGCATTTCCGCGATCTTGCCCAGGTGCAGCACCATGCCGCCGATCAACTGCACGTCGTAATGGCGCATGCCCATCACGCGGCGCGAGGCTTCGCGGCAGACGGCGAAGGCTTCGGGCAGGATCTTGTCGAGCGACTCGCCCTTCGCGATGCGTTCCTTGAACTCCGGCGTCTTGGCCTGGAGCTGCGCGTCGGACAGCGCCTGCATCTGCGGTTCGAGCGCGTTGATCTTCTTGACGATGCCCCCGAGCTGGCCAAGCAGGCGTTCGTTACGGCTGCCGAAAACGCGGGTAAGCAAGCTGTTGAGCATCGTGGGACACCAATTCCGGGAAGTGGGCCGGGCCTGCCAGGGGAGGCGTCCGGCAACAAAAAAGGGCGCGGGGCGCCCTTTGTACGGCAACGCGGCATTGTAGCTGGGGTCCGTCGCTGCGCCTATCAAGCCCGCATGTGACCGGGCGCAGCGTTCGGAGTTCCCCGCCCCGGATCAGCCCTGCGTGGCGGAGCGGTTGCCGTTCTGGCCCAGGAACTTGCGCGGATTCACGACGCGGCCGTTGTCCCACACTTCGAAATGCACGTGGGCGCCGGTGGAACGGCCGGTGGAGCCGGCCTTCGCGATCTGCTGCCCGGCGCGGACGAGGTCGCCGACGCGGCCCAGCAGGCGCGAGTTGTGCGCGTAACGGGTGACGTAGCCGTTGCCGTGGTCGATCTCCACCACGTTGCCGTAGCCCGAGCGCACGCCCGAGAACGAGACCACGCCGTCGGCGACGGCGAGCACGGGATCGCCCACCTTCGCCTTGAAGTCGATGCCCTTGTGGAACTGGTGGCCACCGACGATGGGGTCGGCGCGACCGCCGAAGCCGGAGGTGATGTAGCTGTTGGCGATCGGATCGCGCGAGGGGACCGCGTTGCGGTCGAGCTCGCGGTTGAACAGCAGCGATTCCATCACGGAGAGCTGCTGGCCCGACGCCGCATATTCGTGTTCGAGCGAAGCCAGCTCGCGCTGGAGCTCGTCGCGGGGCATGTCGCGGACCGCGTCGGCACCACCGGTCGGGACCGGCTGTTCGAAATCGAACTCGCCGTCGTCGAGCTGGCCGGCGCGCGTGAGGCGCTCGCCGAGGGCGTTGAGGCGGTTGGCCTGGGCCTGGAGTTCGCCCAGGCGCGCGGCGAGTGCGTTGATTTCACGTTGCGAGTTCGCGCGGGTCGCGGCGAGCTCGGTTTCCTGCTTGTGGACCTTGGCCTGCAGGTGGGCGTTGTAGGCGCCGGCAACGCCGACGCTGGCGCCCAGGCCCAATGCAAGGCCCGAAGCGAGGAGAATGCCGGCGGCGACACCCGGACGGCGCTGCGCGCTGTCGGAAAGGCGACCCACCAGGCCGGTCGGCTGTCGGTGGCGATTGTTCAGTACGATCTTGAAGCTCATGTCGATATCGGATCCCAAGTCCAGCAAGCCAAAGCCTGCACGCGCAAATCGAAACGCGGGTCCGCAAGCGCCCATGGAGGCGTTGCTCGCGGACGTCGCTTTCGATCCCCTGCGCCGTGCCTTGTGGCTTGACGCGCTGGATCAGCGGTTGCGCCCTTCCCTGCCCCCCGGGCTCGCTCCGCATGCGCGGGTGGCGAACGTCGACGGCGGCAGGCTCGTCTACGTCGTGGATGCGCCGTTGTGGCGGGCCAAACTGCGGCTCGTCGCACTGCAACTCCTCGACGCGGCCCGATCCCTCGGGCTCGAAGTGACTGAGCTGGTCGTCAAAACGACGACCCACCCGTTCCAACCACCTGAGCGACCGGAACGGAAAGTCACAACGATGTCGGCGGCTGCGAAAGAAGCGTTGCAGTCCGCGCTGGCGTCCCTCGTGGATCCCAAAGACACGGGTTCCAAAGACTCCTGACTCTGGCCGATCGCCCTCCCCGAGTACGTTTGCACGGGAGGCCTGTTTCGGCTTGGAGGGGATGCTACCCCGCCCCTTGCCCCTCATTCGCTAACGAATCATTCCGAATTCGTTAAGAGCGCGTTAAACCGAACAATCCGGTTCACAGATCGATCACCGAGGTGACTGCGCTGTCGGATCGGGCTGAGGGTTGGCGTGAGGGTTCGCGCCGGGGGTGACCGCCGGTCAGGCGATGGCAGGGTTGCCGTAGACCACGGGCGCTGCGGCCGGGTCGTCGAAGGTCACTTCGTCCCATGCCGAGGCATCGGCCAGGAGCGCGCGGACCAGCTTGTTGTTGAGCGCGTGGCCGGATTTGAAGCCTTCGAACGCCCCGATGATCGGGCGGCCGGCCAGATAGAGGTCGCCGACGGCGTCGAGGATCTTGTGGCGCACGAACTCATCGGCGTAGCGCAGCCCGTCGTCGTTGAGGACGCGGAACTCGTCGAGCACGATCGCGTTGTCCATCGAGCCGCCCAGGCCGAGGTTGCGCTCGCGCATGAACTCCAGGTCGCGCATGAACCCGAAGGTGCGCGCACGGCTCACTTCCTTGACGTAGGACGTGGTGGAGAAGTCGACCTCCGCGCGCGACTGCGCGGCGGGAATGGCCGGATGGTCGAAGACCACCGTGAAGCCGATGCGGAAGCCGTCGTAGGGCTCGAAGCGGGCGACCTTGTCGCCATCGCGCACTTCGACGGTCTTGCGGATGCGCATGAAACGCTTGGGCGCCGATTGCTCCGAAATCCCGGCCGATTGCAGCAGGAACACGAAGGGGCCGGCCGAGCCGTCCATGATCGGCACTTCCGGCGCCGACAGGTCGACGTACGCGTTGTCGATGCCCAGGCCCGCGAAGGCCGACATCAGGTGTTCGATCGTCATGACCTTGCCGCCGTTGGACGACAGGCCGGTGCACAACATCGTCTCGGTGACGAGCCCGGCGTCGGCCGGAATCTCGACGACCGGATCCAGGTCCACGCGCCGGAAACGGATGCCCGTATCGACGGCGGCCGGCCGCAGCGTGAGATAGACCTTCTCTCCGCTGTGCAGGCCCACGCCGGTCGCGCGGATCACGTTCTTGAGGGTGCGTTGGGGCAGCATCGTGTGCGTGCGGTCTGGACTCTTCGCACCTCGAACCGAGGCGGGGGGATTCATACGGGCTGCGCCGGTGGCGCAGCGGCCGCAAAGGGTACCACGCTGACTGCTGAACGCTTTGGCAAACGGGGGATGGACCGTCCCGTGGACGTGCCTTGTGGGTGCGCCCCTAGGGTGCGCCGGGTTCGACGAAGACGTGCCCGAAAGAGGTCGGCCGGTAGGGTCCGGCCGACCGAAGGACACGGCGCGGGGCCTGGCGCAGCCCCGCGCTTCTCAGCCGTTGTGCTGCTCAGTCCGCCTGGCGGCGCAGGAACGCCGGGATGTCCAGGTAGCTGCTGTCGCCACCGAAGTCCGCCGCGGCCGGCTCGCTGCGATTGCCGCGCAGGTTGCCCGAGGTCGCATTGGAGAAGTTCGGCACGACCGGTTCGTTGAGGTTGGCCATCGCGTCGAAGTCCGGCTGGCCCGTCGTCGCGTTGCGCACCAGCTTGATCGGCGAACGCACCATCGTCTCGCGGCCCTGGTAGGCCGTGCCGTGTTCGCGCGTCGGCAGGGCCTGGCGCGAAACCGCACGATTCAGGCCGGTGGCGACGACGGTGACGCGCACTTCGTCCTGCATTTCCGGATCGAGCACGGTGCCGATCACGACCGTCGCGTCTTCCGAAGCGAAGTTCTCGATCGTGCGACCCACTTCGTCGAACTCGGCCATCGTGAAGTCCGGGCCGGCGGTGATGTTGACCAGGATGCCGTTGGCGCCGGAGAGATTGACGTCGTCGAGCAGCGGGTTCTGGATCGCCGATTCGGCCGCGGCCTGCGCGCGATCGTCGCCGCGCGCCGCACCCGTGCCCATCATCGCCAGGCCCATTTCGGACATGACGGTGCGCACGTCGGCGAAGTCGACGTTGATCAGGCCCGGACGCACGATCAGGTCGGCGATGCCCTGCACGGCGCCGAGCAGCACGTCGTTGGCGGCACGGAAGGCCTGGATCATCGTGGCGTTGCGGCCCAGGACGGTGATCAGCTTTTCGTTCGGGATGGTGATCAGCGAGTCGCAATGCTGGCCGAGTTCGTCGATGCCCTTGAGCGCCACCTGCATGCGGCGGCGGCCTTCGAACGGGAAGGGCTTGGTCACCACCGCGACGGTGAGGATGCCCATTTCCTTGGCGAGCTGCGCGACCACGGGCGCCGCGCCCGTGCCGGTGCCGCCGCCCATGCCGGCGGTGATGAACACCATGTCCGAGCCTTGCAGCGCGTCCATGATCCGTTCGCGATCTTCCAGCGCCGCCTGGCGGCCGACTTCCGGATTCGCGCCGGCGCCCAGGCCCTTGGTGACGTTGGAGCCGAGTTGCAGCTGCAGCTTCGCGCCGCAGTTCTTGATGGCCTGCGAGTCGGTGTTCGCCGTGATGAATTCCACGCCGTCCACGCTGCTGTTGACCATGTGGGCGACCGCGTTGCCGCCGCCGCCGCCGACGCCGACGACCTTGATCACCGCGTTCGGGGCCATCTTTTCAACGAGTTCGAAATGCGCCATGTCCGTGTCCTCTTATAAGTGTTTTATGAACTACGTAATGCTTGTTGCAAAAATTGTCTTCGCCGTCCCTTCCGCCTTGCCCGCCTTCCTCAGAATTCGCCGCGATACCAGTTCTTCAACTTGTTGAAGAACGAGCCTGCGCGGCCCGCCGAGATCGACGGCCTGCGCGGGTTTTCGATCTGGCTGCCCATCAGCAGCAGCCCGACCCCCGTGGCGTGCACGGGATTGCCGACGACTTCGCCCAGGCCGGTGACGTGCTGCGGAATGCCCACGCGCACCGGCATCTGCAACATTTCCTCGGCGAGTTCGACGACGCCTTCCATCTTCGAAGCACCGCCCGTGAGCACCATCCCGGCGCGCACGTGCTGCTCGAATCCACTGCGGCGCAGTTCGGCCTGCACCATTTCGAAGATTTCCTCGTAACGCGCCTGCACCGCCTGCGCGAGCGAATGGCGTGGCAGGCGGCGCGGCGGACGATCGCCGACGCTCGGCACCTGGATGCTTTCTTCGGCGGTGGCCAGCTGCGCGAGCGCGCAGGCGTAACGCACCTTGATCTGTTCGGCTTCCGGCGTGGGCGTGCGCAGCATGTGCGCGATGTCTTCGGTGACCTTGTCGCCGGCGATCGGCAACGAGGCCGAATGCGCGATCGCGCCCTGCACGTGGACGGCGATGTCGGTGGTGCCCGCGCCGAGGTCGACGAGCACGACACCCAGCTCGCGTTCGTCGGGCGTCAGCACCGCCGTGCTCGATGCGAGCGAAGCCAGGATCAGATCATCGACCTGCAGGCCGCAGCGCTGCACGCACTTGCTGATGTTCGCCGCCGCCGATTGCGCGCACACGACCAGGTGCGCGTGCACTTCCAGGCGCACGCCGGTCATGCCGACGGGATTGCGGATGCCTTCCTGCGAATCGTCGAGCACGTAGTCGCGCGGGATCGCATGCAGGATGCGCTGGTCGGCGGGAATCGCAACGGCCTTCGCCGCTTCGAGCACGCGGTCCAGGTCGGCGTAGGTGACTTCACCGTCGCGGATCGGCGCGATGCCCTGCGAGTTGCGGCACTGCACGTGGTTGCCGGAGATCGAGGCGTAGACCGAGCGCACTTCGCAGCCGGCCATCAGTTCGGCCTCTTCGACCGCGCGCTGGATCGACTGCACGGTCGATTCGATGTCGACCACCACGCCGCGCTTGAGCCCGCGCGATTCGTGCGAGCCGATGCCGATCACCTCGATCGGGCTGCCCGGCGAGTATTCGCCCACCAGCGCCGTGACCTTCGACGTGCCGATGTCGAGGCCCACGATCAAGGATTTGTCGCCTTTGCGGTTCATGTGTTTCCCTGCGAATTCGTGACGGGTGCGGCCGCGGCGGCGGCCGGTGCATCGGCCCACTGCAATGCGAACCCGTTGGTGTAGCGGAGGTCGGCGCGACGCAACAGCCGTTGCGGTTGCGCCGTCAGTTGCGGAAGCATCCGTGCGAAGCGGTCCAGGCGCGGGCGCGCATCGCTGCGGCCGACGACCACTTCGGTGCCGTCGTTCAACACCAGCGACCAGCTGCCGCGCGCATCCAGCGCGAGCGAACGCACGTCGTGGCCGGTGCTGGCGAACAGTGCGCGCGATTCGTTGTAGAGCGCGACCACGTCCTGCACGCGCGCGTCGGGCCCGGCGAGTTCCGGCAGGCTGGCCGGCACGCGGATGCCCTTCACCGGGAACAGGCGGCCGTGTTCGCTGAGCAAGCGATCGGTGCCCCAGCGCGCGAACGGACGATGTTCGATCACCTGCACTTCCAGCACGTCGGGCCAGTGCTTGCGCACTTCGGCGCGCTCGACCCACGGCAGGCGTGCGACGGCGTTCTGCGCCGCTTCCAGGTCGACGGCGAAGAACCCGCGTTGCGCATACGGCAGCACCGTGGCGCGCAATTCCGATTCGTCGACGTTGTGCAACGTCCCCTGCACGCGCAGCGTACGCAGCGGCCAACGCTCGGACGCGACCCAACCGTTGAGCAACGCAACGACCGGCAGCACGACCAGTGCCACCGCCAGGGTCCACGCCAGGATGCGCAGCAGTGCGTTCACTTGCGCGCACCTCCGTCGCGGTCGAGCGAGGTTTCGAGGATCCGCCAGCACAATTCTTCGAAATCGATGCCGACCTGGCGCGCGGCCTTGGGCACCAGCGAATGCGAGGTCATGCCCGGCGCGGTGTTTACTTCGAGCAGGTAGAACTTGCCGCTCGCGCGATCGCGCATCACGTCCACGCGCGACCAGCCGCTGCAATCCACCGCCTTGAACGCGGCGACCGACAGGCGGCGGATCTCGTCTTCGGCGTCGCCATCCAGGCCGGGGCACACATACTGCGTGTCTTCGGCGACGTACTTGGCGTGGTAGTCGTACCACTGGCCCTTGGGCACGATGCGGATCGAGGGCAGCGCGGTTTCGCCGAGGACGGCGACCGTCAGCTCGTCGCCTTCGATCAGCTGCTCCATCAGCAACTCGCCGCGCGCTTCTTCGTCGATGTAACGCTTGGCGAGTTCGACGGCGGCGTCGAGGTCCTTCTCTTCATACACACGCGAGACGCCGACGCTCGAACCTTCCGCGGCAGGCTTCACGATGACCGGCAGGCCGATCGACATCGCAGCGGCGTGCACATCGGCGCCCTTGCCGAGCTGCACGTACTTCGGCGTGGGCAGACCCAGCGACAGCCACACCTGCTTGGTGCGGATCTTGTCCATGCTCAGCGCCGAGCCGAGCACGCCCGAACCGGTGTACGGCACGTTCATCGCATCGAGCAGGCCTTGCAGCACGCCGTCTTCGCCACCGCCGGCATGGCCGTGGAGGATGTTGAACACGCGCGTGAAGTGCTTGTCCTGCAATTCGCGGATCAGGTTCGGAATGCCGTCGACCGCATCGGCGGCGACACCGCGCGCACGCAGGGCCTCCAGCACGTTGCGGCCGGAGTCGAGCGAAACCTCGCGCTCGGAACTGGTGCCACCCATCAGCACGGCGACGCGGCCGAACACGGCCGGGTCGGTCACGCGCAGCGGGGGGAATGTCTGGTTGCCGCTCACTTCATTGCTCCTTCGAAACCTTGCGTTGCGATCTGTTGCGCCGCCGCGCCGATATCGCCGGCACCCATCAGCAACAGCAGATCGCCGTCCTGCAACACATCCGGCAACACGGCCGACAACTCGCCCGCCCCGCCGACGACGATCGGATCCACGCGACCACGCGTGCGGATCGCACGCGCCAGCGCCTTCGCATCGGCGCCCGCGATCGGCGCTTCGCCCGCCGGATAAACCTCGGTCAGCACCAGCGCATCGACCGTCGAGAGCACCGCCGCGAACTCGTCGAACAGATCGCGCGTACGGCTGTAGCGATGCGGCTGGAACGCGACGACCAGGCGCTTGTCGGGCCAACCGCCGCGCGCAGCGGCGAACACCGCTTCGAGTTCCTTCGGGTGGTGGCCGTAGTCGTCGACCAGCTGCACGGTCGCGCCTTTTTCAGTGCGCAGCTCGCCCAGCAGGTTGAAGCGGCGGCCGATGCCTTCGAACTTCTTCAGCGCGAAGGCGATCGCGTCCGGCGCAACGCCCAGCTGCCAACCGATCGCCGCCGCGGCCAGCGCGTTCTGCACGTTGTGCCGGCCCGGGAGCGCGAGCTCGACCGGCGTGCGCGACCCATCGGGCAGGTACAGGGTGAAGTGCATGTTCGGTCCGATCTGGCTCACGTCTTCGGCGCGCACGTCGGCCTCTGCAGCGAAGCCGTAGGTCATCACGTGGCGCGGCGTGTTCCTGGCCAGCGTCGCGACTTCCGGATCGTCGATGCACAGCACCGCGAGCCCGTAGAACGGCAGGCGATGCAGGAATTCGGCGAAGGCTTCCTGCACCTTGGCGAAGTCGCCGCCGTAGTTCTCCAGATGATCGGCGTCGATGTTGGTGATCACCGCGACCGCGGGATTCAGGCGCAGGAAGGAGCCGTCGCTTTCGTCGGCTTCGGCCACCAGCCACTGGCCGCCGCCAAGGCGCGCGTTGGCGCCGGCGGCGAGCAACTTGCCGCCGATGACGAAGGTCGGGTCCAGCCCGCCTTCGCCCAGCACGCTCGCGGCGAGCGAGGTCGTCGTGGTCTTGCCGTGTGTGCCCGCCACCGCGATGCCGCGGCGGAAGCGCATGAGTTCGGCGAGCATCTCGGCGCGCGGCACGATCGGAATGCGCTGCGCGCGCGCTTCCATCAATTCGGGATTGTCCTTGCGGATCGCGCTGGAGACCACGACGCAATCGGTGTCGAGCACGTTCGCCGCGCTGTGGCCGCGGTGCACCTTCGCGCCGAGTTGCGACAGGCGCCGCGTGACGGCGTTGTCCGCGTTGTCGGAGCCCGACACCTGGTAGCCCAGCGTGCACAGCACTTCGGCGATGCCACTCATGCCGACGCCACCGATGCCGATGAAGTGCACGCGCGGATAGGCCTTGGCGAGATCGCCGGTGGCCTGCAGGCGGCGGTGGACGTTGGCCATCATGCCGCCTCCCTGTGCGTCTGGTCGAAGCGCGCGATTTCCTCGAGCACGATCTGCGCCACGCGCGCCGCCGCATCGGGGCGCGCGATGGAACGCGCGGCTTCGGCCATCGCGCTGCGCTTGACCGGATTGCCGCGCAGGTCGATCAACACGTTGCGCAACTGGTCGGCGAGCGCGTCGTCCTGCGGCAACAACACGGCGGCGTTGCGCTCGACGAGATACTCGGCGTTGCGCGTCTGGTGGTCGTCGACGGCCTGCGGGAAGGGCACCAGCACGCTGCCCACGCCCGCGGCGCAGAGTTCGGCGAGCGTGAGCGCACCGGCGCGGCAAACGACGACGTCGGCCCACGCATAGGCATCGGCCATGTCGGCGATGAAAGGCTCCACGCGCGCGGCGATGCCGGCGTTGGCGTACGCGGTGTCGGCATCGGCGCGCAGCTTCTCGCCGCACTGGTGGCGCACTTCGATCGTCGGATCGTTCAGCGCCTGCAACGCCTTGGGCACTGCCATGTTCAGCGCGCGCGCGCCCTGGCTGCCGCCGAGGACGAGCAGGCGCATGCGGTCGTTGCCGCGCGCCATGCGCAGTTGCGGCGGCTGCACGGCGGCGATTTCCTCGCGCACCGGATTGCCGACGACTTCGGCGATCACGCTGCTGGCGAAAGTCTGCGGGAAACCGGTCAACACGCGACGCGCCATGCGCGCGAGCACGCGATTGGTGAAGCCGGGCGCGCGATTCTGTTCGTGCACGATCAACGGAATGCCCGCCAATCGCGCGGCCACGCCGCCGGGACCAGCGGCATAACCGCCGAAGCTGATCACCGCGCGCGGACGACGATGGGCGATCACGCGCGCCGCTGCACGAACGGCATTGAGCACGCGCACCGGTGCGGAGAGGAGCGTGAGGATGCCCTTGCCGCGCAAGCCTTTCACCGCGATGGTGTCGATCGGCACGTCGTGCTGCGGCACCAGGCGCGTTTCCATCTGGCCATCGGCGCCGAGCCACGTCACTTCCGCGCCGCGCGCGCGCAAGGCACGCGCGACCGCCAGGCCCGGGAAGATGTGGCCGCCGGTGCCGCCGGCGAGAATCATCACGCGCGCGGTGGCCGTCATGCGGTCCTCCCGAGCGTGGGTTCGACGCGCTGGCGCAGGCGGCTGGTGCCGCGCACGCTCGCAGTGGCGGCCGTCGTCACCGGCGGCTGCGTCGTCGCCGGCACGTTGCCCGGCGCCGGTTGCAGCGCTTCGCCGCGCAGGCGCGCGACCTGGCGCTCGGCGCGCTCCAGTTCATAGGACACGCGCAACAACAGGCCGATCGCCATGCTGGTCATCAGCACGCTCGAACCGCCCGAGGAAATCAGCGGCAGCGTGAGGCCCTTGGTCGGCAGCAGGCCGAGGTTCACGCCGATCGAAACGAAGCTTTGCAGGCTCATCCACAGCGCGACGCCGAACGCGCAATAGCCGGCGAAATGGCGCCGCATCTCGACGCACTTCAGCCCGATCCAGAACGCGCGACCGGCGAGCAACGCATACAGCGCGATCACCAGCGCAACGCCGACCAGGCCCAGTTCCTCGGCGATCACCGCGAGGATGAAGTCGGTGTGCGCTTCGGGCAGGTACGATAGCTTCTGCACCGACGCACCCAGGCCGACGCCGAAGATTTCGCCGCGGCCCACCGCCATCAGCGCATTGGTGAGCTGGTAGCCGCTGTCGAACGGATCGGCCCACGGATCCATGAACGACGTGAAGCGGCGCACGCGATACGGTTCGGCGATCGCGATCGCCGCGAGGATCGGCAGGCCGACCAGCACCGGGCCGAACATGCGCGGCATGTTGACGCCGCCGAGCACCAGCATGCCGGCGGTGATCGCCAGGATCAGCGAGAGCGAACCGAAGTCCGGTTGCAGGATCAGCAGGCCCACCAGCAGCGCGGCGACGCCGAGCGGCTTGAGCATCGCCATCCACGTCGCGTTGACTTCATCGCGGAAGCGCACCAGATAGCTGGCGAGCCACACGATGTAGAGCAGCTTCACCGCTTCGACGGCCTGGAAGTTGGACACGCCGAAGTTCAGCCAGCGGCGCGCGCCGTTCACGGTGCGGCCGATGCCGGGCACGAACACCGCGAGCAGCAGCGCGAAACACGCCAGCAGCAGCAGGTGGTTCTTCGCTTCGATGGTCTTGAGCTCGGTGCGCATCATCCAGAACGCGAGCGCGCAACCGCCGGCGAGGAACACCAGGTGGCGGATCAGGAAGTAGAACGGCCCCACGTGCATCCCTTCGCCGATGGCGATGGAGCTGGAGGCGACCATGACCACGCCCAGCGAGGCCAGCGCGATCGCCGCGCCCATCAGCCACGGATCGAAGCGGCCTTCGATCGCGTCCAGCCGCGTCGCCTGGTGCCGGCCGTTGTTGCCGTCGCTCATCAGCGCACCTTCAACGTGGCGAGACCGACCAGGACGAGGATCACGGAGATGATCCAGAAGCGCACGATCACGCGCGGCTCCGGCCAACCCTTGAGCTCGAAGTGGTGGTGGATGGGGGCCATGCGGAACACGCGCTTGCCCGTGAGCTTGAACGAGGCGACCTGGATCATCACCGAGAGCGTCTCGACGACGAAGATGCCGCCCATGATCACCAGCACCAATTCCTGGCGCACGATGACCGCGATCGTGCCGAGCACGGCACCCAGCGCGAGCGCGCCGATGTCGCCCATGAACACCATCGCCGGATAGGTGTTGAACCACAAGAATCCGAGCCCCGCCCCGGCGATCGCCGCGCAGATGATCACCAGTTCGCCCGCGCCAGGCACCGGCGGGATCTGCAGGTATTCGGAGAACACCGCGTTGCCCGATGCATACGCGAACACGCCGAGCGCGCACGCGACCAGCACGCTGGGCATGATCGCCAGGCCGTCGAGGCCGTCGGTCAGGTTCACCGCGTTGGAGAAGCCGACGATCCAGAAATACGCGAGTGCGACGAAGGTGATCGACGCCAGCGGCAGGGCGACGGTCTTGAAGAACGGGATGTAGAACGTGGTGGCCGCCGGCGTATCGGCGGTGTACCAGAGGAACAGGCCGGCGCCCAGGCCGAACAAGGACTGCAGCAGATACTTCCAGCGCGACTTCATCCCGTTGGGATCGCGCTTGACGATCTTGATCCAGTCGTCCCACCAGCCGATCGCGCCGAAGGCGATCATCACGCCGAGCACCAGCCACACGTAACGGTTGCGCAAATCGCCCCACAACAGCACCGATGCGGCGATCGTGAGCAGGATCAGCGCGCCGCCCATCGTCGGCGTGCCCGCCTTGGAGAAGTGCGACTGCGGGCCGTCCTTGCGGATCGGCTGGCCACCCTTGAGCAGCGCCAGGCGGCGGATGATCGCCGGCCCCCACCACAGCGACAGCGCCAGCGCGGTGAGCGCGCTGAGGATGCCGCGGAACGTGAGGTATCCGAAGAGCCCGAACAGGCTCTGGAGTTGTTCCAGCCAGCGGAAGAGTTCAAGCAGCATGCGGAGCGTTCCCCTCGTCGCGCAGCAACGCCGACACGATCTTGTCCATCGCGCTTCCGCGCGAGCCCTTGACCAGGATGCGGATGCCTTCGCGCACGTCCTGCGCTTGCAGGTCGCGCTCCAGCGCCTGCGCCAATGCAGCGTGCGTTTCGAAATGCCGACCGCCCTCGCCGAACGCTTCGACGGCGTGCCCGCTCAACGCGCCGAGCGCGTACAGGCGCGCGATGCCCGCGCTCTTCGCGCGACGGCCGGCTTCGGCATGCAGCACTTCAGCATCCGCGCCGAGTTCGCGCATGTCGCCGAGCACCAGCCAGGCGTGATCGCCGCTCGATGCGAGCGTATCGATGGCGGCGTTGAGCGAACCGGGGTTGGCGTTGTAGCTGTCGTCGATCAGCACCGCGCCGTCGTGCAGGCGATGCGTGACCAGCCGGCCGGCGACCGAGCGCGCGCGGGCCAGGCCGTCGGCGATCACTTCCGGGTCGATGCCCGCGCCGAGCGCGATCGCCGCGGCAGCGAGTGCATTCAAGACGTTATGGCGGCCGGGCAGGGACAGGCCGACTTCGACTTCGCCGATCGGCGTGACCAGCGTGAAGTGCGCGCTGTCGGGCAGCAGGTCGATCGCGTGCGCGGTGACATCGCTGCTCGCTTCCAGGCCATAGCGGATGAGCCGGCGGCCATGCGCGCGTTCGGCGAAATATGGTGCGAAGGCATCGTCGGCATTGATCACGGCCACGCCGTCGGCCGGCAGCGCGTCGTAGATCGCGCCCTTGGTGTCGGCCACGCCGAGCAGGCTGCCCATGCGTTCCAGGTGCGCGGGCGCGATGTTGTTGACCACGCTGATGTCCGGACGCGCGATCGCGGTGAGGTATGCGATGTCGCCCGGCTTGCCGGCGCCCATTTCGTACACGGCGATCTGCGCCTGCTCCGGCGCATCGAGCACCGCGAGCGGCAAGCCGATCTCGTTGTTGCGATTGCCCGGATTGGCGTAGACCGCGCCTTCTTCCGGGAAGGCCGCGCGCAGGATCGCGAGCACGAGCGTCTTCACGCTGGTCTTGCCGTTGCTGCCGGTGATCGCGATGACTTTCGTCTTGCGTTCGCGTTGCACGCCGGCGGCGAATGCGGCGAGCGCGCGTTCGGTGTCGGCCACGATCAATTGCGGCAGCGGCGAATCGATCTGGCGCGAGACGAGCGCGGCGATCGCGCCGTTGCGCGCGGCCATCGGCAAGTGGTCGTGGCCATCGAAGCGCTCGCCCTTGAGCGCGATGAACAGCGGGTGGCCCTTCGGCATCGCGCGCGTGTCGGTGGCGAGGACGTCGACCAGGACGTCATCGCCCACGACACGGCCCCCGACGAGGTTCGCGATGCGGCTCAGCGGCATGGGGTTCATGGGCGCGCCTCCGATGCTCGCCGTTGCAGTGCACGGCTCGCGACATCCGTGTCGTCGAAGGGATGGCGGATGCCGTCGATTTCCTGGTACGGCTCGTGCCCCTTGCCGGCGATGAGCACGATGTCGTCCGGGCCGGCTTCGCCGACCGCGCGCGCGATGGCCTTCGCGCGGTCGCGTTCGATGGTCAGGCGCGGATCCACGCGCATCGCGTCGCTGAAGCCGGCGAGGATGTCGTCGACGATGCGATCGCCGTCTTCGCCGCGCGGGTTGTCGTCGGTGACGAACACGCGGTCGGCCAGGCGCTCGGCGATCGCCGCCATCTGCGGGCGCTTGCCGGTATCGCGTTCGCCGCCGCAGCCGAAGACGCAGGCCAGCTGCGCGGCGGCGTGCGCGCGCAACGAGGTCAGCGCTTGTTCGAGCGCGTCGGGCGTGTGTGCGTAATCCACGACGACCAGCGGCGCGTCGCCTTGCCCGCCGAGGCGGTTCATGCGGCCGTGGATCGGCTGCAGGCGCGACAACACGTCGGCGACCTGGGCAGGCGCGTGGTCGAGCGCCACCAGCGTGCCGGCGACGGCGAGCAGGTTGTCGACGTTGAAGCGGCCGAGCAGCGGCGAGCGCACCGGATGACGTTCCTCGCCGACCACCAGGTCGAAGGAGACGCCGCGATTGTCGAGCGTGATGTTCTCCGCGCGCACCATCGCATCGCGATCGCCGCGCGCGCTCGCGCCCACGTGGCGCACGGTCTTGGGCAGCGCATCGAACATCGCGCGGCCGTAATCGTCGTCGAGGTTGATCACCGCCGCGCGCAGGCCGGGCCAGCCGAACAGCTTGGCCTTCGCGGCGCCGTAGCTGGCCATGTCGCCGTGATAGTCGAGATGGTCGCGCGTGAGGTTGGTGAACACGCCGACGTCGAAATGCACGCCGGCCACGCGGCCCTGGTCGAGCGCGTGCGAGCTGACTTCCATCGACAGCGCCTGCGCGCCCTGGTCGCGCAATTGCGCGATCAACTGGTGCACCTGCAGGACCAGCGGCGTGGTGAAGCCGGTGGGCACGACCTGTCCATACAGTCCCGCACCGAGCGTGCCGATCGACGCCGCGCGCGTGCCGAGCAGCGTCCACGCTTGCGCGAGCAACTGCACGGTGGAGGTCTTGCCGTTGGTGCCGGTGACGCCGACGGTGGTCAACGCATGCGACGGGAAATCGTGGAAACGATCGGCCAGTTCGCCCAGGCGCGCGCGCAAACCGGGAACCGGGATCGCATCGGCGGGCGCGGGCGCGTTTTCGGGCGCCGGCGGTTCGAACAACACCGCGCGCGCGCCGCTGGCTTTGGCCTGTTCGGCGAACAGCAATCCGTGCGCGCCGAAGCCTGCGATCGCGACGAACGCATCGCCCGGCGTCACCGCGCGGCTGTCCATCACCAGGCCGGTGATTTCCAGGTCGGCAGGCACGGCCTCGACATCCGGCAGCAAGTCGGCCAGGCGCATCGCGCGGGTCATTGGCGCGCTCCCTGCGTCGGCGCGACCGGCAAGGCCACCGGCGCGGCAGGCACGGGCGTCGCGACGGCGCCGGGCTTGTTCTTCGGCGCGCGCTTGGCTTCGGCGGCGGCCTGCACGGCGAGCCATGCATCCAGGTCGTCCGGCGCGACATCCATCAGGCGCAGCGCGCCATCCATCACGTGCTGGAAGACCGGCGCCGAAACCAGGCCACCGACATAGGCGAGTTCGGGTGCGGGATCGTTGATCACCACGACCATCGAGAAACGCGGATTGCTCGCCGGCACCAGGCCCGCGAAGAACGCGACGTAGCGGCGCGAGTAACCGCCCGCACTGGCCTTGCGCGCGGTGCCGGTCTTGCCGGCGACGCGATAACCGAGCACGCGCGCCTGGGTCGCGGTGCCGCCGGGCATCGTCACCGTCTCCATCATCCGCAAGACTTCGTTGGCGACCACCGGATCCATCACCTGGTGGGCCTCGTTGCGCTGGCCTTTCACGAACGTCGGCGCGACCAACTTGCCGCCGTTGCCGATCGCAGCGTACGCCTGCGCGATCTGCAGCGGCGTCACGCTCAGGCCGTAACCGTAGGCCATCGTCTGCTTGCTCGTCCCGCTCCAGCGGTCCGGCGCCGGCAGCAGGCCCGCCGCTTCGCCCGGGAATCCGCTTTCGGTCGAGCGCCCGTAGCCGAGCTTGCGCATGTAGTCGTAGAACGTGCGGTCCGCCAGGCGGTGCACGATCAGCGCCGCGCCGACGTTGGAGCTCTTGGTGATCACGCCCGTGGTGTCGAGCACGCCGTAGTTGTGCGTGTCGGTCGTGCGGAAGCGGCCGTTGGGGATCCAACCCGGATTGGTGTCGAATCGCGTGGACGGCGTGATGACGTGGTTTTCCAGCGCCGCGGCGACCGTGATCGGCTTCATCGTCGAACCCGGCTCGATGAGGTCGGTCACCGCGCGATTGCGGTGGGCTTCGCGATTGGCGCTTTCCACCGCGTTGGGATTGAACGACGGCAGGTTCGCCATCGCCAGCACTTCGCCGGTGGTGACGTCGAGCACGACGGCCGAACCGCTGCTCGCGCCTTTTTCCAGCAGCGCATTGCGCAGTTCGCGATAGGCGAGGAACTGGATGCGGCGGTCGATCGACAGCGTGAGGTCCTTGCCCGGCAACGCGGCGCGGACCAGGTCGACGTTCTCGACGATGCGGCCGCGACGATCGCGGATCACCTTCTCCGCGCCGGGCGTGCCGCGCAGCCATTCGTCGAAGGCCAGTTCCAGGCCTTCCTGGCCGCTGTCGTCGATGTCGGTGAAGCCGAGCACGTGCGCGACGGCGTCGCCCTGCGGATAGAAGCGGCGGTATTCGCGCTGCGAGAACACGCCGGGGATGCCGAGCTTGATGATGGCCTGCGCCGTTTCCGGGCGCATGCGGCGCTGCAGGTAGACGAATTCCTTCGTCGCACGCTGCGAAAGCTTGCGCGCGAGGTGGTCGGACGGCACGCCGAGCGCCTTGGCCAGTTCCGGGATGCGCTCGGGCGACTTGAGCAGCAGCTGCGGATTGGCCCAGATCGATTCGACCGGCGTGGACACCGCCAGCGGTTCGCCGTTGCGATCGGTGATCATGCCGCGCGAGGTGGCGATCGGCATTTCGCGCAGGAAACGTGCGTCGCCCTGCGCCTGGTAGAACTTCTGGTGCACGACCTGCAGGTCGAAGGCGCGGCCGAGCAGCGCGGTCGAACACAGGGCCAGCGTGCCGGCGACGATCGCAAGGCGCCCGCGCAGGTTGAACTGCGCACGCCCGCGCGGCTTCTGCCGCTGCGCACCGAACAACGCGCGCAGGCGGCCGACACCGTTCGGGCCGCGCTTTTCATTCGGCGGCATCGGCCTCATGGGCGCACCACCACGGTTTCTTCGGCCGACGGGAAGGCCATGCCCAGCTTGTTGCGGGCGACCTGGTCGATGCGATTGGCTTCGGCCCAGGTCGCCTGTTCCAGCTGCAGGCGACCGAAATCGATGTTGAGCTCGTCGCGCTGGCGCTCCAGGCGCTTGAAGGCGACGAACAACTGGCGGTGTTCGTGGCGTGCGTACACCACGCCGATGGCGGAGGCGACGTTCGCCGCGACCAGGAGGAACATCAGGCTGCGCAGGAACATCACGCGGCCTCCCCGAGTTTTTCGGCGACGCGCAACACGGCGCTGCGCGCACGGGGATTGGCGGCGAGCTCGGCGGTGTCGGCCTTGGTCGCATCGCCGATCATGCGCAGCGTGGGCACGAAGTCGGGCACCACCGGCATGCGGCGGTTGGTCGGCGGCGCCTTCGCGTGGCGCGCGATGAACTGCTTGACGATGCGATCTTCCAGCGAATGGAAGGAAATCACCGCCAGCCGCCCGCCGGGATTAAGGCAGGCCAGCGCCGCGTCCAGGCCGGTTTCCAGATCGGCCAGTTCGCGGTTGATGAAGATGCGGATGGCCTGGAAGGAACGCGTGGCCGGATGGATCTTGGAGTCGCCGCGCGGCATGACCGAGGCGATGAGTTCGGCCAGTTGCGCGGTGCGCTCCAGCGGTTGCGTTGCGCGGCGCGCGACGATCGCGCGCGCGATGCGGCGCGATTGGCGTTCTTCCCCGTAGGTGAACAGCACGTCGGCGATTTCGCGGTCGTCGGCGCGCGCGAGCCACTGCGCGGCGCTTTCGCCCGAATCCGGATCCATGCGCATGTCGAGCGGGCCGTCCTTCGCGAAGGAGAAGCCGCGTTCGGCGACATCCAGCTGCGGCGAGGAGACGCCGAGGTCGAGCAACACGCCATCGAGGCCTTCGCGGACCAGGTCCCAGTGCGCGAGGTCGGCGAAGCTGCCGCGACGGATCGCGACGCGCGCATCCGTGCCGAACTTGCGGCCGGCCTCGGCGATCGCCTCGGGATCCTTGTCCATCAGCAGCAAGCGCCCTCCTGCGCCCAACCGTTCCAACACGCCGGCGGCGTGGCCGCCGCGGCCGAAAGTGCCATCGAAGTAACGTCCGTCGCTGCGCACACGCAGGCCTTCCATGACCTGCGCGAACAAGACCGGAAGGTGGGCGGACCGGGCATCCGCGCCACCGCCGGTCACAACTGCAATTCCAGCAACCCGTCGCCCAGGTCGTCGTCCGACAAGGTCTGCCGGATCTGCGCCAGGTGCGACTGCTCGCTCCACAGTTCGAATTTGTCGCCCATGCCCAGCAGCACGGCCTTCTTTTCCAGGCCGGTTGCGTTGCGATGGCTCGCGGGCAGCGAGATGCGTCCGCTGGCGTCGGGTTCGACGAAGGTGGCCGCGCCGACCAGCTTCAGCTGCAGGTTGCGGCTGACGCTCTTCGTGCGCGGCAAGGCATTGACCTGGTCGCGGACGCGTTCCCAGGCCGGCATCGGGTAGATGTAAAGGCAACCCGCATCGAAGGGGCTGTAAGTGACGACCAGGCGGTTCCCGCATTCGCGCGCGACGACATCCCGGTAGCTGGTCGGAATGGCCAGCCGGCCTTTGTCGTCGATTGTGATGGCGGTCTCACCCTGGAACATCGCCCTGCCCGGTTTTGCCCGTCTGCCGCGGGCTCGTTAGGATGGGTCTCCACGGATTTCCCGGAATCCCCACGAGTCGCCACGTTAGGCCCCGCCCACAGGGTTGTCAACAGGCTTGGGGACAAGATTTCGCTTTTGCCATCAATGGCTTGCAGCGAACTTCAGAGTCTGGATCAAGAGTTATCCACTAAGCGCTGATCCGTCTCAAATTTTGAGATTTGGCCCCTCCCGCCCCCGGACCCGCCCCCACCCGCCGGGCGCCGCTTCTGACACAATCCCCGGCGGCGGAGTCGGCCAGGCAACCGCGTCGCGCGCAAGCGCGCCGAGGAAAGTCCGGGCTCCACAGGGCACGGTGCCAGGTAACGCCTGGGCGGCGCGAGCCGACGGAAAGTGCAGCAGAAAGAAACCGCCGATGGCCCTCCGGGGATCAGGCAAGGGTGAAATGGTGCGGTAAGAGCGCACCGCGAGTCCGGTAACGGACCGGCACGGCAAACCCCACCGGGAGCAAGGCCAAATAGGGACCTCATGACGTTGCCCGCGTCGGGTCCGGGTAGGCTGCTTGAGGCGCATCGGCGACGGTGCGTCCAGAGGAATGGTTGTCCACGACAGAACCCGGCTTATCGGCCGGCTCCGCCACCAAAGAGCCCGCGCATGCGGGCTTTTTGGTGGGCGATCAACTGCCGTACAAGGCCTTGCGGGGGGCGCCGCTCAATTCGGCCGCGAGTTTCGCCGCAGTCGACGGCGGGAGATGCTCGCCGAGTTTCGCGTACAGGCGGCGGCCTTCGATGAGGCGCGCATCCTCGTCTTCCCCCGCACCTTCCACCAGGACCACGAACTCGCCCTTGCGCTGGTTCGCATCGGCGGCCACGCGCGCCTGCAGGTCCTCCAGCGTGCCGTCCAGGACCGTTTCGAACAGCTTGGTGAGCTCGCGCGCGATGACCGCGCGGCGTTGCGCGCCGAAGATCGCCGCCATGTCGGCCAGCGTTTCCTCGATGCGGTGCGCCGATTCGTAGAACGCGAGCGTGCGCGTTTCCGAGGCGAGCGGCGCGAGGCGTTCACGGCGCGCGTTGCCCTTCGCGGGCAGGAAGCCTTCGAATACGAGGCGATCGCTCGGCAATCCCGCCACGCTCAGTGCGGCGACGAAGGCGCACGCGCCCGGCACCGGGCTCACCGCCATCCCCGCCGCGCGCGCGGCGCGCACGAGGCGAAAGCCCGGGTCGCTGACCAAGGGCGTCCCCGCATCGGACACCAGGCCCAGCGATTCCCCGGCCTGCAATCGCGCGACGAGCTTGTCGGCCAGTTGTTCCTCGTTGTGTTCATGCAGCGCCACCAACGGCCGTTCCAGCCCGTAGTGCGCGAGCAATTGGCGCGTGTGGCGCGTGTCTTCGGCGCAGATCGCCGAGACGTTGCGCAGAGTGTCGAGCGCGCGCGGCGAGAGATCGCGCAGATTGCCGATGGGCGTCGCAATCACGTACAGCGTGCCGGGTCGAACTGGGGAGGACATCGGGAACCCTTCGGCGAAATGCGCACGTCGACGATGGCATCGACGGGCGGGCGGGTAGAATCCTAGCCGCTTCCCCCCACGCCGCGCCCGCGGCCGAGGTATCGATGCGTTGGAACAGGATGTTGACCCGGGCCCATTGGCTGCGTGACGTGCCGCTGCGTGCCGTGCTGCTGGGTGTGCTCGCGATCGGCATGGCCGGTTGCGCGACCGTGAAGGTCTCCGGGCCCGAAACCGCCGGCCATGTGTTTTCGCCGGCCTTCGCGCAGGCGCGCGACCTGGCGCGCAACGCCGCCACGCTTCCCGCGGCGCAACGCACGGAGAACGACCGCGCGATCGAGAAGCTGCTCGCCGGCCTCGACGATGCCACGCTTTCCGCCGACGCCGCAGCCCTGCCCGCCGGCGACGCGCTGTATCCCCAGGCCGGCCACGCCTTGCAGCGTCGCGGGCTGCCGCTGCCGCGGCCTTTCGATCGCGGTGCGTGGAAATTCGACGCGGGCGCGCGCCCGCCCGCCGAACGCGATGGCTATCGCCCGCCCGTGAAGCTCGCCGTGCTGCTGCCCCTGTCGGGCAGCCTGGCGCCGGCCGCGGCGCCGGTGCGCGATGGCTTCCTTACCGGTTACTACGGCGAATCGCGGCGTCGCCCCGAAGTCGCGTTCTACGACACCGCCGGTACGCCGGGCGGCGCGGTGGCCGCGTACCAGAAGGCGGTCGCCGAAGGGAACGACTTCGTGGTCGGTCCGCTCGGTCGCGATGAGGTCAATGCGGTGTTCCGCGATGCAGGGGCAACCGTGCCGATGCTTGCGCTCAACCGTGCGTCGATCCCGCCGCCGGCCGGCAACGCGAGCTTCTCGCTCTCGCCTGAAGACGACGGCATCGCCGCCGCCGAATTCCTGCGTGCGCACAACGCCAGGCGCGTGCTCGTGATCGCGGGCGTCGACGAAGGCATGCATCGTGCGGTGTCCGCCATGCGCGACGCATTGGCCGAGCGCGGCGGCACCGTGGTCGAAACACTCGACATGGGCGGCGATGCCGCGTCGTTGCTCGCGCGCCTGCAGGCCTCCGTGCAGAAGGCCGGGCAGGTCGACGCGGTTTTCCTCGCCACGCGCGCATCCGAAGCGCGCGCGGTCGCGCCCTTGCTGCGCTCCACCGGCCTGGGCGAAAAACCGCTGGTGGCGACGTCCGCATTGGCATCGGGAACGGGCAAGCCTGCCGACGACTTGGTGCTCGACGGCATCGTCTATCCCACCGAACCGTGGACGGTGCGCGGCATTTCCGGCCTGCCCTCCGCGGCGGGCGTCGCATCGCAACTGAAGACCGCGCGCGGTCCTGCGGCGCGCCTGTTCGCTTTCGGGTACGACGCTTGGTTGATCACGGCGTACCTGGAAAAGCTCGCGCTGGATCCCAACGGCGTGGTGCAGGGTGCGACCGGCACGCTGCGCCTGGATCCGGTCGGCAACATCCTGCACACGCCGACGTGGTCGACGTTCCGCGGCGGCTCGCAAGTCCCGCTCGCGGATGCGCCCGCGCCCTGAGGCGACCCTCGATCGCCGCGCGCGCGGCGCCGCCGTCGAGGCCGCCGCGCTCGCGTATCTCCAAGGCCAGGGATTGCGCTTGCTCGCGCGCAACGCCGCGAGCAAGGTCGGTGAAATCGACCTCGTGCTGCGCGATGGCGCGAGCGTCGTGTTCGTCGAAGTGCGCTATCGCGCGCACGTCGGTTACGGCGGCGGTGCGGCGTCCGTGGATGCGGGCAAGCGGCGCAAGCTGGTGCGCGCCGCGCAAGTCTTCCTGTTGCGAAACCCGGCGCTGTCGCAATCGCCATGTCGCTTCGACGTCGTGGACGCGAGCGGCGATCCCGACGCGCCCGACCTGCGCTGGATCCGCGCCGCCTTCACGGCCTGAGGCCATCGGCCTGCCGAAGCGCACTTGACGCTGGCCGCCCCCGGCGTTGCGATGCACGCACCCTGCCCCGCGAGGTGGCCATGTCGTTCGTTGCCCGCCACACCGTCCTTGCGCTCGTATTGCTCGCGCTGTCGGGCGTCGCGAATGCGCAAGCGGCTGCACCGCGCACCTTGCGCGTCCTGTTCATCGGCAACAGCCTCACCTACGTCAACGATCTGCCGTCGACCCTGCGCGCGATCGCCGCATCGCAGCCCACGCCGGTGATGATCGAAACGCAGACCTTCGTCGCCCCCGGTGGCTCGCTCGCCGATCGCTGGCGCGACGGCAAGGCCGCCGCCGCGCTCGGCGCCGGGCACTGGGACGCATTGGTGCTGCAGGAGCGCGGCGGCGTGCTCGCGTGCATGGTCGACAGCGAGCAACGCAGCTCCGCGCAATGCCGCGCGAGCGAACACGCGCATCGCGAATTCGCCGCGCGTGCGAAGGCGACGGGCACGCAGGTCTACATACTCGCGACCTGGGGCCCCGACGATGCATGGCAAACGAAACTCGACCGCGCGGCGAAGCAGATCGCAGCGCGGATCGACGCAACCGTGGTCCCGGCGGGTACGGCGTTGCGGGTATTGGCGCATCGCAACGGAACGCCATCGACCTTCCCCGACGGCCTGCATCCCAGCCTGATCGCCACGCTCGTGATGGCGACGCAACTCCACCACGCCATCGTGGGTGCGTGGCCGGTGCCGGCCGATGTCACGCTGGCGTTCGCGCTGTTGCCGGCGAATGCGGCGGTCACGCCCGACGCACCGATGGAATCGCAAGCGCAGCTCAAGGGCGCGCCGAAGAAGACCGTGGTGAAAGCCGACGCGATGTCGACGGTGATCGCCGCCGCGAAATGATCAGGCGAAGTGGCGCCAGCCCGTGGTGCCCGGCATCCATTCCGCGCCCTGCGCATCGCGCACGACCACCGGGCCCGCCGTTCGCGGCACGATGCGCCCGATCGCCGTGATGCAGACGTCCGCGTTGCGTGCAGCCGTCTCCACCGCCTCGCGCACTGCCGCCGGCGCGGTGAAACACAACTCGTAATCGTCGCCGCCCGCCGATTGCAGATGGCGCCGCGCGTCGCCGCCGAATTCCGCGCACAACACGTCGGACGCCGGCAAGGCATCGACATCCACCTGCGCACTCACGCCGCTCGCCGCGCACACGTGCGCCAGATCCGCGAGCAACCCATCGGACACGTCGATGCACGCGCGCGCGATTCCGCCCAACGCACGCCCCAACGCTACGCGCGGCGTCGGTCGATCCAGGCGCTCGCGCAAGCCCGGATCGATCAATGCACCTGCGCGCCACTGTTCCAGCGCGGCGGCGGCATCGCCGAGCGTGCCGCTCACCCACACCAGGTCGCCTTCGCGCGCCGCGGCGCGACGCAATGCGCGCGCGGGGTCGACGAAGCCGTGCACGGTCGCGGAAATCGACAAGGGCCCGCGCGTCGTATCGCCACCGACCAGCGCCACGTCATGGAGGACCGCAAGACGCATGAAGCCTTCGAGGAAGGCATCGAGCCAGGCCGCGTCGGCATCCGGCAAGGACAGGGACAAGGTGCACCACGCGGGCGTGGCGCCCATCGCGGCGAGATCGGACAGGTTCACCGCCAACGCCTTCCAGCCGATGTCGGCGGGCGGTGTTTCGACGGGAAAGTGAACGCCCGCATTGAGCGTGTCGGTGGCCACCACCAATGCGTGGCCCGCGGGCACTTCGAGCAGCGCGGCATCGTCGCCGATGCCCAGCAGCACGTCCTCGCGCGTCGTCGTCGCGCGGCGGCGGATGCGTTCGATCAGGTCGAACTCGTTGCTCACTTGCGCGAGGCGTCGAACTCCGCCGTGCGCCACGCGGCGGCTGCATGGTCGAGCACACCATTGACGAAGGTGTGGCCGTGCTCGGAGCCGAAGCGCTTGGTGGTGTCGATCGCTTCGTTGAGCACCACGCGATACGGCACGTCGACGCGATGGCGAAGTTCGTACGCGGCGATGCGCAGCGCGGCGCGTTCGATCGGGTCGACTTCCTCGACGGTGCGATCCAGGAACGGCTGCAGGGCCGCATCGAGTTCGCGCACGTTCTTCATCACGCCGGTGACGAGGTCTTCGAAATACACCAGGTCGGCGATCTCGTGCGCCTGCTCGTGCGCGAACTGCGCGATGATCTGCTGGGCCGTGCCGCCCGACATCTGCCAGGCATACAGCGCCTGCAGCGCGCGGCGCCGCGCGCGCGAACGGTGGACCGGGTCGATGCCGTCGCGGCGTCGGTTCAAGGCAGCTTCTCCAGCAGGTTGTGCATTTCGATGGCGGCCAGCGCCGCTTCTTCGCCCTTGTTGCCGTGGCTGCCGCCGGCGCGCGCTTCGGCGTCCTGGAACATTTCCACTGCGAGCACGCCGTTGAGAACGGGCACGCGATAGTCGAGCGACACGCGCATCAGACCCTCGGCGCAACCATCGGCGACGTGTTCGTAATGCCGCGTGTCGCCGCGCACGACGCAACCCAGCGCGACGATCGCCACGTGCTTGCCGGCGGCGCCCAGTTTCGCGGCGGCGACCGGCAGTTCCCACGCGCCGGGCACGCGCACGAAATCGAGCGACTCGGCCGGCACGCCGTTGTCCAGGAAGGCCTTGCGCGCGCCTTCGACCAGCGCATCGGTGATGCGCGGGTTCCAGCGGGCGGCGAGGATGGCGAAGCGGGCGCCGGGTGCGGCGCGCAGGTCGCCTTCGATGAACTTCATGAGGGGGGCGTCGGTGGCGGGGCCGCGGGGGGCGCGCAGTTTAGCGCGCGGGCCATTCGACATGCGCCACGACCTCCAGGCCGAAGCCCGCCAGGCCCACCTGCTTGCGCGGCGTGCCCAGGACGCGGAGCTTGCCCAGGCCGAGGTCGGCCAGGATCTGCGAACCGGCGCCGGTGCGGCGCCACTCGGCGAGCGCGCCCGCGCGGTCCTGCGGCGCAGGCGGCTGCTCGCGGATGCGGGCCAGCACCGCCTCGGCGTCCGGGGCCTCGCCCAGCAGGACGAGCGCACCGCGGCCTTCGGCGGCTATCGCCTGCAGGACGTCGCCCACGGCCGGCCCGAAATCCGGGCGGCGCCAATGCACGGCGTCGGCCAGCGGATTGAGCGCATGCACGCGCACCAGCGTGGGCACGCTCGCGTCCGCATCGCCGCGCAACAGCGCGAAGTGCAGCGCGCGACTCACGCGATCGCGATACGTGTGGAGCGTGAAGGGACCATGCTCGGTGTCGATCTCGCGCCGGTCGACGCGCTCGATGGTGTGTTCGGTGGTGAGGCGATAACGGATGAGGTCTTCGATCGAACCGATCTTCAAACCATGCTCGCGCGCGAAGACTTCCAGCTCCGGGCGACGCGCCATGCTGCCGTCGGGATTGAGGATTTCCACCAGCACGCCCGCCGGTTCGAAACCGGCGAGCTGCGCCAGGTCGCTCGCCGCCTCGGTGTGCCCGGCGCGGCTGAGCACGCCGCCGGGTTGCGCCTGCAGCGGGAAGATGTGGCCGGGCTGCGAGAGATCGTCCTGCTTGGCGTCGGGTTTCACCGCCGTGCGGATCGTGTGCGCGCGGTCGTACGCGGAAATGCCCGTCGTCACGCCTTCGGCCGCTTCGATCGACACGGTGAAGTTGGTCCCGTGCGGTGAGGTGTTGTCGCGCACCATCGGCGGCAGGCCGAGTTGGCGGCACCGCTCGCGCGTCAGCGACAGGCACACCAGGCCGCGCGCGTGCGTGACCATGAAGTTGATGTCGCCGGGCCGCACGACTTCGGCGGCCATGATCAGGTCGCCTTCGTTCTCGCGGTCTTCGTCGTCGACGATGACGACCATGCGGCCGGCGCGCAGTTCGTCCAGCAGTTCGGGGATGGTGGCGAAGCTCATGCGTGGTTGTCTCGTTCTTTCATCAAGCGCTCGACGTAACGCGCGAGCATGTCCACTTCCAGGTTCACTGCATCGCCCGCCTTCGTCTCGCCGAAGGCCGTGTGCGCGATCGTGTGCGGCACCAATGCGACTTCGAAACCGGCATCGTCGACGGCATTGACCGTGAGGCTCACGCCGTCGACGCAGATCGAGCCCTTCGCCGCGATGTACCGGCGCAGCGACGCAGGCGCCGCGAACACCCAGCGTTGCGCGCGCCCGTCGTCCCAGGTGTGCGCGACCGTGCCCACGCCATCGACGTGTCCGCTGACCAGATGGCCGCCAAGGCGGTCGGTCGGCAACATCGCGCGTTCGAGGTTCAGCGCGCGGCCGATCGGCAGATCACCGAGCGTGGTCAATGCGAGCGTTTCGTTCGAGGCATCGGCTTCGAAGCCCGTGTCGTCGAATGCGACCACCGTCAGGCAAGCCCCGTTGACGGAAATGCTTTCGCCCATGCGCACATCGGCGTCCTTGCCCCACGGCAGGGTGCCGACGTCGATGCGCAAGCGCGCGTCACCACCGCGCATCTCGCGCGAAGCCAGCCGGCCCACGCCGGCGATCAATCCGGTGAACATCAGTCCTCCAACTTCCGACGCGCGTGCACGAACATCGGCCAGCGCAGCACGCGGATCATGTCCGGGTCGCCCCAGGCTTGCGCGATCGCGTCGGCGTGCGCCGCGACCGGGTCCGACCCATTGGCATCGATGTAACGCTTGGTCGCCGAATAACTGGCGAAGTACCCCAGCATGCGCGCGAGGTTCCACTGTGCACGCAGTTCGAACACGGGCGGTTCGATCCAGTCGAACGGAAACGCGAAATCGCGGTAGGCCTCGTCGATCAGGCGACGTTCCGGCGGCCAATACGGTTCGATGGCGTCGCGGAAAGGCTGCAAGGCCGCATCCAGTTCGACCGGCGCGATCATGTCCTGGTAGCCCCACGCCAGCAGCACGCCGCCGGGCTTGAGTACGCGCGCGCATTCGGCGAAGAACGTCGACTGGTCGAACCAGTGCAACGCCTGCGCGACGCACACCGCGTCGGCCGTTCCGTCGCCGAGCGTCGTCGCTTCGCCGGGCTCGACGCGAAAGGTGACATTCGAAGGCCCATGCGCCTGCGCGATCTGCGCGGCGCTCGGATCAGTGGCATGCACGCGGTCGAACATCGGCGCCAGATCGCGCGTCGCCTGGCCGCTGCCGCACCCCGGCTCCCACGCCAGGCCATGGACCATCACGATCGATTCGATCCAGCCGTACAACTGCGGCGGATAGTCCGGCCGCGCCTGCGCGTACTGCGCGGCGACGGCGGAAAAGTGATCCTTGAAACTGTCGTTCATTGCGGCGCGCGGCCCGGATGCACGAAGACACGGATGTCCTCGCCGATGCGGCGCGTTTCGGCGACATGCATGTTCAGGCGTTCGGTCATCTCGTCGATGTGCAGGTTGTCGAACAGCGGCCGCGCGCGTTCGCCCAGCATCACCGGCGCGACATACAACAACAATTCGTCCACCAGGCCCGAGGTGAGGAAGGCGCCGGCGAGCGTGGCGCCCGCTTCGACCTGCACTTCGTTGATCCCGCGCTCGGCGAGCAGCTTGAGCACGGCGGCGATGTCCATGCGCCCGGCTTCGACCGGCACCGCGACGTGATCGGCTTCCACGCCGCGCGGCATGCGCGCATCGGGGGCGTGGATGTACAAGGTCGGCGCACCACCCTCGCGCACATGGCCGCGTTGCACGGTCGCCAGGCCCGGATCGAGCACCACGCGCAGCGGCGGCACGAACGGGGTGTCGTCGCCCAGGCGCACGGTGAGATGCGGATCGTCGATCAGCACGGTGCCCGCGCCGGTGAGGATCGCGCCGGCGCGTGCGCGCCACTTCTGCACGTCGCGCCGCGCGGCTTCGCCGGAAATCCACTTCGAATCGCCGGAGGCCAGCGCACTGCGGCCATCCAGGCTCGTCGCGAGCTTCACGCGCACCCACGGGCGCCCGCGTTCGATGCGCGAGAGAAATCCCTTGTTGAGCTGGCGCGCCTGCGCTTCCATCAGGCCGATGTCGACCTGGATGCCGGCGGCGCGCAATTTTTCGAAACCACTGCCGTCGACTTCCGGGAAAGGATCGCGCATCGCACCCACCACGCGCGTCACGCCGGCGGCGATCAGCGCATCGGCGCAAGGCCCGGTGCTGCCGACGTGCGAACACGGTTCGAGCGTGACGTAGGCCGTCGCGCCCCGCGCGCGTTCGCCGGCGGCCTGCAACGCGAAGACTTCCGCGTGCGGCCCGCCCTTGCGCTCATGCCAGCCGGTGCCGACGACTTGATCGCCCTGCGCGATCACGCAGCCGACCATCGGATTGGGTTTGGTCGTGTACGCGCCCTTCTCGGCCAGGCGCAGCGCGCGGGCCATCATGGCGTGGTCGGTGGCGGTGTAGGCCTGTTGCGGTTGCGACATCATTCTTCGCGCACGTAAGCGCCGCGTTCCTGGTTCTTGCGGAAGTCATCCATGTCCCACGGCCACGACGGCACGAGCTCGCCGTCGTCGATGCGCAGGTGCATGCGGTCGAATTTGGTTTCGGGCATTTGCGGCGGAAAACCCATTTCGGCAACGACCAGGTCGATGCCGTCGCCCGCGCGCGACCACTTGCCGCGTGCGGCCAGGTCGAGCGCACCGTAGGTGAAGAACCATTCGAACGTGCCGTCGGCTTTCAACCGCAGGCCCGAACCGGTCTCCATCACGCCGTCGAGATGGTAATCACCCGCGAGCGCGGCTTGCGTCGCAGGCGCGGCATGCTGCGTTGCATCCTGCGCGATTGCCCCCGGCGCCCAGGCCAGCGCGACGGCGATGAGCAGGGCGCGCAGTGCGTTCACCGGCGCCGCGCCTTCTCGCCCGGCTCGCCTTCCAGCAGGGGCAACTGCCCCTCGCCCGGCGGCAACTCGCGTTCGAGGCGGTCGAGCTCCTCGCGGAAATCGGCGACGTCCTCGAAGGAGCGATAGACCGATGCGAAGCGCACATAACCGACGTGGTCGAGCTTGCGCAGTTCGGCCATCACGAATTCGCCGACGCGGCGCGATGCGAGTTCGCGCTCGGTCGTCATGCGCAGTTGATGCACCACCGCGCGCACCGAGGCTTCGATCTGTTCCTCGGACACCGGGCGCTTCTGCAGCGCGCGATCGAAGCCGAGGCGCAACTTGCGCGCGTCGAACGCTTCGCGCCGGCCATCGCCCTTGATGATCAACGGCAACTTCAGTTCGATGGTTTCCAGCGTCGAAAACCGCTCCCCGCACGCCTCGCACTCACGGCGCCGCCGGATGGTGGCGCCGTCTTCGGACACGCGCGAATCGATGACGCGGGTGTCGACGTGCTGGCAGAAGGGGCAATGCATCAGGGCGTCTTTGGGGAATGGGGAATGGGGAATGGGGAATTGTTGGTGCGCATCATCTTTTCGCGAAGCGACTTTCTCAGGGATTGGAGGAGCTTGCCGTTCTTCAGGATCTGGTGTTCCAGTTGTGCGGCAGCGGCCAGCGCGATGAAGCCCAAGCGCGACGACAGCATCACCTGCGTGTGGAGCTCGGAAAGTGACCCTCGCGCCATCGACAGGAAGCGCAAATAATCTCGCAGCCCTTCACGCCCGTTACCCTCGGCGATGCACGACGGAACGGACACGGCGGACCTCCGCAGTTGCGCAGTCAGCCCGAACCGCTCTTCGTTGGGAAACGTGCTCGTCACCGCATACACCTGCTCGGCCAACTCCATCGCTTCATCCCATACCCGCAAATCCCTGAAATCCATTCGCCCCTCCCTGGACGAAGCCCTGGAACTCCTTCGTATCAACTATTCCCTATTCCCTGATCCCTATTCCCTGCTTTTCAGCCGTACACCGGGAATGCCTTGCACTGCTTCGTCACTTCATCGCGCACGCGCTTGATCACGTCCGCATCGTTCGGCGCATCGAGCACGTCGCAGATCCAGTTGGCCAGCGCGACGCATTCGGCTTCGTTGTAACCGCGCGTGGTCACCGCCGGCGTGCCCAAACGCAGGCCCGAAGTGACGAAGGGCTTTTCCGGATCGTTGGGCACCGCGTTCTTGTTCACGGTGATGTGCGCCTTGCCGAGCGCGGCTTCGGCGTCCTTGCCGGTGATGCCCTTGCCGATCATGTCGACGAGCATCAGGTGGTTTTCCGTGCCGCCGGAGACGATCTTGTAGCCGCGCTTGATGATGGTCTTCGCCATCGCCTGCGCGTTCTTCACGACCTGCTGCTGGTAGGTCTTGAATTCCGGCTCCAGCGCTTCCTTGAAGGCCACGGCCTTCGCCGCGATCACGTGCATCAGCGGGCCGCCCTGGATGCCGGGGAACACGATGGATTGCAGCTTCTTTTCGAGTTCTTCGTTCGCCTTGGCCACGATGATGCCGCCGCGCGGGCCGCGCAGCGTCTTGTGCGTGGTGGAGGTCACCACGTGCGCGTGCGGCACGGGGTTGGGGTACACGCCGGCGGCGACGAGGCCGGCGACGTGCGCCATGTCGACGAACAGGTAGGCGCCGACCTTGTCGGCGATGGCGCGGAACTTCGCCCAGTCCACGACCTGCGAGTACGCGCTGAAGCCGGCGACGATCATCTTCGGCTTGTGTTCCAGCGCCAGGCGCTCGACTTCGGCGTAATCGATCAGGCCCTTCTCGTCCACGCCGTACTGCACGGCGTTGAAGAGCTTGCCGCTGATGTTCACCTTCGCGCCATGCGTGAGGTGGCCGCCGTGGGCGAGCGACATGCCGAGGATCGTGTCGCCCGGATTCAGCAAGGCCAGGTACACGGCCTGGTTGGCCTGCGAACCCGAATGCGGCTGCACGTTCGCGTAGTCGGCGCCGAACAGCTGCTTGCACCGTTCGATCGCCAGGCGCTCGGCGACGTCGACGTATTCGCAGCCGCCGTAATAGCGCTTGCCGGGATAGCCCTCGGCGTATTTGTTGGTCAGCTGGCTGCCCTGCGCTTCCATCACGCGCGGGCTGGCGTAGTTTTCCGACGCGATCAGCTCGACGTGGTCTTCCTGGCGGCGGTTCTCGCCGGCGATGGCGGCTGACAGTTCGGGGTCGAAACCTTCGATGCGGGCGTCGCGAGGGAACATTCGGCGGTCCGGAGGCGTGGGGAAAGGCGGCAAGTTTAGCGTTTCGGGGCGCCCCGGCGGCCGGCGTCCCCTATAATCCCGCGATCCCGAATACCCCTCGCGGCCCTGCTCTCCGGCAGCTCGCCCGCGCCCGCCTGCGGAGCATCGATGCAATACATCTACACCATGAACGGCGTCTCCAAGACGGTGCCGCCGAAGCGCCAGATCATCAAGGACATCTCGCTGTCCTTCTTCCCGGGCGCCAAGATCGGCCTGCTGGGCCTCAACGGCGCCGGCAAGTCGACCGTCCTGAAGATCATGGCCGGCGTGGACACCGACTTCAGCGGCGAAGCCCGCCCGCAGCCGGGCATCAAGGTCGGCTACCTGGCGCAGGAACCGCAGCTGGACCCGGCCATGACCGTGCGCGAGGCCGTGGAAGAAGGCGTCGGCGAGGTGCTGCAGGCCCAGGCCGCGCTCGACCGCATCTACGAGGCCTACGCCGAGGAAGGCGCGGACTTCGACAAGCTCGCCGCCGAGCAGCAGCGCCTGGAGTCGATCCTGGCCGCCGGCGACGCCCACACCCTGGAAAACCAGCTCGAAGTCGCCGCCGACGCGCTGCGCCTGCCGCCGTGGGAGGCCATCGTCGGCAAGCTCTCCGGTGGCGAGAAGCGCCGCGTCGCGCTGTGCCGCCTGCTCCTGCAGAAGCCGGACATGCTGCTGCTCGACGAACCGACCAACCACCTGGACGCCGAGTCGGTCGAGTGGCTGGAGCAATTCCTCGCCCGCTTCCCGGGCACCGTGGTGGCCGTCACCCACGACCGCTACTTCCTCGACAACGCCGCCGAGTGGATCCTCGAACTCGATCGCGGCCGCGGCATCCCGTGGAAGGGCAACTACACGCAGTGGCTCATCCAGAAGGACGAGCGCCTGAAGCAGGAAGAGTCGGGCGAAAAGGCGCGCCAGAAGGCGATCCAGAAGGAACTCGAGTGGGCCCGCCAGAACGCCAAGGGCGGCCGTTCGAAGGGCAAGGCGCGCTTGCAGCGCATCGAGGAACTGCAGTCGGTCGACTACCAGCGCCGCCAGGAAACCAATGAAATCTTCATCCCGCCGGGCGAACGCCTCGGCGCGAAGGTGCTGGAGTTCAAAAACGTCTCCAAGCGTTTCGGAGAGCGCCTGCTGATCGACGACCTCAGCTTCATGGTCCCCGCCGGCGCGATCGTCGGCATCATCGGCCCCAACGGCGCCGGCAAGTCGACGCTGTTCCGCATGATCATCGGCCAGGAAACGCCAGATAGCGGTTCGATCGAGATGGGTTCCACCGTCAAGCTGGCCTACGTCGACCAGAGCCGCGACAAGCTGGAAGGCAACCACAACGTCTTCCAGGAAGTCTCCGGCGGCGCGGACATCCTCAACATCAACGGCATCGAGATCCAGTCGCGCGCCTACATCGGCCGCTTCAACTTCAAGGGCCAGGACCAGCAGAAGATGGTCGGCGCGCTGTCCGGCGGTGAGCGCGGCCGTTTGCACCTGGCCAAGACGCTGCTGCAGGGCGGCAACGTGCTGCTGCTCGACGAACCGTCCAACGATCTCGACGTCGAAACGCTCCGCGCGCTGGAAGACGCGTTGCTCGAATTCCCCGGCAACACCTTCGTCATCTCGCACGACCGCTGGTTCCTGGACCGCATCGCCACGCACATCCTCGCCTTCGAAGGCGACTCGCACGTGGAGTTCTTCCAGGGCAACTACCGCGAGTACGAAGAAGACAAGAAGCGTCGCCTCGGCGAAGAAGGCGCGAAGCCGCACCGCCTGCGTTTCAAGGCCCTCAAGTAAAGGAGCGATCGATGCAGTTCATGCAGGCGCTGAAGGATCGTTGGTCGTCCAGCAACTCCCTCGTCTGCGTGGGGCTCGATCCGGAGCCGGCGAAGTTCCCCGCGTCGTTCGCGCACGACGACGACGCGGTCTTCGCCTTCTGCCGCGACATCGTCGATGCGACGGCGGACTACGCCTGCGCGTTCAAGCCGCAGATCGCGCACTTCGCTGCGCTCGGCGCGGAAGATGCGCTACATCGCCTCATCGCGCACATCCATGCGCGGCATCCCGGCATTCCGGTGATCCTCGACGCCAAGCGCGGCGACATCGGCAGCACGGCGCAGCAGTACGCGCGCGAAGCCTTCGATCGCTACGCCGCCGATGCGGTCACCGCCAATCCCTATCTCGGGCGCGATTCGGTGCAGCCCTTCCTCGATCGCGCCGACCGCGGCGTGGTCATCCTGTGCCGCACCTCGAATCCCGGCGCGGGCGACCTGCAGGACCTGATCGTCGATGGCCGCCCGCTGTACCAGCACGTCGCCGAGAAAGTCGCCAACGAGTGGAACACGAACGGCAATTGCGCCCTCGTCGTGGGCGCCACGTGGCCCGAACAACTGCGCGAAGTGCGCGCCATCATCGGTGAGATGCCGATCCTCGTGCCGGGCGTGGGTGCGCAAGGCGGCGATGCCGAAGCGGTCGTGCGCAATGCATCGACGCAGGACGGCACCGGGCTGCTGGTCAGTTCCTCGCGCGCGATCCTCTACGCCTCGTCCGGCGCCGATTTCGCTGACGCCGCAGGGCGCGCTGCACGCGAGCTGCGAGACACAATCAACGCCGCGCGCGGCTGATTCCGGCTTGGTGAGCGAATCGGCGCGCGAATGTCGCGCCGTGCGCTGAGCGACGCAACGCAGGTCGGTGCGCAACGCTGGACTTCCTTCAGGAGAGGAGGTTCCGATGATCCGTTCATTGCTTGCGCTGTCCCTGTGTTGCGCCGCCCTGCCCGCCTTCGCCGATGCACCGCCCACCGACGTGCCGGTGCAGCTGGCGATGTTCGACGGGCCCGACGCGAATGCCTGCCTGCACATCCCCGACCCGCCCGACTACGGCTTCAAGGTGATGCAGGCCCAATGCCTCACGGTGGGCCACGGGCAGATGTTCCAGTTCGAACCCGCCGTGCAGGGCGGTTACCAGATCCGCAACGTGAAGTCGCAGGGCTGCCTGAATGCCGAACCCGGTTCGGCGCCCGGCGACATGGTTGAAGCCTTCACCTGCGACGGCGCGCTGTCGCAACGCTGGGACGTGAATCACTCGGAAGGCAACCCGGGCAACGCGATGATCCGCAGCCAGCAGACCGGCATGTGCCTGGACTTCTCGTTGGGTGTCGCGGCGCAGACGACGTGCAGCTTCGGCTTGGGCCAGGGCCCGACGTGGATGGTCAGTCGCCAGGGCGCACGCGTGCCGAGCGGTGCGCTCGCAATGCGTTCGGACATCGACGGTCAATGCATGAGCCTCGACGAGTTTCCCGTGTCGGTGGCGTGCAGCAACAACGGTCGCAGCAACCTGCGCTTCGTTCCGGTCGATGCCGCGGCCACGACCTTCCGCTTCGACGGCCCCGTCGACGGCACGTGCCTGATGGACGGTGGCAGCGCGGTCGTTTACGACACCTGCATCGCCGGCTTGAACAGCCAATGGCGCATCGTCGAAGCGGGTTTCGAATCGCCGGCGCCGATCGGCGAGATGCGGGCGTTCTGGCAGGTGCAGAACGTCGGCACCGGGCAATGCCTCCACGCGCGTCGCGGCAGCGTCGTTCCGGAAGGCGAAACGGTGACTGCGTGGGCGTGCGATGCCTCCGACAACGCGAAGTGGCAGTTCGTGAAGTACTGAGCCGTCAACCGGCGAGCGCGCGCCACAGGGCGCGCGCCGTCGCGAAGGGGAAGCGTGCCCAGATGAGCGCGAACACCCCGAGGCGTTGCAGCGTCGATCGCTGCAGCGCTTCGAACTTGCGGAAATACCGCCACAGGCCGCGGTGCTTGTGCCATTCGACAAAGACCGGCCGCGCACGCGACGACACCCCGCGCACGTGCACGACCTGCACGTCGTTGGCGACCGCCACCGTGGCGCCGAGCGCACGGGCGCGGCGACACAGATCGAGATCTTCGGCGTGCAACCGATACTGCGTGTCGAACCCCTGCAAGCGATCGAACAAGACGCGCGGCAGCAGCATCAACGCACCGGAGATCGCATCGACGCGCTGCAAGGGCTCGTCCGCGTCCATCGGCACGCCGAGGTTCGCGTTCGACGGCGAATGCAGCATCGCCGCGAAATCCGGGTCGCGCCGGCGCGCCGCGGCATCGCGCACGCCATTGGCATCGACCTGGTCGGCGCCGACGATGGCCGCGCCACCGAGGTCTTCGGCGGCTTCGCGCAAACGCTGCAACGTGTCCGGTTCGACCAGGCAATCGGGATTGACGAAGGCGAGCCATGGCGCGTCGCATTCGGAAGCGCCCTGGTTGCAGGCCGTCGCGAAGCCCGGGTTGTCGGGATTGGCGACGAAACGCACGCGCGGGTCCGCGGCGGCGTGGCGTTGCATGATCTGCAAGGTGCCGTCGCCCGAGCCGTTGTCGATGATGCGGACCTGCCCGACCTCGCGCGCGTTGCGCAGCCGCAAGAGGCAATCCTCGAGCGTGTCCGCGCTTTCGTGCGCGACGACAACCACCGCGATGGGGCCGTCGGTCATGCGAACAACTCCCGCTGCGGCGCCGGCGGCCCGACGGTGGACAGCGTCGCGGTGAGTTCCTCGCGCACGTGGCGCAAGGGATCGTTCATCAGGAACTGCGCCAGGCGCGAGTGCCAGGCCGGCCAGCGCGCGGCGAGCGCATCCATGTCGCCATCGAAGGGAAAGCCTTCGCCCGGGCGCGCGACGAACGCGGTTTCGCACAGCGCGTTGCGCCAGCCCAGGCCCGACAGGCGCAGCGACAGGTCGATCAGGGCGGCCATCCACGACGCGTAACTCGCCGCGTCGAGCCCGCCCGCGCGTTGCCGCGCGCGACCGCGCAACAACACGGCGTGGCCGACCGCAGCCGGCAATTCCGGATGCGTGGGCGCCATCGCGGCACAGGCACGCGCGATGCGTTCGAGGTCGGCGGGCAGCGGCGCGATCTCGCCGACCCGCGGCCACGCGGCGACTTCACCGGCGTTGCTCCAGGGCGTTGCGGTGGCGATCGACGAATCGCGCGCGAAACAGGCGGTCAATTGCGTGAGCCACCCGGGCGCGGGTTGCGCATCGGGCGCGAGGACGACGACATCCGAATCGCCGCAGGCATTGAGCACTTCGTCCAGGTGCGCGACGTCGCCGACCATGCGCTGCCGGCGCGTGTAGTGGGCTTCCATCGGCGTCCGCGCCAGCCAGGCCTGGATGATGGCGTGTTCGCGCGGACCGGCGCGTGCGTCGTCGGCAAGCCACACCCGCGTCCCCGGCTGCGTCCCGGCATCGATGGCGGCCAGGCACGCATCGAGCGCGCCATCGTCGACCGATACGGGCAGGACGACGATGGGCGCCATGGTCAGGAAAAGCGCCGCCTCGCGGCGGCGCAACAAACGTCATTCGAGCCGGACGTCATCCACGAAGGCATAGCTGGGCTCGCTGATGCCGCCAAGTTGGCCATTCCTGACTCCGGTGTTGCCCCTGAAGACCAATCTTACGGTCTTTCCCCAATAGGGCGACATGTCGACTACGTGCGAGCGGTAGATGGGACATGGAGCCTCCCCATATCCGCACACGACGTTCCGCCCGGTCTGTGAAAACAGCATGGTGTCCTGCGTGCCTTCGACGACGTGCACCGCGAGGCTGACGGATTCGATCTGGTACTGCGATCCATAGATGCCGTTGCCGAGCTTGGCGGAGAACTTCAGTTGTTTGCCCATGGGCACGTAGACCATCTGCTCGACCTGGCGGCACAACGACCACGCGCCCGGCGCATAGATGATGAACGGCGTGACTTGCGCAACGGTGCCCGATGCCGGCGCCGTGCCCTTGCTGCCCGTGTTCTTGGTCGTTTCGGTGTACGCCGCAGTCGAACAGGTTGCGGCGCCTTGCGCATACACCGCATCTCCGACCGTCCAGGATGCGAAGCCACTCGAGAAGTTACCGTTCGAGACCTGTGCGGCAACCGTCAACGGTGCCGCCGCCGCGGCCAGCGCGACGAGAAGTGCGAGTCGATGGTGCATCGTGCCTCCTTGATGAGACGGTGGGTCCGTCTCCTTCGCAGAGGATTTCTCCTGCACTGACTTTGCGACTAGAAGGCTGCGACGCTACATCGCCGTCAGCCTTCCCTCCTGCTCCAGCGAAACCGCGAATCCTTACTTGCGATAGAGCGGTTCGAGCGCGCGGAACTTCTGGCCGTATTCGTCGGTGAGGTCGCGCGCTTCCTGCGGGTTACGAATGATGGTCGGCGTGAGCAGCACGATGACCTCCGTACGCGAAGTGCCAGTAGATTGGGTGCCAAACAAGCCGCCAATCCACGGTATGCGGCTCAGGCCCGGAATGCCCGATGCGCCCTTTGAGCGCTCGTCCTGGATCAGACCGGCCAGCATCACAGTTTCGCCACTCTGGATCGCAGCTTCGGTCTTTAGACGACGCGTGTCGATTCGCACGTTGGCGTTGCTCGCTGTCTGCGGGCCCGGCGTACTGACTTCTTGCACGAGGTCCAGAAATACCATCCCGTCCTTCGTGATACGCGGACGCACCTTGAGGATGGTACCGGTATCCAAGTACTGCACTTGGCTAATGGTGTTCGTAGGGTCCGCATTGCCGGTGTTGACGCTGACCGACTCGATCGGGATGCGGCTGCCGACATTGAACGTCGCTTCGGCATTGTTTCGCACCACCACCGAGGGCGTCTGCAACAGATTGACGTCGGTGACGCGATCCAGCGCATTGATCACCGCCATGGCGTTGGGGCCGAGGAAGGTGAACGACATGCCGCCGGTAATGCCACCCTCGCCGTCCGTTGCGACTCCACCTGCACTGCCCGCCGTCGACCCCCAGATCGAACGCCCAAGCGCAAGCGCACGGAGCGTCGGATCCGGAATCGCATTCTCGAAATACCAGTTCACGCCGTAGCGCAGGTCGCCCGTGAGCTTCACCTCCGCCACCTGCGCCTCGATGTGCACTTGCAGCGGCATCGTGTCGAGGCGCTCGATCACGTCGCGGATCGAGGCCCAAGCGCCGGCATTCGCACGCACAAGCAAGGTGTTGGTTTCATCGACCGCCGCAACGCCGACGGTACCGCCGTCGACCTGCAACGTGACGTTGCCGTTGCCGCCGCCGTTTCGCGGATTGAGCGACATGCCTTCGCCCAGGCCGCCACCGGAGTTGTCGGACGAATCGCCGCCGAGCGAGGCATTGCTCGTGCCGTTGCTGTCGACGCCGCTGTCCTTGATCTCGGTCGACTCCAGGCCCGGCATCAGCGAGGGCGAGCCCGTGCCCTGGTCAGAGTTGCCGCGGCTGCTGCCGCCGAACACCTGCGCGAGGCGGTCGGCGAGGTCCTTGGCCTTGACGTACTTCAGCTCGTAGGAGAACAGCTGCACTTCGCCGCCCGCGCCTTCGATGCGATCGAGCCACGACTGGATTTCGTCGAGATAGCGCGGCTGCGAGGTGATCACGAGCACCGCGTTCGCGCCGTCCAGCGGCATGAAGCGGAACATGCCGGCCACCGGCGACTTGCTCGTCTCGCCGAACACTTTTTCGAGATCCCCGACGACCTTGCTGGCCTTGCCGGACTTCAGCGGGAACACGCCCACCGACATGCCCTTGAGCCAGTCGACGTCGAAGATTTCGATCGTCCGCATGTAGTTTTCGAGTTCGGCGCGCGTGCCGCCGATGGTGATGACGTTGCGCGCGTTGTCGGTGGTGATGATCGCATTCGGGCGCGCGTAGGGCGTCAGCACCTTCTTCATCTCCTCGGCGGAGATGAAGCGCAGCGGCACCACGCGTGCCTCGTAGCCGCGCGCGAGCGCGGGCGAACCGGTGCGCGGCGCGACCGTGCCGGCGAGCGCGGCATCGGCGGCGACGATGTTGTAGCGCCCGTCGGCATACACCATGCGCGCGTTGTTCCAGCCCAGCACCTGTTCGAGCAGCGACATCGCCTGCGCCGGGCTCACCGGGCGCGGCGTGGCCAACGTCACGGTGCCCTGCACGCCCGGTGCGATCACGTAGTTCTGCCCGAGCATGTCGCCGAGGATCGCCTTGACCACCGCGTGCAGCGATTCGCCTTCGAAGTTGAACGTCGCCGCGCCCGAGCTGCCGCCCAGGTTCGGTGGCGGCGCACTCGCCGCGCTGCGGTTGATCACTTCGCCGGTGCCGCGCTTGAGCTGCGCCGTCGGCGCGCCTTCGGCCGCCGGCGTCTCGCCGACGGGCGTGGTCGTCGTGCCCGTGGTCGTGTCCATCTGCGGGCGCGGCAGGTTGGACTGGATGACCGGTACGCCGCGATCGCCTTCCTTCTTGATCGTGGCCACCGGTTGCGAGGTGCAACCGGCGATCGCCACGAGGCAGGCGGTGATCGCGAGCGTCGCGAGTCTGGATCGGAAATTCGTCATGGCTCGCTCTCTGCTCATTGCGCCGGAGTCTTCTGGTTGTTTTGTTGCTGCGCTTCCTGGCGCAGTTGCGCGCGACGTTGCTCGATGCGTTTGCGGATCGCGTCCATCTGTTGCTCGGGCGTCATCGGGGCCTCCTCGAGGGTCGAACCCGTTTGCTGCGGTGCGGTCGCGTTGGCGGCGGCCGGCGGTGGAACCGGCGGGGGCGCGGCGACGGACGTCGCGTCGGCCGGCGCATCCATGGTGATGTCGGGTGCGGCCGTCGTGGTCGGCGCAGTGCCGCCCTTGCCGTCGAAGGTGCGCAACTCCATGCGCTTCTCGCCCTGCGGGCCGATGAAGGTGGCCGCGCGCGGTTCCAGCGACACCAGGCGCCACCCTTGCGCTTCGGCCGGCGCTTCATCCTGCTTCATGCGGATCGGTTGGCCGCCGTTGGTGGGCGTGATGATCGCCATCTGCAACTTCGGCGTGATCAACACGCTGGTGAGCACGAATTCGAACTGCTGCGCCGCATTCTCGTCGCCCTGCGGTTGCAGCGAGAACGGTTGCGGGCGACGGTCTTCGGAAAACAGCGGGCGCTGCGCGGTTTCGGCGTATTGCGCGATGGGGCCGATGCGTTCGGGCTGCAGTTTCGGCACGTCCGGCAGGGCGCGCGAGAGCGAGGGATCGTCGGGCAAGGTGCCGATGCGCCCGCCCATGCCCACGAGTGCGAGCACCCAAGCGAGCAAAGCCCAGCCGGCGACGGTCGCGAGCAGCCAGGTGCGCGGGCCGGCGTCACTCAGTCTCATTGAGACCTCCCGGCTCCGACACGGGCACGTCTTCCGGCGGCGGTGCCTGCGTCGGCGCCGGCGCGCGCGCCGTCTTCGCGGCCGGGCGCGGGGCGATGAAGCCGTACAGGTCGAAGCTCACGTCCAGGCCGCCGCTCTGCGCCTTGCCCTGCCCCGGCATGTAGAAGTAACGCTGCGCGAGGATGTTGAGGTTTTCGATGAACACGCGCGGGCTGCCGCTTTCCAGCGAATGCAGCACGCTGGCCAGTTCACCGGCGCCGCAACGCAGGCGCACCTGCACGGTGACGCGCGGGAAACGTTCGGCCGGGCGCTGTTCGGACAACGGCGAGCGATTGGTGATCGCGCAACTGCGGTTGCCGGGGCTCGCCTGCACGACGACGGTTTCCAGGCGTTGCACCAGGCCTGCCGTCGCGAGTTCCGGCGTGGCTTCGGGCAGGAAACCGGGACGACCGCGCAGCGCTTCGCGCACTTGCACCAGGCGGCGTTCGACGGCGGGCGCCTGCGCCAGCTGCGTGCGCACGCGCAACTCGCGCGCCTGCAGGGTCGCGATGCGGTCTTCGGTGTCCATCATCGGCACCGTCCACCACGGATGCAGCAGCACGAAGTACGCCAGGGCGAGCGCGGCCACGAGCAGGCCGAGCGCGAGCCAGCGATCGCGGTCAGTCGTTGCCGGGGCCACTGGTCGCGGTCTCCTGGCGGTTCTGCACGGTGGGTTGCACGACCGCGATGTCGGCCGTCAGCGTGAAGCGGTCGCGGCCCGATCGCGGATCGGGCTGCAGCGCGCCGGTCAACGCCGGCGCACGCCACAGGGGCGATCCTTCGAGGCGCTGCACGAGCGAGGAGGCTTCGCTGCTCAATCCGATCAGCGTGAGCTTGTCGTTTTCGATGGCGACCTTTTCCATGTAGGTCGAGTCGGGCAGGCGGCGCGTGAGTTCGTCGATCACTTCGATCGCGCTCGGCCGGCCGCGACGCATCTGGTCGAGATAGGCCTGGCCTTCGACCATGTCGACCAGTTCCTGGCGACGCTGCGAGGCGGTGCGCGCCTTCGCGCTCTGCGCGGAAACCTGTTGTTCGAAAGCATCGGCGGCGGCGCGGCGGTTCTCGAGGATCTGCCAGAGCGCCAGGCCGAGGGCGAGCAACGCGACCACGCCGAACACCCAGTTCCATCGCGCCAGCGGATCGGCGCGATGACGGCGTTGCGCCGGCGGCAGGAGATTCACGCCGAGCGGGACGCCGTTGTTGTCGGACAGGTCGATGCCCGAGAGCGTCGACTGGATCCCGCCCAGCGCGGCCATGCGCGGCTGGATCGCGGTCAGCGGAACGGCGACGAGTTCGACATCCAGCTGGCCGTCGCTCGCGCGACGGCCGAGGATGCGCGCGTCGTAGGCCGCCGTCTCCGCGGTGAAGGGCGTCTGCCGATCGATTTCGAAGGACACCACGTCGCGCAGGCGTTCGGCGGCGGCGGCGGGCAAGGTCAGGCGCCGGCGCAACCCCGTCGATGCGGGCATGACGAGCCAGCGCGTCAGGTCGGCGATCGAAGGGGTGAGCACCGTGGCGAGGGGATCGGCGTCGATGCCGAGGTCTTCGCCGGCGGGGAGCCGGCCGATGTCGCGGATCGCGGCGGCGTCGACGTCGCCGGCCTGCAGGCGAACCTGCAATGCATCTTCGCCCGTGCCGGCGTCCTGCGAGAGCAGGAGACGATCTCGGCCCAGGCCCAGCGCGGTGCGCCAGCGCATCGGCAACCACGCGGCGAGCGCGCGCGACCACCACGACAGCCATCCACCCGCGCCCGGCAGGACACGAGTCTGGATGCGGCCGATACGGTCGCGCAGTGCATTCATCGCGGCGATGCTCCCTCCTCCCAGCGCAGCGGCGTGTACGCGGAGCCCGGCAGGCCGTTGCCCCCCGCACGCACCACGACGCGCAGCCTCGCTTCGCGTCCATCGCGAAGCCGTGCACGGCTGTCGATACTATACGTGCCGCTGCCGCTGCTCACTAAAGGCTCGCCGCCTTCCAGGACCGGCGCCGGTTGCCCGGAAGACGGATCCCATGCACGGCGGCGCGCGATCGTGGGTTCGGGGTCCAGGCCCATCGCCTGCAGGACCGGCGCCGAGGCGAACGCCGGGTCGGGGCGCGTGCGGCCACTGAAGACGGTCAGGTCGGGCGCGACCTTCGCGTACAACGCGGGCGTCATGCCCAGCACCTGTTCGAGTTCGGCGACGCTTTCGAAGGGCGCGTCCTTCGCGCCGTAGGGGCGTTCGGCCGACGCGTAATCGGGGTCTTCGGCGCCGCCTTCGGGCTGCGTGAGCAGGTCCGGGTCGCGCCAGTCCATCACCGCGGCCGCGATCTGCCGCGCGTCCTCCATCGACATGCCGCCCTGCTGTTGGAACAGCGCCGCCAGCAAGGGCATGTCCGCCTGGTTGAGGTCGATCTTCCCGTTTTCGTCGGTGAGCGAAACCTTGACGTCGGCGTCGGCGAACTTCCAGTCGTAGTCGCGCCCGTCGGGGCGCCACTGGCGGCGCGGGTCGGGTTCGACGACGCGCGTGAGTGCATATTCGAAACCGGCGCGCGCCACTTCGTCGGCGATCACGCCGCGATGCAACACGCGCCCCTGCAGGCCTTCGATTTTCGCCGTCAGCGCGAACGCACCGACGAGCGCGGTGAGCAGGGCGATCATCCACAGCACGAGCAGCAGCGCGATGCCGCGTTGCCTGCGATGCGAACGGCGCGCGCTCACAACGCCGACCCCACGTAACCCGCCGCGAGCGGCAACGCCATCACCATCGGCGGCCACGCGCGCCCATCGGCGTCGCGCAGCGTGACTTCGACTTGCAGGGGCAGCCGATCGCCCGCCGTCCACTGATCCTGCCAATCGCCCAGCGTGTTGTCCGCCTTCATCGCGCGATAGCGGAAGGTCGCTTCGCGCAACGGGCCTGCGAGGACTTCCGGTGGGCGCGGCGGCGTCTCGGCCTTGGTTTCGCCCGCAAGCACCAGGGTGAAGGCGACTTCGAGGCGTTGCCCGTCGTCGCCATCGACGAGCGTGAGTTCGTGCAGATAGGGCCCGCCGCGCCCGAGGTAATCGGGCAGGTCGGCGACGAAGCGCATGTGTGTTGCGTCGCCTTCGAAGCGCCGCGGCATGCCGGTGTCCTGGTTGAGGCCGAACTGCACGGGGCGCGCGCCGCCGATGCGCCGGCGCAGGAACAGTTCGACCGCGCGCATGTGCTCGTTGCGCTGCGCGATGTCTTCGCCGCGCGTGGCGGTGGCCGTCGCGGCGCGCAGGGATGCGAAGGCAAGCGCGAGGCCCGCGGCGAGCAGCATCGTCGCCAGCAGGACTTCGATCAGCGAGAAGCCGCGCTGACGGCTGCGAACAGGCACGCTCATCGCATGCCTCCCTGCAGGGTCGGCGCGACCAGGCGCAGGGACTGGACCTGCAAGCGATTACGCGGAGACCCATCGCCCCACTGCATCTTCAGGTTGATCTCGAACAGCTTCGCCGCGTTGGGATCCTGCGGCTGCGGGTTTTCGGAAACGATGCTCGGGTCGCGCCAGGGTTCGACGTCGAGCGTCCAGCGGTAACGGCCCTGTTCGAAATCGCCTTCCTTGTGCCCTTGCTCGAGCGGTTCGCCGACGCCCTGTTGCGCGAGCAGCGTCTGCGCGTGCATCGCCGCGCGCCCCGCGTCGTCGGCCCACCGCACCTGCTTGGTCGCGCCCGACAGGATGCCCAGCAGGATCGTCAGCCCGAGCGCGAGCAACGCGAAGGCGAGGATCACTTCGATCAGCGTGAAGCCGGCCGCGCGATGCCGCAGGATCATCGCGCCACCTCGCTGCGACGGACTTTCACTTCGCCAGTGAGCCACGCGACGTCGATATTCCACGCGGCGTTTTTCTCGCTGAGTTGCACGCGCCCGCCGGTGGAGGCGCCGTCGGAGAAGAACACGATGCCGCCGATGCCGTTGGCCGGCTTCACTTCGCGCGCGCCGGTGAAGGTGATGCCGAATTTCTTGTCGACGGTGCCGCCGCGGTCGTTCGGCGCGGCCCAGGTGTGCGCGGCCGGATCGATGATGAAACGTTGCGATTCACCGGTCGAAATCGCCTGCGCACGCGTGTAGCGCAATTGCGCGGCGATCTCCTTGGCATCGGCGCGCAGGCGCATGCCGGAGAAGCCGCCGGTGATCGCCGCGGCCGCGATGCCGCTGGCCACTGCGATCAGCAGCAGCACCATCAGCACTTCGAGCAGCGTGAAGCCGCGCGGTAACGCGACCGGGCGCATGCGGTTATTCGAACGCGATGTCGCCGTCGACGCTTGTGCCGCCCGGCTTGCCATCCTTGCCCAGGCTCATCAGGTCGAACGGCTTGCCCTCGCCCGGCGTCTTGTAGGCGAAGGGATGGTTCCAGGGATCGTTGAGCTCGGCGGCCTTGGCGTAGGGACCGAGCCAACCGCTGGCATCGCTTTGCACGAGCGCGTTGAGCGTGGGCGGCAACGTGCCGGTGTCCTGTTCGTATTGCTGCACTTTCTCGGCGATGGTCTGCACCTGCGCCTTGGCGAGGTTGACCTTGGCGCGATCGCTGCCGCCGAGGATGCGCGTGGCCGCGAAGGCGACGATGCCGCCGATGAGCACGACGACGATGATGATTTCGATCAGGCTGAAGCCCGACTGTGCGGCGCGGGCGACGGGGGCCCTGGCGTTTCGGTTCATGGCGGTCATCCGATGGCGTTGGTGAGGTCGTAGATGGGCATCAGCACGGCCATGATCACGACGCCGACGACGGCGGTGAGCACCAGCGTGATGACGGGGACGAGCGCGGCCAGCATGCGGTCCAGCGCTTGCCCGGTTTCGGCTTCGAACGTGTCGGCGGTCTTCAGCAGCATGGTGTCGAGCGCGCCGGATTCCTCGCCCACCTGGATCATCTGCAGGGCCAGGCGGGGAAAACGCTTGCCCTTGCCGAGTGCCGTCGACAGGCCGACGCCGCTCTTCACGTCGTTGGCGGCGGATTCGACATCCGCTTGCAGCATGAGGTTCCCCATCACGTTGCGCGCGATGCCCAGCGCGGTCAGCAAGGGGACACCATTGCGCAGCAGCGTGCCCAGCGTGCGCGCCAGCCGCGCGGTTTCCAGCCGCGCGATCAGCGGGCCGACGATCTTCTTGCCCAACAGCCATTCATCGAAGCGGGCGCGGAAGGCCGGATCCCGCCGCTTGCGGTCGAACCACCACAGCGCCAGCGCCGGCAGCACGACGATGACGATCCACCAGTCGCGCACGAACAGGCCCAGGCCCAGCACCATCCGCGAAAACCACGGCAGTTGCGCATCGAGGCTGGCGTACATCGACGAGAACTGCGGCACGACGTAGCCCAGCAGGAACAACAGCGCGCCGCCGACGACGAGCAGCAGGATCGCCGGATAGATCAGCGCATTGACCACGCGCCCCCGCAACGCGCGGCTGCGTTCGAGATATTCGCCCAGGCGCTGCAGGGTTTCGTGCAGCGTGCCGCCGGCTTCGCCGGCGCGCACCATGTTGACGTACAGCCGCGAGAACGTGCCGTGCTGGCGCTCCAGCGCCGTGGACAACGCGCTGCCGCCGCGCACGGCATCGCGGATGTCGGCGACGGTGCGCTTGGCCGCTTCGTCTTCGGGCAGTTCCAGCAGGATGGTCAGCGCGCGATCGAGCGGTTGCCCCGCGCCGAGCAGGGTCGCCAGTTGTTGCGTGAACTGCACCAGCCGTTCGCCGGCGAAGGGCTTGGGCTTGAACAGGGCGCGCCACGCCGATTCACCGCCGCCTTCGGATGCCAGCCGCGTTTCGACCGGCAGATGCCCCTGTTCCTGCAGGCGCAAGGCCACTTCGCCCGCGCTGCCGGCTTCCATCTGGCCGTCGAGCATTTCGCCGCGGTTGTTGAGCGCCTTGTAGCGGAATAGGGGCATGGGTTTATGCGTCTTCGGTGACGCGCAGGACTTCTTCGATGGTGGTGACGCCCGCGAGCGCCTTGACGATGCCGTCCTCGTACATCGTGCGCATGCCGCCGGAAGTGCGCGCCAGCTGTTCGAGTTCGCCCATGCCGGCGTGGCGCATGACGGCGCGACGCAGTTCGTCGTTCATCACGAGGAACTCCATGATCGTCGTGCGCCCGAGGTAACCGGAGGGCGAAAACTCCGAAGCACGTGGGCGATACAGGTGGATGTCGCCTTCGGGCTGGTACTTGCGCAGGCCGAACTTCTCGATTTCCTCGGGCGAGGCGCGATAGCGCTCCGCGCTTTCGGTATGCAGGCGGCGCACCAGGCGCTGGGCGAGGATGCCGTTGACCGTCGAGGTCAGCAGGTAATCCTCCACGCCCATGTCCAGCAGGCGCGTGATGCCGCCGGCCGCGTTGTTGGTATGCAGCGTGGAGAGCACCAGGTGGCCGGTGAGCGCGGACTGGATCGCGATGCGCGCGGTTTCCAGGTCGCGCATTTCGCCGATCATGATGATGTCCGGGTCCTGTCGCACGATCGAGCGCAACGCGTTGGCGAAGTCCAACCCGATCTGCGGCTTGGCCTGGATCTGGTTGATGCCTTCGATCTGGTATTCCACCGGATCTTCGACGGTGATGATCTTGACGTCGCTGGTATTGAGCTTGCTCAGCGCGGTGTACAGCGTGGTGGTCTTGCCCGAACCGGTCGGGCCCGTCACCAGCAGGATGCCGTGCGGTTGTTCGAGCACGTGACGGAACTGCGGCAGGAATTCCTCGGTGAAGCCCAGGCGCTCGAAATCGAACACCACCGTCTCGCGGTCGAGCAGGCGCATCACCACGCTCTCGCCGTGCGAGGTGGGCATCGTGCTCACGCGCAGGTCCAGTTCCTTGCCCTGCACGCGCAGCATGATGCGGCCGTCCTGCGGCAGGCGGCGTTCGGCGATGTTGAGCTTCGCCATGATCTTGATGCGGCTGATGATCGCTGCGGTGAGGTTGGCCGGCGGGCTTTCCGATTCCTCCAGCACGCCGTCGACGCGATAGCGCACCTTCAGGCGGTTTTCGAAGGGTTCGATGTGGATGTCCGAGGCGCGCAGTTCGACCGCGCGCTGGATGATCAGGTTCACCAGGCGGATGACGGGCGCTTCGGACGCCAGGTCGCGCAGGTGCTCGACATCGTCCATGTCGCCGGTTTCGCCCTCGGCCGTTTCGATGATCGCGCCCATCGCGCTGCGGCCCTGGCCGTGCCAGCGTTCGATGAGGTCGTCGATTTCCGAACGCAGCGCGATGTTCGGGCGCACGTCGCGGCCGGTGGCCAGGCGCACGGCGTCGAGCGCGTACAAGTCTTGCGGATCGGCGATCAGCACGTCGACCACGTTGTCGCGTTCGGCGACGGGCACGACGTGGAATTGCTTCATGAACTTCACCGAGAGCACGACCGATTCGGGCGGCAACTCGGGGGCGTCCTTCGAACTGACCAGCGGCAGGCCGAGGACGGCCGACGCGGTTTCGGCGTGGTCGCGCTCGGACACCAGGCCCAGTCGCGCGAGCAGGCCGAGCAGGCTGCCGCCGGTTTCTTCCTGCAGGCGGCGCGCGCGGGCGAGGTCGGCGTCCTTGAGGCGCCCGCGTTCGACCAGCGCGGCGACGATGCGGTCGTCGGCGGCAACCTCGACGCCGGATTCGGAGGGGTTGACGATGGCGTTCATGATCGCCCGACTCTAGCAGAGGTGGTGTAGGGGGCCGGTCGGGGGAATTCGCGGCTTACCCCACCCACTTCCGCGCGTTGCGGAAGATCCGCATCCACGGGCTGTCGTCGGGCCAGTCGCGCGGCGCCCAGCTGTAGTTCGCGCTGCGCAGCGTGCGTTCCGGATGCGGCATCAGGATGGTCACGCGGCCGTCGGTGGTGGTCAGGCCCGCGATGGCATCCGGGGAGCCGTTCGGATTCGCCGGGTACACCGTGGCCGGCTTGCCGTCGCCATGCACATAGCGCAGCGCGACCAGCGCACGCTCGGCGTCGGCCTGGTCGGCGAACGCCGCGCGGCCTTCGCCGTGCGCCACCGCCACCGGAATGCGCGCACCGGCCATGTCGTGCAGGAAGACCGACGGCGAATCGAACACTTCCAGCAGGGCCAGGCGCGCTTCGTACTGTTCGCTGCGATTGCGCAGGAAGCGCGGCCAATGTTCGGCGCCGGAGATGATCGGCTTGAGCTGCGCGAGCATCTGGCACCCGTTGCACACGCCGAGCGCGAAGCTGTCCGCGCGTTCGAAGAAGCGCGCGAACTGCTCGCGCATCTCCGGACGTTCGAGCACCGAGGTCGCCCAGCCGCGGCCCGCGCCGAGCACGTCGCCGTAGCTGAAACCGCCGCAGGCCACGAAGCCCTTGAAGTCCGCCAGCGTCGCGCGCCCGGCGATGAGATCGCTCATGTGCACGTCGACGGCGGCGAAGCCGGCGCGGTCGAAACCGTAGGCCGTTTCGATCTGGCTGTTGACGCCCTGCTCGCGCAGGATCGCCACGCGCGGACGCGCGCCGGTATTGATGTAGGGCGCTGCGATGTCGTCGGACGGATCGAAGGTCAGGCGCGGCTGCAGGCCGGGCGCGTCGAAACGGCGCGCTGTCGCCTGTTCTTCATCGGCGCATTCGGGGTTGTCGCGCAGGCGCTGCATGGCGTGCGTCACCGACCACCATGCATCGAACAAGGCCTCCCAGCGCCATTCGGTCAGCACCGCGCCTTCGCGCAACACGCGGATCGCGGGCGCAGTCGTCGGGCGCGCGATGCGTTGCGCGCAATCGATCAGGCCATGGCGCGCGACCAGGTCGGCGAATTCCGCGCGATCTTCCGCCCGAATCTGCACCAGCGCGCCGAGTTCTTCGTTGAACAACGTGCGGAACGGATCTTCGCCCCAGTTGTCGAGCGAGATGTCCAGGCCCAGGTGCGAAGCGAACGCCATTTCGCACAGCGCCGCGAACGCGCCGCCGTCGGATCGATCGTGATACGCCTGCGCAAGACCGGCCTGGCGCGCATCGCGGATCAATTCGAAGAACGCGCGCAGGCGCTGCGGATCGTCGAGATCGGGCACGGGGCCGGCGAAAGCCGGCAAGGCCGCGGCCGCGCCGACACCGGAGGCCGGATGCGTCTGCGCGAGAATCGAACCGCCCAGGCGCTGCTTGCCGCCGCCCAGGCCGATCAGCCACACCTCGGTGTCTGCTTCGCGCACGAGCAGCGGCGTGAGCTGCTGGCGCACGTCGTCGACGGGCGCGAACGCGGAGATGATCAGCGACACCGGCGAGACCGACTTCTGCGCGATGCCATCGGCCGTCCACTGCGCCTGCATCGACAGCGAGTCCTTGCCGACCGGGATGCTCAGGTCGAGCTCGGGCGCCAGTTCCATGCCGACCGCGCGCACGGCGTCGAACAACTTCGCGTCCTCGCCCGGGTGGCCGGCGGCGGCCATCCAGTTGGCGGAAAGTTTGATGCGATCCAGCGACGCGACGGGTGCCGCGCAAAGATTGGTGATCGCCTCGCCCACGGCCATGCGCGCGGCGGCGGCGGCATCGAGCAGGGCCAGCGGCGTGCGTTCGCCGACGGCCATCGCTTCGCCGCCGAAACCGGCGTAATCGGCGAGCGTGATCGCGCAATCGGCGACCGGCATCTGCCACGGGCCGACCATCTGGTCGCGCGCGGTGAGCCCGCCGACGGTGCGATCGCCGATGGTGATCAGGAATTGCTTGGCCGCCACCGTCGGATGCGCGAGCACGCGCAGGCCGGCGTCGTTGAGGTCCAGCGCCTGCGTCGACAGCTCCGGCCAGCGCGGCGCGGGCGGCGTCGTGGTGTTGCGATGCATCTTCGGCGCCTTGCCGAACAACACGTCCATCGGCAGGTCGATCGCGCGATCGGCGGGCAGGTGTTCGGGCGTGGCGCCGTGTGCGACGACGAGGCGTTCTTCGGCCGTCGCATACCCCACCACCGCGAACGGGCAACGCTCGCGCAGGCACAGCGCCGCGAATTCCGCGATGCGATCGGGCGCGATGCCGAGCACGTAACGTTCCTGCGATTCGTTGCACCACAACTGCATCGGCGACAGCGTCGGATCGTCGGTGGGGATGCGGTCCAGGTCGATCACGCCGCCCACGCCCGAGTCGTGCAGCAGTTCGGGGATCGCGTTGGACAGACCACCGGCGCCCACGTCGTGCACCGACTGGATCGGATTGTCGTCGCCGAGCGCGACGCAACGATCGAGCACTTCCTGCGCGCGTCGCTCCATCTCCGGGTTGTCGCGCTGCACGGAGGCGAAATCGAGTTCCTCGGCACTTTCGCCCGAGGCCACCGAACTTGCGGCGCCGCCGCCCAGGCCGATCAACATCGCCGGACCACCGAGCACGATCACCGCATCGCCCGGCGAGAGCAGGCGCTTGGCGACCATGTCGCGATCCATCGCACCCAGGCCACCGGCCAGCATGATCGGCTTGTCGTAAGCGCGGACCAGGCCGTCGCCTTCGCTCAGTTCGAAGCTGCGGAAATAGCCGTTGAGGTTCGGGCGGCCGAATTCGTTGTTGAACGCCGCGGCACCCAGCGGGCCGTCGGTCATGATTTCCAGCGCGGGTGCCATGCGCGGGTTCAGCGCACGCGGCGCTTCCCACGGTTGCGGCAGCGTCGGGATGCGCAAATGCGAAACCGAGAAACCGGCCAGGCCCGCCTTCGGGCGGCCGCCGCGGCCGGTGGCGCCTTCGTCGCGGATTTCGCCGCCCGCGCCGGTGGAGGCGCCGGGGAAGGGCGAGATCGCCGTCGGATGGTTGTGCGTTTCGACCTTGATGCAGAACGCGCCGGGCTGCGCGGGCTCGCTGCGGTATTCGTGCGTCTGCGGGTCGGGGCGGAAGCGCGAAACGCTTTCGGCGCCTTCCATCACCGCCGCGTTGTCGCTATAGGCCGACAGCGTGTGTTTCGGCGTGCGCGCGTGCGTGTTCTTGATCATCTTGAACAACGACGCGGCCTGCCCGTTGATCGCCATCTCGCGCCCGTCGATGGTCCACGTGGCGTTGAAGATCTTGTGCCGGCAGTGCTCGGAGTTGGCCTGCGCGAACATCATCAGCTCGACGTCGTGCGGGTCGCGCGCCAGTTCGCCGTAACGATCGCGCAGGTAGTCGATTTCGTCCTGCGCCAGCGCCAGGCCGAGGCGCGCGTTGGCGGCATCGAGCGTCGAGACGGGTACGACTTCGAGCACGGCGCGCTCGGGCGTTGCGAACATCGCCGCGCCCGCGTTGCGGTCGGCGACGAGCGATTGCGTCATCGGATCGTGCAGCAGGCGCGCGAGCGCCGATTGCGTGGCGGCATCGTCGGGCCAGCCGGTGATGTCCAGGCGCAAGCCGCGTTCGACGCGCTTGATCGGAAGGTTTGCGCCGTGCAGCAGCTCGGTCGCCTTGCTCGCCCACGGCGAGATCGTGCCCAGGCGCGGCAGCACGTAGCGCGACACGGCGTCGCCGGCGCGCGGCGCCTGCGTGTCGCCGGCTTCGAGGATGCGATGCAGGGCGTCGCGGTCGACGCGGGCCTCCGCGTTCGCCGGCTCGACCCAATACGTGAACCAGGCGCCGGCGATGCGCAGCGCGGGAGCCAGCGCCTGCAGGCGCGCTTGCAGCCGTTCGGTTCGGAACGGCGAAAGGGCCGGCAGGCCCTCGAGGACGATCATCTGGGACGGGACCGTGGGAACGGGCCCCGCATTCTAACCGGTCAGCGGCCCCCGGCCCCGCCCCGGCCGCTGGCCGGTTCGGTTGCGGTCGACTTCCCGACCGGCTTGCCGGCCGCCAGCTGGTCGAGCGCGGCGCGCAGCTTTTCCGGCGGGAGGTAGCCGCCGAGCGCCGTGCCGTCGGCCGCGAGGATCATCGGCGTGCCGGTCAGGCCCGCGCGGCGGCCCAGGTCGTACTCCATCGTCACCGGGTTCTTGCAGTCCACGGCCTTGATGGGGCGGTCGTTCTTGGCGTCGGTCAGGGCCCGGCGCCGGTCGGGCGCGCACCAAACCGAGACCATCTTTCGGAAATCGTCGCTGCCCAGGCCCATCCGCGGGAAGGCCAGGTATTCCACCGCGATGCCCTGGCGGTTGATTTCGGCGATTTCGCTATGGAACTTGCGGCAGAACCCGCATTCGACGTCGGTGAAGACGCTCACCGTGTACTTGGGGTTGGGCGGGGAGAAGACGATGCGGTCGGCCCGCGGAACGGTGGCCATCAGCTTGCGGCGCACGGCGTTGAGCGGGGCGTCGCCCACGTTGGTGTCGGTCTGGGTGTCGAACACCTGCCCCTGCATGAAGTACTTGCCGTCGTCGCTGACATAGACGACCTGGCCGCCGACCACCAGCTGGCGGAAGCCCGGGAAGGGCGCGGCCCCGACCCATTCGATCGTGACCTGGTCGTTGATGCGGCGGATCGCGTCGCGCGCCCGCGCTTCGGGCGTGCCCGCGCGGATGAAGGGCTCGATGGCGTTGGGCGCCCTGGTCGCCTTGGCGCCCGGCTTGGCGGCCACGGCCGGCGGGCCGTCCTGCGCACAGGCGGACAGGCTGAGGGCGACGCAAAGCAGGCCGGCGGCGAAACGCATCATCGAACGATCCAGAGGGGAGGCGGCCGGATCATGGCACGGCCACGCTGAAGGTCGCGTACCACTGGTCACGGATCGGCCCACGCCGGGCGCATTCACCCGCGCGGATGGTGTTTGGCGTGCAGCTTCTGCAAATGTTCGCGCGCCACCAGCGTGTAGATCTGTGTCGTGGAAAGCGAGCTGTGGCCGAGCAGGAGCTGCAGCGCGCGCAGGTCCGCGCCGCGGTTGAGCAGGTGCGTGGCGAAGCTGTGGCGCAGCCCGTGGGGGCTGATACGGCGCGGGTCGATGCCCGCGGCGGCGGCGTAGTGCTTCACCAGCACCCAGAACTTCTGGCGGCTGGGGGCTTCGCCGCTGTGTTCGAGGAACAGGGGCGCGAGCGCGCGCTTGCCCGCGATCTTCGGCCGCGCGTCGGCGAGGTAGCGCTGCAACCAGTGCTGCGCTTCTTCGCCCAGCGGCACCATGCGTTCCTTGCTGCCCTTGCCCATCACACGCAGCACGCCCTGCCGGAGGTTCAGTGCGGTCGAGGGCAGGTTGCACAACTCGCTCACGCGCAGGCCGCAGGCGTACATCAATTCGAACATCGCGCGATCGCGCAGTCCGATCGGATCGTCGATGTCGGGGGCATCGAGCAATGCATCGATGTCGGTTTCGGACAACGCTTTCGGCAATGAGCGCGGCAGGCGCGGGGGATCGATGAGGGCCGTGGGATCGTCTTCGCGCACTTGCCTGCGCACGCAGTGGTTGTAGAACGCGCGCAGCGTGGACAGCAGGCGCGAGTTGCTGCGCGGGGAGTAGCCGGCGTGGGTGCGGAGTGCGAAGTAGTCGAACAGATCCGCGCGGTCGGCGCCCGCAAGTCCGCCGCCCTGCCCTTCGCGCCAGCGTGCGTAGCCTTCCAGGTCGCGACGATAGGTTTCCAGTGTTGCCTGCGCCACGCCCGATTCGGCCCACAAGGCGTCGAGGAATTCGGCGATCGCGCGTTCGTCCGCATCGGGCACGGGCCCGCGGTGCATGGCGAGCGTGCGGCGTTCGGAGGGCGAGGACGGCATGTTTCCGAGCTTAGCCGACTTGCTCTTGGAGCGAGGGAATCATTGGCGCGCCGCCCGAACGTTGTGCATTCCAAATTTTTTTGGGAAAAAAATTTGAATCGTTGAGAGCGCTGCGCACCCGCTTTTCTTAACGATCGCCGCGAAGGCGCCGATGCCCGAGAGAGGACATCGCGCTTGCGAGGACCAGCACCCACGCGAGTCGTGATGTCCTCGACGGGCGAGGCGCCGGCCCGTCTGGTGTGTTGGCTGTACGCGCGCATGCCTCCACCCACCACGCCCCCATTCCCCACAGCGCTGTCGCGCAACCCGACGCGTCGTGCGCGGTGGTCGTCGCGTTGGAGGGCCTCATTGCGGAGCGTGAGCTCTTGCGGAGCAATGAGGCCCTCCAATGCGGCGGCGCGCCGCGCCCATCGGGTGGAGCCGCCCCCACAGCCCCCGGTATCCTTCTGCGATGCAAAAAACAAACACAACCCCGCCCGACAACCCCAAAGCCCTGGTCTTCTGGCGCCTCTTCGCCCTGCTGTACGACGCCTTCCCCGTGATCGCAGTGTGGTTCATCGCATCCCTGTGCTTCACCCTCGCCTACACCTACCTGGGCCACCACGACACCCACCAGAACATCGCCCCCTTCAGCCCCCTGCAATGGCTGCTGTGGCTCGTGTGCTGGACGATCGCCGGCCTCTACGCCGTCCTGAGCTGGCGACGCGGCGGACAAACACTCGGCATGCGCCCCTGGCGCCTGCGCGTGGTCGCGGCCGACGGCGGAAAGCCCACTTGGCGCGCACTGTGGGTCCGCTATGCGGTGGGCTCGGCGTCCCTGCTCCTAGCAGGACTCGGATTCTGGTGGGCGTGGATCGACCGCGACCGCCTCACCTGGCACGACCGCGCGAGCAACACCCGCATGCGGCGCGAAGCGAAGCGCTGATCAGCCGCTGCGCCGCCGGAACAGGAACATCGACACCCCGAACATCACCGCCAACGGCAGGAACATCGCGACACGCACATCGAAGTGGAAGGCCTGGGCGAGGTTGCCGAACAGCGTCTGCAACATCCAGAACCCCAGCGCGAACACGATGCCGATGAACAAACGCTTGCCCATGCCGCCGCTGCGCAGCGAACCGAACGCGAACGGCACCGCCGCCAGGCACAAGGCCAGCACGTTGATCGGATAGAACCAGCGACCCCAGTAGATTTCCTCGAACTCGCCGGCGTCCAAGCCGTTGCGCTTGAAGTAATCGATGCTCTGCGCCAGATCGCGCGAGGGCAGGAAGCGCGGACGCGTGACGCTGGCGGCCAGCGCGGCATCGTCGAGCTGCGTCTTCCAGCGCTCCAGCGGGATCGTCTTCTGCTCCACCGAACGCGCGTTGAAAGTCGTGCGCGTGACGTTGCGCAGGATCCAGCCACTCGGCCGATGCTCGGCGATCGCGGCCTGTGCGATGGAGGCCAGGCGGCCTTCGTCGTCGAACTGATAGAGATTGACGTTGTTCAATTCGAGCCAGCTGTCGCCCTTGGCGCTGCGCTGCTGGCCCGTGAGCGCGTTGAAGAACACATCGCCCTCGCGCGCCCACACGCCGGCATATTGGGCGAGGATCGCGTTGTTCGAACGCGCCTGCGCCTTGAGCTGGTCGGCCTTGCGCTGGCCCCAGGGCGTGAGCGTTTCGCCATTGACCACCATCAGCAGCGTGAGCACGGCCAGCGCGAGCGCGACCGCGCCGCTCAAACGACGGCGCGACAGGCCCAGCGCGCGCAGCGCGGTGAGTTCGGAACTCGCGGCGAGTTGCCCCAGGCCCATCAGCGTGCCGACGACCGCCGCGGTCGGGAACAACGTGTACGCACGGCGCGGCGCGGTGTAGGCGATGTAGGTCAGCGCTTCGACGAAGCCGTACTGGCCCTGGCCGATGTCCTTGACTTCGCTGAGCAGCAGCGACTGCACCAGATCCAGCCCCGTCACGATCGCCCAGGTGAGGAGCACCGAACTCAGGACGACGCGACCGATGTAGACATCGTGCACCTTCGGGAACGGCTTCATGCACCGCTCCCGGTGCGCGGACGGCGCATGCGGCCATCGCGCAGATACAGCCATGTCGCGAACGCGAGCAGCGGCAGGAGCAACCACCACAGGCCCAGCGGCGCAGGCACGCGCCCGGATTCGATCCACTGTTGGCCGAGCACCATGCTGAACATGCCGACCAGGTAACCGAGGAAGGCGATCATGATGCTGCCGTAGCGCGCCTGGCGCGGGGCGCTGCGCGCGAGCGGCACGGCGATCAGCGCGAAGGCGAGCGTGAGCAGCGGCGGCGCGATGCGCCAATGCAACTGCGCGGCGGCGCCGGGGCGCGGATCGGACAGCAGTTCGGTGGTCGGCGCCAGTTCCGGATCGTCCTTCGCGCGCCGGGCTTCGGTGTCGGGCAGGCGCAGTTCGTTGCTGGCGTAGCGCATCAGGCGATAGTCGCGGCCGATGGCGGAGGGGCCTTCGACGCGGAAGCCGTCATCGAGCTTCAGGTAGCGCGTGCCGTCGGCATCGACGGTGAGCGTGCCGGTCATCGAGGTGCTGACATCGATGCGATCGCCCGAGATCCGGTGCACGAACATGCGCGAGAACCGACGCCCGTCCGGCGACATGCCCCCGACGTAGATGACGCCGCCATTGTTCGGCAGCGCGATGAAGCGGCCCGGCTCCAGTCCCGTGAGCACCAGGTTGCGGTTGGCATCCCAGATCATCTGTTCGCCCAGGCGCAACGCCGCGGGCCCGAGCCACAGCGAACACAGGCCCACGACCACCACCGCGGGGCCGACGACCAGCAACAGGGGCTTGAGGAGCCGCCTGGGCCCCACGCCGACCGAGGCCAGCACCGGCATTTCCGAATCCCGGTACAGCCGGCCCATCGCCAGCAGGATGCCGAGCATCAGCGCCAGGGGCAGCAGGATCGGGAGGAAGGTGACGACGCGCAGGCCCAGTTGCGAGAGCATCAGGCCGGCGGGAACGCGCCCGCGGGCGATCTCGCTGAGCAGGTCGGCGAAGACGCCACCGAGGCTGATCAGGCCCAGGACCACGAAAGCCGCCATGACGGATTGGGCCAATTCGCGCGAGAGATAGCGGTCCAGCTTCGGCATCGGGCCTCGTTGCTCTAGAATTCCGCCTTCGTTCGCCGGAAGTCCGGCCGCGCGGCATCAAACGCCGGGCGATTGTACGGAAACCGACGCGACCCCGAAGTCGCGGGCGACCTTCTCACCCCCCGGAAAGTTGCGATGTCCCTCGAATTCACCCTTAATTCCGCGGCCGTTGCCGGCGTCGCGACCGATTGCGTCGTCGTCGGCGCCTTTGCCGACGGCAGCCTTTCGCCCGCCGCGCAGGCCATCGATGCCGCCAGCGGCGGCCGCATCGCCGCGCTCATCACCCGTGGCGACGCCAGCGGCAAGACCGGCTGCACCGCGCTGCTGCACGACCTTGCGGGCGTGGCCGCGCCCCGCGTGCTCGTCATCGGCCTGGGCGAACGCGACAAGTTCGGCACCGCGCAATACCTCAAGGCCGTCGGCGACGCCGCGCGTGCGCTGCGCACCGGCCCGGCCGCCTCGGCCTTGTTCACGCTGACCGAAATCCCCGTCAAGGAGCGCGACGCCGCCTGGAACATCCGCCAGGCCGTCGTCGCCGCCGCGCACGCCTGCTATCGCTACACCGCCACGCTCGGCGCGAAGAACAAGAAGCGCGAAGAGACGGGCCTGAAGGCGATGGCCATTGCCGGCGACGACGCGCAGGCGCTCGCGCAGGGCAAGGCGATCGCCGCGGGCGTCGCGTTCTCGCGCGAACTGGGCAACCTGCCGCCCAACATCTGCAACCCGGCCTACCTCGCGCAGCAGGCGCAGGAATTCACCGCGCGCTTCCCGCAGGCCGAGTGCGACGTGCTCGACCGCGATGCGATGGATGCGCTCGGCATGGGCTCGCTGCTCGCCGTCGCGCGCGGTTCGGCCAACCCGCCGCGCATGGTCGTCATGAAGTGGAACAACGGCGGCGGCGCAAAACCCTACGTGCTCGTGGGCAAGGGCATCACCTTCGATACCGGCGGCATCAACCTGAAGGTCCAGGGCGGCATCGAGGAAATGAAGTACGACATGTGCGGCGCCGCGACGGTGATGGGCACTTTCGTCGCCGCGGTCGGCATGCAGTTGCCGATCAACCTGGTCGTCATCGTGCCGGCGGTGGAAAACATGCCCGACGGCGACAGCTATCGCCCGTCGGATGTCATCACTTCGATGTCGGGCAAGACCATCGAAGTCGGCAACACCGACGCCGAAGGCCGCCTGATCCTCTGCGACGCGCTCACCTACGCGCAGCGCTTCGAACCGCAGGCGCTGGTCGACGTGGCCACGCTCACCGGCGCGTGCGTCGTGGCGCTGGGCAAGTACGCCAGCGGCCTGATGAGCAAGCACGACGATCTGTCGAACGAACTGCTCGCCGCCGGCGAAACCACGTTCGACCGCGCGTGGCGCCTGCCGCTGTGGGACGAATACCAGTCGCTGCTCGAGTCCAGCTTCGCCGACGTCTACAACATCGGCGGCCGCTGGGCCGGCGCGATCACTGCCGGCTGCTTCCTGGCGCGCTTCGCCGAAGGACAGCGCTGGGCGCACTTGGACATCGCCGGCGTGGCGAACGACGAAGGCAAGCGCGGCATGGCAACGGGCCGTCCGGTGGGCCTGTTGTCGCAGTGGTTGCTCGATCGCGCGGCAGCCTGATCGCGTGCCACGCGCCGATTTCTACCTGATCGCGAAGCCGCGGTTCCGCGATGAACCGCTGCGGCTGGTGTGCGAACTCGCACGCAAGGCGCACGATGCGGGGATCTGGACGCTGATCCTCGCGCGCGACGCGGCGCAGGCCGAAACGCTCGACGATCTGTTGTGGGACATGGGCGACGATGCCTACATCCCGCACCAGATCGCCGGCCAGGACGACGACGAGGACGAGGCCGCGGTGTTGATCGCGCCGCCGGACGTCGACGCGGTCCTGCGGCCGATCGTGATCAACCTGCGCGACGGCGCGGTGGAAGGCGCGGTCGAACGCGTCCTGGAAGTGGTGCCCGCCGACGAAAGCGCGCGCGGTCCGCTGCGCGAGCGCTGGAAGCAGTACGCCGCGCGTGGCTTCGATGTAACCAAGCACGACATGTGACCCGATGAGCGACGCCCTCGCCCCCAGCTACGACCCGTCCTCCTTCGAATCCCGCCTTTACACGGCGTGGGAAAGCGCCGGCACGTTCAAGCCGCGCGGCACCGGGGAGCCCTACGTGGTGCTGTTGCCGCCGCCGAACGTCACCGGCACGCTGCACATGGGCCACGCGTTCCAGCACACGCTGCAGGATGCGCTGGTGCGGTATCACCGCATGCGCGGCTTCGACACGCTGTGGCAGATGGGCACCGACCACGCCGGCATCGCGACCGAAATGGTGGTCGCGCGCAACCTCGCGCGCGATGGCCTGACCCGCGACGGCCTCGGGCGCGCGGGCTTCATCGACAAGGTGTGGGAGTGGCGCGAACAGAGCGGCCACACGATCGAACGCCAGATGCGCCGCCTGGGCACTTCGGGCGATTGGTCGCGCAGCGTGTTCACGATGGATCCGATGAATGCCGAAGCGGTGATCGAATCCTTCGTGCGCCTGCATGAAGACGGTTTGATCTATCGCGGCCAGCGCCTGGTCAACTGGGATCCGGTGTTGAAGACCGCGATCTCCGACCTGGAAGTCGTCAACGAGGAAGAAGACGGCCACTTGTGGTCGATCGCCTATCCCCTGAGCGACGGCAGCGGCATCCTCACCGTGGCCACCACGCGCCCGGAAACGATGCTCGGCGACACCGCGGTGATGGTGCATCCCGACGACGAGCGCTACGCGCCGCTGATCGGCAAGACGGTGAAGCTGCCGCTGACCGATCGCGAGATCCCGATCATCGCCGACGCGTATGTCGATCGCGAATTCGGCACGGGCGTGGTGAAGGTCACGCCCGCGCACGACTTCAACGATTACCTCGTCGGCCAGCGTCATTCGCTGCCGCTGATCAACATCTTCACCCCGGACGCAGTCACCAACGGCAACGTGCCGGAGAAGTACCGCGACCTGGATCGCTACATTGCGCGCAAGCAGGTGCTCGCCGACCTGGAAGCGCTCGGCCTGCTCGTGGAAACCAAGCCGCACAAGCTGCAGGTGCCGCGCGGCGACCGCACCGGCCAGGTGATCGAGCCGTATCTGACGGACCAGTGGTTCGTGAAGATGGATGGGCTTGCCAAGCGCGGCCTCGATCTGTGCGAAAGCGGCGAAGTGAAGTTCGTCCCGCCGAACTGGATCAACACCTATCGCCACTGGATGGAGAACATCCAGGACTGGTGCATCAGCCGCCAGCTGTGGTGGGGCCATCGCATTCCGGCGTGGTACGACGCCGCCGGCAAGATCTACGTCGGTCGCAACGAAGACGAAGTTCGCGCGAAGCATGCGCTCGGCGCCGATGTCGCGTTGTCGCAGGACAACGACGTGCTGGAGACCTGGTTCTCCTCGCAGTTGTGGCCGATCAGCACGATGGGTTGGCCGGACGAAGCGAAGATGGGCGAGCTCGGGTTCGATCGTTACGTGCCTTCGTCGGTACTCGTCACCGGCTTCGACATCATCTTCTTCTGGGTCGCGCGCATGATCATGGCGACCGACCACCTGACGGGGCGCGTGCCCTTCCGCGACGTCTACATCACTGGCCTTGTACGCGACAAGGACGGCCAGAAGATGTCGAAGTCGAAGGGCAACATCCTCGACCCGCTCGACATCATCGACGGCATCGCGCTCGATGCGCTGATCGCCAAGCGCACGACCGGGCTGATGCAGCCGAAGATGGCCGAGAAGATCGAGAAGGCCACGCGCAAGGAATTCCCCGACGGCATCGCCGCGCATGGCGCGGATCCGTTGCGCTTCACCATGTGCGCCCTCGCCGGCCCGGGCCGCGACATCAAGTTCGACCTCGGCCGCGCCGAGGGCTACAAGAATTTCTGCAACAAGTTGTGGAATGCCGCGCGCTTCGTGCTGATGAATTCCGAAGGCAAGGTGTTCACCGGCAAGCCGACGCCCGCGACGGACGCCGAGCGCTGGATCCTCGCGCGCCTGGAGGATGCGACGACGCAGGCCGCGGCCCATTTCGCCGCGTATCGCTTCGACCTGCTCGCGCAGGCGCTGTACGAATTCGCCTGGAACGAGTTCTGCGATTGGTTCGTCGAACTCGCCAAGCCGGCGCTCAACGGCAGCGACGCGCAGGCCGCCGACAGCACGCGCCACACCTTGTTGCACGTGCTCGAAACGCTGCTGCGCCTGCTGCATCCGCTGGTGCCGTTCGTGACCGAGGAGTTGTGGCGTTCGGTGGCAGCGCGCTTGTCGATCGACGCGCCGACGATTTCGCTGCAACCCTATCCGCAGGCCGGCGACAACGCGGGCGACTTCGCCGCGGCCGAAGCCGATGTCGAATGGCTCAAGGCGATGGTCAGCGCGTTGCGCCGCATCCGCAGCGAACTCGGTGTTTCCCCGACGCGCCAGATCGCCTTGCTCGTGCAGGGCGGCGGTGAAGCCGAGTGCAAGCGACTGGGTCGCTTCGATTCGCAGCTGCGCTTCCTCAACCGCATTCAATCCATCGACGTGCTGCAGGGCGAACCGCCGGCCGCGGCCGCGGGCCTGGTCGGCGAGATGCGCCTGTTCGTCCCGCTCGAAGGACTGGTCGACCTGTCGGCCGAACGCACGCGGCTGGACAAGGAACTCAAGCGTGTCGAAGCTGAATTGGTGAAGTCGACCAACAAGCTCGCCAGCGAAACCTTCGTCCAGAACGCGCCGGCGGCGGTGGTCGAGCAGGAGCGCCAGCGCCTGGTCGACTGGACCGCGCAGCGCGATGCGCTGGCCGCGCAACGGGCGCGATTGGGTTGACGATGCGGCTCTCGCAGTACGCGACGAGTCGCGACAACAACTTCAACCTGGTCCGCTTCATCGCGGCCTTCGCCGTGCTGTGGAGCCACAGTTACGCGATCGTGATCAGCCCGGCCTTCGAGCCGTGGGTGCAGTGGCTCGGCTACACGCCGGGCGGCGTGGCGGTCGACGTGTTCTTCGTCACCAGCGGCTTCCTCGTCACCGCGAGCCTGCTGCGCCTGGACAACTTCAAGGCCTTCGTGCGCGCGCGTGCGCTGCGCATCTTCCCCGCGCTTCTGGTGATGTCGGTGCTGCTCGCGCTGGTGATGGGGCCGCTGATCACCACGGTGCCGCTGGGCGAGTACTTCAGCGATTCGACCGTGTGGAAGTTCATCTGGAAGAACACGACGGTCCTCACCGGCCTGAAGTTCAGCCTGCCGGGCGTGTTCGAATCCAACCAGATGCGCGTCGTCAACGGATCGTTGTGGACGCTGCCCTTCGAACTTCGCTGCTACCTCACGCTCGCGCTGGTGTGGTGGGTGGCGGGGTGGTTCAAATCGGACAAGGTGCGCACCTTCACGCGCATCGTGGTCGTCGGCACTGCGTTGATGCTCGTCGCGTTCTGGATCGCGCACGCGCACGCCTACAAGCACTGGCACACATTCCGCCTGTTCTTCTTTTTCTTCTGCGGCGCGGGCATGTGGATCTTCCGCGACCGCATTCGGATGACCTGGAAGCTGTTCGTGCCCGCCTGCGTGCTGCTGGTCGCGGGCATCGTGCAGCCCAAGGCCTTCTTCTGGCTCTATCCGCTCACCGCGCCCTACATCGTGATGTGGGTGGCGTACGTGCCGGGCGGTTGGTTGCGCAACTTCAACAAACTCGGCGACTACTCCTACGGCATCTACATCTATGCCTTCCCGATGCAGCAGTTGCTGGTCGCGACGGTGCCGGGCATCACGCCCGTGCAGATGATCCTGGCCTCGGGCGCGATCACGATCACGCTGGCCGTGCTGTCGTGGCACCTGGTCGAAAAGCCGGCGCTGGCGCGGAAGAAACTCAGCGCTTGACCGGCTTGGCCGGCGCCGGATGCGCTATGTCGTACTTCTGCCCTTCCACCAGCGTCCAGCCGACCAGGTCCTGCACGGTCGCCGTCAGCGCGGCTTCGAAGGCGCGCGAGACATCGCCGATCTTCGTCGACGCGGCCGGCACGTGCTGTTTCAGCATGCGCGTGGCGATGACGGTGTCGGTGCGATTGGCGATGAGCTTGGCGACGATTTCCACCTCCGCCTTCGGCGTCGCGCCGCCGGCGTAGTCGGACTGGAAGTTGCGGATGTCGAGCAACAGTTCGTAGTCGCCGGTCACGCCGCTGCCGCGGCGCGCGACGCTCCCGATGCGCCCGCTGTCTTCGAAGGCGCGCAGCACCGCGTCCTGCACGAGGTCGGGCGCGGGTTCGGCCCAGATCGCGCCGTGGTAGACCTGCAGTTCGCCGTCGGCCGGACGCACCACGATGCGCGGGGAATCCAGCAGTTCCGATGCGTGCGGGCGCGGGATCTGCAAGGCCCACTGCACCTGCGGCCACGCGGCGTCCGGCTGCACCGTCGCCTCGGGCGCATACAGCGCGATGGATTCCTTCTTCCCGACGATGGTGCTGCAGCCGGCGAGCGACGCCAGCACGGCGGTGGCGACCACCAGGCGAATGCGCGTACTCATTCGGGCACGAACTCCTTGGGTTGCTGGCGGCCGAGCACGTAGCCCGCCGGGTTGGCGTCGAGGCGACTGGCGACGCGGCGCAGGTCGCGCACCAGGCCGCGCAGCTCGGTCATGGCCGGACCCAGTTGCTGGAGGCCATTGGCGAGCGGCGCGCGGTTGTCGGCGATCACGCCGTTGGCGTTGGTCGCCACCGATTCGAATTGCGCGAGCGTGCGGTCGAGTTTCTCGATGATCGGCGGCAGTTGCCGCACCACGTCGTGATCCAGGCGTTCGACCGCGCCGTTGGTTGTGTTCAACGTCACCTTCAACTGTTCGCTGGCCTGTCGTGCGTTGACGATCAGCGCGCCGATGTCCTGGCGCTGCGCGGCGACCGAATTCGTGAGTGCTTCGATGTTGGCCAGCGAATCGGAAATGCGCCGCACGTTCTCGTCGCTGAGCAACACGTCCATGCGCGCGACCAGGCGGTTCGCGGTGTCGGCGATGTTCTGCAGCGCGGAGGGCTCGGTGGCGATGGTCGGCAGCACGTCGCTGTCGTTGGACACCAGGAGCGGTGCGTTGGGGCTGCCGCCGCTGAGCTGGATGAAGGTCGGGCCGGTGAGGCCGTCCTGCGAGATCTTGGCGTGCGTGTCGGTCTTGATCGGCGTGTTGGTGTTGATGCGCACCGTGGCGATCACCTTGCGCGGATCGTTGGGCGCCAGGCGCAGCGCGTCGATCGTGCCGACGGTGATGCCGTTGTAGCGCACGCTGCCGCCTTCGAACAAACCGGTCACCGCCTCGTTGAAGACGATGCTGTATTTGTTCCACTCGCGTTCGGAGGACCAGTTGGCGGCCCACAGGGCGAACAGCAGGCCGAAAATGCTGACCGCCAGGGTGAAGGCGCCGATCAGGACGTAGTTGGCCTTGGTTTCCATGGATCCTCCCTTCAGGCCATTGTGCCAGCGCCCGCCGTGCGGGCGGCGCGAGCGCGTGGGCCGTGGAAATATTCCTGCACCCACGGGTGGTCGAACTGCTCGACCTCCTCGATGGGGGCGTTCACCACCACGCGCTTGTCGGCCAGCACCGCGACGCGATCGCAGATCGCGTACAGCGTGTCCAGGTCGTGCGTGATCAGGAACACCGTCAGGCCCAGGGCCTGTTGCAGGGTGAGAATGAGTTGGTCGAACGCGGCCGCGCCGATGGGGTCCAGGCCCGCGGTGGGCTCGTCGAGGAACAGCAGCGGCGGATCGAGCGCGAGCGCGCGCGCAAGACCGGCGCGCTTGCGCATGCCGCCGGACAACTGCGAAGGCAGCTTGTTCACCGCGTCGGCCGGCAGGCCCGCGAGTTTCACCTTCAGCAGCGCGAGTTCGTAGCGCAGCGAATCGGGCAGGTCCGGATGTTCTTCCTTCAGCGGCACCTGCACGTTCTCGCCGACGCTGAGGGAGGAGAACAGCGCGCCGTCCTGGAACAGCACGCCGGTGTTGCGCTGGATATGGTTGCGGACGTCTTCATCCTCGCTGCGCGCGTCGACGCCGAGCACTTCGATCGTGCCCGCGTCGGGCCGGCGCAGGCCGATGATCGACCGCATCAGCACCGACTTGCCCGCGCCCGAGCCGCCCACCACGCCGATGATCTCGCCGCGGCGCACGTCCAGGTCGAGGTTCTCGTGCACAACCTGCTCGCCGAAGGTGTTCGTCAGGCCCCGGATGCGGATGACGATGTCGTTCTCGTCGATGGCCATGGGTCAGATGTCCATCTGCAGGAACCATAGCGCCATGATCGCGTCGATCACGATCACCAGCGAGATGGTCTGCACCACGCTCGAGGTGGTGCGTTCGCCGACCGATTGCGCCGTGCCTTCGACTTGCAGGCCTTCCAGGCAGCCGATCAACCCGATCACCAGGGCGAACAACGGCGCCTTCGACAGGCCCACGAGGAAATGCCGGACTTCGATGGTCGCTTCCATGCGCGAGAGGTACGCCTGCGGTGGAATGTCGAGGCTGAAGGCGCCGACCGACAGGCCGCCGAGCAGGCCGGCGATCATCGCGATGAAGGTGAGCAGGGGCAGCATCACCAGCAACGCGATCACGCGCGGCAACACGAGCAGGTCGATGGGGTCCATGCCGAGCGTGCGGATCGCGTCGACTTCCTCTCGGCTCTGCATCGCGCCGATCTGCGCGGTGAAGGCGCTCGCGGTGCGGCCGGCGAGGATGATCGCGGTCAGCAGCACGCCGAACTCGCGCAGGAAGGCCACGTTCACCAGTTCGACGACGTAGATCTCCGCGCCGAAGTCGCGGAGGATGTTCGCGCCGAGGAAGGCGATCACCGCGCCGACTAGGTAGGACAACAGGAACACCAGCGGCACGGCGTCCAGGCCCACCTGTTCCATGTGGAAGACCGTTGCCGTCAGGCGGAAGCGCCTGGGCTGGGCGAGCATGCGGCCGAACTTCATCAGGTTTTCGCCGAGGAAGCCGATCAGCGCGAGGATCTCGCGCCAGTTGTCGTGCACCGCGTAACCCAGTCGCGCGAGGGCGGCGCTGACGCCGTATTCGCGTTTCTTTTTCGGGCGGTCGTCGGCGACGTCTTCGATGGCCGACACCAGCGAAACGTGGTCGTCGCGGAAGTGGAAGCTGTCGACGTCCAGGTTGCGGCGGCGCGCGTAGCGCAGCAGCAGGAGCACGCCGGCCGAGTCGAGGTGTTCGATGTCGTGGGCGTCGACGGCTTCGATGGTGTCCGGCGCCATGCGCAGTTGCTCGGCCATGCCGGCGGCATGCACGAGCGTCCAGCTCCCGAGCAGGCGCAAGCGGCCTTCGGCATCGGTTTCAACACTGGGCGGGCGGCTCTCGTCGCGCATCGGGTCCCCTTTGCGCGGAGCATACAGAGTCCGGCTTGCGCCCGGCGTCGACGCCGCCTACAGCAAGCGGGCGTCCGACTTGCGGTACCACGCGGCGATGCGCTCGCCGTTCCAGCACAGGGCGACGTGTTCGGCCTGCTGCGCGGGCGGCACCGTCGCCTTCGGGGTGAACAGCGCGACGCATTGCCCGCCGCGGCGGCGCACGCTGTCGTGGACCAGGCCAGGCTCGCGCGCATCGCGCTGCGCACGCGCGAAGGGCTGCGAGGCGGCGTAGCTGGCCGGATCGAGAATGCCCGCCGGTGCGCGGCGGCCGCGCAGGTCGAGCAAGCGCGCGCGCACCGGCACGCGATAGCAGCGCAGGTCGATCTCGATCGCCGGCTCTTGGGTGCGTGCGAGGAAACGGGCGCGGTGGTGGCTGACCTCGGCGACGGCGGTATCGAGGTCGTTCGCCGCGTAGTACACGCCCCAGGTGCCGTCGGAAAACCGCGACCCCTCGGGGTTGAGGTGGGTGAATGCCGACATCACCGGCGTCGTACCCGGACCGCTGATGCGCTGGTCCTGCGGCAGGAGCGAAAGTGCGCCGTGTTCCTGCCGCAGGCGCGGGTTGCCGAGCGCTTCGACGGCGAACACGACCTCCAGGTCGACCGGATCGGCGACGGCATCGAACAGGCCCACCGCCGGATACCGGCTTGCGACGAGCCGGCACGAGCTGTCCCACGCGATCTGGACATGCGCCAGCCGCACGCGACTCAGGACCACCCGCCGCGTTGCGCGTCGAGGTACTGGCGCACGACGAACAGATCCGACACCTGCCCGGCGAGCATGCGATCGAGCGCGGACTTCCCGCCGAACAGCGGCGCGGCGTTCTCGCGCTTGACCCAGGCATGCGCGCGTTCGGGGATGGGCAGCAGCAACTGCAGCGCCGAATAGATGCCGAAGACGTGCGAAAGGCGCTCGAGCGTGGCGTTGTCCAGGCCGCGCTTCACCCGCCCGCTCTTCCATTCGTAGAACGTGCTGCGACCGCAATCGAGCAACTGGCGCTGCTGGTCGTTGGACAGCCCCCAGGCATCGGCGATGCGGAAGAAGGTGCGCAGCGCTGCGGCGGCGGACTGCGCAGAAGACAGGTCCGGTGCATGCGCTTGCGGTGTTTCGAGCGGTTGGGCCATGGCGGACGCCAAGCAGGAGACGAACCCTTTGTAATCCATCGGAGGACGAATTGCAATCATTCGTCCATTTACGGACAGCATGCTTCCCTCGTCGCCCCCTTGGCGAATGCAAGCCTCGTGCGATGCTTCCAACATGAGCGCCCCTCCTTCGTTGGTTCCGACACCGGCGCCGGCAACGGCCGACGCGGCGAGCGCCGGCTACGCCGAGCGCATCGAATTCGTGCTCGAAGTGGCCGAGCACCTGCATGCCTACGGCACCACCGCGCAACGGCTGGAAGCGGCGGTGGTCGCGGTGGCGCAGCGCCTTGGACTGGATTGCGAACCGTGGTCGAACCCCACGGGCATGATCCTGTCCTTCAGCGATCCGCGTCGACCCGCCGGCGTCTCGGATACGACGCGCGTGATCCGTTTGGCGCCCGGAGACACGGACCTCTACAAGTTGTGCGAGGCCGATCGCATCGCCGAAGACGTGATGGCCGGCCGCGTCGGCATCGCACAAGGACATGCGCAACTTCGCGCACTTTCCAAACCGCCGACGCCTCGACAGCGCGCGATCCAGATCTTCGGTTTCGGCCTGGCCTCCGCCGCGGTCGCCGGGCTGCTGCGCCTGCCCTGGCTCGACATCGGGACCGCCGGATTGATCGGCCTGCTGATCGGCATGCTCGAACTGGCATCGCAGGGCCGCGCGCGATTGAACGAGGCCAGCGATGCGATCGCCGGTGTCGTCGCGGGCCTGGTCGCGATCGCGGTGGCGAGCCTGGTCGGGCCGCTGAACCTCAACACGGTGACCATCGCCTCGCTGATCGTGCTGCTGCCCGGCATGACGCTCACCAACGCGGTCAACGAACTCACCAGCCGGCACCTCGTGTCGGGCACCGCGCGTTTCGCCGGCGCGCTCACGACGATCCTCAAGCTCACCATCGGGACGGTCATCGCGTTCAAGCTCGCGCATTACATCGGGCTTGAACCGCACGTCCGTGCGTCGCGACCGCAGCCGGACTGGGTGGAAGGCGTGGCGCTGGTCAGCGGTGCGTTCGCATTCGCCGTGTTGTTCCGCGCGGCGCTGCGCGATTACTGGGTGGTGATGTTGTCGGCGGCGATGGGCTATCTCATCGCGCGCTTCGGCGGGCAGATGTTCGACAGCCCGGCCGGCGTGTTCCTCGCGGCGCTGTTCACCTCCGCGCTCGGCAACGCGTACGCGCGGCTCGCGCAGCGACCGGGCGCGCTGGTGCGCGTGCCCGGCATCATCATGCTGGTGCCGGGCAGCGTGGCGCTGCGCGGCGTGATCAACCTGGTGCAGCAGCAGAACGTCGATGCCGGCAGCGTCGCGGCGATCGCGGTGCTCAATTCGCTGATGGCGCTGGTCGCGGGGCTGCTGTTCGGAAACCTGCTGGTCTCCGCCCGCCGCAACCTCTGAGGTTCAGCGGATCAGGAAGTCTTCGAGCTTCCGGCCCGCGGCGATCTGCGAGGCCATCCACTTCGGTTGCTGGCCCCGGCCGGCCCAGGTTTCCGCCGAATTCTGCGGATTGCGGTACTTCGGCGCGACCTTGCCGAGCTTGTAGCCCTTGGTCGATTTGCGCGCCGTCGCCGCACCCGTCGTCGCGGCCTTCTTCGCCGGCGCGGCGCCGGCACCGCCACCGAACAGTTCGCCGATGGTGTAGCCCTCGGCACGCGCGAGCGCGGTGAGCTTCTTGCGGACCAGCGCGATCGGCTTGCGCTTGCTGATCGTGGTGCGACGCTTCTTCGCTTGCGCGATCAGCGCGTCGAGTTCCTTGGCCGACAGGCCGTTGAGATCGATGGACATCGGGGCGTTCCTCGGCAAGGTGAAGGGAAGACTCAGGCGCGCAAACGTTCGAAGAGCGCCTGCCGATCGAGTTGTTCGGCATCCGCCGCGGTCCGCGCACGATACTCGAACGTGCCCGCGGCCAGGCCGCGCTCGGACACGACGACACGATGCGGCACGCCGATCAGCTCGATGTCCGCGAACATCTGGCCCGGGCGCAGGCCGCGATCGTCGAGCACCGCCTCGATGCCCGCCGCGTTGAGCTCGCGGTGCAGCGTTTCGGCGGCGGCGGCGACGTTCGCATCGTTCTTCGGGTTGATGATGCAAACGGCCACCTGCCACGGCGCCATCGCTTCGGGCCAGAGGATGCCGTTGGCGTCGTGGTTCTGTTCGATCGCGGCGGCCACGATGCGCGAAACACCGATGCCGTAGCAACCCATCATCGGCACGACGGCCTTGCCCGCCATGTCGAGCACGGTGCACTGCATCGCTTCGGCATATTTGCGGCCGAGCTGGAACACGTGGCCCACTTCGATGCCGCGCGCGATGCCCAGCGTGCCCTTGCCGTCGGGCGAGGCATCGCCGGCCACGACGTTGCGTACGTCGGCCACGATGTCGGCTTCGGGCAGGTCGCGCACCCAGTTCACGCCGGCCACGTGCCAGCCGTTTTCGTTGGCACCGACGACGAAATCGTGCATCGCAGCGACGCTGCGATCGGCGACGATGGTGATGTCGGCGCGCGGCTTGAGCGGGCCGAGGAAGCCCGGGTCGGCACCCAGGTGCGTCGCGATTTCCGCTTCGGTCGCGAGGCGATAGTCCGACAGGCCCGCGAGCTTGCGCAGCTTGACCTCGTTGACGACGTGGTCGCCGCGCACGAGCACCAAAACGAAGCCGTTGTCGCCCATCACCGCAACCGACTTCACGGTGCGATCGAGCGCGATGCCCATCAACGCGGCGACGTCTTCGCATGTCTTCTGCGTCGGCGTCTCCACCTTTCGCAGGGATTCCGCCCCCGATTGCCGCGGGCCCGGCGCAAGCGCTTCGGCCAGTTCGATGTTGGCGGTGTAGTCCGAGCCATCGGAAAAGGCGATCGCATCCTCGCCCGAATCGGCGAGCACCTGGAACTCGTGCGAGGCATTGCCGCCGATCGCGCCGGTGTCGGCGAACACCGCGCGGAACTTCAGCCCCAGGCGCGTGAAGATGCGCGTGTAGGTGTCGTACATGTTGCGGTATTCGTCGGCGAGCGAGGCTTCGTCGACGTGGAAGGAGTAGGCGTCCTTCATCAGGAACTCGCGCGCGCGCATCACGCCGAAGCGCGGGCGGATCTCGTCGCGGAACTTGGTCTGGATCTGGTAGAAATTGACCGGCAACTGCTTGTAGCTGGACAGCTCGTTGCGCGCGAAGTCGGTGATCACCTCTTCATGCGTCGGGCCGTAGCAGTACTCGGCTTCCTTGCGGTCCCTGATCTTCAGCAGCTGGCCGCCGAACTTCTGCCAGCGGCCCGTCTCTTCCCACAGTTCCTTCGGCTGGATCGAGGGCATCAGCAGTTCGATCGCGCCGGCGCGGTTCATTTCCTCGCGCACGATGCCTTCGACCTTGCGCAGCACGCGCAGTCCGAGCGGCGACCACGTGTACAGGCCGGCGGCGAGCTTGCGGATCATGCCCGCGCGGAGCATCAGCTGGTGGCTGACGACTTCGGCGTCGGCGGGCGTTTCCTTGACGGTGCGGAGATGGAATTGCGACAGGCGCATCGGGGGACTTCGGAGCGGCGGAAAGAGCCGCATTCTGCCACGGGACCCCGCGGGGCCCCTGCCCGCGCCCCCGATGGCGTCAGTTGCAGTTGGCCGTGGCGACCGATTGCATGGCCTGCACTTCCTGCTGGCGCCCCTTGTCGTCGAGCACGGCGTCGGCCTTGCCGTCGCCATCGCGGTCGACCGACACGCCGGCCTGGCTGTTCAACACCGCGAGGTTGGCCTGGGCCTGCTTGCAGGCCTGGTCGCGCTGCGCGGCCTGCTTGTCGGCGATGGCCTGTTGCGCGGCTTGCTGGGCGGCCTGGTCGGCGGCGTTGTCCGGCTTGGCCGCGGCGTCGGCCGCATCGGCGGGCTTCACCGCCGCGACGGGCGTGGCCGCGGACACGGGGTCCTGGGCGGTGCGCACGTTCTTTTTCTTCGCGCCGGCCGGCGGCGGGGAATCGGAATAGTGGGTGACGCCCTTGTCGTCCTTCCACGTGTAGACGGCCTGCGCGAAGGCGGGCGCGAACGACAACAGGACGCAGGCACCCACGAGCAGGCGGATCGAACGGTTCATGGCGCTTCCCCCGGAGGACATCGCCGATTGGCGTGGGGCGATTGCAGCACTGCGACGGGGAGCGCGCAAGCGACGTGCGTCGCAGGCGCTACACTTCGGCCATGGAGCCCATCGAACCGGCGCGGCCACGTCCGCGCGGCATCTACCTGCTGCCCAACCTGTTCACCACCGGCGGCCTGTTCGGGGGGTTCTTCGCGATCATCGCGGCCGCCCAGGGCAAATACGAGGCGGCGTGCGTGGCGATCTTCATCGCCGCGATCCTCGACGGCATCGACGGCCGCGTGGCCCGCATGACCAACACGCAGACCGAGTTCGGCGTGCAGTACGACTCCCTCGCCGACCTGGTCAGCTTCGGCATGGCGCCGGCACTGGTGATGTACCACTGGGCGCTGTCGTCGATGAAGCTCGACGGCGCGGTCTTCGGCAAGGTCGGCTGGCTGGTGTCCTTCCTCTATGCCGCGTGCGCCGCGTTGCGGCTGGCGCGTTTCAACAGCCAGGTCGGCACGGTCGACAAGCGCTGGTTCATCGGGCTGGCCAGCCCCGCGGCCGCCGGGTTGATGGCGAGCTTCGTGTGGACCTGCGACGAGATCGGCTTCTCGGGGACCGAGTTGCGGTATCCGGCCGCCGCGGTGGCGGTCATCGCCGGCCTGCTGATGGTCAGCCGCGTGCGCTACAACAGCTTCAAGGGCAGCGGCCAGGGCGCGCGCGCCGAGCGCGTGCCGTTCACCACGATCGTGATCGCGGTGGCCGCGCTCATCGCACTGTGGATCGATCCGCCGCGCGTGCTGCTCGCGGTGACCGCGCTGTATGCCCTGTCGGGGCCGGTGATGTGGTTCCGTCGCCGCAAGCTGGTGGGCGAAGCCACATGAGCGATGCGGCGCCGCCGTGGGACGACTTCCAGCGCGAGGTGCTCGACGCGCTCGGGCATGTCGTGTTCCGCGTGCAGCATCCCGATGCGATCGAAGACACGCCGCTGGCGCAGGCCATCGCGCGCGCGGCAAAAACCGAACTCACCTCGCTGCCGAAACTCCCTTCTCTCGCGCAACTGCGCACGCCCGCCGCCAAGCGCGCGTTGTGGCCGCAGTTGCGCGCGTTGCGCAAGGCCGCACGCCGATGAGCGCCCTCGCCGCCGACAGCCTGCCGATCGCCTCGCTGCGCCCGATGCGCGAAGCGGATTTGCCCGAGATCATGGCGATCGAGCAGCGCGCCTACGCATTTCCGTGGACGCAGGGCGTGTTCCGCGATTGCCTGCTCGCCGACCACCCGGCCTGGGTGCTGGTGCAGGACGGGGACATCCTCGGTTACGCGGTGTTGAGCGTCGCCGCCGGCGAAGCGCACGTGCTCAACGTGTGCACCGCGCCGGAAGTCCAGGGGCGCGGCCATGGCCGCCGGCTGCTGCGCGCGATCCTGCAACTGGCGCGCGGTCGCGGCGCACAGCGCGTGTTCCTCGAAGTGCGTCCGTCCAATGCAGCGGCCATCGCGCTCTACCACGACGAAGGCTTCAACGAGATCGGCCGCCGCCCGCGCTATTACCCGGCGAAGGACGGGCGCGAGGATGCGCTGGTCATGGCGCTGGAGTTGCTGGTCGACGAAGACTAGGCCTCATCGCGGCGCGACATGCCGGAAGGTCAGGTTGATGCGCGGCCCCACCGCGCGCGCGGTCGGCGGCACGGCATGCAACCAGTTGCGTTGCGTCGCGCCGGCCATGACGAGCAGGCTGCCGTGCGTGAGGTCGAGCCCGAGCGATCCCTTCCCGTCGCGTGCGCGGAATCGGAAGCGCCGCGTCGCGCCCAGGCTCAACGATGCGATCACCGGTTCGGGCCCGAGCTCGGGTTCGCTGTCGCGATGGAAGCCCAGGCGGTCGGCGCCGTCGCGGTAGAGGTTGGCGAGCACGCTGTTGAATCCTGCCTGCACTTCGCGCGCCAGGCGCTCGCGGACCGGTGCCAGCGCCGCGGGCCAGGGATGCGGTTGGAACAGCGTTCCCGAATAGCGATAGGCCGCATCGCCCATCCAGCAACTGAGCCGCGGCGCGTCGATCGTGCGCCCGTAGACCGTGATCCGGTGGCGCTCCCACGGCAGGCCCGCGCGCAGCGCCTCGAACAGCGCCCACGCTGCGTTTTCGCCCAGCCAGTCCGGATGAAACGCCACGTCCGCACCCGGGAGATGAATCGCCTGCGCCGCCATGCGCTTTAGAATGGCGCGATCCAATGGAGGGCGCCATGACCGAAACCGAACGCGACGTGATGGAGTACGACGTCGTCGTCGTGGGCGCGGGCCCCGCCGGCCTGGCCTGTGCGATCCGGCTCAAGCAGCTCAACCCCGACACCACCGTGTGCGTGATCGAGAAAGCCTCGACCATCGGCGCGCACATCCTGTCCGGCGCGGTGATCGAACCCGAACCGCTCGACGCGCTGCTGCCCGGCTGGCGCGACACCCCGCCGCCGATCTGCATCCCGGTCACGCACGACGAGTTCCTGCTGATGACGAAGACCTCGTCGTACAAGCTCATCGTGCCGCCGCAGATGCACAACAAGGGAAACTTCATCGTCAGCCTCGGTGCGTTGTGCGCGTGGCTCGCGCCGCAGGCCGAAGCGCTCGGCGTGGAGATCTACCCCGGCTTCGCCGCCAGCGAAACACTGCACGAGGAAGACGGCCGCGTGGCCGGCGTGCGCATCGGCGACATGGGCGTGGCGAAGGACGGCACGCACAAGCCCGGTTACACGCAGGGGATCGACATCCGCGCGAAAGTCACCGTGCTCGCCGAAGGCGCGCGCGGCCATCTGACCAAACGCCTGATCAAGCGTTTCGACCTGGCCGCCGACAGCGATCCGCAGGGTTATTCGATCGGCATCAAGGAACTGTGGCAGGTCCCGGAAGAACGCACGACGCCGGGCAAGGTCGTGCACTCGCTCGGCTGGCCGCTGCCCACCGACATCTATGGCGGCAGCTTCCTGTACCACCTGGACAAGGGCCGCATCGCGCTGGGCTACATCAGCGGCCTGGATTACCGGGATCCGGAATACAAGCCGTGGGAAGCCTTCCAGCAATGGAAGAACCACCCGTCGGTGAAGGCCTTGCTCAAAGGCGGCACCATCGTCTCCGCCGGCGCGCGCGCGATCGTCACCGGCGGTTACCAGTCGCTGCCCAAATGCGAGATGCCCGGCGCGCTGCTGATCGGCGACACCGCGGGCACGCTCAACGTGCCGAAGATCAAGGGCACGCACCAGGCGATCCGTTCGGCGATGCTCGCGGCCGAACACCTGCATTCGGCGCAACTCTCGCCCATCGGCTTCGACGCGAAGCTGCGCGGCTCGGCGGTGATGAAGGAATTGCGCAGCGTGCGCAACATCAAGCCGGCCTTCAAGAAGGGCCTGTGGTTCGGCCTGCTCAATGCGGTGTGGGAAACGGCGACCTTCGGCCTGTCGCCGTGGACGCTGAAGAACAAGGCGGACTGGAGTTCGATCGACAAGGTCGGCGCGCACGAGGCGTCCAATCGCGACTACATCGCGCGCGAACTCGCGCCGCGCGACCGCCTCGCCGGCGTGTACTTCGCCGCGACCGAACACGACGAAGACCAGCCCGTGCACCTGGTGGTGCACGACCCCACCGTGTGCGTCACGCGCTGCGCGGCCGAATACGACAACCCGTGCACGCGGTTCTGCCCTGCAGGCGTGTACGAGATCGTCGACGATCCCGATGGCCCCGCGAACACCGGCAAGCGCCTGCAGATCAATTCGGCGAACTGCGTGCACTGCAAGACCTGCGACATCAAGGATCCCTACGAGATCATCACGTGGGTCACGCCCGAAGGCGGCTCGGGGCCCAACTACCAGAATCTGTGAGGCAACAAAAAACCCGGGCGCCTGCGCGCCCGGGTTTTTTTGCGTCCTTGCGTTGGTGGCTCAGCCCGCCTGCAACCAGGTCGGCGATGCGTTGGTGGTCACCGGCATCGTCGTGGCGCTGTTGGCCGACTTCCAGATGACGTTCTGGCCGTTGGACACGTTGCGCCACATCAGGTCGTCCTTGCCGTCGTGGTCGAAGTCGCCGATGGCGACCGGCACGAAGGCCAGTGCGCCCACGGTGGCCACGGCCTGCGGCGTGGAGGACACGCCCGAACGCCAGATCACGTTCTGGCCGGTGAAGTAATTGCGCCACAGGATGTCGGCCTTGCCGTCGCCGTTGAAGTCGCCGGCACCGACCACGGTCCACACTTGCGCCGAAGCGGTGACCGTCTGCGGCGTGGTGTTCTTCGCCGAGAGCCAGATGACGTTGGCGTTGGTCGTGCCGTTGCGCCAGAAGATGTCGGCCTTGCCGTCGCCGTTGAAATCGGCGACCGCGCCGACCACCCAGTTCTGGTCGGCCAGCGTCGCGACCGCCTGCGGCGTGGTGTTCAGGCCCGACTTCCAGATCACGTTCACGCCGGTGCCGCCGTTGCGCCACAGCAGGTCGTCCTTGCCGTCGCCATCGAAGTCGCCCGCGCCGACGATCTCCCACGGTGCCGGCGGCGAGCTGAGCAACGTGGCCTGCGTCGACAGACCGCCGCGCCACATCACGTTCTGGCCGCTGGTGCGGTTGCGCCAGATGATGTCGTTCTTGCCGTCGCCGTTGAAGTCCGCGGTGCGCGCGACGAAGAACGCCGGGTTCACCGAGGTCACCGCCTGCAGGGTGGTCGAACGCGCCGACTTCCAGATCGTGTTCGCGCCCGTGCCGGTGTTGCGCCACAACAGGTCGGCCACGCCGTCGCCGTCGAAGTCGCCGCGCTGGAACACGCCGACGATCGGCACCAGGCCGGCGCGGAACGCGGCGATCTGCGGGATCGTCAGGTTCATGCCGCGCGCGGTGTTCGCCGCGCCGTCCACGCCGCAGGCGAAGCCGTTGCACGTGGTGATGGCCGGGTTGGAATAGATCAGCATCGGCGCCTTCGCCGGACGACGGGTGGCCATCGTGTCGAAGAAGTTGCCCGCCGTGTCCGGTGCGTTGTAACCGAACGAATCGGCGAAACGGCCGTACTCTTCCGGATCGAGCAGGTTGCCGTCGGTGTTGGTGTCGTCGGCGCCCTGCGCGGTTTCCGCATCGTGCTGCATGCCGAGGTTGTGGCCGACTTCGTGCGCGAGGTTGTCGTTGCGGCAATTGGCGCCGTCGTCGGTGAACACGTTGCCGCTGGAGTCGCTCACGACCGAATAACCGAACGCGGCGCTCGCCGCGCTGATCGCGGTCTGGCTGCCACCGAGCTTCCAGCCCACGCCGCAGCTGCCGTTCTCGGGATTGTTGAACGCGCGCACCAGCGTGACCAGGTCGGCGCCGAATTGTTCGCGCGCCACCGCCAGCGTCTCGAGCGGACCCGGACGCGCGGTCGATGCGCAACTCACGCCGCCGTCCGGCAACTCGCCGGTGTTGGCGCGGTTGGTGCACGCCACGCCGGTGAGTTCGAACAAGGTGTCGCGGTTGCTCGTCGCATCCGGATAGTCGACCTGGATCGCCTGCACCATGCGCAGCTTGCCCGCGATCTGGCTGTTGGCGAAGGCTTCGTTGGTGGTGTCGACCAGGTTGCGCAGGCGCGTCACCGCGGCCGAGGTCGAGCCCAGGCGCGTGGCGAAGCCGACGGTGTAACCCACGAGGATGTCGATCGTGGTCGTGGTCATCGCGCCGCCCTGCGCGGTGAGCGTGAACGACATCGGCGCGCCGGCCTGCTTCATCGAGGCGGACACGCGCGGCATCATGCTCTTGGCGAACGTGGCGGCTTCGCGCGGCATCGAGATCATGTCGGCGTCCGGCAGTTCCTTGATGCCGACGGCCGCGACTTTCTTGTTGTCGGTTTCGACCATGAAGGTGCGTCCCTGCACCGTCGAGATCTGCAGCGGTTCGCCGTTCTTGTACGGAATCGAACCGAACACCGCGTTGGGGCCGAAGGTCAGGATGGTTTCGCTGCCGGGGTTCGCACCCTGCGCGCGGCCCACCCACGTCCAGTTGCCGTCTTCGTGTTCGACACGTCCGACGTATTGCACTTTCATCTGCGTGCCGTCGGGCGCGGGAATCGTCAGCGCGCCGCCGGTGGCCGCCGCGCGCATCGCGTGCGCTTCGCTGATCTGCACGTCGCGCCACACCGTGGCGCCGCGCGCGACCGGCTTGGACGAATACGCGAACAACGCGCCGTGATCGGGATACGCAGCGACGGAGGACGTGGTCCGCGCGACGTAGCGCGCATCCGCAGCGCCCGATTCGTGCGCTCCCGTGGAAGAAGTAGAAACAGAAGTCTGTGTGTCGCCGCTGCCCGAACAGGCAGCGAGCAGACCGCAGGCAATCGCAGTCGCCAGCAAGTTACGCATGTGGGGATCCCCCGCCTAAGGAGGTGCCTTGATAAGGCAGAGTTCATCCACGCCATGTGACGACCAATCCTGCAGGCGGGCCGCGAATTCACTCCTCGCAAACAAAACGCCCCGCGCATCGCTGCGCGGGGCGTGATGATCTTGCGAACGTCGTTGAAGTATTGCGTCAGGTTCCCGCGTCGAACGCAGGCGCGACGGCCTTGATCGATTGCAGCGTCGCCGAGTTGCCCGACAACCACACGCGGTTGGCGCCCGAATCGGTGTTGCGCCAGAGGATGTCCGACTTGCCGTCGCCGTTGACGTCGGCCACGCCCGCGGCCACCCAGGGATTGGCCACCGCGGTCACCGCGAGCTTGGTGGCCGAATTGCCCGAACGCCAGGCTTCGTTCGCACCGGTGGTGGTGTTGCGCAGCAGGATGTCGGCCTTGCCGTCGCCGTCGAAGTCGCCCGCGCCGGCGACCAGCCATGCGGCGGTCGTCGCCGTCACCGCGGTGGTCGTCGCCGAATTGCCCGAGCGCCAGATCAGCAAGGCGTTGGTCGAGGTGTTGCGCCACAGCAGGTCGTCGCTGCCGTCGCCGTTGAAGTCGGCCACTGCCACGATCGTCCACGGCGTACCGGCCGAGGTCACCGTCGCGCGCGTCGACGAATCGGCCGAACGCCACAACTGGTTGCCGCCCGTCGCCGGATGGCGCCACCACACGTCGGCGTGGCCGTCGCCGTCGAAATCGCCGACCGCCGCGATGTTCCAGCCCGGCGCCACGGCCGTCATCGCGCGCGGCGTGGTGTTGCGGCCCGAACGCCAGATCACGTTGCTACCCGTGGTGTTGTTGCGCCACACGATGTCGCCCTGGCCATCGCCGTCGACATCGCCGATGCCCGCCAGGACCCACGGGCTTGCGGTGCCGGCCACGCCGAGAGTCGAGACGCCCATCGTGTCGTACCACAGCACGTTCGCGCCGGAGGTCGCGTTGTGCCAAAGGAGGTCGGCCTTGCCGTCGCCGTTGAAGTCCGAACGCGGCGGGCGCGCGCTGGGCGTGAGCGAGGCGTAGAACGACGCGATGACCGGAATCGTGTTGGACAGGCTTTGTGCGTTGTCCGCGTCCGCCGTGCCGCACGCCATCGTGCCGCAGTAGTTGATGCGGGGGTTGGAGAAGACGCGGTAGGCCACCTGGCCATCGTCTTCGTAGGCCATGATCGTGAAGAAGTTGCCCGCGCTGGTCTTGTAGCCGAACGAGTACGGATAACGCCCGTGCTCGTCGATCGTCAGCGTGCCGTCGTCGCCCGCGGAGGTGGTCGCATCGTGCGCCGAGCCCATGTTGTGGCCGAGTTCGTGCGCCAGGGTTTCGTTGCGGCAGACCCACCCGTTGTCGGGGAAGGGAGTCTCGCCATCATCGCCGTTGCCGTTGGAATCGCTGACCACCGAGAAGGCCGCACTGGCATCGCTTTGCGTGATCGGCGTTTCGCCGCCGCCCACGAGCCACGCGATGCCGCAACTGTTGTTCGACTCGCTGAAGTTGCGCACCAGCGACACGAGGTCGGCGTGCAAGGTTTCGCGCGCGTTGGTGAGCGGCTGGAGCGCGGCCGGGACCGGCGCGTCGTTGCAGTCCAGGCTGCCGTTGGGCAACTCGGTACAGGTCACGCCGGTGAGTTCGCGCAACGCGGCTTCGTTGTCGGTCGCGTCCGGATAGTTCACCGGGACGGTGCCGACCAAACGCAGCCGGCCGTTGATCTGGCTGTTGACGAAGGCCTGGTTGGCGACCGCGACGAGGAAGGTCAGGCGCGTGTTCGCCTGCGACGTGCCACCCAGGCGCGAGGCGAACGTGTTGGTGTAACCGAGCACGACATCGACGGTGTTCGATTCGGGGACCGCGTTTGCGGCGACCAGCGTCTGCGCCTTCGGTTGCGCGGCGGCGCGCTCGAGCACCTTGGCGCGCGCGCCGGCGAGGATCGACGGAGGCAGCACGGCATCGGGGCCCTTCGGCCGGCGCGGATCGTTGTGCAGGCGCGCCAGCTTCAGCGGATCGGTTTCCATCAGGAACGTGCGGCCCTGCGCCGAGGAAATGCGCAGCGAAGGCTTGCGGCCGTAAGGCACGGTGCCGAACACGGCCTTCGGACCGAAGGTGATGATCGCCTCGGTGCCGGGCCTGGCGCCCGCGGGGCGGCCGACCCAGGTCCAGTTGCCGTCGCCATGGTCGATGGCGTGGTCGTACTTCAGCACGATGGTCGAACCATCGGGCGCCGGTACGTCGAGCGTGCCCGTCGCGATGGCGTTCATCGCGTGCGCTTCGCTCAGCGCGATGTCGTGCCAGGTGTAGGCGCTGCGGGTGACCGGCGCGCCGGCGGTGTAGGCGAGCAATTGCCCGCGGTCCGGCAGGCCGGCGATGGCGCGCGCGCGATGGTCGCGCAGGCCCGAGGGCGCGCGCGTCGCGGAAGCCGCGGCGGTGCCTTGTCCTGGCGATCCATTGCCGCTGGAAGGCGTGTCGTGTGCGGTGCAGGCCGCCAGGGCAAGCGCGCTGGCGAGGAGCAAAGGAAGGCGCATTCGAATGGTTCCCGTTGAAGTGATGTACCGCCGCGAACCGTGGGAGACGGCCCCCTGATGCAGCGCGCGCGGGACATCCTGGCCCCGCTGGCTCAACAATTATCCCGTTGCGGGGTCGGGCGCAAGCCGAAAGTCATCACATTTGGCGTGCAGTTCGCACGCCGTTGCACTTGGGTTACCGGAAGTGACGCATCCGGTTCAGGCAGCGACCGTTTTTGGTCACTCCCCGCCCGGACACGCCAGCATCCGCCATCAGGCCAGAACGGGGACGCCCGTCTTTTCGGCCAGTTCGGCCTGCGTCACGCCGGGCGCGAGTTCGACCAGCTTCAGGCCGTCGGGGGTGACGTCGAGGACCGCCAGGTCGGTGATCACGCGATTCACCACGCCCACGCCGGTCAAGGGCAGCGTGCATTGTGAGAGCAGCTTGTGTTCGCCGTTCTTCGCGGTGTGTTCCATCAGCACGACCACGCGCTTGACGCCGGCGACCAGGTCCATCGCGCCGCCCATGCCCTTGACCATCTTGCCGGGCACCATCCAGTTCGCCAGATCGCCCTGGTCGGTGACTTGCATCGCGCCGAGGATGGCCAGGTCGATGTGCCCGCCGCGGATCATCGCGAAGGAATCGTGGCTGCCGAAATAACTCGCGCCGTCGCGCGCGGTGACCGTCTGCTTGCCGGCGTTGATCAGGTCGGCGTCGACTTCCGCATCCGTCGGGAAGGGACCGATGCCGAGCAATCCATTTTCCGACTGCAACCACACGTCCATGCCGTCGGGAATGTAGTTGGCCACCAGCGTCGGCAAGCCGATGCCGAGGTTGACGTACGCGCCGTCGGTGAGTTCCTGTGCGGCGCGTTGCGCCATCTCATCGCGGGTCCAGGCCATTACACGCCTCCCTGGCGGACGGTGCGCTGTTCGATGCGCTTTTCGGGCGTCGCATTGACGACGATGCGGTCGACGTAGATGCCGGGCAGGTGCACCTGGTCGGGATCGATCTGTCCGACCTCGACCAACTGCTCCACTTCGACGACCGTCGTCTTGCCGGCCATCGCGCACGCCGGATTGAAATTGCGCGCGGTCTTGCGGAATACCAGGTTGCCGGCCTTGTCGGCCTTCCAGGCTTTCACCAGCGAGACGTCGGCGTGCAGCGCGGTTTCGAGCACGTAGTCGTGGCCGTCGAACTCGCGCGTTTCCTTGCCGTCGGCGACGATCGTGCCGAAGCCTGTACGCGTGAAGAACGCCGGGATGCCGGCGCCGCCCGCGCGCAGGCGCTCGGCGAGCGTGCCCTGCGGGTTGAACTCCAGTTCCAGTTCGCCGGACAGATACTGGCGTTCGAATTCCTTGTTCTCGCCCACGTAGGACGAAATCATCTTGCGGATCTGACGGGTCGCGAGCAGCTGGCCCAGGCCGAAGCCATCGACGCCGGCGTTGTTGGAAATGACCGTCAGGCCCTTCACGCCGGTGTCGCGCAAAGCGGCGATGAGCGCCTCGGGGATGCCGCACAGGCCGAAACCACCGACCGCGAGCGTCTGTCCGTCGGCCACGAGGCCGGCCAGGGCCGTGGCCGCGTCCGGGAATAGCTTGTTGCCGGCCATGGAACCTCCGATGCAAAGAGCATGGATTCTAGCGCCGGCCGGGCTAAAATCGCGGTCCGCTTCGTTTACCGGATGCCCGCCCCCTCATGAAGATCCTCGTCGGCTACAAGCGCGTGGTGGACTACAACGTCCGCATCCAGGTCAAACCCGACGGCTCGGGCGTGGTCACCGACGGCGTCAAGCTCTCGGCCAACCCTTTCGATGAGATCGCGCTCGAGGAAGCCCTGCGCCTGCGCGACAAGGGCATCGCGACCGAAGTGATCGTCGCCACCATCGCCCCTGCCGACGCCCAAGCCCACCTGCGCAACGGCCTGGCAATGGGCGCCAACCGTGCGATCCACGTGGTCGCCGACGGCGCCATCGCCCCGCTCACGGCCGCGCGCGTGCTGCTCAAGCTCGTCGAGAAGGAACAGCCGGACCTCGTCATCCTCGGCAAGCAGGCCATCGACGACGACGCCAACCAGACCGGCCAGATGCTCGCCACGCTGTGGGGCCGCCCGCAGGCGACCTTCGCCTCCAAGCTCGACGTCGCCGGCGGCAAGGCCACGGTCGTGCGCGAAGTCGACGCGGGCCTGGAAACGCTGGAAGTCGACCTGCCAGCGGTGGTCACCACGGACCTGCGCCTCAACGAGCCGCGCTTCATCAAGCTGCCCGACATCATGAAGGCCAAGAGCAAGCCGATGGAGTCGATCCCGCTGGCCGACCTCGGCGTCGATGCGGGCGATGAACTCAAGACCACGCACTACGCGCCGCCTGCCAAGCGCAGCAAGGGCGTGATGGTGAAGGACGCGGCCGAACTGGTCGCCGCACTGAAAGCGAAGGGGTTGCTCTGATGTCCAAGGTCCTGATCGTTGCCGAACACCTCGACGGCAAGCTCAATGCGGCGACCGCCAAGTGCGTGTCCGCGGCAAAGGCGCTGAATCCCGACTCCATCGACGTGCTCGTGCTCGCCGCCGATCCGGCCGCGGTCGCAGCGCAAGCGGCGAAGCTGCAGGGCGTCGCGCGCGTGCTCGACGTTGCCGATGCCGCCAACGCCAATGCGATCGCGCAGGTGCAGGCGCCGCAGGTCGCGAAGCTCGCCGCCGGTTACACGCATGTGTTCGGCCCCAGCACCACCTTCGGCAAGGACCTGATGCCGTGCGTCGCCGCGCTGCTCGGCGTGTCGCAGGTGTCCGACGTCATGGCCGTCGAAGGCACGCACACGTTCAAGCGCCCGATCTACGCGGGCAACGCGATCGTCACCGTCGAAGCGCCGCAAGGTCGCCCGGTGGTCGCGACCGTGCGCACGGCTTCGTGGCCGGAAGTCGCGCGCGACGGCAACGCCGCCGTCGAATCCACGAGCACCGACGCGAGCTTGCCGACGCACACGCGTTTCCAGGGTCTGGCCGCCGGCAAGTCCGATCGCCCCGACCTGCAGAGTGCGCGCCGCGTCGTGTCCGGTGGCCGCGGCGTGGGTTCGGCCGAGAACTTCAAGATCGTCTACGAACTCGCCGACAAGCTCGGCGCCGCGGTCGGCGCCTCGCGCGCGGCCGTCGATGCCGGCTACGTGTCGAACGAAATGCAGGTGGGCCAGACCGGCAAGATCATCTCGCCGGAGTTGTACGTCGCCGTCGGCATCAGCGGCGCGATCCAGCACCTGACGGGCATCAAGGACGCGGGCACGATCGTGGCGATCAACAAGGATCCCGAAGCACCGATCTTCGAGATCGCCGACATCGGCCTGGTCGGCGATCTGTTCAAGCTGCTGCCGGAATTGCAGCAGGCGCTGTAAGCGCCCATGGATCAACCGCCCGAATTCGACCGCTACGCGCGCGATTACGCGCGCCTGCACGGCGAAAGCATCCGTGCCAGCGGCGAGGAGCCGGCGTACTTCGCCGCCTCCAAGGCCGCCTACGTGGCGCGCGCGGTCGCCGATCGGCCGCCGGCGCAATTGCTCGACTTCGGCTGCGGCATCGGTGGAACGCTCGGCTTCCTGCGCGAAGCGCTCCCGGACACGACGCTGCATGGCATGGACGTCTCGCGCGAAAGCCTCGCGATGGCCGGCCAGGCGCATCCGGAGGTCGCGCTGTCGGTGATCGAAGGCGACCGCCTGGCCATGGACGACGCTACGGTGGACGTGGCGGTGGCCGCGTGCGTCTTCCACCACATCCCGCCGGCCGAACGCGCGCACTGGCTGCGCGAATTGCGCCGCGTGCTCAAGCCCGGCGGCCGCCTGTTCGTGTTCGAACACAATCCGTGGAATCCGCTGACGCGCAAGGTCGTGCGCGATTGCGCATTCGACGAGGACGCGATCCTGCTCAGCAGCATCGAAACCCGCGGCCTCCTGCGCGACGCGGGCTTCGACGGCACGCATGTGGACTACACGATCTTCTTCCGGCACGCGCTCGCCGCGCTGCGCCCGCTCGAGCGCCTGCTCACGCGCGTGCCGGTGGGCGCGCAATACGTCGCGAGCGGACGTGCCTGACACCATGACGCAGCGCACACGGGAAGACGCGCCCGCCATCGTGGGCCACGGAATGCTGGCGCGCGCAATGGCGCCGGTCGTGCATCCGCGTCACGCCTGCGTGGTGTTCGCCTCGGGCGTTTCCAATTCGACGGAAACCGATCCCGCCGCATTCGCACGCGAAGCAGCGCTGCTGCGCGAACGCCTGGAGGATTGGCGTCCCCTGCTGTATTTCAGCAGTTGCGGCGTCGCCGATGCCTTCGAAGCGCGCCGTCCCTACATCCGCCACAAGCAGGCGATGGAAGACCTGGTCGTCGCCAACGGCGGCCGCGTCGTCCGGCTGCCGCAGGTGGTCGGGCGCACGGACAACACGCACACGCTGACCAACTACCTGCGCGATCGCATCGTGCACGGGGAACACTTCGAACTGTGGGCGCATGCCGAACGCAACCTCGTCGACGTCGACGATGTCGCGCGGATCGTCGGCGCACTGCTCGATGCCTGGCCGCGCGACGCCCACGTGGTGACCGTCGCGTGCCCGGTGTCCACGCCGATGCCGCGGATCGTCGACGTGTTCGAACGCGTGCTCGGACGCAAGGCGAACTACACGCCACTGGATCTCGGGCACCCCATGCCCATCGATGCGCCGCTCGCGCAGGCCATCGCACGGCGCATCGGAATCGACTTCGATGCGGGCTATCTCGAACGCGTCATCGGAAAATACTATGGCTGAGACGCCCCTCGCGCTGTCCGTCGTCATTCCCGTGTACGGCAGCGCGCGCATCCTGCCGGAACTCGCGCGGCGGCTCGAAGCTGCGCTCGCGCCGCGCTACGGCCTGGACGGGTTCGAAGCGGTGCTCGTGCACGACAGCGGCCCGGATGATGCGTGGCAGGTGATCGAGTCGCTCGCCCAACAGCATCCGTGGCTCGGCGGCGTCGACCTGCGCATGAATGCCGGGCAGCACAACGCCGTGATGGCGGGCCTGGCGCACGCGCGCGGTGCCATCGTCGTCACGATGGACGACGACCTGCAGCATTCGCCCGACGACATCGCCGCGCTCGTGGCGCCGATCGAGGCCGGGGCGGACGTGTGCTACGCGAACTTCGCGCGGCGCGAGCACGCGAAGTGGAAAGTGCTCGGCAGCAATTTCAACGATTGGGTCGCGCAGCGCCTGCTGAAGAAACCCAAGGGCTTGTATCTCTCGCCCTTCCGCGCGATGCGCGGCGAAATCCGCGATGAAGTGCTGCGCTACGACGGCCCCTTCGTCTACGTCGACGGGCTGATCCTGCAGGCCACGCGCAACATCGCGACGGTCGACGTCGACCATCACGCACGCAGCGACGGGCGCTCGGGTTACAGCTTCACCAAGCTCGTCTCGCTGTGGTCGCAGATGGCCACCAGCTTCTCCGTCGTGCCCCTGCGCTTCGTGTCGCTGGTCGGTGCACTGTCGTCGGTCGTGGGCTTCGCGATGGCGGGCCTGGTGGTCGTCTCCAAGCTGCTGCATCCGGAGTGGACCGTCGGCTGGGCCTCGCTGATCGTCACCGTGCTGATCCTCGGCGGCATCCAGCTGCTCGCGCTCGGTGCGATCGGCGAATACGTGGGGCGCGTGCTGCTCACGCTCAACGGCAAACCGCAGTACGTCGTGCGAAAGACGGTCGGGCGCCTGGCCGCGCGCGAATGACGACGCATCTTTCGGCCGTCGCGGGGCGTTTCGTCCGCTTCGCGATGGTGGGCGGCGCGACCACGTTGTTCTACGGCGTGCTGGCCTGGGCGCTCGTCGAGCATGCATCGATCGCGCCGGTGCCCGCATCGGTGCTCGCCTACGTCGCGTCGGTTCCGCTCAATTTCCTGCTGCAGCGCGGCTTCGCATTCCGCTCGGAAAACCGCGTGCAACGCGACCTGCCGCGCTACCTGCTGGTGCACGCGGGCAACATCGCCGCGTCGGCGGCGGTGATGCACGTCGTGGTGTCGGTGCTGCACGCCGCCTATCTGTGGGGCGTGGTGGCGACGATGACCTTCGTCCCCGTCGTCGTGTTCTTCCTGCTGGACCGCTGGGTCTTCAAACGCTTGCCGGGCTGATGCCTGCGCATCAGCCCGTGTTCGCGCCGCCGATTACTTCGGGCAGGCCGTGCCGGCCAGGCGCGCGCGGCCGATTTCCTTGCCGTTGGCGTGGTCGCGCAGGAGGATCGTGCGGCCGGCCGTCATCCACTTGCCGGTTTCGCGGCTGCCGAACGCACCGCCGAGCATGAACAACGACTCCTTGCCGCCCGGGCCGAGCGGACGCACTTCGACCTGGCGCACGCCGGGCACGCTGCGCGCATTCCAATGCACGGTGACGGCGACCGCCTTGCCGTCGCACGTGTCCACGCTCGCCGGTTCGAACCAGATCGCCGGGCCCGCGGCGGCAGCGACCGGCGCGGCGACAGTGGAGGGCGCGGCCGTGGTGGCGTTCGCGGGCGCCTGCGCCGGCGTGGGCGCGCGGTTGCAAGCGGTGAGCGCGATGGCGGCAAGCACCGCGACGGTTTGGATCATTCGGATGGTGCGCACAGGTTGAACCCTCGTATCAATCGAAGCGGCAGGAGCGGATCAGGAAGGATATCTCACGCAGGTCGGGGCCCTTTCCGGGCACCGTGATCGGCGTGAAGGCGTGCGAGCTTTCCAACACGAGCTTGGCGCCGAGCATCGGGCCGCCGGCCGGCGCGCGATCGAGCGCCGCCAGCGGAATCTCCACTTCCACGCGCGGCGTGACGGCATCGAGCTCGAGCTTCAGCACTTCGCGTTCGCCGGACAGAAAACGCAGCGTGACTTTGCGCAGGCCGAGCTCGACGGGGAAGTTGCAGCCCATGTCGAACACCAGGCGCGTGCGTCGCGGCCCATGCAGCACGAACAAGTCCGCGCGCTGGCTCATCCACGCATCGGAAATGCCGTGCAGCGCATCGGCCGGCTGGTGCACGCCGCCGAGCGCAAGAATGTGTTCGTCGGGCGCCACCGCGTCCAGGCCCGGCGGCGGCGCGGGCTGCGGATAGCCGAAGTAGGCGAGCATGTCGCCGAGCACGAGCTGGATCAGGCGATGTTCGGCCGCACCGAGCGCCAGGTCGCACATGTGCTTGCGTTCGGTCGGCAGCGCGAGTTGCGGCAGGATGTCGCACGCGACCTGCGGCATGTCCAGGCCCAGCGCGGCATACACGCGCGCCATCTGCGCGACCGGATCGGCGACCAGGTCTTCGAAGCGCACCGGGTGGAAACTGTCGTCGGTGGTGGCGCGCGCATGGCGATAGGCCGCGTCGAGCCAGCGGTGGTAATCGGAAATGCCGTAGAGCACTTCGGTCGAGAACGCGGTGTCGAAGAACGCATCGCTGCGCATCGCGCGGCGCTTCATCGATTCGAGCACCGAATGCGGTTCGCGCAGGATGCAGAAGGTGCGCAGCGACGGCCGCGCGGCCTGGAGCGCATCGAGGAAGAACACGTTGTCCGGTGTTTTCTCGCCCAGGTACGGGCGCGCGGTCGCCTGCCCCATCTCGGCGCCGAGCAGGGCCATGCCTGCTTCGAACAAGGCCGGGCCATGCAGGCCATCGCGGAACAGCGCGAGGATCTTCTGCAGGAAGGCTTCGAAGTTCGACGCATCCCACACGCGCATGCCGGGGCCGGAGGGTTCGCCCAAACCGTGTTGCCCGAGCACGTCGCGGAATTTGCACAGGCGGCGGAAGGTCTGCAGGCGCGCTTCGTTCGTGCCTTCCACCAGCGTGCCCCACAGTTGCGGACGCAGCCAGCCTTCGAGCAACGCCAGGTTCTCGCGCGGGAACGGACGATCGCGCCCGAACATCCACAACTGGCGGAACAGGCTGGTCTCCATGAAGTAGCAGAAGACGTCCGGATGCGCGTTGAACAATTGCCCGAAGAATGTCGTGCCGCCGCGCGGCATGCCGCACACGACGAACGAGAATCCGGGCGACGCCGGGGACGGCGCGGGCATCGGCATCGACATCAGGTTTCCACCACGTTTTCCGGATCCACGACGAGCGAGGCCAGCACGTCGTCGCTTGCGGCGGCGAGCAGTTCGAACTTCTGGCCCGCGCGCAGCCATGCGCCGGTGACGCACGTGCCGACACTGCCACCGCGCGCGAATTGCGTGCGCGTACCGTCCGAGCGCACGAGCACGATGTCGACGGCCTCGGCGCCGCTGTCGCTGGCGTCCCACGCGATTTCGCCCATGCGCTTGCCCGCCGGCGCGAGGCGGAACACGACGTTGTCGGTGCGCAATGGTCCGCGCAGGCGCAGCGCTTCTTCGCGCGCCTGGGTGCGCGCCTCGCTCTCGTATTCCTCGAGCAGCGCTTCGGTCGGACCGACGGCGCGGATGCGCCCGCCCTCCATCCAGATCGCGCGATTGGACACGCGGCGCAGCAACTGCGCGTTGTGCGAAGCGACGACGACGATGTGGGCCGATTCGACGAAGCTGTTCATCCGCGCCACGACTTTCTCGCGGAACGCCGCGTCGCCCGCGCCGATCCACTCGTCCATCAGGAGGATCTCGCTGGAGAAGCCGGTCGCGATCGCGAACGCCAGACGCATCGCCATGCCTTGCGAATAAGTGCGCAGCGGCATGTCCAGGTACGGGCCCAGCCCGGTGAACGCCACGATGCCCGGCAGCGCGGCTTCGATCTGCGCGCGAGTTTTGCCGGCGATCAGCCCTTTCAGCACGATGTTGCGGTAACCGCTGGCCTCCTGGCGGAAGCCGATCGCGATGTTGAACAGGCCCGTCACCGGCCGGCTGCTGTCCACCGAACCGGTTTGCGGATGGTAGATGCCGGCGAGCACGCGCAACAGCGTCGACTTGCCCGCGCCGTTGTGGCCGATCAGCGCGAGCCGATCGCCTTCGCGCAGATCGAGCGAGACGTCGTCGAGCGCGAGCACACGCCCCTGCCCGCCCTTGGATTCGAACCGGCCGCCGAGCTTGCCGCGGAAGCGCACGAGGTCGGCGTGCGCGCGGGTCTGCCGCAAGGGAAAGTGCAAGGTGAGGTTGCGTGCGCGCAGGTACATCGTCAGAGCCAGAATGCGATCTTGTTGCGCGTGGAGGTGTAGGTGTACGCACCGGCCAGCAGCCCGGCGATGTTGACCGCCAGCACCACCGCCCAGCTGTCCCAGGGCACGGTGTTGTAGACCAGCGGCATGCGCACGATCTCGATGAAGTGCGTCACCGGGTTGTACTGCGCGAGCTTGGCCAGCCCCGCCGTTGTGCCCGGCATCCAGATGATCGGCGTGATGAAGAACAACAGGCGCATCACGGTCTGCATCGCGTGGTAGATGTCGCGATGGCGCACGCACAGCGGCGCCATGATGGCGGCGAACCACATCGGCGCGATCATGTACGAGACCAGCCCGGGAATCGCCGCGAGCATCACGTACGACCAATGCGTCTGCTTCCAGACGAGCACGCCGAACATCACCAGCAGCGTCAGGCCGAACACCAGCCAGTTGCGGTAGATCGCCTGCAGGAAGAACACCGGATAGGGAATGGACGTGCCCATCAACCAGTTGCTCGAGGTGATGTAGGCCGAGCAGCAATCCAGCACCATCAGGTTGATGTAGCTCCACAGCCCGAAGCCGACGGTCACGAACATCGCGAACTCGGCGAAGGAGGCCGGCGACATCTGCCCGAACACCAGCACCTTCACGCCCACGAACGCGGCGAAGGAGGTCACCACCCACGTCACGCCGAAGAACGTGCGGCGATAGCGATCCGACAGATCCTCGGCGCCCAGCGCGGTCCACAGGCGCCACAGGCCGAACGCACGCACCCAGTCGCGCCACGCGGCGCGCGCCGGCGAAGCGCGGGTGGCCGCGTTCTCGTGGACCGGTGCCTGCGCGCTCATGCCTGCGGTCGCGTCGCGACGACGGCGCCGTTGAGGGCCTGCGCGCCGATCAATCCGTACTCCGGCAGCGGACCCTCGAAGATCCGGATGTCGACGAACCCGGCCTGCTGCAGCAACTCGCGCACGTGCGTCTCGGAGAAGATGCGCATCTCCAGCGTCTGGCCCGGACCGCCGTGGAAGCGCGGGTGCAGATAGGTTTCGGTCCCGCCTTCGGCGAGCGTGTTCACGACCACCCAGTCCTCGCCGCGCTTCTCGACGGAGAAGTCGTGCAGCTTCGGATAGTGTTCGATGGTCTGCGTGAAGCGGCGGTTCATCGGCACGGTCAGCAGGAACTTGCCGCCCGGCTTGAGCACCTGGAAGGCGCCACGGAACGCCGAGAGCACCGGCGGCGGCACGTGTTCGAACACGTCGGAGGAAATCAGGAAATCGTTGCGCCCGATCTGGTTCTGCGGCGGCGCGGTGATGTCCACGCGCGGTTCGCAGTGATAGAAGGTGTTCGTGTAGTCGCAGAGCTTCGCCAGCCTGTCCGCGTAGCCGACCCAGTCCGACAGGCCGATGCCGCGCAGCTTCAGCGGGCCCTGGAGTTGCGAGAACGGCGCATCGACGCCGAGCACGCCGCGGGTGAAGGCGTGCACGACCAGGCGCATGCGCTCGGTCGACCGGCAGCCTTCGCAGATGTGGCGCGGATCATCGCCCAGCGCGCTGTGCGCGCCGCAGAGATTGCAGGTGAAGTGCGTCGCGTCCGACGTCATGCGAGCGGCGGATAACGGTAGACGGGATGCGGATACATCTGCTCGGCGAAGAGCTTGTCTTCGTGCAGCAGCGTTTCCTCGATCGCCTGCATCGCGCCCAGGCACGAGCCGTGCAGCGGATCGTCGAAGACGAAGTACCCGTCGCGCACCATCAGCGGACGCGAGGCTTCCACGGCGTAACGCACGCCCTCGTAGATATCGCAGTCCACGTGCGCGATCGCGATGCGGCGCCCGCTGGCGGCGATCGCCGGGAAGGTCGCATCGAAAACGCCCTTCACCGGGACGAGCCAGTCGCCGAGCTTCGCCGAGGCGATCGCGGCGCTGAAGTCGTCGAAGCTGGTGTCCTTGAAGTCGCCTTCGTGGTGCAGGTCGCGCACCGCGTCGGTCTTGGGCATGCCGCCGTAGGTGTCGAGCGCGAACACGCGCGCCTGCACGCCGTGCGCGCGCAGGAGCGAGGCCATGAAGATCGCCGAGCCGCCGCGGTAGCTGCCGAATTCGACGATGTCGCCGTCTTCGAGCTCCGGCAGGCCGAAGACGATCAGCATGTAGAGGTTCATCAATTTGTGCAGCGTGAGCAGCGAGCCGCGGCTGCGCGCGAGTTCGAAGGCTTCGGCGAAATCCTTCTGCGCCGTGATTTCCTCGGCCAGCGGGCCGTATTCCAGGCCCCAGCCACGCAGGTGGCCGAGCTGGATGGCGCGCCCGCGATCGAGTTGCCAGGGGCGGTGCGACAGTCCGGCGATGCGTTCGAGCAGGCTGCCGGGTGCCGGCGACTGCGGGCGCCTGGAGAGCGCGCGTTCGATGATGTCCCGCATGATCTCTCCGTGGATGCGTATGCGGCCGGAGTTTATCAGCCTCGTTCCACGACGATGTACTGGGACCACCCGGTCCGCGACCAGAAGGCGGCCTGCCGCGGGAAACCATCGGCGTCGTCCCGGAAATGCGCGAGCATCTCTTCTTCCAGCCAGGGCAGGCGCACGGTCCCGCGCGCCTGGATCTGCAATCCCGCGGCGGCCAGCGCGGCGGCGATCGCATCGCCGTCGGGCAGGTCGCGATGCGTGTGGTCGTCGTCGAAGCGCGAGATCACCAGGTCCACGCCGGCGCGCTGCAATACATCGCGCGAAGGCAGCGTGAGCGCGGCCGGCGCGGGCCACTCCAGGTACATGCGCCCGCCGGGCGCGAGCTTGCGCGCGGCCCATTCGACGAACGTGCGCGGGTCGGCGATGTGCTCGATGAAGTGCGCGCACAGGATCGCGTCGAAGGTGCGGCCGCCGAATTCCGGCGGCGCGAGATTCCAGTCGCCGATCTCGAAGCTGGCGAACTGATCGAACAGGCGCCCCTTCTCGATCGAATACGCGTGCAGTTCCAGGTCGCCGCGTTCCGGCGCGGGCCACGCGCGGAACACCGACAAGGAACCGTCGCCCGCGCCGACATCCACCACCGACGCTTTCGGCGGCAGCGTCTTGAGGAAGGCCGTGCGCGGATGGAAGGTGAAGTACAGCTCCATCACGCGATCGCGCGCCAGCCGCGAGGTGCGCGGGCGCTCGAACCAGGCCTTGATGTCGTCCACGCCGAAGGTGGCCGTGGCGGGAGATGCGGTGTGCGTCATGCGGAAAACCAGTCGAGGGCTTGGTCGAGTGTACGGAACACGGCGTCGTCGTCGCTGTGTGGATCCAGGCGGCGCGCGTCGCGCACGCCGGCCGCGCGGGCCGCGTCGAGGTCGGCCTGGGTGTCGCCGAGCAGGCGCGAGGCCGGCAGCTCGATGTGCAGGTGGTGCGCGGCGGCGAACAACATGCCCGGCTGCGGCTTGCGGCACGCGCAGGCGCGCCGCGCATCGCCGATGCCGGCGGTGGGATGGTGCGGGCAGTAGTAGGTGGCGAACAAGGGCGCATCGTGCGCGCGGAACTGCACATGCACCCACGTGGTGTAGGACAGGAATGTCGCCTCGTCGTACAGGCCACGCGCGATGCCGGCCTGGTTGGTCACGACGATCGGCGCGAAACCCGCCGCGCGCGCGGTGCGCACGAGGTCGAAAATGCCCGGCAGGAAATCGGTGCGCTCGGCGGCGTGGACATAACCGTGGTCGACGTTGATCACGCCGTCGCGGTCGAGGAACAACGCGCGGCGGGGTGCCGGCCACGCGGCCAGTTGCGCCTGCAGGGTCGGATCGTCGAAGTGCGCGGCATCGACGAACGTCATCGCGCGAACCATCCCTGTGCGCGCGCGTAATCGGCGGGCACGCCGATGTCGATGAAATCGCGCGTGTCTTCGAACGCGGCGATGTCGCCCGCCGCGGCACGCGCGGGCAGCCAATCGTGTTCCAGCGAGAAGCGCTCGGCGGACGGCAGCGTGTCGATCGCCGCGCGCGTGAGGAAATAGCAGCCCGCGTTGATCCAGCCCGGCGCGCTGCCGCCTTTTTCGCGGAACGCGGTGACGCGGCCTGCGCCGACGTCGACGCTGCCGTAGCGGCCCGCGTCGTCGACGTGCGCGAGGGCGACGCCGATGCACGTGTTGGCCTCGCGCGTTGTCGCTTCGAGCGCGCGCGGGTCGTAGTCCAGGTAGGTGTCGCCGTTGAGCACGTGCGTGCCCGCGCCTTCGATCAGGCGCAACGCGTGGCGCACCGCGCCACCGGTGCCGAGCGGTCGATCCTCCACCGAGTACGCGACCGCCATGCCCTGCCAGTGCGCACCGATCGCCGCTTCCACCTGCCCTGCCCCGTGGCCGGTGGCCAGCACGACGCGGCGCATGCCGCGCGCGGCGAGCGCATCGAGCACCCACGCCAGGAACGGCCGACCCGCGACCGGCGCCAGCGGCTTGGGCACGTCGGCGACGACTTCGCGCAAGCGCGTGCCGAGACCGCCGACGAGGAGGATCGCTTCGTCAACCGCCATCGCGCGGATGCATTTGCGTTTCGATCAGGGCGCAGAGCATGTGGCCGAGGAACTCGTGGCCTTCCTGGATGCGCGGCGTGTCGTCGGACGGCACGTGGAAGCACAGGTCGCATTGCGCCGCCATCGCGCCGCCGGTGCGGCCGGTGTAGCCGATGACGTGCAGGCCGCGTTCCTTCGCCGCGGAGATCGCGCGCAGGATGTTCTTCGAATTGCCCGACGTGGAAATCGCGACGAGGACGTCGCCGCGCCGGCCGAGCGCTTCGACCTGCCGTGCGAACACGTAGTCGAAGCCGTAGTCGTTGCCGATCGCGGTGAGGATGCTGCTGTCGGTGGTCAGCGCGATCCCGGGAAGCCCCGGGCGATCGTAGTAGAAGCGGCTGACCAGCTCGCCGGCCCAGTGCTGCGCGTCGGCCGCGCTGCCGCCGTTGCCCGCGAACAGGATCTTGTTGCCGTTGCGCAGCGCCGCGGTGCACAGCGACACCGCATCCTCGATGCGCTGCCTGAGCGCGGCGTCGCCCGCCATCGCCGCGAAGTTGGCGAGCGCCTTGTCGAACTCGTCGGCGATGAACGTCTTCACGGGCTCCTCCATGCGACAGCGCCGCGCGGGTTGAAGTGGAAATCCAGCAACGTGCCGCCCTGTTCGAGCAACGCGCGCGACAGGCCGACGCGGTCGGCCGGGTCGCACGCGAACATCATGAACCCACCGCCGCCTGCCCCGCTCACCTTGGTGGCGAGTGCGCCGTGCTTGCGGGCGGCGGCTTCGACCGAATCGATCATCGGATTGGTGATCGAGGCGGCCATCTGTTTCTTCGCTTCCCAGCCGGCCTGCATCGTGCGCGCGAAGGCGGCCAGGTCGCCGCGCAGCAGCGATTCCTTCATCGCCACCGCCTCGGCCTTGAGCTGGTGCATCGCCTCCACCGGCACGGCCTTGCCCGCCTTCGCGTTGCGCGCCTGCTCGTCGATGATGCGCGCCGAATCGCGCGAGACGCCGGTGAAGTACAGCAGCAAGGAGGCTTCGAGCTCGGCGACCACCCAATCCTTCATCCGCAAGGGATTCACGATCACGCGGTCGTCGGCGTGGAATTCCATGAAGTTGAATCCGCCGAAGGCCGCGGCGTACTGGTCCTGCTTGCCGCCGGCCAGCGCGAGATCGTGGCGTTCGATTTCGTAGGCGAGCCTTGCGATTTCGTATTCGCCCAGCGCCAGCCCGAAGTATTCGGCGAGCGCGGCGACGAGCGCCACCACCATCGTCGAGGAGGAGCCCAGGCCCGACCCCGGCGGTGCATCGGAGAAACTGCGCAGGCGGATCGCCGGGCGCTCGTCGTTGAGGAAATCGCGGCAGATGCGCAGGTAGGTGCCGAGCAACAACTGCAGGTCGCGATCCTCGCTCTTCACCGAATCCGGCGCGCAGCGCGCGACGCACGCGCGGTCGAGTGCGTGCAGTTCGACTTGGCCGTCTGGCGAGGGATCGACGATGGCGTAGGCATACTTGTCGATGGCCGCGTTCATCACGAAGCCGCCGTGCAGATCGCAGTACGGCGCGACGTCGGTCCCGCCGCCGGCCAGGCCCAGGCGCAACGGGGCACGCGCACGCACGATCATCGCTGGACTCCCAGTGCGTCGAGAAGGGTGGCGGCCATCGCCTCGCGCGAGAAGCGCTGCGCGACATAGTCGGTGGCCGCGTGCGAACGCTGCGTCCACTTCGCATCATCGTCGAGCAGCGCGACGAGTGCGTCGGCGAGGACCTGCGGGTCGTCAGCCACGTCGCAGACCGCCTCGGCGCCCGGCAAGCCCTGCACGCCGACCGGCGTGGTGACCAGCGGCGTGCCCTGCTGGAAGGCTTCGACGACCTTGCTCTTCACGCCCGCGCCGAAGCGCAGCGGTACGACGCACACGCGCGCGGTGGCGTAGCGGCGGAATAATGCTTCATCGTTGACGAAGCCGGTGACTTCCACGCGCCCTTCGGCCAGTTCCTGCACGCGCGGCGTGGGATTTGCGCCGACGAGCGAGAGACGCGCTTCGGGGCGCCGCGCCCACACGCGCGGCATGATCTCGTACACCAGCCATTCGGCCGCATCCACGTTCGGCGGATGGGCGAAGCCGGCGACGAACAGCAGGCCGCTGCGTTCGCCCGGACCGTCCATGCGCGGGAAGGCATCGTAGGCGTAGGGCAGGATCGGGCGTGCGTCGACGTCCTGTTCGAGGGAACGCACGGCGTCGGCTTCATCCTGCGAGGGATAGAGCACGACATCCACGCCTCGCCACACCTCGCGCTCGAGTTCCTCGAGCTTGTCGGCGTGGGCGAGCAGCGCCGGTTGCCCGAGCACATCGGCTTCCTGGCGCACGCGGCGGAAATGCAGGTCGTGGCCGTAGTAGGCGATGCGCGCGCGCGGGAACGCGTCGCGCGCCTGGGCCAGGAATTTCTCCGCGACGTCGGGGCGCGAAAGCAGGATCGCGTCGACTTCCTCGCCGATCGCTTCGCGCAGGGCGGGCAATCCGCGCATCCAGTCGCCGCCGGTGTAGACCTCGATGCCGAGCGCCTGCAGCGCCGGCGCGTAGTCCGGATCGAAGTGCAGGTTCTCCGGCCAGAACTTCACCACGCAGCCGGCTTCGACCAGGCGGCGCAGGAACGCGAACATCGTGCGCGAGCCCGCATCGCGATCGGGCTGCGGCACGTAGTGATCGATCACGAGCACGACCGGGCGATCCCACGCGCGATCGCGCGCACGCGTCACGCACTGCGCGTTCGGATAGTGCGCGGCGAGCGTGTCGCGCCAACGCTCGAGGAACTTGCGCTGGTTGTCGACCTGGTAGGCCTTGATGCCCGAGCCGGTGTCCGTTCCGTGCGAGATGCCTTCGTGGTGCACCACCACGGAGAAGGGCGTGTAGTACGCCTCCAGGCCTTCGGCGCGGATCCGGAATGCGAGATCGGAGTCTTCGCAATACGCCGGCACGTAACGTTCGTCGAAGCCGCCCAGGCGTTCGAACAACGTGCGCGGCACCATCAGCGCGGCGCCGGAGCAGTAATCCACGCGGCGCACGTAGTTGAACTCGCCCGCGTTCGGATCGCCCAGGCGTCCGTAATTCCACGCCGATCCATCGCGCCAGACGATGCCGCCGGCTTCCTGCAGGCGACCGTCGGGATAGATCAGTTTCGATCCGGCGATGCCCGCATCCGCGTGTTGCGCGAACACATCCAGCAGCGCGTCGAGCCAGCCCGGCCGCACTTCGGTGTCGTTGTTGAGGAACACCAGGTAATCGCCGCGCGCCAGCGCGATCGCCTGGTTGCACGAACGGATGAAGCCCAGGTTGGTTTCGTTGACGTGATAGCGCAGGCCCGGCACGTCGGCGAACGCGGCCATCGCCTCGTCGCCGGAGGCATCTTCGATCACGAGGACTTCGTAGGGAACGCTCGCACCGGAGATCATCAGCGAACGCAGGCACGCGGCGGTGTAGGCGACGTTGCCCCAGGTCGGCACGACGACGGTGACGCGCGGGGACTCGGTGGCATCGAAGCGCAGGTCGCCGAACCGCACGGCACGCGCGCCGCCCGTCGGCGGTGGCGCGGGCAGGACGACTTCGGGCGCAGTCCTGCGCAGTTTCGCCAGCGCACGACGCAAGGGCCCGGTCAGGCGCCACGCCGCCGAGCCGCGGATCTGGTCGATGACATTGCGCAGCTGCATCGCATAGCGATCCCGTGCGTCGATTTCGGCGCTGAGTTCGCGATGCGTGTCGGCGAGCAACTGCAGCATGCGGCGCACTTCGCCCGCCGCTTCGACAACGCGCTCGCGCAAGGCGAACACATCGCGGTCGAGCGACTGCGCCCACGCCACGGTGCGGCCGTGCTCATTGACCAGGGCCGCGTGCTGGCGACGCAAGTCGTCGAGCTCCGTGTCCAAGCCCTTCGCCCACGCCACGGTCTTCTGGTGTTCGGCATCCAGGCGCTGCGCCCATTGCACCGCCTGCGCGTGTTCTTCCGTCAGCGTGCCGACCCGCGCGCGCAGTGCCTCCACGTCGGCCGCCTGCGATTGCGCCCACCGGACAGCGTCGGCGTGTTCGCTGGTGAGCGTGCCCACGCGCTCGCGCAAGGACTGGACGGAGGCGTCCTGCTGCCTGGCCCACGCCGCGATTTCGCGCGTGCGCGCGTACAGATCTTCTTCGTCGGAGAACAACACCGAGGCATCGCGCGCGGGCAGCAGGGATTCGTCGGCAGCGGCGAGCGCGATGAAGTAAACCGGATCGGACATCTTCGGTGCGCGCGATGCGATGCCGGCGGGCGCATCGGCCAGCGGCGCGATCGTCGCGGTGTCGCCGGCGCCGATCGGCACCACGAGCGAACCGGCGGACATGCGCTGGCCGTAGTAGCGCACCGCGGGAAAGTGCCGGCGCAGCAGCGCGTCGAGTTCCGCGAAATCCAGTTCGCGGACGTGGAATTCGTTGTGGTGCCCCGCGAGCTCGGAATAGACGACGCGATTGGGCGAGGACAGCACGAGCACGCCATCGGGGCGCAGCACGCGGCGCAGTTCGCGCAACATCTCTTCGTGGCGATCGTGGTGTTCGATCGTTTCGAAGGAGACCGCCAAGTCGATGCTCGCATCGGCCAGCGGGATCTGCGCGGCACTGCCTTCGATGAAGCGCAGGTTGGCCGCGGCATAGCGCGCGGCGGCATGGCGCACGGCGTCGGGATCGATGTCCACGCCCGTGACGCTGCGCGCCGATTGCGCGAGCATCGCCGAGCCGTAGCCTTCGCCGCTGGCGATGTCGAGCACTTCGCGCCCCTGCGCGAGCGATTGCGCCCATGCGTAGCGATGCACGTGTTCCTGGCGGATTTCGCCCTGCTCCGTGGGCACGTACCGCTCGCCGGTGAATTCCATCGGATCCTGCATCCGTCAGCCCAGCGCGTGCGCCAGGTCGGCCTGCAGGTCCGCGAGGTCTTCCACGCCGACGCTCAGGCGCACGAGATTGTCGAACAGGCCCAGCTGCGCGCGGCGCTCGGGCGGGATCGACGCGTGCGTCATGATCGCCGGATGGTTGACGAGGCTTTCCACGCCACCGAGCGATTCGGCCAGCGTGAACAACTCGGTCCGTTCGCAGAAACGCTTGGACGCCTCGAGCCCGCCCTTGACGAAGATCGTGACAATGCCGCCGAAGCCGTCCATCTGGCGCTTGGCCAGCGCGTGGTGCGGATGCGAGGCCAGGCCCGGGTAGACGACGCGCTCGATCGCGGGCTGCGTTTCCAGCCATTGCGCGAGCGCGAGTGCGTTCTCGCAATGCGCGCGCATGCGCAGGTGCAGGGTCTTCAGCCCGCGCAGCGCGAGGAAGCTGTCGAAGGGCCCCTGCACCGCGCCGATGGAGTTCTGCAGGAACGCGAGCTGTTCGCCCAGTTCCTTGTTGTCGCCCACGACCAGGATGCCGCCGACCATGTCGCTGTGGCCGTTGAGGTATTTGGTCGCCGAATGCATGACGATGTCGGCGCCATGTTCCAGCGGGCGCTGCACCATCGGCGAGGAGAAGGTGTTGTCGACCACCACCAGCAGGCCGTGCTTCTTCGCGATCTTCGCGATCGCGCCGATGTCGACGATCTTCAGCAGGGGATTGGTGGGCGTTTCGATCCACACCATCTTGGTGGTCGGGCGGATCGCGGCTTCGAACTGCGCCGGATCGGTGAGATCGACCCAGCTGAAGTCCAGGCCCGCCGAACGGCGGCGCACGCGTTCGAACAAACGGAAGGTGCCGCCGTACACATCGTCCATCGCCACGACGTGGTCGCCGGTGTCGAGCAACTCCAGCAAGGTGGACGTGGCCGCCAGGCCCGAGGCGAACGCGAACCCGCGCGAGCCGCCTTCCAGGCCGGCGATGCAGCGCTCGTAGGCGAAGCGCGTCGGGTTGTGCGTGCGCGAGTACTCGAAGCCCTGGTGTTCGCCGGGGCTGGACTGCGCATACGTGGACGTGGCGTAGATCGGCGTCATGACCGCGCCGGTCGACGGATCGGGGGACTGGCCCGCGTGGATGGCCAGGGTGCCCCGGCCATGGTTTTGCGCGTTGCGACCTTCGTCCTTCATGCCTGCCCGCCTCGTGGAATCAAGGCGGGAAGTCTAGCCCATACCCGCTTTACTGGACCCGGCGCCGCAGCCAGTTGAGCAGGTCGATGCGCGTGATGAGGCCGAGGAAACGCGTGCCTTCGGTCGTCCCCTCCGTGACGATGGCCACATGCCCCCGGTCGAAGACGGGCAGCAGGGCCTCCACCGGCGAGCGCACGTCGAGGATGTCCAGCTTGGACACCATCGCGGTGGACACCGGGTCGCGGAAGCGGTCTTCGTTGCCGTAGACGTGCAGCAGGACGTCGGATTCGTCGACGATGCCGACGATCTTCTCGCCATCCATCACGGGCAGCTGCGAGACGTCGTAGAGCTTCATGCGCTGGTAGGCGGTGACCAGCAGGTCGGTCGGGGCGACGACGACGGTGTCCTTGCGCGAATACGGGCGCAGGATCAGATCGCGCAGGTCGCCGTGCGATTCGCGTTCCAGGAAGCCGTTGTCGAGCATCCAGTAGTCGTTGTACATCTTCGACAGGTACTTGTTGCCCGTGTCGCAGACGAAGACGAGGACGCGCTTGGGCGTGGTTTGCTCGCGGCAATAACGCAACGCGGCCGCGAGCAAGGTGCCGGTGGACGAACCGCCGAGGATGCCTTCCTTCGAGAGCAGTTCGCGCGCGGTGAGGAAGCTTTCCTTGTCGGAAATGGCGTAGGCCTGCTTCACGCGCGAGAAGTCGGAGATCGGCGGCAGGAAATCCTCGCCGATGCCTTCGACCATCCAGCTCGCCGACTTGTCGGACAGCGTGCCGCGGTTGATGTATTCCTCGAGGATCGAGCCGACGGGGTCGGCGAGGATCAACTCGGTTTTCGGCGAGTGCTGCGCGAAGCAACGCGACAGGCCCGTCATCGTGCCCGAGCTGCCGCAACCGAAGACGATCGCGTCCAGGTCGCCATCCAGTTGCCGCAGGATCTCCGGGCCCGTGCCGAACTCGTGCGCGGCGGGGTTGTCGGGGTTGCCGAACTGGTTGATGAAATACGCGCCGGGCGTTTCGCGCGCGATGCGCTCGGCCATGTCCTGGTAGTAATCCGGATGGCCCTTGGCGACGTCGCTGCGCGTGAGCACGACCTGCGCGCCCATCGCCTTGAGGTTGAAGATCTTCTCGCGGCTCATCTTGTCGGGCACGACGAGGATCAGCTTGTAGCCCTTCTGCTGCGCGACGAGCGCAAGGCCGATGCCGGTGTTGCCCGCGGTGCCTTCGACCAGGGTGTCGCCGGGCTTGATGTCGCCGCGTTTTTCCGCCGCTTCGATCATCGAAACGCCGATGCGGTCCTTCACCGAGCCGCCGGGGTTCTGGCTTTCGAGCTTGAGGAACAAGGTGCACGGGCCCGTGTCCAGGTGCTGGGCCTGGACGACCGGGGTTTGCCCGATCAATTCGAGCACGGATTGGTGGATCGGCATGCGGATCGCCCGGGGTGCGGCCGCGTTGCGCGGCGAGAGGGCGATTATCTCTTATGAAGGGCGGCGCTTATCAGCGCGGCTTGATGCCCCCGCGGGCGGCACCGGCGGACGAGGACGCCGGTGCCGCCCACGACGGTAGGAAAGGTCAGTGTCGTCCGTCGTACATCGTGACGAGGCGGTCTTTCGCGGCGAGCTTCTCGCGTTTCATCTTCGTCAAGGTGAGGTCGTCGACGGCCAGCACGCCGAGTTCGGCGTCGAGCACTTTTTTGTCGAGTTCCTTGTGGCGCTGATACAGGCTCTTGAACTCGGGATTGGTCTTCATCAGCGCGTCGAGTTCCGCCTGCGGTTGCCCTTCGAACATGTCAGCCTCCTGAAAATCGCACGACCTTCAAAAACGCGAACGCCCCGGGCCTGGGGCACGGGGCGTCCATGGGGGCGAGGATCATCGGGTCGATGGTTCCGCAGGCCGCCGGGGCATTCGATTCGGCGCCTGACCGGACGTTTCGTCCGGCGGCACGCTCCTCGGATACGGGCGTTTGCGTCATCGGCCTGGTCTCTCGCAAGCCGAGCAAGAGTCTGCTCGGGAGATCGACGCTACTCCTCCCCCCACGACTCGGCAAGGGGACGATCGTCGATTTGCGGCCGCTTGCCGACAGCCGGCAAGGCTGTGTCAACGTATTGAAAATAAAAGGTTATTTGTCAGCGACGATGATCTCGACGCGACGGTTGCGCGCACGGCCCTGCGCCGTGTCGTTGCTGGCGATCGGATCCGATTCCCCCTTTCCGGTGGCCTGCAGCTTCGACTTCGGGACACCGGCCGCGGCGAGCGCGTCGCGCACGGCGTTGGCGCGGCGTTGGGAGAGGTCCTGGTTGGCGGCGGCCTCCCCCTGCCCGTCGGTATGCGCCTCGATGCGGATCGTGCCGGTGGGTGCGGCGGCGATGTAGGCGCCCAGCGCGCGCACGCTGCCGCTGCCGCTGGAGGACAGCGTGGCCTTGCCCGAAGCGAAGGCATCGCCGCCGAGGGTGAAGACTTCGCCGGCCGATGTGCGTTTCGACGGCGGCAGGTCGCCGACCGCGCCGGTGAGTTGCGCTTCCTTGCGGGCAAGTTCCGCATCGCGCGCCTTGGCGGCCGCGAGCTTGGCGGCCTGGTCGCCGGCGACATCCAGGACGATCTGGTCGGCCTGTGCGCGGGCGGCGGCTTCGGATTCGGCGGCCGCGCGCAGGCGCTGCGCTTCTTCCATCTGGATCTGCGTTTCAAGGCGCAGGCGCTCGGTCTCCTGGCGGGCGCGCTCGGCATCCTGGCGGCTGGATTCGACCAGCAGGTCGCTGCGTTCGCGGTCCAGGCGGTCGACTTCGCGACGGGTGGCTTCGGCATGGGCCGCGATCGTGGCGGTCTCCACCCGGGCAACGGCGATTTGCGTGGCGGCCCCGCGATCGCGCTTGGACACGGTCGCGAGCCTGTCGACCGCCTGGCGGGCGCGGAGGCGCTCGTAGGCCGCCAGCCCTTGCAGGCGGGCATCGGCGTCGAGGGCGACGAGCCGTGCGTTGAGCGAATCCTGCGCCGTGCCGTCGACGACCACGGGAGCTCCCGCCCATTCCAGCGGCGCGGCCTCGTCGCCCTGGACGCCAAGGCGCTGACGCAGCCCGGCGATCTCGTTGCGGCGCTGGTCGTAATCGGCCTGGGTCGTGGCGGCCCGGCTCTTGGCATAGGCCAGGTCGCCTTGGGCCGAAGCGGTATCGGCCAGGGCGCGCGCGTCTGCGTCTTCGCCTTGCGACATGGCGGCCTGCGCCCGGGTCAGCGCGTTGCGCGCCGCGGCCAGTTCGGCGGCTGCGTATTGGTCGGCATCGGCGCTTTCGGCGCGCGAGACCGACTGCTGCGCAGCCGACAACTCGCCGGTCGGCGGCGGCACGCTGGCGCAACCGGACAACGCGATTGCGATCACAAGGCCGCAGAGCCTCGCGTGTTGCGTTCGGGTGAAGTGTGCGAAGCTTGGGCGCATAGAGGGGTGCCGTGCCGGTCTATAGGGGATTGAGCGCGCAGTCATTGTGTTGAGCCGGCGCCGCGCATGCAAACGGTCGCCTCCGGGAGAGAGTACGCGCTATGGACATCGGCTATTTCCTGAAGCTGATGACGGAAAAGAATGCCTCCGACATGTTCCTGACCACCGGCGCGCCGGTGTACATCAAGGTCGAAGGCAAGCTTTATCCGCTCGGGAACACCGGCCTGCCCGCGGGCATGGTCAAGAAGATCGCCTACTCCCTGATGGACGAGGGCCAGGTGCCGCAGTTCGAGCGCGAGCTCGAGCTCAACATCGCCATTGCCCTGGCCGATTCGGGCCGCTTCCGCGTGAACGTGTTCAAGCAGCGCGGCGAAGTGGGCATGGTGATCCGCGCCATCCGCAGCATCATCCCCTCGATCGAGGAGCTGCAGCTGCCGCAGGTGCTCAAGGAAATCATCATGGCCCCGCGCGGGCTGGTGCTGATCGTGGGCTCCACCGGTTCGGGCAAGTCGACCACGCTCGCGTCGATGATCGACCACCGCAACAGCACCTCGGCCGGCCACATCCTCACCATCGAGGATCCGATCGAATACCTGCACAAGCACAAGAAGTCGATCGTGAACCAGCGCGAAGTCGGCCTGGACACGCACGCCTTCCACAACGCGCTGAAGAACGCGATGCGCGAAGCGCCGGACGTCATCCTCATCGGCGAGATCCTCGACGCCACGACGATGGAAGCGGCGATCGCCTTCGCCGAGACCGGCCACATCTGCCTGGCCACGCTGCACTCCAACAACGCCGACCAGACGATCGAACGCATCCTCAACTTCTTCCCCGAGGCCGCGCACAAGAACGTGCTGATGAACCTGGCGCTGAACCTCAAGGCGGTGATTTCGCAGCGTCTGGTGATCGGCGTCGACGGCCGCCGCATCCCCGCGTGCGAGGTGCTGATCAACACGCCGATGATCCGCGACCTGCTGCGCCGCGGCCAGGTGCACGAGTTGAAGCAGGCGATGGAAGAGTCGCTGGAAGCGGGCATGGAATCGTTCGACCAGTGCCTGTTCCGCCTGTACAAGGAAGGCAAGATCGAGAAGGAATCGGCGCTCAACGCCGCCGACTCGCGCGATGGCCTGGCGCTGAAGTTCCGCCTCTCCGAAGGCGCGACCGGCGAACACGACCCTTACGCGGACGTGTTCGAAACGCACTGAGGCATCTCGAGATCGCCAGAAACGAAAAGCCCCGCGATGCGGGGCTTTTTTTCAGCCGGCGGGTTTCTCCGGCGCATCGGGTTGTTTCTCCGGCCGCGCGTCGTCGAAGGCCGGGTGCGCGAGGCATGCCTGCTCGATGCGCGCGATGGTCGGGAAGCGTGCGATGTCCACGCCGAAGCGGCGCGCGTTGTAGAGCTGCGGGATCAGGCAGGCATCGGCGATGGTCGGTGCGTGGCCATCGCAGAAGGCGCCGGTCGAGGGATGGTCGTGCAGCATCGCCTCGAAGGCATCCAGGCCGTCGCAGATCCAGTGGCGCACCCATTCGTCGCGCTCGGGCTGCGGCACGTGCCACTCGCGCTCGAAATACTGCAGCACGCGCAGGTTGTTGAGCGGATGGATGTCGCACGCGACCAGTTGCGCGAGCGCGCGCACGCGCTGGCGGTCGCGCGCGGTGGCGGGCAGCAGCGGCGGATCGGGCCACACCTCGTCGAGGTATTCGAGGATCGCCATCGACTGGCGCAGCATCCGCTGGCCGTGTTCGAGCACCGGCACCAGGCCCTGCGGGTTGGTCGCGCGGAACGCAGGTTTGTGCTGGTCGCCGCCGTCGCGCACCAGGTGCACGGGGAACTGTTCGTACGGCAGGCCCTTGAGGTTCAGGCCGATGCGCACGCGATACGCGGCGCTGGAGCGCCAGTACGAATACAGACGAAGCCGGTCGTTCACTGCCGCCCTTCCCCCCGTGCCGCGGTTGGCGGCGCGTCCACATTAGCTTGGCGCAGGCGGGCGCGGAAGCCCGCCGGGCCCACCCTCAGACCGCCGGGGTCTGCCGTTCGATGCGCTGGTCGATGGCGCCGAAGATGCTGCGGCCCTGCGCATCCAGCATCTCGATGCGGACCGCGTCGCCGAAGGAGAGGAACGGCGTCGACGGCTTGCCGTGTTCCAGCGTTTCCACCGTGCGCTTTTCGGCAAAGCACGAGGCGCCCTTGGAGGTATCGGCGTTGGCGATCGTGCCCGAGCCGACGATGGTGCCCGCCGACAGGGGACGCGTCTTCGCCGCGTGCGCGACCAGCTGCGCGAAATCGAACTGCATGTCCACGCCTGCTTCCGGCGCGCCGAACCACTGCCCGTTGATGTGCGTCAGCAGCGGCAGGTGCACCTTGTTGGACTGCCAGGCGTCGTGCAGTTCGTCCGGCGTCACGAACACCGGCGAAAGCGCCGAGCGCGGCTTGGACTGCAGGAAGCCGAAGCCCTTGGCGAGTTCGCCGGGAATCAGGTTGCGCAGCGAGACGTCGTTGACCAGGCCGACGAGCTGGATGTGGGTCGCGGCGCGTTCGGCGGAGACGGCCATCGGCACGTCGTCGGTGATCACGACGATCTCCGCTTCCAGGTCGATGCCATAGCCTTCGTCGACCACCTTCACCGCGTCGCGCGGGCCGAGGAAGCCGGCGCTGGTGGCCTGGTACATCAGCGGGTCGACGTAGAAACTTTCGGGGACTTCGGCCCCGCGCGCACGGCGCACGCGCTCGACGTGCGGAAGGTAAGCGCTGCCGTCGACGAACTCATACGCACGCGGCAGGGGCGCGGCGAGCGCGGCCATGTCGATGTCGAAGGCGTCGGGCGCGGTACCGGCGTTGAGCGCATCGGACAGCGCGTTCAGGCGCGGCGCGGCATTGGACCAGTCTTCCAGCGCGCGCTGCAGGGTCGGGGCGATGGTGGTGGCGCGCACACCGCGCGACAGATCGCGGGAAACGACGATCAGCGTGCCGTCGCGGCCGCCGTCCTTGAGGGAACCGAGCTTCATTGCAGGGGGCTCTTCCGACGCGTGGGAGCCGTGCATTGTACGGAAAAAAGAAAACCCGCCTTTCGGCGGGTCTTCTTTGTTTGGCAGCCCCGGATGGATTCGAACCACCGAATGCCTGAGTCAGAGTCAGGTGCCTTACCGCTTGGCGACGGGGCTATTGAGCTGTCTTGCGATTCTACCGCGAAAGCCGTAACCGAGCGATTAGCGCTTCGAGAACTGCGTGGCGCGGCGGGCCTTGTGGAGGCCGACCTTCTTGCGCTCGACTTCGCGGGCGTCGCGGGTCATGAAACCAGCCTTGCGCAGGTCGGACTTCAGCGACTCGTCGTATTCCACCAGCGCGCGGGAGATGCCGAGGCGGATCGCACCGGCCTGGCCGGTGATGCCGCCGCCTTCGACCGTCACGACGATGTCGAACTTGTCGGTCGACTGCGTGAGTTCGAGCGGCTGGCGCACGATCATGCGGGCGGTCTCGCGGCCGAAGAAGTCTTCGATCGTGCGCTCGTTGATGGTGATGTTGCCCGTGCCCTTGCGCAGGAACACGCGGGCGGTCGAGGACTTGCGGCGGCCGGTGCCGTAATTCTGCTGGATAGCCATGTCGTTACCTTAGATGTCCAGGGGCTGCGGCTGCTGGGCCGTGTGCGGATGATTCGGGCCAGCGTAGACCTTGAGCTTGCGATACATCGCACGGCCCAGCGGGTTCTTGGGCAGCATGCCCTTGACGGCGGTTTCGATGACGCGCTCGGGGTGGCGCTCGAGCGCCTGGGCGAGCGATTCGGACTTCAGGTTGCCGATGTAGCCGGTGAACCGGTAGTACATCTTGTCCTGCAGCTTGCGGCCGGTCACGTGGATCTTCTCGGCGTTGATCACCACGAGGTAATCGCCGGTATCGACGTGGGGCGTGTAAACGGGCTTGTGCTTGCCACGGAGGCGACGTGCGAGCTCGGTGGCGAGGCGGCCGAGGGTCTTGCCTTCGGCGTCGACGATGTACCAGTCGCGCTGGACGGTCTCGTTTTTGGCGGTAAAAGTCTTCATTGCGTGACTCGATTGGTACATGGTCGGGCTTGTTCCGGGCCAGCCGGAAGGTTGCCGCGCGATGTAGGGCGGAACAAAAGAGGCGGAATCATACCGGCCCCACGGGGGCGCCGCAACCCGCGCCCCTTGGAAAATCAGGCCGCGGGGGCCTTTTCGGGGGCCTTCACGGCGCCCTGGGCCGGCTGGCGACGGCGCAAGGCCACCGGTGCGAACAGCTTGGCGCCCTTGAAGTAGACCGCCCGCAGCTGGTGCCCGCGCGGCGAATAGCCGAGGAAGACCGCGCCGGTGCGCGCGCCGACCACGTGCGAGAAGACCCGCGCCAGGTCGGGGTTCTCGATCTCCATCAGCACGCCCAGGCACTGCGGCTTACGCTGGTTGGCCGCTTCGAGGATCTCGCAGGCCGCCCTGAAGATCGGCAAGGCCTGCTGTTGCTGGCGATGCGCGGGCGCGATGAACTGGCGGAAGTAGTACATCGGCTGGCGCAGGCGCGGGCGCACCTGCACGAAGGCGGTGGCCACGCCGCACAGCGCGCCGTCGGCATCGCGCAGCACGCACACGGCCTGCTGCGCACGCATCTTCGCGCGATCGGCATCGGCCATCGCCTTGTGGCCGATCCAGAAGTCGACGAGCTCGGCCTGCAGTTCCGGCGTGACCTGGCCCCAGGTCGGAACGATCGAATAGGCCATGCTTACTTCGCCTTCGGTGTGGCGGGCGCGACTGCGCGCGGTTGCTGCGCCCCTGCGACCTTGATGAAGTCGATGTACTCGGCGAACTGCAAACCGCCGTCCTTGTTCTTGTCGAAGGCCGTCATCGCCGGCGCCGACTTGCCCGCGCGCAGCACCAGCGCGAGCTGCGCGTATTCGCCGGCTTCGAGCTTGCCGCTCTTGTCGGTGTCGTGGCGCGCGAATTCGGTCTGCAGGCGGCGCAGCGCGAGGTCGTCGCGCGTGGCCATCCAGCCGGCGCGGAATTCATCCTTCGTCAGCGTGCCGTTGCCGTCCTTGTCCCACGCGGCGAAGGTCGCGTCGGGGCCGCCCTGCAACCCGGGCTGCGCGGCGGGCTTTGCGGCCTGCTGCGCGAACGCGGGCGCGGCCACCAACAGGGCAACGGCGAAGAAAATGCGCGACTTCATGCGAGAGCCTCGGACTGCGGCGATTGTTCGGGTTCGAAAGTGATCAGCTCGCGGATTTCCGCCGTGCGCAGGCCGATCATCATCGGGTTGACGACATTGGGCAGGAAGCTGATGTCGAAGATCTCGCTGATGTCGCCTTCGAAGCGGATCCAGTTGACGACGTCGCCGTTGGCCAGGTTGACGATCTGCACGCCGCACCACGGTTCGGCATCGCGCTTCTTGAGTTCTTCGTCCAGCTGCAGGCCTTCGAAGCGCTGGTTGCGCGGCTTCGACAACCCCACTGCCGCGACATTGCCGACGATCGACAAGCCGCGCAGGAAACCCGGGAACCATGCGGTCGGCACGAAGGACTTGGTCGCGAAATCCACGTAACCCAGGTGTCCGGTGCCCGCGTTGAGCACCCACAACTTGCCGTTCGCCCAGCGCGGGCTGTGCGGCATCGACAGGCCCTCGCAGACGATTTCGTCGGTTTCCACGTCGATGACCACGCCGCCGTTCATGCGGCGATCGCGCCAACCATCCACCGCGTCGGACTTGCACACCGCCGTGACGTATTTCGGCGCGCCGTCCTTCATCGCCAGGCCGTTGAGGTGGCAACGGTCTTCCGGCGCGAGCTTGCTGATGAAGCTCGGCTTCCAGATCGGCTTGAAGCTGTGCGTCGTGCTCAGCTCGGCCAGGCACGAGTACTTGGTGTTGACGAACACGACGCGGCCATCGCTGCGGATGCCGAGCTCGTGGATGTCGAGGTCGCCGATCGTCTGCGCATTGCGCGGCACGTAGCACTTGTCGAACTTGCCGTGGATGATCTCGTTGGGGCGCAGCACGTTCTCGAAGCGCCACAGCTGGTACAGGCCGCCCAGATAGATGCGTTGCGCGTTGCCGACGATGCCCATCGCACGTTCGAAGATGCGTTCGAAGAACGACACGCGGCCCTGCTGGTCGCTGCCGACCAGGTAGACGCGGCCGGTCTGGTACGAGGAGATCGCCAGCGACACGCGGTTGCTCGACAACCACGTCGACAGCCCGCGCGAGCAGCTCTTCTCGACCTTGAGTTTGGTGAGGTCCAGCGGCGCCCGCTGTTCAGGGGATGCCTCCGCCTTGGCCGGGGTTTCCACGGCCGGTGCAACGTCCGCACCCTGCACCTGCGCGGCGGGCTTCTCGCCGCCGGGCGTCTTCTTGCTGCTTGCCACGAACTTCTCCAGATATCCCCTGCCCCAGCGGGACAGTTGAATCGATTTCCGCGCCGGCTGCCAGCGCTTTTTGCTTATGGAACCCGACCCGACCGCTGAATGGGCCCCGGCGGACAATGGCCGCCGGGACCGATGCGATTACCAGGTGTAACGAACGCCGACCTGGCCGCCCCACACGCCGCCGATGGCGCCGCCGTCCATGTAGTTCAGGCCGCCCCACACGTCGACGCGCTGGCCGATCTTGGCGTTCACGCCGACCTCCAGCTGGCCGCTGGTGCCTTCGGTGCTCATGCGGCCGGTGAAGTTGTCGGCGACCGTGAAGGCGGTTTCGCCATCGAACTCGCGCACGATGCTCACCACGCCGTACGGCGTCCACTTCGTGCCCGAAGCCGACTGGAAGGTCTGCTCCATTTCCAGGCCCAGGCGCGCGCGCGAGGAGGTGCCGCCGTCGGACACGAAGTCCGCCAGGTCGCCTTCGATGCGGTCGATGTTCTCGACCTTCGTGCGCGTGTACTGCACCTGCGGGACGAGCTTCATGCCGCCGGCCGAGGTCCACACGTTCCAGCCCATTTCGGCGTTGAACGCGCCGGCGTCGCCGCCCACTTCGCGACGACCGCCGAAGGAGGTCATGTCGGCATCGAAATGCATCCAGCGATACGAGACATCGGCGTACATGCCGTTCTGGCCGAGCCAGGTGACATAACCGCCGACGGTCGTGCCGTCGATGTCGTCGCTGCCGAAGCCGTTGGCCAGGTCCTGCTTGCCGCGCGACTTGGAGAGGCTGGCGCCGATGTAGAAGCCATCGGTGACCAGCGCGTTGACGCCCGCTTCGACGCCCTGGTTGGTCTGGTCGAACGCGAAGTTGTTCGACGCCGGCAGGTTGTCGAGCTGCGCATCCGGCGTGATCGTGCCCTTGTCGCCGAACACGCGCACCCACGCGCCCTTGTCGCTGTCGCCCAGCTGCGAGAACACGCCCATGCGCTGGCGGAAGGTGCCGACCTGCGCGGCCATCAGGCTGTGCGCGCCCGGGGCGATCGCGGTGGCGAGCGCGCCGGTGTCGTTCAGGCCGCCGAAGCCCAGGGTCAGCGCGAACACGTCGATCGAGCCGTTCTGCGCGTTGACGTGCGGGTTCACCGACACCTTGAGGTCGAGGAAGTTGTTCGCGTTGAAGTTGACGTTGCCGGCGATGATGTTGCCCGCCTTGACGTTGCCCGCCGTCGCATCGCCCTGGACCACGACCACCGGGATGTCGATTTCGGTGGCGCTGGTGAGCAGGTCGAGGACGTTGACGTTCAGCGTCTGCACCGAATTGGCGACGATGTTGCCGTCGACGTACAGCATGTCGCTGGTGCCGTTGAGCAGCGAGACGTCGACGTTCAGCGCGCCCTGGCCGGCGAAGTCGCCGGTGATGGTGAGCATGTCGTCCGGCGCGCCGTCGAGGAAGCTGATCGTGCCGTTGTTGGTGAAGGCCTGCGAGTTCAGCACCGAGATCGGCGCGTTGCCTGCAACCAGCGGCGCCGCGCCGCCGGTGCCCATGTCGATGGCGCTGTCGCCGTCGATGGAGAGCATGCCGTTGTTGGCGAAGCTGTTGCCGGCCGCAGTGTTGCCGCCGAGGCTGATCGCCGCGTCGTGCAGCACGATGGTGCCGGCGTTGACGATCGCGTCGTCGCCGTCGCCGAAGTCGGTGGCGTGGCCGCGCACGGTCCACGTACCGCCGCCCGCGTTCGTCAGGCGGTCGTCGCCCGCGCCCGTCACCAGCGCGCCGACGATGTCGCCGCTGTTGGTGACCAGGTCGAAGCCGTCGCCGCCGTGGATGGCGATGCTGCCTTCTTCGGTCGCCTGCGCGAGGATGTGGCCGATGTTGTTGACGGTGGCGGTGCCGAGGACGTCCAGGTCGAGCGCGATGGCGGTGTCGGCATTGATCGCGCCGATCAGGCCGTCGTTCACCACGCTGGCATCGCCGCCGCCACCGATCCGCAGGCCGATGGTTTCGCCCGCGCCATGCGCGGAGATCGAACCGCCGTTGGTGAAGGCGATGTTGCCGTCTTCGGAATAGGCACCCGCGCCGAGTGCGGCGCCGTGATACGCGATCGCGTAGATGTCGCCGGTGTTGTCCGCGGTGACCGCGCCGTTGAACGTTCCGACGCCCAGGCCGGTCGCCAGACCATCGCCGATGGCGGTGATGTCGTGGCTGTTCACCAGGTCGACGGTGTCGAAGCCGATTGCGATCGCGCCGTAGGCCGCCGTGCCGTGCGCCGTGATGGCGCCGGTGTTCGCGAAATCGACGTGTTCGCCGACGATGCGCGCGCCGGTCGCCATGCCCTGGAGCGGCTGGTCCGCGTTCGCATTGATGGCGCCGCCGTTGTGGAAGGCGACCTCGCTGCCGAACATGCCCACGCCCATCGCGGTTCCGCCGGAGGTCACGGTGATCTGACCGGCGTTGTCGAAGTTGGCCGTGTAGGCGGTGGCGTAGGCGCCGACTGCTTCGGCGTGCGCACCCTGCACGTTCGAAGTCGCGGTCACCTCGACCGCATCGCCATTGACGATCGACGCGTATTCGCCGCCGTCGGCATACAAGCCGTAGACCGAACCGTTGTCGCCGGCCATGGACACCGACACCGCGCCCGCGTTGTCGATGCTGGCGTGGTGCGCGGAGAGCGCAAGGATGCCCGCGGCCTGGTCGCCGGCGCTGGCGACCGTGAGGCTGCCGGTGTTGCCGATGGCCACCGCATCAGCGCCCAGGCCCTGGAGGCCGATGGCGCGGTAAGCGTGGATGTTGGAAGCGCCGGTATTCGTGATCGCGACATCGTTGCCCGTGGCAAGCACGCCATAAGCCCCGTAGTAGCCGCCGTCGACATCGAGCGCGTCGCCCGTGGTGATCGACACGTGCGTCGTTCCGCCACCGCCCAGCGTGTAGGCGAAGACGCCGAATGCGCCGCCGCCGGTGGACGTCGCCGTGATCGAGCCCGTGCCGTCGACCGTCACGTCGCCGTCGCCGGTGACCTGGATGCCGAACGCGTTGTTGAGCGCCGTGACGTCGATCGAACCGTTGTTGGTCACGTGCGCCGAACCGCCCTCGCCCACGTAACCGGCGATGCCGATGCCGTTGCCCGGGGTGACGGCGAGCGGCGGGGCCGGCGGATTGCCGCCGCCCAGCTGCGCGACCGTGATCGTGCCGCCATTGACGACGACGGCGTGATCCGAATCGAAGCCGACGCCGACCGCGGACGGCCCGCCGGTCACGATCACGTCGCCGCCGTTGTCGATCGACACGTCGGGGCCGAAGGCATACAGGCCACCGGCGACGCCGTATTCGGACGTCGTGGTGACCGTGGCGCCGGCGTCGTTGTGGATCGTGGCCGTGCCGTCGTACGAACCGGCCACCACGCCCATCACGCCTGCGCCCGGGGCCATGCCCGTGACGGTGATCGTGCCCGTGTTGCCGACGGTCGCGTTGCCCGCATTGGCGATCGCGAGGATGCCCAGGCCTTGGTGGATCAGCACATTCGCGGTGATCGCGTTGCCGTTGTCGACCATCACGTCGCCGGCCTGGGCGATGGCGGAGATGCCCGTCGCGTACTTGCCGGAGGCGATGATCGAACCGGTGTTGTCGACGGTGACGTCGCCGTAGGCCGACGCATCGATGCCCAGCGCGGTGCCGTTGAAGACGCTCGCGTAGCTGGTGATGTCGCCGGTGTTGCCGACCGAAGCGTTGCCCGAATCCGAATGCGCCAGCACGCCGTAGGTGTAATGGCCGTTGCTGGCGGCGATGTCGCCGTCGTTGGTGATGCTCACGTCGCCGTCGGCGTTGCCGAGGATGCCCACGGCCGCGCCGTACTTGTTGGACACGTTGGCGTAGAGCGAGCCGGTCGCGCTGTTGGTCAGCGTCACCGTGCTGCCGTCGTACATGCCGATGCCCTGCATCGCCATCGCGGTCGTGCCGCCATGCGCGGCGATATTGCCGGCGTTGGTGCCGGTCGCGATGTCGCCGGTGGTGACCAGGCCGAACGCGTCGTTGGCGGTCGCCGAAATCGTGCCGGTCGCGCCGTTGGTCACCGCGCTGGTCGCGTAACCCACGCCGATCGCGCCGATCGCCATGCCGTTGCCGGACGAAACGGTGATCGCGCCGTCGTTGACCACGAGCGCGTCTTCGCCGTAACCGAACATGCCGTAGGCCGCGCCGTTGTCGACCGAGGCATCGATCGAACGACCCGCGAAGTTGCGCACTTCGGTCTGGTCGAAGCCGTAGGCGTACATGCCGAAGGCGCGGCCGCTGCCGGCGTGCGCGGTGATGCTGCCGTTGTTGACCTGGCGCGTGTCGTGCACCGAATAGGTGTACAGGCCCGCGGCGATGCCGGAATTGGCCGTCGCGTCGACGTCGCCGTTGTTGACGATGTTCGCGTGCGCGTAACCGATGCCTTCGATGCCGATCGCGCGGCCCTGGCCGCCGACGGTGATCGAGGCGCTCTGGCTGAGGTCGGCGTTGTAGCCGATGCCGACCATGCCGAACGCATCGCCCGTCACCGAGTTCGCGGTGAGCGTGCCGCCGTTGGTGAGCACGGCGTTGCCGCCGGCCTGCGCGAAGGTGCCGAAGACATCGCCCGAATACGAATCCACGTCGATGGTGCCGCCATTGCGCACTGTCGCATCGCCCGTGGCGTTGGCGAACAGGCCCGTGGCGCGGCCCGAATACGCATACGCGGAGACGTCGGCGCCGGTGTGCGAGACGATATTGATGTCGCCGCCGACCGATTCCACGCCCGCGGCCCAGCCGTCGGCATCGGCCGAGAGCGTGCCGTAGTTCTGGACATCGACCGCCGCGCCCGAAGCGAACACCGCATCGGCGAGGTTGTAGCCGCTGGCGATGATCGTGCCGTCGGCGGTGTTGGACAGCGAGGCCGTGCCGGCATTGGCGATGACCTGCGCGCCGTAGGCCGCATTGCCGGCGTTGCCGAGCAGGTAGCCGCTGTTGGTGATGCTCGCATCGCCGCCCAGCGAGTAGGCCAGCACGCCGGCCGCGGTGTCGCCCGCGAAGGCCTGGATGGCGCCGCTGTTGTCGATGCTGATGGTGTACGCGCCGCCGGCCAGTGCGCCGTAGGCCACGCCGTAATGCGCGGTCGAGGTGATCGCGTTGGTGTTGTGCACCGTGGCGTCGCCGTAATCCGAACGCGCCCACACGCCATAGGAGCTGTACGCGCTCTCGGTGGTGATGGTGCCGTTGTTGGTGATGTTCGCGGTGCCGCCGTACAGCGAACGCGCCGTCAGGCCGCGATCGAGCACGCCGCCGTAGGTCTCCACGTCGCCGTCGTTGGTGACGTTCGCATCGCCGTACAGCGAGATCGCACGCAGGCCGGCGGCCGAGTACGCGCCTTGCGCGATGACCTGGGCGTATTCGCTGTTGGAGACGTTCGCATCGCCGGTGTAGCTGATGGCGATGGCGCCGGTGGCCCGGCCGTTCGCCGCGATCGAGGCGAGCAGGCCGTTGTTGGTGACTTCGACGTCGTTCCACTTCGTCGAGGCGTAGATGCCCATCGCCGTGGCTTCGCCGGCGGTGATCATCATGCCGTCGTTGGTGATCGACACCAGGCCGTTGTTCGACTGCGCGGCGATGCCGTAGGCGACGCCGTAACCGCGGTTCATCGCGGCGGTGATCATCTGGTTGCCGTTGTCGACGGTGACGTCGCCATCGGCCGAAAGCGCGAGGATGCCGTAGGCGCTGTCGCCACCATAGGTGTGCAGCACGCCCTGGTTGTCGACGGAGGCGGCGGTGTCGGCCGAGGCCACGATGCCCTGCGCCGCGCCGTACTTCGCCGAGGCGGTGACGCTGCTGCCGTTGTAGACGCTCGCCGTGCCCAGATAGCCGCGCGCAACCGCCGCGATGCCGACGGCGAACAGGTCGCCCGTCGCATCGACGACGCCATAGTTCAGGACATTCGCCGTGCCGCCCTGGCCGCTGGCGCGCACGCTGATGCCGGTGACATCGCCGCCGCCGACGATCACGTCGCCGTAGTTCTCGACGCTGCCGGCGCTCGTGCCGCGCACGTCGATGCCGGTGGCGAACGCGCCGTTGGCGTAGATCGCGCCGTCGTTGTACGCACCGGCGTTATCGCCGATCGCCAGGACGCCGGCGGCGAAGCCCTCGGAGCCGGTCGCGGTCGCGTTGATCGTGTCGTGGTTGTCCAGCTGCACCGAAGCGGCGCCGTAACCGAACATGCCGAAGCCGGCCGAACCGCCGCTGGCATTGATCAGACCATCGTTCACCGCGGTGGCGTACACGCCGCCCACGCCGATGCCGATCGCATCGCCGTTCACCGACGCTGCATCGACGGTCGCCAGATTGTGCACGGCCACGCTGTAACCACCGGCGTAGATGCCGTAGGCGACACCGTTGACCGCGTCGACATCGATGTTGCCGGTGGCCTGATTGGTGACGCTGGTATCGCCGTAGCTGGTCGCCCACACGCCGATCGCCGAGCCGCTGCTGCCGGCCACGATGTCACCGCCGTTGGTGACGGTCGCGGCGCGGACGCCTTCGGCGTCGACGCCGATGGCCTGGATCGCCGCGCCCGTGGTGATCGCGCCGTTGTTGGTGACGACCGCCGTGTCGCCATAGGCGAACGCGCCGCGCGCGACGCCGGCCGACGAAATCACGTTGACCGTGCCGTCGTTCTGGACCTGCGCCGTGCCACGGTCGGCATTCGCGATCAAACCCGCCGCGCCGTAGTAGCCGTCGACGTTGATCGTGCCGTCTTCGCTGTTGTACGCCTCGGCCGAACCGTTGATCGAACGCGCCCACGCGCCCTGCGCGAAGGCCCCGTAGACATCGAGGGCATCGTAGTTGTCGGCGTGCGCGGTGCCGTTGATCGACAGCGCGTAGATGCCGGTGGCGTAGAAGCCGCTGACACTCAGCGTGCCGGTGTTCTGCCCGAATGCATCGCCGGCCACGGAGGCGGCGTACATGCCCTGCGCTTCGTAGCCGGACACGGTCATCGTGCCGCCGTTGGCATTCCACGCGTTGTCGGCCAGCGAGACCGCGGAGGAACCGACCGCATCGCCATTGGCGTCGACGGAGAGGTTGCCGAAGTTGTTGGTGGCGGCGATGCCGTCGTTGGTGAAGGCGTACATGCCGAAGGCCTCGGCGCCCGCACCGTCGCCGTTCACATCGAGCGTGCCGTCGTTGTAGATCCAAGCGCCGGTGTCGCCGACGGCGTACACGCCGAAAGCGACGCCGTCGGCGCCGGTCACCGTCGAGGTGATCGCATCGTAGTTGATCACCCCGGTCACGCCGGCCGACTCGACCTCCAGGCCCGCGGCCCAGGTCGTGCCGGTGACGTTGATCCCGTCCCAATAGTTGCGCAGGAGGAGCGAGTCGTCGTTGCTGACGAACGCGCCGACCGCGATGCCATCGGTCGATACCTGCGCCGGCGGCGCGTAGCCGTCGTACATGATCCAGTTGACCGGACCGTCATAGGAAACGGACAGGTCCCAATTTCGGAAGACCTTGTCGTCGGTCCCGTACACGCCACCGGGACCGGGGTGGAACGAACCGGGCAGGATCGTCGGGTCATCGACGACGCCGAAGCCCTGGGTCGTCGCGCCCGCGGCGAAGGTCGTCATTTCGCCCATGGGCGCAATGAACGACCGGAATTCTTCGTCGACGACGCTCTTGGGCGTCCATTCGTCCGAAACGCGCGTCAGGTCGACGACGCTCGCGAATTCATGCGACAGGCTGGCGCGCTCGACGGGGAGCGGCGCGACGACCGGCGACTTCGCGAGGACGACGCCGGTGCCCGAGAACATCAGGGCCGCGGCGGAGAGGGTGAGGACCGAGCGGACGGCGCGCGCGACGGGAGATACGTTGTAACGACGAGCGGCCTTGCGGCTCGCCCGGTTGCGATCGTTCTTCAAGTTGTTCCCCTGATGTGTTTTACGAAGCCTTGCGCCGCGTTTTTGCGATGCCCGACCCCAACCCCTGTGACCTGAGTCTCGGTTTCGACCCAGTTCAGCCGAGTTTAAGGTGCGAACCCTCACGAATGGAATAGGACGTCCATCACATTTTTTCAAATGCGGCTTCAGCGACCTGAAGCCCTCGCGCCCGCCCGCCCCTCCCTCTCGCGCTTTGGACGATAGGTACACTCCCGGCCATGGCACGTGAAATCAGTCCGCTCGACCGTTTCCTGATCGACACGCAGAACGCGCTGTCCACCGTCTTCGGCCGGCCCGATGCGGCCCGCGACAACCCCGCCGGCGACACCGCCGAAGTGGTGCTGGAGGCCGACGAACGCCGGCATGCCGCCGGGCTGATGCGCATCAACCATGTCGGCGAGGTCTGCGCGCAGGCGCTGTACGTCGGCCAGGCCTCCGTCGCACGGGATCCGGAGACGCGCCAGGCGCTGCTCGCCGCCGCGGCCGAAGAAACCGACCACCTGGCCTGGTGCGCCGACCGGCTCGCCGAACTCGACGCCCGCCCCAGCCTGCTCAACCCGGTCTGGTATGCCGGCAGCTATGCGATCGGCGTGCTCGCCGGTTTGCGGGGCGATGGTTGGAACCTGGGATTCGTGGTCGAAACCGAGCGCCAGGTGGAAGCCCACCTGCACGAACACCTCGAACGCCTGCCCGCCGCCGACCTGCGCAGCCGCGCGATCCTGGAAACCATGAAGGCCGACGAAGCGCGGCATGCGGACCACGCCCAAGCGCAGGGCGCGCGGGTGCTGCCGCAGCCGGTGCCGACATTGATGGCGGCGGCTTCGAATTTGATGAAGGCGATTGCGTATCGGATTTGATTCGTCGCGGGCTACCCCACCCAAAAAGAAACCCGCCTTTCGGCGGGTTTCTTTTTGACCTCCCCTGGAAGGGAGGTTTATTCGGTCAGGTTGCGACCGTGGTAAAGCTCTTCGATCTCGCGCTTGAGGCGCGCTTCGATCTTCATGCGCTCCTTGAACGAAAGGTTCTTCGCCTTTTCCTCGAACAGATAGTTGTCGAGGTCGAATTCCTTCAGATGCATCTTCGTGTGGAAGATGTTTTCCTGGTAGACGTTGACGTCGAGCATCTCGTAGCGCGACTTCACGTTCTTGGCCAGGTAATCCTGGATCGAGTTGATCTTGTGGTCGATGTAGTGCTTGCGGCCCTTGATGTCGCGCGTGAAGCCGCGCACGCGGTAATCCATCACCACGATGTCCGATTCCAGGCTCTCGATCAGGTAGTTGAGGGCGCGCAGCGGGGAGATCACGCCGCAGGTCGCCACGTCGATGTCGGCGCGGAAGGTCGCGATGCCGTTGTCCGGGTGGGTTTCCGGATAGGTGTGCACCGTGATGTGCGACTTGTCCATGTGCGCGACCACCGCCTCGGAGATCACGCCCTTGGCCAGCGCCTTCTCCACGACGGGCTGCTCGCTGATCAGGATGGTCACCGACGCGCCCTGCGGGTCGTAGTCCTGGCGGGCCACGTTGAGGATGTTGGCGCCGATGATCTCCGCCACGTCCGTCAGGATCTGGGTGAGGCGATCGGCGTTGTATTCCTCGTCGATGTATTCGATGTAGCGCTGGCGCTGCTCTTCCGACACCGCATAGCAGACGTCGTAGATATTGAACGACAGCGCCTTGGTCAGGTTGTTGAAGCCCTGGAGCTTCAGGCGCGGCAGCGGCTTGACCATCGGTCGAGTCCTTGGGTGGTGCTACGGCGAGGGGGTGCCGTCGAGGGGCGCGATTATGCGGCATGCGGCCCGGAAGGGGCATCGCATGGCCTGCACGTATCTACCGCTGCCCCGGAATTGGGCCTAAGCTGCGGCGATCCCCTGTTTTCACCATCCCCTGAGCACCGAAGCGCCCATGAGCCCAAACTTCCACGCCACGCCGCTCCGACGCGCCACCAGCCCCCTCGCGCCCGACGGCCCGACGCTCGAACGTTTCCTCGCGCAGTGCCACCGCCGCCGCTATCCCACCCGCACCGACGTCTTCCGCCCCGGCGATCCGGCCGGCACGCTCTACTACGTGGTCAACGGCTCGGTGAGCATCATCACCGAGGAAGACGATGGCCGGGAGTTGGTGCTGGGCTACCTCGGCGCCGGCGAGTTCGTCGGCGAGATGGGCCTGTTCATCGAGACCGAGCGGCGTGAAGTCGCGCTGCGCACGCGCACGCCCTGCGAGCTGGCCGAGATCAGCTACGAGCGCCTGTACCAGCTGCTGCTCGGCCCGCTGATCGCCGATGCGCCGAAGATCCTCTACATGATCGGCGCGCAGCTTTCGCGCCGCCTGCTCGACACCAGCCGCAAGGCCGGCCGCCTGGCCTTCCTGGACGTCACCGATCGCATCGTGCGCACGCTCCACGACCTGGCGCGCGAGCCCGAATCGATGAGCCATCCGCAGGGCACGCAGTTGCGCGTCTCGCGCCAGGAGCTTGCACGCCTGGTGGGCTGCTCGCGCGAGATGGCCGGCCGCGTGCTGAAGAAGCTCGAAGCCGAGGGCAAGTTGCACGCCCGCGGCAAGACCGTCGTGCTCTACGGGACGCGCTGAACCATGAGCGTCGACGCATCCGCCATGGTCCTGCGGGTGCGCGGCGTGGAGCCGGGCGACGCCGAAGCGGTCGCCGCCCTGCTCGAAGCGCTCGGTTATCCGTGCACCGTGGTCGAGGCGCGTGCGCGCATCGCGCACTTCCGCGAGGAGGCGCGGCAGTTCCTGCTGATCGCCGAGCGCGATGGTTCTCCCGCGGGCCTGGCCGCGATGAAGCTCAACTACTCGCTCACGCGCGGCGCGGATGTCGCGCGGCTCACCGCGATGGTGGTGGCCGAGGATTGCCACGGCCAGGGCATCGGCCGCCGGTTGCTACGCGAGATGGAAACCCTGGCGCGCCGCAACGGCGCGGTGCGGCTGGAAGTCACCAGCAATCCTTCGCGCACCGGCGCGCATGCCTTCTACCACGCGTGCGGCTACAGCGACGGCTCGCGCCACTTCGTCAAACTGCTGGGCGACTAGCCGCTCAGGCCGGATCGCCACCCCGATCCACGCACCCCCAATTGAGAATCGGCGTCCCCGGCGGCAACACGCGCCGGAACATCTCGATGCGGCCCGCTTTCGGGTTGACCACCACGGGCGCGCGCGCGGCGAGCAACAGCGGCAAATCCGCGGCGCTGTCCGAATACGCGACGTCGATCGGCCCGTAACCCGCGTCGCGCACCATCCGCATCTTGTTTTCGTGGTGGCAGTGATCGCGCGTGACCAATCCACCGAGGAAGGGACGCGACAGGCTGCCGATCACCGGCAAATCCTGGTGGGCGACGAAATCGAGGATCGCGCGCGCCAGTTCCGGCGGCGCACCGGTGGCGACGAGCACGCGGTCGCCGGCATCGCGATGCCGTTGCAACACGGCCAGCGCCTTGGGCAACAGGCGTGCGCGGATGCGCGCCTGATCGTGCGCGACGTATTGATCGATCAACTTGTCGAGCTCGCGTCGTTCGTGCAGCCCGAACGTACCGATCCACAGGTAACCGGAAATGCCGTAGCGCCGCGTGGGCAGGAACGCGACCAGCGGCAACAACAGCGGCGTGGCCAGCAACGCGGCGATGCGGCGCAACCCACTGCGCCTGAGCAGCCACAGCACCAGATGACCGCCGGAATCTCCGTCGTACAGCGTGTGGTCGAAGTCGAAGACGACCAGGGGCGCGTGCGTCATGCGAACAACTCGCGCAGCGCGGTGCCCGGGTCGGGCGCGCGCATGAAGGTTTCGCCGACGAGGAACGCATTGACCGACGCATCGCGCATGCGTTGCACGTCGGCGCGCGTGGCGATCCCGCTTTCGGTGACCAGGATGCGGTCGGCCGGTACGGCCTCGCGCAGCGACAGCGTCGTGTCCAGCGAGACATCGAAGGTGCGCAGGTTGCGGTTGTTCACGCCCAGCAGCGGCGCGGGCACCTGCAGCGCGCGTTCGAGTTCGTCGATGTCGTGCACTTCGACCAGCACGTCCATGCCCAGTTCGAGCGCACGCACGGTGAGGTCGGCCAGGCGCAGGTCGTCGAGCGCGGCGACGATGAGCAGGATGCAGTCGGCGCCGAGCGCGCGCGATTCGTACACCTGGTATTCGTCGATGGTGAAATCCTTGCGCAACACCGGCAGCGAGCACGCACCACGCGCCTGTTGCAGGTAGGCATCGCTGCCCTGGAAATAATCGACGTCGGTCAGCACCGAAAGACACGTGGCGCCGCCGGCTTCGTAACTGCGCGCGATGGCGGCCGGGTCGAAGTCGGGGCGGATCAGGCCTTTCGACGGACTGGCCTTTTTCACCTCGGCGATCACGGCCGGCAGGTTCTGCGCACGCCGGGCGCGCATCGCCTGCGCGAAACCGCGCGGCTCGGGCATCGCCAGCGCCGCCTCGCGCACGGCCTGGAGCGGGCGCGTGCGTTGGCGTTCGATGATTTCCTCGGCCTTGCGCGCAAGGATGGTGCTCAGCACATCGCTCATTTCAACCCTTCGTCGGCTTGCCGTAGGCGCGCTCGACTTTCGCCACGCGTAATTCGAAGTGCTCATACCAATGTTTGCGACCGTAATTGCGGGTGGCGGCGTGCTCGGCCTGGTGCTTCCACGCGGCGATGGCCGATTCGCTCGCCCAATACGACACGGTGATGCCGAAGCCATCGCTGCCGCGCGTGCTTTCGGCGCCGAGGTAACCGGGTTGGAGCGCAGCCAGTTCGAGCATCCGGTCGGACGCCGCGGCATAGCCCGCCTCGTCCTCGCCGTTGCGCAGCGAAGAGAAGATCACCGCGTAGTACGGCGGCTCCGGCAATCTGGCGAAGCCCGTGTGCATGCTCATGCGGCGACTCCGGCGAGCGCGCGGGTGGCGTTGATGAATTCGTCGAGCTTCGCGCGCGCCGCGCCCGAGGCGATCGTGCGACGCGCGAGCGCGATGCCGTCTTCCAGCGACTCGGCCTTGCCGGCGACGTACAACGCCGCGCCCGCATTGAGCGCGACGATCTCGCGCGGCAAGCCCGGCATGTCCTCCAGCGCAGCGAGGAGCATCAGTTTCGATTCGGCCGCATCGTTGACGCGCAGGTTGCGCGAGGCCGCCATCGCGATGCCGAAATCTTCCGGGTGCACGTCGTATTCGCGCACCACGCCATCGCGCAATTCGCCGACGAGCGTGCCCGCACCCAGCGACAGCTCATCCATGCCATCGCGGCCCCACACCACCAGCGCGCGTTGCGCACCCAGCTCCTGCAGCACGCGCACCTGGATGCCGACCAGGTCGGGATGGAACACGCCCATCAGGATGTTCGGTGCGCCGGCCGGATTGGTCAGCGGCCCGAGGATGTTGAAGATTGTGCGCACGCCCATTTCCTTGCGCACCGGCGCGACGACCTTCATCGCCGGATGGTGCACGGGCGCGAACATGAATCCGATGCCGGTGCGATCGATGCATTGCGCCACCGCTTCGGGCGAAAGCTCGATCTGCACGCCGAGCGCTTCCAGCACATCGGCGCTGCCCGACTTCGACGACACGCTGCGATTGCCGTGCTTGGCCACGCGCGCGCCCGCCGCGGCGACGACGAACATCGATGCGGTGGAAATGTTGAACGTGTGCGCGCCGTCGCCGCCGGTGCCGACGATATCGACGAGGTTGGTCCTGTCGCGCACCGGCACCGGGCGCGCGAATTCGCGCAGCACCGACGCCGCGCCGGCGATCTCGCCGACGGTTTCCTTCTTGACGCGCAAGCCGGTGAGGATGGCCGCGGTCATCGTCGGCGAGACTTCGCCGCGCATGATCGCGCGCATCAGCTCGACCATCTCGTCGTGGAAGATCTCGCGATGCTCGATCGTGCGCTGCAGCGCTTCCTGGGGCGTGAGGGCCATCGTCAGCGTTCCAGGAAGTTGCGCAACAGCGCGTGGCCATGTTCGGTGAGGATCGACTCGGGATGGAACTGCACGCCTTCGACCGGATGCTCGCGGTGGCGCAGCCCCATGATCTCGTCGAAGCCGCCGTTCTCATCCTCGGTCCACGCGGTGATCTCGAGGCAAGCGGGCAAGGTGTCCTTCGCCACGACGAGCGAGTGGTAACGCGTGGCTTCGTAAGCGTCGGGCAAACCCGCGAACACGCCCCGCCCTTCATGGCGGATGCGCGAAGTCTTGCCGTGCATGATCGTCTTGGCGCGGACCACGTCGCCGCCGTACACCTGCCCCAGCGTCTGGTGCCCCAGGCACACGCCGAACACCGGGATGCGCGGACCGAGTTCGCGGATGACCTCGAGCGAAACGCCCGCGTCGTGCGGCGTCCCCGGACCGGGTGAAATCATGATGCGTTCGGGGGCGAGCTTTTCGATCTCGCCCACGGTGAGCGCGTCGTTGCGCACGACCTTCACTTCCGCCCCCAACGTCTGCAGGTACTGCACGAGGTTGAAGGTGAAGCTGTCGTAGTTGTCGATCATCAACAGCATATTTCGCCTAAACTATTGAAATAACAGTTTATTTTGCGGACTCTGCGGTGCCCGGGCCACCCCTTGGACCACCTAAGGCTACCGGCGCTCTCGCAAAACGCCATGATGCCTGCTCGCTCACCGGGGGTCACCCAGCAGGGGAGACTCCCGGTCCCGCCCCGAGCCGCAACGCGTTCGCGACGACGGAAACCGAACTCAGGCTCATCGCGAGCGCCGCGATCATGGGGCTCAGCAAGAGGTGGAACACCGGATACAACACGCCGGCGGCAATCGGCACGCCCAGCGCGTTGTAGGCGAACGCGAATCCGAGGTTCTGCTTCATGTTGCGCACCGTGGCGTCGGACAGTTCACGCGCGCGCAGGATGCCGCGCAGGTCACCCTTGACCAGCGTGACCTGCGCGCTCGACATCGCGACGTCCGTGCCCGTCCCCATCGCGACGCCTACGTCGGCGGCGGCCAGTGCAGGTGCATCGTTGATGCCATCGCCCGCCATCGCGACCTGCCTCCCCTGTGCTTGCAGCGCGCGCACGAGCTCCGCCTTGTCGGCCGGACTGACTTCACCATGGAACTCGTCGATGCCGAGCCGCGAGGCGACCGCGCGCGCCGTCGTTTCTCCATCGCCCGTGGCCATGACCACATGCAGACCGCTGCGCCGCAACGCCTCCAACGTAGGCAGTGCCGATTCCTTGATCGGGTCGGCGACGGCGAGCAGGCCCGCTACGCGACCGTCTATGGCCAGGAACATCACGCTGGCGCCGTCCTTCCGGAACGCTTCCGCCCTGTCCTGCCATTGCGTGATGTCCGCGCCGACCTGTTCCATCAAGCGGGTGTTCCCGAGCGCCACGTCGCGCCCGTCGATGCGACCGCGCACGCCGAACCCTGTCACGGAATCGAATCCATCGACGGTGGCAAGTGTCATTTCGCGGCGGCGCGCCTCCGCAACGATCGCAGCGGCCAGCGGATGCTCACTGCCTTGGTCCAGGCTTGCCGCGATGCGCAACACCTCGGCGGGTGCAACACCGTCGGCGCCCACCGCATCGCGGTACGCGGGATGCCCTTCTGTCAGCGTGCCTGTCTTGTCGACGATCAACGTGTCGATGCGGCGGAAGCGCTCGATCGCTTCCGCATCCTTGAACAACACGCCGCCGGTCGCGCCGCGTCCGGTGGCGACCATGATGGACATCGGCGTCGCCAGGCCCAATGCGCATGGGCACGCGATGATCAGGACCGAAATCGCGTTGAGCACCGCGTAGGTCCATGCGGGTTCCGGTCCGAAGACGCCCCATGCCAGGAACGTGATGACGGCAGCGGCCAGCACGGCGAGCACGAACCAGTACGCGACGCGGTCGGCCATGCGCTGCATGGGTGCACGCGACCGCTGCGCCTGTGCGACGAGCTGCACGATCTGCGCCAGCACGGTGTCGGCCCCCACCTTCTCCGCGCGCATGATGAGCGAGCCGGTGCCATTGATCGTCGCTCCGATCAGGCGCGCGCCTGCGTCCTTGCGCACCGGGATCGGTTCGCCGGTGATCATGGATTCGTCGACGCTGCCCTGCCCCTCCAAGACCGTTCCGTCCACCGGCACCTTCTCACCGGGGCGCACGCGCAGGCGATCGCCGACGTGGACGTTTTCAAGCGGAACATCCTCTTCGGCGCCGTCGTCCGCGATTCGGCGCGCGGTCTTCGGCGCGAGCCCCAACAAAGCCTTGATCGCCGCGGATGTCTTCGACCTTGCGCGCAGCTCCAACATCTGCCCCAACAGCGTGAGGGAGCCGATTACCGTGGCGGCCTCGAAATACACGCCCACGCGCCCATGCGCATGGAACGAAGCCGGGAACAGCCCTGGCGCCACGGTCGCGACGACGCTGTAGCCAAACGCTGCCGCCACACCGATGCCGATCAACGTCCACATGTTGGGGCTGCGGTTGCGGATGGATTGCGCGCAACGCACGAAGAACGGCCACCCCGCCCACGCCACCACCGGCACGCTGAGCGCCAACTCCAACCACGCCCTTGCCTGCGGCGACAACGCAGCCCAGCGATGGCCCCACATCGCGAGCACGACGACCACGAGCGTCAACGGCAACGTCCACCAGAAGCGCCGGGAGAAATCGCGCAGCTCATGATTCTCGTCGTCGTCCAGCGACGGGAGTTCCGGCTCCAACGTCATGCCGCAAATGGGACAAGTGCCCGGCCCCACCTGGCGAATTTGGGGGTGCATGGGACAGGTGTAGATCGTTTGCGCATTCTTCGCGAATCGCGCAACGCCCGCATCCCGATGGGCATGGGAATGTGCGTGCGAACCGTCATGGTGAGACTTGTTCATTCTCGATCCACCCATGTTTTCAAAACCAAACCCTGACGCCCGCGACGATGCGGGTATCGCTCTTGTCTTCGCCCAGCGGGCGGCGGAAATCCGCCGTGTCGCCGAACGCGCGCTCGTGCACGATGCCGATGTACGGTGCGAACTTGCGGTGCACCTCGTATCGAAGTCGAAGTCCCGCCTCTATCGTCGAAATGCCGGAACCGACGCCACGTCGCTCGTCGTCCTTGCCGTTGAAGTTGGCTTCGACGAGTGGTTGCAGGATCAGCCGATTGGTCAGCAACAACTCGTACTCGGCTTCGATGCGCGCCGCCGTTCGGCCTGATGCACCGATGTATGCGGTGGCCTCGACTTCAAACTTGTAGGGCGCGATGCCGACGACACCGATTGCCGCCCAGTCCTGCGACGCGCCAGGCTTGAAATCGTGCCGAACGCCACCGACGACGTCCCACCAGCGAGCGATCGGCCGGCCGTACATGACCTCAAGATCGGCGGCCTCTGTCCGGTCATCGACGCGCTCGCCTTCCGAACGCAGCCAAAGTTTGTCGGTGTCGGTGCCAATCCACGCCTGCCCTTCCCACGCCAACCCGTTGCCATGGTCGGCATCGAATGCTTCAAGCCGATTGAACAGGACCTTCGAGTGCACGGTGTTGTCGTGCACGGGGTGCGCGTGCTCGGGTGGACGCGCTGCTTCACGGTCCGCGTCGGTCAGCGCCGGGATCGGCGTGCGGAGCTCGCCGGGCGCGGACATCGCGTCGCCCATCTGCATCTGCGAGTGGTCCATCGTCGAGTGGTCCATCTGCATCTGCGAATGGTCCATCGCCGAGTGGTCGACGGGCTTGTCGGCTGGCGGCTTCGGGGCAGGCTTCTGCTTCGGCTTGGTCGCTGGCTTGGGTGCTGGTTTCGCTGGCTGCGCGGCCTTCGGCGCCGGTGCCGGCTTTGCTGGCATCGGCATCTGCATCGGCATGGACGAATGATCGTGATGCTGCGCGGCCGCGCCGGTCGACAGCATCAACCCGATCGCGAGCGTCGTGAGCTTGAACGTCCTCATTCTTCGACCCTCACTTCGCGCATCATTCCCGCCTCCATGTGGAACAGCAGGTGGCAGTGGTACGCCCAGCCACCGAGCGCGTCCGCGCGCACGCGGTAGCTGCGCCGCGTTCCCGGTGGGATGTCGAGCGTGTGTTTTCGTACGTGGAAGTTGCCGTGCTCGTCTTCCAGGTCGCTCCACATGCCATGCAGGTGGATCGGATGCGACATCATCGTGTCGTTGACGAGCACGATCCGCAGGCGCTCGCCGTAGGTCATGCGCAGGGGTTCGACCTGCGAGAACTTCTGGCCGTTGAAGCCCCACACGAAGCGTTCCATGTGACCCGTCAGGTGCAGTTCGATTTCGCGGCCGGGATCGCGGCCATCGGGGTCCTCGAACGTGCTCTTCAACATGCCGTAGCTGAGCACCTTGCGGCCGTTGTTGCGCAGGCCGATGCCGGGATCGTCGAGCCGCGGCGTCGGCGACATCGTTTGCATGTCGACGAATGGATTGCCGGCTTCGCTTGCCGGGTGCACCGGCATCGCCGTGCCGTGCTGCATGCCCGACATGTCGTGCCCCATGGCCGCATGGTCCATGCCGGTCATGTCGTGTTGCATGGCGTCGGGTTGCATTCCCGCCATGTCGTGTTGCATCGCGCCGTCGCCCATGCCGGGCATGTCGTGGCCCATCCCGCCGTGACCCATATCCGCCATCGTCAGGATCGCGCGCGGATCGAGCGCGGGCACGGGCGCGCGGAGGCCGTCGCGAACGGAGAGCGTGCCGCTGACGTAACCCGTGTGGGCCATGTCCTGCGCGAAGATCGTGAAGGCGTCCTGCCCCGTCGGTTCGACGATCACGTCGTACGTCTCCGCAGGCGACATGCGGAACTCATCGACAGTCACCGGATGCACGTACTGCCCGTCGGCGGCGACCACCGTCATCTTGAGGCCCGGGATGCGCACGTCGAAGTACGTCATCGACGACCCGTTGATGAAGCGCAGCCGCACCTTTTCGCCGGACCGGAACAGGCCGGTCCAGTTCGCGAGCGATGTCGCGCCATTCATCAGGTAGGTGTAGGTGTTCGCGTTGACGTCCGACAGGTCAGTCGGCGTCATGCGCATCTTGCCCCACATCTTGCGGTCGTCGATCGTGGCGGACATGCCATCGCGCTTCGCGTCGCGCGCGAAATCGCCGACAGTGCGTTTGTAGTAGTTGTCGTACCCCGGCATTTTCTTGAGGCGCGCGAACAATGCCGACGGGTCGAGGTCGGTCCAGTCGGTGAGCATCACGACGTGTTCGCGGTCGTATGAGAATGGTTCGGGCGCGATGGGCTCGATGACGAGCGGCCCGTAGAGCCCGGCCTGCTCCTGGAACCCCGAGTGGCTGTGATACCAGTACGTCCCACCCTGCTTCACCGTGAACCGATAGTGGTACGTCTCGCCTCGCCCGATGCCGTTGAAGCTGATGCCGGGCACGCCGTCCATGTTCGCGGGGAGCAGGATGCCGTGCCAATGGATCGAGGCTTCATGACCGTGGATGGACCCCGCGGGCAGTGCGTTGCTCACGCGCAAATTGACCGTCGTGCCCTCCTTCCACCGCAACAAGGGCGCGGGCATGGAACCGTTGACGGTGATGGCCGTGCGCGTGCGGCCGGTGAAGTTGGCCGGCGACTCGCCGATGACGAGGTCGAACTCGGTGCCACTCAACGTGGCGTTGCGCTTTACACCAGGGGAAGCGCGCAGCGGGAAACCGCCGAAGCCGGCCAGCACGCCGGCTGCGGCAAGACCTTGCAAAAACTGACGACGCGCCGGATAGACAGGCGCTCCAAGAAAACGATCGGAAGACATCCAACCACTCCAAGAAATCGGGCATGCGTACGCGATCGAACGCGCACGAGCGGAAGCGCCATGCAGGCGCTGGGGGGCCGCTTAGCCGATGGGAGGTCGGATCAGGTGTGGAAGCGCCGGGCTCGCGAACGAAATCCGCAGCACGGCGACAGGAGCGGCCGAAGGCCGCACCGGGATGGCGAATGCACCGAACGCCGGGATCGTGGGCGCATGCGAAACGCAACTGCACAGACAGGCGCCCGGCGGGCAACAGTCGTCATGCGAGACCGGCGGTGCAGGCGCGCCGTGGTCGGTAGCCGTGGCCGCATGCGCCATCGCTGGCATGTCGTCGCACGGCGGCTTGGAGTCTTGGGAGGCGGCGGCCGTAGCATCCATGCCGGCGCCGAAGGCCATCATCGTGCTCGCATACACCGCCGACGTGCCGTTCGCCACGAGAGCGACGCACAGCAGCAGGCGGAGCAGGATGGCACGGAGACGCATGGCGGCACTTTACCCGATCGGCTGGTGAAAGGCGGATCGCGGTCGCCTACGGGTCGGAGATCCCGACTACGACCTTGCCGAAGGGTTGACCGGATTCCAGCCGCGCGTAGGCGGAAGCCGCGTCGCCGAAGGGCACCACGCGATCGATGGCCGGGCGGACGCGATGTTCGTCAATGAAGGCGCCCAACGCTTCCGTCATTGCGCGCGACCCCACGACGACGCCCGTCACCGAGCGCGGCCCGACCAAGGCGAACGGATCGATCGATAGTGCAAATCCACCGGCGACGCCGCCGATCGTCACCACCGTGCCGCCTGCGCGCGTACTCGCGATCGACCGAGCGATCGTGTCGGCTCCGCCGACGTCGAGGACTCTGTGCGCACCGCCGGTCAAATCCTGCACGCGCGCATCCCACGCCGGCTCACCTGCATAGTTGATCGTATGCACGGCGCCCAGCGCCTTTGCCTTCTGAAGCTTCTCGTCCGAACTGGACAGCACCGTCGGCCGCAAGCCGGCGGCAACCGCAAGCTGCAAGGCCCATGTCGACACGCCGCCGGTCCCCTGAATCAGGATGTGCTCACCCTCGCGCAATGACCCGATGCCGAATAGCGCGTGCCATGCCGTAACGCCGGCGCAAGCGAGGGTTGAAGCCTCCGCCCAGGTCAGGCTCTCCGGGGCGCGGACCAGTGCCGACTCCTTCGCGACAAACCGCTCCGCCAGCACGCCATCTACGTTCCCGCCAAGCGACACCGAAAGCGCCGCCCCGTCCGGGGCGCCCTCCAACCATTCCGGGAAGAAGGTCGGAACGACGCGATCGCCCTTTGCAAATCGCGTGACCGCGGAACCGATCTGGATCACCTCGCCAGCGCCGTCGGATGCCGGAATGCGTACATCACCAGCACCCATCTGACCCTTGGCAACCAGGAGGTCACGGAAGTTGAGCGACACCGCGTGCATGCGGATGCGCACTTCATCGGGAAGTAGCGGCAGGTCCTGAACATGGTCGAGTTGCAGGGACGCGACACCTTCGCCGCGGCGAATCCGATAGACGTTGTTCATGCCGTTTCCAGGTCGACTGCGACGCGGCGTTCGACGCGTGCGCTACCGCCCGCGAACAAGCGGCGGATCGCGCCGTCGGCGAGGTCGAGCCGGACGTGGATCGTGCTGGGCGACGGTTCGGCCATCAGCGCACCTTGCTCGAAGGTGAGCGTCGGACCGAGGCCGAAGCGATCGAACAGGACACACGCCAGCGGCCCCGCGGCCATTCCAGTCGCCGCCTCTTCGTTGATCCCGTAACGCGGCGCGAACATGCGCGTGGTTGCCACCCGACCGACAGGAGCGCCCTCACGCGAATAAAGGTAGTAGCCGACGAGGTCGAGCGACTCGCTGATTTCGGCGACTGCCGCCTGGTCCGGGTTCGCGGCGGCGAGGTCGGCACGGCTCGCGACTTCGATCACGGCGAATCGATTTCCGGTGTCCACGATCGTCATGTGCTGAAGCCGCGTGGCCGGAAGCGAGGCGGTGATCCGGGCGGCCGTGCGCGTGCCCGTGGTGACGGGTTCAAATCGCGGCGCGCGCTGCTCCATCGATACGCGATCGCCCTCCACGATGACGGCGCGGGGGCCCTCGATCGTTTCCTTCGAGAGGTGCCCCTCGCCGATTCGACCGAGCGATCTCAGCAGCGCGAATGTCGCGATCGTCGCGTGACCGCAATGCGCGATCTGGCGCGTTGGCGTGAAGAACTCCAACCGAACGGTCTCTGTGGCCGACGCCGACACGAAGGCCGTCTCTGAAAGGCCTACGCGCGCGGCGATGCGCAGACGCGCGGCTGCGTCGAGTCCGTCGGCGTCGACGACGACACCCGCGGGATTGCCACCGCCGCCGCCTTCGGTGAACGCGTGGACGATCCAACCTTGGGGTTTCGTGCTCATGGGGCAGTTTCCGTCGTGCCGCCGATGCATTCGGCGATGGCTTGTAGGATTTGGTCGACGTCGGCGTCCGTCGTCGACCAGTTCGAGAAGGCGGCGCGCACCGCGGGGCGTTGGTGCAGCACCGTGGGGGTCATGAAGACGACGCCCGTGGCGTTGAGCCGCGCGAGAAACGCGTCGCGTTCGGCAGCATCGGCACCCTTGGGGGCGAACGCCACGATGTTGAGTGAGACATCGTGCAACACGTCCATCCCCAGCGATTCGACGCCGCGGGCGAGCAGGCGCGCGTGTCGGCAGTTGTCGGCGACCCAGCGCCCGATTCCCGCGCGCCCTTGAACCGCGAGCACCATCCACGCTGGAAGCGCACGAAAACGACGCGAGTTCTCCGGCGTGTAGTGCAGCGGATCGGGGTCGTCGCCCAGGTAAGCGGAGGTTGCCGCGAAGACTTCGCGCTGAAGTTCGGGCCATCGCGTATATGCGAGCGCGCTGTCGTAAGGCACGTTGAGCCACTTGTGCAAGTCCACCGTCACCGAGTCGGCGCGCTCGATGCCCGCGATCATCGGCTTCAGCGCATCGTCGAAGGCTGCGAACAAGCCAAACGCGCCATCGACATGTAGCCAGGCGCCCGCTTCCGCGCACAGATCGGCGAGGGCCACGAGGTCGTCGAAGTCGCCGGTATTCACCTCTCCCGCGCTCGCAACGACGATTGCCGGGCCCTCATGCGCCGCGAGGGCCGTTCGCAGCGCACCAACGTCGACTGCGGTCCTGTTCGGTTGTGTCGCAACGGCAACGTGCCGATGTCGGCCAATGCCGGTGATGGCCATGACCTTGAGGATGCTGGAATGTGCGGCGCCCGCGAAGACGGTCGGTAGTGCGCCGTGCGTGCGCTCCGCCCAATGGCGCGCCGTCGCCATCGACACAAGATTGGCGGCCGTGGCGCCGCTCACGAATTGCCCATGCATGGCCGGGTGCAACCCGAAGATGTCGGCGTAGGCCGCAACCGTGCGCGATTCAACGTCGGCCGCGATTGAGCCGACCTTGTTCGAGACGTTCTGGTCCCATGCACTCGCCACCCAGTCCGCGGCAAGCGCTTCAGGCGTTGCGCCACCAGTGACGAACCCCAAGTACCGCGGACCGGGCGAGGCGGACAGGAACGGGGCCACGTTGTCGCGAAGGTAAGCAAAGGCTGCATCCAATCCAATTCCCTCGGGAGCAATCGGTTCGGGATGCTTTGACACCGCGACTCGACGCTGCTCAACGCCGCTCAGGTATTCGCGCGCAAGATGCCATGCGTGATCGAGTGCAAGTTCATGCTCTTCGGGCAATTCCATATCTTCCTGCCTTGGCTTTTCGGGCCGCCTTTGCTTCACATCCGTTCCAACTCTGCGAATTCGACCTTGTCCAGGACCCCATTGCGGTCGGCGTCCACCATCGAGGCGTGCGCACCCATCGGGTGCTTGCGCAGTTCTGCCATCGACAACATGCCGTTACGGTCGACGTCGTAGCGCGTGAACGCATCGGCCGATTGCGACGGCGGCGACGCGGGGTGCGTGTGCTGCGGTTCGCTGGCCAGGCAATCGCCCGTCGCCGCGATCAGCGCCACGAACATGATCCATTCGGGAAATTTCATCGGGATTCCTCACGGTCAGATGTATTCGGTGGTGGGGCGCGTGCCTTTCCAGACTGCGTCTTCAAGGGTCCTGTCGACGATGGAAGCAACCGGGAAGCCATGCGACTCGATCGCGCTTCGCGCCTGCTCGACCGACATCCGGCCGGCGACGACGACGTGGCGCGTTTCTGCATCGACGTTGACGCGTGCGCCCACGTCCATGCCGAGAACCGCGTCGATGATGGCGCCGACGCAATCACGGCAGCGAATGCCGTCCACCAGGAGTTTCATGTCTGCTCCTGGCTCAGGCGTTGCAAGTGCCGCAGCAAGCCTTCGGCGCGTCCTGCATCGACACCACCCGGTAGCCCTCTGACTCGATGGCGGCGGTGGCTAGACCGGCGTCCACGCCGCCCTCGACGGTCACGATCCCGGCGGCGACATCGACAACGACGGTCGCGTCCGCATCCAGTGCGTGGATAGCCCTGGTGATGGCCCGTTCGCAATGCGCGCAGGTCATTCCTTCGACGATGATTTTCATGGGACTTCTCCTGTGCGGCCGATTGCCGACGGCGTGCAGGTTCGGGCTTCCCCCGATGGGAAGGTCAAGGCATGCATTCGTGAGGGAATTTCCCGCCCGCGTTGACCTTCCCCCCGTGGCAATGCGGAAGGTCACGACATGTCCCGATTCGATCCCCTCAACATCGGTGAAGCGGCGCGCCGGCTAGGCGTCAGCACCGCCGCGCTGCGCCTGTACGAACGCAAGGGACTGCTGCCGACCACCACGCGCTCATCCGGTGGCTACCGCCAGTTTTCGCAGGACGATCTGCGACGCATCCGGATCATCAGAAGCGCACGCCGCCTGGGGCTGTCGTTGCGCCAGATCGCGCAGTTGCTCGCCGTACCAGCAGATGAGGCGCGGGTGGTGCAGGTGCTGCGGCGGCACCTCGAGCGACTCGAACACGAGAGTCGGTGCAACGCCATGTTGCGACGGCATTTATCCCGATGGCTTGGCGGGCGTTGACCTTCCCATCATGGGAAGCCCGAAGCTTCGGGTAGTTCCCATTCCGAGACCGCGACATGAACGCCCTTGCGCTTTCCCCGAATGCACCCGAACGCACCGCCGAGTTCGCCGTCGAAGGAATGACCTGCGCGTCGTGCGTGATGCGCATCGAGCGCGCGCTGCAGAAGGTGCCGGGCGTGGTCAACGCCGTCGTCAACCTCGCGACCGAGCGCGCTTCGGTGCGCGTGTCCGGGGACGTGGCGGACGATGCGCTGCATGCGGCCGTGATCGATGCCGGATATGGCGCGAAGGCGGATGCCAAAGTTCCCGTCGAACAAGCGGATGCCGACACGCCGAAGCTGGCGCGCGAGACGCGCCACCTGCTGCTCGCCGCGTTGCTGTCGCTGCCGCTCGTGCTCCCGATGCTGGCGATGCCCTTCGGCAAACATTGGGTGCTGCCGGGCTGGTGGCAGTTCGCATTGGCGGTGCCTGTGCAGTTCCTCCTCGGCGCGCGCTTCTACCAGGCCGCGTGGAAGGCGGTGCGTGCGGGCACCGGCAACATGGATCTGCTCGTCGCGCTAGGCACGACGGCGGGCTTCGGTTTGAGCGTGTTCAACCTCCTGCGCGCGCCCAACCATCACGGCGCGTGGCCGCTGTTCTTCGAAGCCTCCGCCGCGGTCATCACGCTCGTCCTGCTGGGTAAGTGGCTGGAAGGGCGCGCGAAACGGCAGACTACCGACGCGATCCGTTCCTTGCAGGCGCTGCGCCCCAGCGTTGCGCGCGTAGTACGTGACGGAGTGGAAGTCGAAGTCCCGATCGAATCGGTCGCGTCCGGCGATGCTGTCGTCGTGCGTCCCGGTGAGCGCATTCCTGTCGATGGCGAACTCCTCGAAGGCCGCACGCACGCCGACGAGTCCCTGGTTACCGGCGAGTCGATGCCGATCGCGAAGCAGCCGGGCGATCGCGTAACCGGCGGCGCCATGAACGGCGAAGGCCGCATCCTCGTGCGGGCGACGGCGGTCGGCGCGGAAAGCCTGCTGTCTCGCATCATCCGCATGGTCGAGGATGCGCAGGGTCGCAAGGCGCCGATCCAGCAGATCGTGGATCGCGTGAGCGCGGTGTTCGTGCCGGTGGTCGTCGCGATCGCACTTGTGACGCTCGTTGGGTGGGGCTTCGCTACCGACGACTGGAGTGCCGCCCTCCTGCATGCGGTCGCCGTCCTGGTGATCGCATGTCCGTGTGCACTCGGCGTCGCCACGCCGACGGCAATCATGGCGGGCACGGGCGTCGCCGCACGCGCGGGCGTGTTGATCAAGGACGCCGAAGCGCTGGAACGCGCGAAGCATGTCGACATCGTGGCCTTCGATAAGACCGGCACCCTCACCGAAGGACGCCCCGTGCTCGCCGAGCGCATCGCCGTCGACGGCGACGCGCGTGCCCTGCTCCGAATGGCGGCGGCATTGCAGGCCGGCAGCGAACATCCGTTGGCGAAGGCAGTGCTTGCCGCGCATGACGGCGCCGTTCCCGTGGCCTGCGACGTGCAGGCCATTCCTGGCCGCGGCGTTCGCGGCACGATCGAAGGACGCGCGTTGTTCCTTGGCAGTGCGTTGCTGATGCGCGAGGAGGGCGTTGATGTTGCGATGCTGCGCGACCACGCGGCACTCGCCACCGGTGCTGGCCAGACCGTCTCGTGGCTCGCCGAAAACACGAACAGCACGCCACACCTGCTCGGCCTGCTCGCGTTCCGCGACCAACCACGCAAAGGTGCGAGGGATGCGATCGCGCGCCTGCAGGCCATGGGCCTGCGCACCGTGATGATCTCGGGCGATAACCGCGGTGCGGCGGAAACGGTGGCGCGCGCACTCGGAATCGACGAAGTGCGCGCCGAGGTGCTGCCGGGTGAGAAGGCCGACGTGGTCCGTGCATTGCAGGAAGAAGGCCACGTCGCCATGGTCGGCGACGGGATCAACGACGCGCCCGCCCTAGCGGCCGCCGACGTCGGCATCGCGATGGGCAGCGGCACCGACGTCGCCATGCAGGCGGCCGGCATCACGCTGATGCGAGCCGATCCGGGACTTGTCGCGGCCGCCATCGAGATCTCGCGCCGCACCACCCGCAAGATCCACCAGAACTTGTTCTGGGCCTTCGGCTACAACGTCGTCGGCCTTCCGCTCGCCGCGATGGGGCTGCTCGACCCGGTGATCGCCAGCGCCGCGATGGCCTTCTCGTCGGTTAGCGTCGTGTCGAATACCCTGTTGCTGCGCCGCTGGTCGCCGTCGCCATGAGGACCCTCTCCATGCCCCATAAAACCCCACGTCCGGAACTTGCCGACGCCAAGTCGCAAGGCTTCCACAATATCGGCGAGGCTGCCTCCCTGACCGGAGTCAGCGCGAAGATGATCCGGCACTACGAGAGCATCGACCTGATTCCGGAGGCGGGCCGCACCTTCGCCGGCTACCGCATCTACACCGACAACGACCTGCACCGCATCCGCTTTATCAAGCGCGCACGCACGCTGGGCTTCTCGATGAAGGAAATCGCCAACCTGCTCGGCCTGTGGGACGACCGCGCGCGGGCGAGCGCCGACGTGAAGAAGCTCGCGCACGCGCATGCAAGCGCGCTCGCGGAGAGGATCGCGGAGATGCAGGGAATGCAGCGCACCCTGGAGGATCTCGCGCGGCGCTGCCATGGCGACGCGCGTCCTGACTGCCCGATCCTCGACGACCTTTCCAGTCCGCACGCCCAAGGAGACGAAACGTGACGCGACGCCTGTTGATCACCCTGTTGCTCGGGTCATGTCTGGTTCCCGGACATTCGACAGCCGCGACACTCGAAAGCGCGCAGGCCTCATCGAAGCCGGAGGCCGAGTTCCACCTGGAGCCGTATCGCAAGACCATCGCGTTGCGCGGAAGCGTTGCAGGCGTGCCGGGGCTGTTCCTGTTCGACACCGCGGGCGGCATCACGCTGCTCTCGCCGGATTACGCCGCGAAGGTCGGTTGCAAGTCGTGGGGCCGCCTCGTCGGGCACCGAATGATGGGCGATCGGGTCGATACGCCACACTGCGACGACGTGCACATCACCCTCGGCGACACGACCTTCGAATTGCCGACCGCCGCGTTGCTCGACGTGACGAAGTTCTTGCCCGAAGGCGCCGCGCCGGTCGCGGGCTCGATCGCGCTCGACCTCTTCGCCGGACGCGCCATCACGATCGACTTTCCGGGCCAGCGTCTGTTGATCGAATCGCCCGCGAGCCTGAAGGAACGCGTCGCCCATTCCACGAAATTGCCTGGCCTACTCTCGCGCGAGTTGCAAGGCCGCGCGCTAGCGATGTCTGTCGGCGTGCCGTCGCCAAATGGACCGGTCTGGATGGAACTGGACACCGGAAACGGCGGCACGCTGCTCATCGCAAAGCCTTACGCCAAATTCTTGGGTCTGGATCCCGACAACGAGGGCCCGCAGCAGGCGGATTTCTCCGTATCCGCGGACATGCGCGCAAAGGGCAATGCATTCACACCCGACATGATCATCGACGGAAATCTCGGCATGCCGTTCCTGCGCGACAAGGTCGTGACGTTCGACCTGGGGACGGGCGCATTGTGGATCGCCGCGACGGCCGACCCGGAAGCAACGACCACGCCATAGGAGGGCCCGTCGGCGTGCATACGACCTGGCCGGTCGTGGCACCGCGAACCTGTCGAAAAAGCCCCGCAACCCAAAAAGCCCCGCAGCGGTGGCTTCCGCTGCGGGTGGGGGGGTCCATCACATGGCCGCCTTCTGTCGGACGACTCGTCGGCTGGGACTTACCAGTCGTACTGCAGCATCAGCCGGACCGAGCGCGGCGCCTGGTAGGCCGTCGGTGTGTTGAACGCCAGGTGGTAGCGCGGCGAGCCCGCGGAATTCTCGGCGAACTCGTTCATCGCCGTCGCGCCGTGTTCGTTGAACACGTTGAACACGTCGGCCTTCAGCGTGAGCTTGCCGTCGGCGAACGTGGGGCGCCAGGCAACGTTGAGGTCGAGCGTTCGGGTCCATGGCGTGCGGGCGTACGTGCCGCGCGGCACCAGCGTCTGTCCGTTGTCGCGGACCGGGCCGCCAGTGCCCGGGCTCGTCGTGACAATGCCGGCCGATGGGCTGCAGGAGTAGTAGTTGTTCTGGTAGCCGGTCGGGTCGTCGCCGTAAACGCCGATGCAGCTCACCGGACGGCCCGACTGCACGAGCAGGTTCGCGCCGATCGACCACTGTTCGTTGACTTCGTAGTTGCCGAACAGTTTCAGTGAATGACGGCGATCGTTCGGCAGGTAGCCGTACGAGCCGTACATCAGTTCGGGGTAGTCGAAGTCCACCGTGGTTCCGGTGTCGGCCTGGGCGAGGTTCGAGTTCACGCCGCCCTCGGAGTTGCCCTGGCTCTTGGCCCACGTGTAGGAGCCCTGCAGGAAGAAATCGTCCCAGTGGCCTTCGGCGAAGAACTCGAGCGCCTTGTAGGTGCGACGTGCCTTCTGGCCAAGTTCGTCGGCCGTCAGCGCGACGTTCTCGAACACGCCATCGCCATTGACGTCCATCTGGAACGTCGCGGCGCGACCCGGGTTGTACAGGCGGCAGCCCGCGAATCCGGGATTCAGGAACGCCAACTGGTTGGCGCTCTCCTTGTCGGCCGTGGTGATGAACGGGCCATCCGCGCCTTCCACGAAGCCGTTGCGCAACGCCCAGGCGCGTACCGGGCGCCAGTCGCACGTGTCGTCGATCCCACTGCTGAGGTCACGATAGATGCCGCGTACGCCGAGCGAGATATCGTCGGTGAGTTGCTTCTGGAAGCCGAGGATGTATTCGTCCTGGTACATCGGCTTGAGGTCGCCGGAGGTCACCGCGTTCGGGTTCTTGGGCGTGCCGAACTCGTTGTTGAGGTAACTCACCTCCGAGATCGGATCCAGTCCCGTCGGCGCGCCTGTCGTCGGATCCACGCCGGTGTAGGTGAAGAATTGCTGCGAATACAACGAAGCACTGGCGCCACGCACCGCAACCGTGGCGGTCAAGGGCAGTGCGTAACGACCGGCATTGGCGAAGACCTTGAACGACGAGTCGCCGAAGACGTCCCACGACAAGCCGAGGCGCGGCCCCAGTTGGTCGTCGATCGAAACATATTTCTCACCCAGGCCGTTCGTGTTCTCGAACTTGTCCCAACGAACGCCTGCGTACAGCAGGAAGTTGTTGGTGACGTTCCAGGTGTCTTCCAGGTAGAACGCATCGGACAGCACGCCTACGGTCGCGCCATTCACGAACCGTCGAAGGCGGACGTACTGGAAATCTTCATCGTTGAGATACACGTACGACGCGCCGCCTTCGTACGACTGGCCGGCGATGCTTTCGAAATCGTCGCGTTCGAAGCCGAAGCGCAGCAAGTGGTCGCCGGCCTGCCATTCGGCGTCGATGCGGTACTGGTCGCGCGTGTCCTTCGCATCGGGGCGACCCAGTGTCCCGACGAAGCTGCAGCCATCGATGCGTGCACCGTTCGTGTTGTCCAGGTTCGTCCGGCTGTCGGTGATGATCGGGCAACCGGTGGCCGGCGTGTTCAAGTCGCCGCCGTATTCGGCGCGGATGCCGTTGGCGGCGATGGCGTAGTTCGATCGGCTCTGCTCGCCGTGGCCGTAAAGCGCGGAGAGCGTGAATGCATCGGTGAGGTAGCCGGTGTAACGCGCGACGTAGCTGGTGCCGCCGCGTTCGTCGTACACCCGCCCAAGATAGGACTGGCGCTCAAGCGCGGCATTGGCGTTGTACAGATTGTTGCCCAACGACGTCTGGCCGGTGCGGTAGAAGTCCTGTTCGGTCTTCGTGCTGTCGGAGAATGCGGTGAGCTCGAGCAGGTTGCTGTCGTTGATGTTCCAGTCGAGCTTGGCCAGCCAGTTGGGCGACTTGTCTTCCTGGTCGTAGCTCGGGTTGCCGCTCGTCGCGGTCGGATACACCGACTGTCCGGTGAGCTGGTTGTACGACACGAGCGCGTATCCGAACACCTTGTCCTTCCACAGCGCACCGCCTGCCCAGACGTTCGCGGTGAGCTGCGTGCCCAGGTCGTCTTTCGAATTGTTCGCGATCATTTGCGACGGCACGACGCTGCCCGTTGGCGGTTGGCCGCCATTCGAGAAAACGTTCGGGTCCGAGCCGCGCAATGCGCCCGGCGTCCAGTACAGGTTGCCGCCGGCCTTGAAGTCATTCGTGCCGCGTCGGGTGATCATGTTGATCACGCCACCGGTGGAGCGCCCGAACTCGGCACCGTAGCCACCGGTCTTGACCTGTTGTTCGGCGATGCCCTCGAAGGGGATCTGCGCGAAGTTGAGGTTGTTGAACGTGTTGGTGATGTTGAAGCCGTTGACGTAGTACGCGTTTTCCGCGACGGAGGAACCGCCGAACGATGCCAGGTTCCCATAGGCGGTATCGCCCCGCACCGTGCCGGGCGCAAGCAGGGCGACGTCGGTGGCGTTGCGCGCAACCGGGATCTTCGCGATCTGTTCCGCCGTCAGCACGGTGGTCGATTCGACCGACGAGACGTCGATGGGATTGATGGAGCCGCCGACGACTTCGACGGCGTTGAGCGTTTCGATGAAGTCCACGCTGGTCGCGGTGCCGACGTTGACGGTGACCGAACGTGTCGCCTCGCCATTGCGGCTGACCGAGTATCGGCCGGTCGGGAGCGCCGAGAAGCGATAGTTGCCGTCCGCGCCGGCGGTGATCGTGCGCGAGAACCCGGTCGAAGGATTGACGAGGGTGATGGTGTCGCCGGCTCCGGCCTGGCCGGAGATGGCGCCCGATGTGTTGGTTTGTGCGTGCACGCCGCCTGCGAAACAAAGGCCGAGTGCGAGTGCGAGCGTGCTGCGTCGGAGCATCGATGGCGGCGCTTCGGCGCGACTGCGTGACTTCATGGAATGGAACTCCCCGTGTGTGCGATTGGTTGCGTTGCGTCACGATCGAGGTGGGTCCACGCCCCGCGTAACGAAAACAAAACTATTTCCGTTGGACGCGGGGAAGTAGCGCCAGTGAGTGCGCAGTCGCAGGGTCCAGATGCGCAATGGCCTGCAGGCGACATGCTTTACGTAAAAATCGAGAACCGCGCGGTTCGAATGGAGTGTCGATGCACCTGGAATTGGACGGAGAGGGGCCGCTCCATGCGCAATTGGCCCGCGCCCTGCGTTCGAGCCTGAACGGCTCGGTCGCCGGCACGCGCCTGCCGTCGTCGCGCCAGCTCGCACACGAACTGCGCATCTCGCGCAACACGGTCGTTGCTGCATACGAGCAACTGCGCCTCGAAGGGGTCATCGAGATGCGCGCCGCGTCCGGCGTGTTCGTCGCCGAAGGCGCAACGCGTTGCGCGCGGCCTGCGGCCGTTCCGACAGGCGATCTCGAACCGCAGTCGCGTTACGCGCGCCGCGCGCGCCGCTACCACGATCACGACCTGCTTCCCAGCCACCGCATCCCGGACGTCAGGTACAGCTTCGACGTCAGCATGCCCTCGACGAACCCCGTGCTGACGACGGCGTGGAGCAGGGCGCTCGCCCGCGCCGCTGCCTACACCTCTCCGGTCAATGCGCATGCGCAAGGCGTTCCGGTCCTGCGCGAGGCGATCTGCGAACTGCTGATGCGTCGTCGAGGCGTCGTCGCGACGCCCGACGATGTGCTGGTCGTCGGCGGCACGCAGCAGGCAATTTCGCTTGCCGCACGCGTGTTGATCGACGAAGACGAGGAAGTGGCGATCGAGGAGCCGCAGTACTTCGCCATTCGCCAGGTGTTGCAGGCGCACGGTGCGCGGATCGTCGGCGTGCCGGTGGATTCGGAAGGAATCCGCAGCGATCTTTTGCCCGAATCCCCGCCACGCATGGTCTGCGTCACCCCCTCGCACCAGTTCCCCAGCGGCGCGATCATGTCGATGGCACGGCGCCGGAGGCTACTGGCCTACGCCGCGCGCCATGGTTGCTGGATATTCGAGGACGACTATGACGGCGAGTTTCGGTATGGCACGCCGGCGCTGGCGCCATTGCGTTCGCTCGACCACGGCAATCGCGTCATCTACGTCGGGACGTTTTCGAAATCCATGTTCCCGGCACTGCGGCTGGGTTACGTGGTCATGCCGCCGCAACTGCGGCGCGACTTCGTCGCGGCCAAATGGCTCCACGATTTCGGCTCGCCGGCGATCGAACAGGTCGCGTTGGCGAACTTCATCACCGATGGCGGCTTCGACCGGCACATGCTTCGCAGCAGCGAGGCGCTGGAGGCGCGACGCCACGCACTGATCGACGGGCTTCGCCGCAAGGCCGGCGATCGCATCGAGATCGCCGATTCGCACGCGGGCATGCACTTGCTGGTGTGGCTCCGGGGTCGCTCGCGCGCGGAAGGCAAGGTGTTCCGCGACCTTGCACAGAAGCGCGGCCTCGGGATCGCGCCGGTGGACCCGGAATACATCGATCCGCCGGACCGCGCAGGGTTGTTGTTCAAGTTCGCGGCCGTGTCGCTGCACGACATCCGCGATGCGGTCCCGATTTTCGTGGAGTGCCTCGATGCACTCGAGCAGACGCAGGTGGCGTTGGTGGACTGAGCGGTCGACCGCACCTGGACCCTGCGAACGGCGGTCGACTGGACCTTCCGCGCGGACGGCTGCGTGTCCAGAGTGTCGTGCAGTGACCTGCGCGGCGCGCTCCGGAAGTCGGGATGACTGACGACATGGAGGAGGGCGTTCGCTGTCCTGCGCGCGTTTCCAGGCGCGTTGATCATTCAAGCGCAGAAAGAACTTCCCCCGTGGTTTTTCTCCCACCCACCGAACAATTCGTCGACATCGGTGAAGCCGCCCGCCGCGTCGGCGTCAGCGCGGCCGCGCTGCGCCTGTACGAAAAACGCGGCCTGCTGCCGAAGCCCTCGCGTACGTCCAGCGGTTACCGCCAATACGCGCACGAAGACGTGCAGCGTGCGCGCATGGTCCGGCGTGCGCGTCGCGCCGGCCTGTCGCTGGCGCAGATCGCCAAGGCCCTGGGCCATGACGGCGCGCGCGTTTGCCTGCACGCACTCCTGCGTTCGCATCTCGACCAGCTCGAAGGCGAACGAAAGCGAATCGAGCGCATGCAACGCCATCTGCGGCGATGGATGGAGGCGCGCGCGGAAGCGTGAGCCGACAGGCCGCAGGGGACCAAGTCCCCTGCAACCCGCCATCGGGGCGTCGTGACGCTCAGAACCTAACGCGTGCGCCCAGGCGCCCGCTGACCCCTTCCATGTCCCCAACGCGCGCTTCCACTTCCCCATACAGGTCGACGCGGCCGATCGTCCATTCCACGCCGCCGGCGAAACGACCAAAGCTGCGGTCCCCCTCGTCGGTGACGCGCACGCGGTCGGTGCCGACATCGAACACCGTCGCATCCTTGCCGCCGAATTCGCGCGCCATCGACATCGACGCATACGGGCGCACGCCGTTCCACCCTTCGGCCATGCCCAGGCGCAGGCCCACCTCGCCAGTCGCCACCGCGCTGTCGTCCCAGTGCACGTTGCCCGCGTTGCCATGCTGGTCCGGCAGCGATACGTCGATCCACGCGCCGCGCAGGTACGGCTCGATGTACATGCGCGAAAGCGAGAAGCGGTGACCGCCCTCGATGTCCAGGCCCACGGCGCTCCCATCGCCGGTGTCGACCAGGCCGATCGACGACCAGTCGCTGTCCACGTCGATGCGGTCGGCGCGCAGCATCGCGTTGGTGAACCAGCCCGCGTTCGACCAGCGGGCGTAAAGGCCGGCGTTGATGGAGTCGAGCTTGGTCTTCTCGACGCCGCCGAGGTCCATCTCCGCCTTGTCGTAGCCGCCGGTGAGGCCGGCGCGCCATTGGCCGATCGTCATCTCCGCGCCGATCTGCGCGCCGTTGTGGTCGCCCTGCCATTCCAATTCGCGCGAACCTAGGGCGTGCGAGAGATTCGACGTGCCCTCCAGATCGCCGCCGGTGACCTGGAACCAGACGCCGTTCGCATCGGTTTGGTCGTGCGTGGCCGTGAGGTGGCTCGACACCGACTGCGCACCCTGCCGCCACAGGTCGCGCACGCCGGAGGGCACGGCGCCTGCGAGATACGCCCCGTCGGCGAGGTCGGTCTCGAGCATCCAGCTGTCGACGCCGTCGTAGGCGACCTTGAAACCGATGAAGCCGCGATTGCGGCTGTTGTCGGCGAGCACGAGTTCCTGGCCCGTCTGCGCACCTCCGGAAGACAGCACGCGGATGCCGTTCATGCCGAGCAGCGAACCGCGGCCGACGAGGTCCAGCTCAAGCGCATTCGTGCCGGACAACGCACCGACTTCGATCACGTCCGCTGCGCGTCCGACGACGTCGAGATCCACGGCGAGCGTGCCGCCCGACGCGCCATGCAAGGTACCGTCGATCGTGAGCACGTCGCCGACGTGGCCATTGGCCAGCGACACGCGGCCGGAATTCTCGAAACGCTCCAGCCCCTCGAATGCCATCGACGTCGCACCCTCGAGCAGCTCCACCCGCCCCATGTTGGCGAAGCGGTCGTTGCCTTCGCCGAACACGTTGGTACCTGCGCTGCGGAATGCACCGGCGTTTGCGACGACATCGTCGCCGCCGGACAACTGCACGTGGCCGCGTACCGTCCCCGTCGAGGCGATGCGGACATCGGCCGCGCCAACACCCCACTCGTTGCCCGCGACCTTGATCACCGGGCCCGTGCCGCTTTCGATGGTGCCGGCGATGTCAATGCGCGTGCCCGTGGCGGTCGCCGAATCAATCGCGATCGCCTGCCCGTACACCGTCGCGCCTTCGGCGACCGCGATCGCCGCCCCGCCTTGCATCGAAGACGTCGTGATGGCCACACCAGACTCAGCGCGCGCCTCCTCTTCGATCAGCAGCGCAACGTCGCCAGTGTTCGAACTCAGCCCGATCGCGAACCAGTCGCCCGTCGTCGCCCACGTATGGACGCGACCCACGCGAGCGGCGATGTCGCCGGTGTCGTTGCCCACGAACAGCGCGGCCGAGCCTTCGCCGTAGGTCGTGATCTCGTCGATGTCCAGCATCACTTCGGCGCCGGTAAGCACGCGCAGGCCGTAGGACTGGTTGCCGTACGTGGTCAGGCGCTGCGAATGGAGCAGGACTTCGCCAACGTTCTCGATGCTGATCGCATCGGATCCGACGCCCATGGTGAAGACAGAGTCGTTGTCCACGGTGACGGTGCCGAGCGCACTGATGTCGATGCCCCGTGCATTGTCGCCGTCGGTGCCGACGCCGCCGGTGTCGAGCGTGACATCGCCGTTGAACGCGAATGCGCCGATCCCGACGCCGCCATTGCCCGATGTGCTGACCCAATCGGAACGGATCGCCACATCACCCAAGCCAGCGCCGGCGAGGATGCCGATGCCGCCATCGCCGAGCGCCACCGCCGTTCCGACATCGACGAGGACGTCACCGTTCTCCCACGACTCCGCGAAGATCGCCGTCGCACCAATGCCTTCGGCGCGGATAAAACCCGCCTCGATGGACGTCGAGCCGTTGTGCGAAGAGGCGTAGAGGCCGGTGGTGAAATCGCCGGTGGCGATGGTTTCACCTGCGAGGATGGTGACGTTGCCCTGTTCGGACATGGCCGACACGCCCGCACCGAACGCACCGCCGGCGACGCTCGCGACGTCTACGGTGACATCGCCCCCGGTGCTGATCGCCTCGACAGCCACGACGCCTTCAACATGGTTGGCCCAGACGCTGACATCGCCCGCGCCGAGCGCCGCGATCCCGACGTTGCCACCGAACACCTGGTCGACGTGCACATCCACCGGGCCATCCATCGACACGATGTCGACGGCGGGCCACGCGTCGTGTGCACGGATGACCGTGCCGTCTTCCGCGGTGAGCGAGAGTGCGCCCGATCCGTAGACGACCACGGCCGTGTCGCCTTCCGGCAGTGCGTTGCCGTCGACGTTGAAGCCCTGCTTCAGCAGCAGCTCGAAATCGGTGACGCCCTGGTAATGCACCTGCGGTACGGGGCCCGGGCCGGTTGGCGTGCACACGACCTGACCGGTCGTTGCCGCGCCGCATTCATCGGCGGCCGCGGCCGAAAAGGAAACACCGCCGCATGCAATCAGCAGCGCGAGGGACAGGCGCTTGCGACGCAAGACAGGGGAAGGACGCACATCGAACTGCTTCACGAAGCCACTCCGGATCACAGGGGATCGCGGAAGCTGCCGCTTGCACTTGGTGCAAGGTCAACCGTGCCAAACGTAAGGGCTTCGGATAGAAGTTTTACGAACTCGGAGCGCGACGGCTCCCCGTTCCAATGATCGAGAAATCGAGGGTGGCGGCTCGCGATCATGGGCGGCAGCGCGAACGTCGGCTTCCGCATGACCGACGTCTCGCGGGCCGCAACTTGGCGCAGATTGGGCACGCCCGCATCGCTTGCCGCCGGCGAAGCGGTCGCCGCCATCGGCCCCTTTTGCAATTGATTGCAAAGTTAGAGGCCTCGAATCGGCTGCCGAGACCACTCTATCCGGTCACGCAGGGGGGCTGGGCTTTGTAACGGGTCGATTCGGGGGAGGTGCACCGACCCGCACGGGCTCGATGCCTTCACATCATGACGCATTGCCCCTTTCCGATGCGCATGCTTGGACATCGGGCGCGTTCGGACGTATACCCCTCGGGGCATGCCCCACCGTTTTCCCCCCGCGTCGATGCACGCCCGCAACGACCCCCGCAACGGCATCGGTGTCGACCCGACCACCCAGCTGTATCGGCTGGGCGCGGGCGGGCCGAGCCTGACCGCGGGCCTGGCCGCCGCGGGCGCGACCGGCCGGCGCATCGCGCTGCTGCACATCGACGTCGATCGCCTGGGCACCATCAACCGCCAATACGGCGAGGCCGTGGGCGACCAGGTGCTGGCGGCGGTCGCGCAGCGCCTGCAGAAGACGATGCCGAACGGGGGCTGGTTGTGGCGGCTGGGCAGCGACGAATTCATCGCGGCCATCGGCTACCGCCGCGACGAACCCGACGGCATGGTCCTGGCCGATCGCCTGCGTGATGCCTTCGACGCGCCGCTGTCGGTGCCGCCGCACAGCGTGCGCGTGACGCTGTCGATCGGGATCGCGGTGTATCCCGACCACGCCGAAGACGCCGCCGCCCTGCTGGCGCGCGCCGAGGTCGCGGTGCGCAAGGCCCGGCGCGATGCCGGGCGCAGCGGCACCGGGCTGTCGGCCCTGCCCGATCGCGGCGCCGCCGACCAGGACGCCGCGGCCTCGCGCAGCATCCTCAAGGGTATCGAGAACGACGAGTTCCTGTTGTTCCACCAGCCCACGGTGAACGCGCACGACGGCAGCATCGATGCGGTCAGCGTGCTGCTGCGCTGGCGCAACAGCGAGTACGGGCTGTTGCGGCCCAACCACTTCTTCGAAATCGTGGAAGCCTCGGGCTTGGCCTCGCGGCTGGGCTGGTGGGTGGTGGAGCGCGCGACGCGGCAACTGGCGCAGTGGCGCGAGAAGGGCTTCGACTGGCTCAACATGTCGGTGCACCTGGCCAACACGATGCTGTTGCGGCGCGACTGCATCGATTTGATCGGCGAGCAGTTGCAGCGCTGCGGCATCCCTGCAGCGTCCATGCAGTTCGAGATCTCCGAAAGCGCGCTGTCGCTCGACACGCGCGTGGTGCACGACAACCTCATGGGCCTGCGCGGCCTGGGCGCGCTGCTGACCGTGCACGACTTCGGCATGGGCCGGCTCGCGCTGGGCGCGCTGGCGCACCATCCCATCGACCGGCTCAAGATCGATCGCAGCTTCATCCACGAGGCCGCGAGCGATCCGCGCACCGCGGCGATCGTGCGCGGCATCCTCGCGGTGGGCCATCGACTCGGCATGACGGTCACGGCCAAGGGCGTGGAAACCGAAGCCGAACTCAACTTCCTGCGCCGCAACCAGTGCGACTTCTTCCAGGGCCACCTGTTCTGTTCGCCGCGCCCCGCCGACGAACTCGACGAGGTGCTGCGCAAGCGCGTGTTGCTGCCCGAAGCCTTCGCCGCGATGCGTCCGGAGCGGACGCTGCTGTTGCTCGACGACGAAGACAACGTGCTGCGCTCGCTGGTGCGCCTGTTCCGCCGCGACGGCTATCGCCTGCTGACCGCCAACAGCGTGCGCGACGCCTTCGACCTGCTGGCCAGCAATCGCGTGCAGGTCATCGTGTCCGACCAGCGCATGCCGGAAATGACCGGCACCGAATTCCTCGGCCGCGTGCGCGACCTGTATCCCGACACGGTGCGCATGGTGCTCTCCGGCTATACCGACCTTGCGACCGTCACCGACGCGATCAACCGCGGCGCGATCTACCGCTTCCTCACCAAGCCCTGGAACGACGAGGAATTGCGCGAACACATCCGCGATGCGTTCCGCGCCTCGGAAGCGCAGGACGTGCAGGAAGAGTTCTGATCACTCGCCCGCGGGCTGGGTGACCGGCAGCACCAGGCGGAAGATGCTGCCCACGCCGGGCGTGCTGTTCACTTCGATGCGACCGTGGTGCTTCTGCGCGATGTTGTAGGCGACCGCCAACCCCAGGCCCGTGCCGCGGCCGACGGGCTTGGTGGTGAAGAACGGTTCGAAGATGCGCGGCAGCACATCGGGCGCGATGCCCGAGCCGGTGTCGGCGATGCTGATCCATGCTTCGCCGTTCTCGCTGCCGGTGGCGATGACGATGGTGCCGCGGTGCTCGATCGCCTGGCCGGCATTGATGAGCAGGGTCATCAGGATCTGGTTGATCTCCGAAGCGTGGCATTCCACCGGCGGCATGTCGCCGTAGTGCTTCTCCAGCTGGATCCGGTACTTCAACTCGTTCCACACGATGTTGAGCGTGGATTCCAGGCCGCGGTGCAGGTCGGAGGGACGCATGGGTTCATCGCTGCCGCTGCTGCGCGAGAAGTCCTTGAGGTCCTGCACGATCTTGGTGACGCGTTCGATGCCTTCGCGCGATTCGGACAGCAGCTTGGGCAGGTCGCCGATGATGAATTCGATGTCGAGCCGCTCGCGCTTGGCGCGCACGGCGTCGCGGTGCGCGAGCGGATCCTCCGCGGCCAGTGCGGTCTCCTGGCATTCGATCAGCGCCAGCAACGCGCCCATGTATTCCTGCAACGTGCCGATGTTGGAGTGCACGTAACCGATGGGATTGTTGATCTCGTGCGCGACGCCGGCGGCGAGCTGGCCGATCGAGGCCATGCGGTCGGACTGCAGCAATTGCGCCTGCGTGCTCGCAAGCTGGCGGTAGGTTTCCCGGAGTTCGTCGTGCCTGGGCATGGTGACGTGGCGCGCGCGGAGTCGGAGCGCCAGTGTAGGGCTGCGACGTTGGAGGCGGCGCGACGGCACGGGCGGCCTGGTCCGATCAGACCGTGGCGTCCTCAGCCCACGCCCAGGGGCCGCGCCTGCGGGCGCGCGCTGGCCTGGCCGGTGGCGGTGTAGACGGGCGTCGACTCGATACGGCCGAGATGGCGCAGGGCCCAGGCCACTTCACGACGGCGACGGGAGAGCAACACGCCATTGGCATGGTTGGCGTCCCGCAGCGCGGCCACGCGCCCGGCGATGCCGGCGTCGGGCTGCAGCGCTTCGGCGCGGCGCAAGGCCGCCACCTTCTCCGCGGTCGAGATCAGCAGCGCCTCGGCATCATTGTCGAGCAACGCGCGACGCTCGGCGGCGAGCGCCTGTTCGAGCGCGTCGAGGGCATCGCGGGCCTCGTCGGCGACGCGCATCCCTTACTTGCCTGCCAGCTGCTTGTCGAGTTCGAGCATCTTCGAGGCGATGGTCTGCGCGTCGATGCGATAGCTGCCGTCGGCGATCGCCGCACGCGCGGCTTCCACGCGCTGCATGTCGATGCCCGCCGATCCGGTGCCCAGTTGGCGGCCGAGCGCCTGCAGACCCGCGGCTTCGTCGGTGAGCCGCACGCTGTCGGCTTGCGGCGTAGCACCCACGGCGTCCGGGCGCTTGGCGCCGGCGCGCGCGGTGACTGAGGTGACGGTGGCGCCCGGGGCGCGGGCGACCGGCAGTCCGCCGTCGATCTTGTGGGTCATGGGACGCTCCAGAAATGACTCGTTCGGGCACTGTAACGGCGGGCCGTCCGGAAACTTGAACGCCCCCGGCGGCGGTCCTGTCGATCCGTGATCAAGGCACGACCTCCACCACGCCATCGGCGACCACGCGCCCACGCAGGACGCGATGCGAGGCGGTGTTCTCGACCACCACGCGGCCGCCGGCCTGGGCCGGGCCCAGCGCGCGGCCGTCCATGCGCACTTCGATGCCTTCGGTGCGCGCGAGGATCACGACGGGGTCGCCGCGCCGCAGCGGCGCGAACTGGGGCTCCGACGCGAGTACAGGGTTCGGCATGGCCTCGCGCGGCATGCGCACGTGCACATAGATCTGCCAACCCGGGGTGTCCTCGCACCGCACCTGCACCGTTCTCGGCCCGGTGGCGGCGGCCTTGAGCGCTTGCGTGCAGGGCGCCAGGCGCAAGGCCGAATCGAGCAAGGCGTCGGCCGGCCGGGCGTTGCCGCCCAGTGCCTGGATCGCCGCGGCGCGGATGGCGTCGAGCGATTGCACGTCGGGCGTCGCCGCGGGCACGCGCGCTGCGGAGGCAACGAGCAGCACGGCGACGGCGAATCGAAATGGGCGGTGTGCGAGCACGGCAGGGCGCATCGGGCGGAATCGATGCGGGAAGCGTGCAAGCCGCGTGCCCGACGCCGCCATTCAAGGAACGCGCATTCGCGCCGACAACGCGGGGCATGAGCCAGGACCTTCTCGACCGCATCGACCAACGCACCCGCCTGGCCGGACACAACCGGCTGGCCCTGCTGTTGTTCCGGCTCGCCTCGCGTCAGCTTTTTGGCGTGAACGTCTTCAAGGTGCAGGAAGTGCTGCTGCGCCCGCCCCTGTTCACCCTGCCCTCGTTGCCGCCGGCCTTCGTGGGCGCGGCCGACGTGCGCGGCCGCAGCGTGCCGGTGCTCGACCTGGCGCGCGCGATCAACCACCCGGTGCAGTCCGACTTCGACCCGACCTACCTGGTGGTCACCGAATTCAATCGCTCGGTGCAGGGCTTCCTCGTCGGTGGCGTGGACCGCATCGTCAACGTCGCGGTCGGCCAGATCCAGCCGACGCCGGAACTGGGCGGCGAATGCCGCTACCTCACCGGCGTGACGCGCCACCAGGGCGAGCTGATCCAGTTGATCGACGTGGAGAGCGTGTTGGCCGAGTCCTCGCCGCGCGCCGGCGATGCGGGAATGCTGGCGGCGATCCCCGCCGGCCGCGGCCCGCGCGAAGTGCTGGTGGTCGACGACTCGCGCGTGGCGCGCAACCAGATCCGCGCGGTGCTGCAGCAGCTCGGGCTCGAGGCGACCCTGCTCTCCGACGGCCGCCAGGCGCTCGACCACCTCCAGCAACTCGCGCAGGCCGGCCAGGTCCCGCACGAGCGCTACGCGATGGTCATCTCCGACATCGAGATGCCCGCGATGGATGGCTACACGCTGACGACGGAAATCCGTCGCGACCCCGCGCTGCGCGGCCTGTTCGTGCTGCTGCACACCTCGCTGTCGGGGGTGTTCAACCAGGCCATGGTCGAACGCGTGGGCGCCGACGACTTCGTGCCCAAGTACTCCGAGCGCGAGCTCGCGCAACGCGTGGCCGCGCGCGTGACCGCCGCCGGCTGACGGTTTCCCCCGGCAAATCCGCGCGCTGGCACGCGCCTTGCCTGATCCGGGAGGAATTCCGCTCCCGGAGGGGCCCATGTCCGACTTCCTTGGCATCCACGGCACGGCACTGGAGTTGCGCGAACGGCGCCTGCAGTTGCTCGCCGCCAACATCGCCAACGCCGACACGCCCCATTACCAGGCGCAGGACCTCGACTTCACGGGCGCGCTGAACGCAGCGCTCGATCCCGCCGCGACCGCCGCCGGCGATGCCGTGGGCCAGGCCGCCGCCGGCGCGCGCTACCTGCGCCCGGCCACGCAACCCAGCCTCGATGGCAACACCGTCGACGGCGATCGCGAGAAGGCCACCTTCGCCCAGGCGACGCTCGAATACCGCGCCTCGCTGTCCTTCATCGAATCGCGCGTCCGCTCGATGCTGACCGCGATCACCGGCCAATAAGGCACGCGCATGAGCAACCTTCCGATCTTCGATGTCGCCGGTTCGGCGATGAACGCCCAGTCGGTGCGACTGAGCACGGTCGCCTCCAACCTCGCCAACGCCGACTCCATCGCCGGCACGCCCGAGGCGGTCTTCCACGCGAAGTTGCCGGTGTTCCAGGCCACGCCCGTCGCGGGCGATCCCGCGCTGGCGGGCGTGCAGGTCACGCAGGTCACCGAAAGCACCGCCGCGCCGATCAAGCGCTACGAACCGGGCCATCCCCTCGCCGACGCGCAGGGCTACGTGTACGCGCCCGACGTCGATCCGGTCGCGCAGATGGTCGATCTGATTTCCGCCTCGCGCAGCTACCAGGCCAACGTCGAGGTGTTCAACAGCGCCAAGGAACTGGCGATGGCCACCCTCAACCTCGGCCGCTGACGCGCAAGGAACGACACCCGATGACCACGATCAACACCAACAACTACAACAACAGCGATGCGTACAGCGCGCTCGGCCTCAACGTGCCGCAGTCGCAGCGCAACACATCGCTCGGCCAGGCCGACTTCCTGCGCCTGATGACCGAGCAGCTGAAGAACCAGGATCCGCTCAAGCCGCTCGACAACTCGCAATTCCTCGGCCAGCTCGCGCAGTTCTCCACCGTGCAGGGCATCGACAAGATGCAGAACGCGATGGATGCGGTCGCCAGCGTCATGGAATCCGACCAGGCACTGCGCGCCGCCTCGCTCGTCGGGCACGACGCGCTCGTCGAAGCCTCCACGCTCGACGTCGATGCCGGCAAGGGCGTCGACGGCGAAGTCGACGCGCCGTCGGCCGGCCGCATCACTTTCGAGATCGTCGATGCCTCCGGCGCACGCGTGCGCACGATGACGGTCGATGCCGCCGCCGCGGGCACGACGGCCTTCCACTGGGACGGCCTCAACGACGCCGGCCAGGCGGCGGGCAAGGGCCGCTACACGATCAAGGCCACCGCGGGCAGCGGCAGCACCGCCGAAGCGCTGACGGTCAACGTCGCGGCGAAGGTGGACAGCGTTTCGATCGGGGCCGACGGCCTCGTCCTCAATCTCGCGGGCCTCGGCAGCCATCCGCTGTCGTCGATCCGCCGCATCGGCTAAGGGAGCACGACATGAGTTTCCGCATTTCGCTCAGCGGCATGAACGCGGCTTCGGCCGACCTCAACGTCACTTCGAATAACATCGCCAACTCCAACACGACCGGCTTCAAGCAGTCGCGCGCCGAATTCGGCGACGTCTTCGCCGCGTCGGCGGCGGGCCTGTCGCGCAATGCGATCGGCGCGGGCGTGCGACTGGAAAAGGTCGCGCAGCAATTCGGCCAGGGCAACGTCGACTTCACCGGCCGCTCGCTGGACCTGGCCTTGTCGGGCGAAGGTTTCTTCACGCTGTCGGCCGGTGGCGCGACGGTGTATTCGCGCGCCGGCAACTTCGGCACCGATCGCGACGGCTACGTGGTGAACCCCGCCGGCCAGCGCCTGCAGGTGTTCCTGCCCAACGCCGGCGGCAACGGCTTCGACACCGGCCGCATGGGCGACTTGCAACTGGCGGTCGGCGATTCGGCGCCGCGCGCCACGGGTGAAGTCGAGGTCGGCACCAACCTGCCCGCCAACGCGACGCCGCCCACGCTCACGCCTTTCGACGCGAACGACCCGGACACGTACACGCACACCACGTCGCTGACCGTGTACGACTCACTCGGCGCGGCGCATACGCAGTCGATGTATTTCATCAAGACCGCCAACCCGAACGAATGGCAGGTGCAGACGCAGATCGACGGCACCGACGTCGGCACGCCGCAGACGCTGCAATACGCGAACACCGGTGCACTGACTTCGCCTTCGCCCGGCCGCATCACGTTGCCCGCCTACACGCCCACCACGGGCGCGGCGCCGATCGCCGTGAACCTCGACCTGAGCACGTCCACGCAGTACGGCAACGCGTTCGGTGTTTCCTCGCTCGTGCAGGACGGTTATGCGACCGGCCGCCTCACCGGCATCGAAGTCTCGCCCGAAGGCATCGTCAACGCGCGTTACACCAATGGCGTGTCGACCCCGCTGGGGCAGGTCGCGCTGACCACCTTCGCCAATCCGCAGGGCCTGCAGCCGCTCGGCGACAACGGTTGGGCGGAAACCTACGAATCCGGCCAGGCGCGTCGTGGCCCGGCGGGCACGTCGGAATTCGGCCTGGTGCAGGGCGGCGCGCTCGAAGCGTCCAACGTCGATCTCACCGAGCAGTTGGTGAACATGATCACCGCGCAGCGCAACTTCCAGGCGAACGCGCAGATGATCCAGACGCAGGATCAGATCACGCAGACGGTCATCAACATCCGCTGACGCAGATGACCGACCGTTCCCTCTATGTGGCGATGACCGGTGCGAGCGCCACGCTGCGCGCGCAGGGCAACGTCGCGCACAACCTCGCCAACGCGGACACGGTCGGGTTCCGTGCAACGCTCGCCGGCACCGTCGCCGCGCCCATCGCGGGCGCGGGATTGCCTTCGCGCGTGGCCACCACCGCACAGGAGATGGGCGTGAGCAGCGCCGCCGGTGCGTTGACGACGACCGCCAACGCGCTCGACGTCGCCCTGCAACCCGGCCACTGGCTCGCGGTGCAGGACCGCACGGGCGGCGTGGCCTACACGCGCGCCGGCGATCTGCAGATCAACGCCAACGGCCAACTCGTGACGGGCAGCGGCCTGGTGGTGCTCGACCAGGGCGGCGCCCCGATGTCGATTCCGCCGAACGATGCGTTGCACATCGGTGGCGACGGCACGGTGTCGATCGTGCCGCAGGGCCAGCCGGCCTCGACGATGGCCGCGGCCGGACGCCTCCAGGTGGTCGCGGTCGACGACCGCGACCTGGTGCGCGGCGACGACGGACTGATGCACGCCAAACCCGGCGCGACGCCGCCGGTACCCGCGGCCGGCAACGTGCTCACCACCGGCGTGCTCGAAAACAGCAACGTCGACGGCACCGCGATGCTGGTGTCGATGATCGAACTCGCGCGCCAATTCGAGATGCAGGTACGCGTCTTGCACAGCGCTGACGAGAACGCGCGCTCCGGCAACTCCCTGCTCTCCTCGCGCTGACCTTTCGAAACCCTTCCGAGTAATCCGCCATGACCCAGGCTCTGTGGATCGCCAAGACCGGCCTCGACGCGCAGCAGACGCGCATGGCGGTCACCTCCAACAATCTCGCCAACACCAGCACCACCGGTTTCAAGCGCGACCGCGCCAGCTTCGAGGACCTGCTGTACCAGACCGTGCGCCAGCCCGGCGGCCAGTCCTCCGAACAGACGCAGTTGCCCAGCGGCCTGTCGACCGGCACCGGCGTGCGCGTGTCGGCCACCGCCAAGCAGTTCGCGCAGGGCGCACTCAACCAGACCGGCAACGCGCTGGACGTGGCGATCAACGGCCGCGGTTTCTTCGAAGTGCTGATGCCCGACGGGAGCACCGCGTACACGCGCGACGGCAGCTTCCAGATCAATTCGCAGGGCGAGCTGGTCACCAACTCCGGTTATCCGATCCAGCCCGGCCTGCAATTCCCCGAAGGCACGCAAAGCGTGACCATCGGCGCCGACGGCACGGTGAGCGTGCAGATCGCCGGGCAGGCGCAGGCCGTGCAGGTCGGCGCGCTGACGCTGGCCGACTTCGTCAATCCCGCCGGCCTGCAGGCCAAGGGCGAAAACCTCTACGTCGAAACCAGTGCCAGCGGCCCCGCGCAGAGCGGCGCGCCCGGCCAGGGCGGCGTCGGCGTGCTCGCGCAGGGCGCGCTGGAAGGCTCCAACGTCAACGTCGTGGAAGAGCTGGTGTCGATGATCGAAACCCAGCGCGCGTACGAAACCAACGCGAAGGCGATCTCCACCGTCGACTCGATGCTCGGCTACCTCAACAACAACCTGTGACGCCGATGAAATCGCTCCTGGTCGCCGTCGCGATGCTGTCCCTGTCCGGTTGCGCGAGCCTGGTCGGCGACGCGCGCACCTTCGCGCCCGAATCCGGCGCGCCCGCCGTGCATCCGCAAGCGATGCAGCCGCCTTCGGGCGCGAATGCCGGCTCGATCTACGCCGGCGCCGGCACCGATGGCGGGCGCATGCGCCTGTTCGAAGACAACAAGGCGCGCGAGGTCGGCGACCTGCTGACCATCGTGCTGCTCGAGAACACGCGCGCCAAGGCCAACGCGAAGACCGCGGTGACCAAGGCCGCGGGCGTCAACCTCGCCGCGCCCACGATCTTCGGCCAACAAATCACGCACAACGGCCAGCCGCTCCTGCAGGCGGAGATCGAAGGCTCGCGCGACTTCACCGGCAACGGCGACAGCGCGCAGAGCAACCAGCTCGCCGGCACGATCACGGTCACGGTCGTCGAAAACCTCGGCAACGGCCACCTGCGCGTGGCCGGCGAAAAGCGTTTGCGGCTCAACCAGGGCGACGAGCTGGTGCAGGTTCAAGGAATCGTGCGCACGGCCGATATCGGTCCCGACAACCGCATCGGATCCGATCGCATCGGCGAGGCCCGCATCGTCTACGGCGGCAACGGCACGCTCGCGCGTTCCAACGCGATGGGCTGGCTGGGCCGCTTCTTCAACTCCGCCGCATTCCCGTACTGAGGACGCCCGCATGCAACGCGCCCGCTTCGTCGCCGCATTCGTGCTGCTGTGCGCCTTCATCGGCAGCGCGCATGCCGAACGCATCAAGGAGCTCGCGCAAGTGGCCGGCGTGCGCGGCAATCCGCTCGTGGGCTATGGCCTGGTCGTGGGTCTGGACGGCAGTGGCGACCGCACGAGCCAGACGCCGTTCACCGTGCAGAGCCTCAAGACGATGCTCGATCAACTCGGCGTCACGCTGCCGCCCGGCGTGAATCCGCAGCTGAAGAACGTCGCCGCCGTCGCGATCCAGGCCGAACTGCCCGCCTACGCCAAACCGGGCCAGACGATCGATGTCTCCGTCTCGTCGATCGGCAACGCCGGTTCGTTGCGCGGCGGCAGCCTGCTGATGGCGCCGCTGCGGGGTGCCGACGGACAGGTGTACGCCATCGCGCAAGGCACGCTGATGGTCGGCGGCTTCGGTGCGGCCGGCCGCGATGGATCGAAGATTTCGGTCAACGCGCCCAACGGCGGCAGCATTCCCAACGGCGCGATCGTCGAACGCGCCGTGGCGGGTGGTCCGCAGGACGGCACCGTGACGCTCAACCTGCACGAATCGGATTTCACCACCGCCGCGCGGATCGTCGCGGCCGTCGATCGCGCGTTCGGTCCGGGCCGCGCGAAGGCCCTGGATGGCGTGACCATCGAAATCCTGCCGCCGGCCGGCGACCGCATCGCCTTCCTCGCGCAACTGGAATCGCTCGACATCGATCCGGGCATCGGCGCGGCCAAGGTCATCGTCAACGCGCGCACCGGCACCGTGGTGATGGGCGGCCAGGTCACGGTGTTGCCGGCGGCGGTGTCGCACGGCGCCTTGACGGTGTCGATCGTCGAAGCCGTGCAGGTCAGCCAGCCGGAAGGGTATGGCAACCGCAGCGGCGTCACCGTCGTCGCGCCGCAATCCAGCGTCGAAGTGCGCGAAGACGGCGGCCGCATGTTCCTGTTCCAGGGCGGCACGTCGCTCGAATCGATCGTGCGCGCGGTCAACGCCGTCGGCGCTGCGCCGGGCGACATCGTCGCGATCCTCGAAGCGCTCAAGCGCGCCGGCGCGCTGCGCGCCGAGCTCGAGGTGATCTGAGGACCGGACATGCGCCTGCCTTCCGCTTCCCTGCCCCTCAACGCGCCCGCCGATCCGTCGACGGGCACGTCGCATGCGCGCATCGAAAAGGCCGCGCGCGAACTGGAAACGCAATTCGCGCAGATGTTGATCAAGTCGATGCGCAGCGCTTCGATGGGCGATTCGCTGCTCGGCGAAGACACCACGTACCGCGACATGCACGACCAGCAACTCGCGCGCGAACTCACCAAGGGACGCGGCCTCGGGCTCGCGCCGATGATCATGCGGCAGCTCGAACGTTCGACGGGCGCCGCGCAATCGCCCCACGCGCCTGTCGCTGCGCCGACGCTTGCTCCCACGACGCCCGTCGGATTGCCGCTGACGCCGTCGACCTCCGGCATCTCGATGCCGGCGATCGCTCCGATGCCGCTCTCCGCGCCGACCACCGCACCGGCCTGCAACCCCGATGCACCGCTGGATTGCAGCAGCCCCGAAGCCTTCGTCCGATCGGTCTGGCCGCATGCGCAGAAGGCCGCGGCCGAACTGGGCGTGCCGGCGAAGGCGCTCGTCGCGCAGGCCGCGCTGGAAACCGGCTGGGGCCGCCGCCTGGTGCAAACGCAGGGCGCGACGTCCAACAACCTGTTCGGCATCAAGGCCGGCGGCGGGTGGAATGGCCAGCGCATGCGCGCATCGACGCACGAATACACCAACGGCGTGCGCGAAAACACGCACGCCGACTTCCGTGCCTACGGCTCGGCCGCCGAAAGCTTCGACGACTACGCGCGCCTGCTGGGCAACGCGCGTTACGCCGCCGCGCGCGGCACCGGCGAGGACACGCACCGTTTCGCCGCGGCCCTGCAGCAAGCCGGCTACGCGACCGACCCGGGCTATGCCGCGAAAGTCACCGCGATCGCGAACGGCGACACCCTCAACCGCGCACTCGCCGGATTGAACTGACCATGACAGGCATCCTTTCCACCGGCACTTCGGCCCTGCTCGCCTTCCAGCGCGCACTGGGAACGGTCGGACACAACGTCGCCAACGCGGCCACGCCCGGTTACAGCCGCCAACGCGTCGAACTGTCCGCGCGCCCGGGTCAGGCGACCAACATCGGTGCGATCGGCCAGGGCGTCGACGTCGCGCGCTTGCGACGACTCGCCGATGGCCTGGTGTTCGCGCGCCAGGTCGACAGCAGCGGCGAGATGGGGCGGCTGGAACAACTCTCGTCGCTGAACTCGCGTGTGGATGCGCTGCTGTCGGACAAGGCAACGGGTTTGTCGACGCCGTGGTCGGCGTTCTTCGCCGCGGCCAAGGGCGTGTCGTCGGATCCGACTTCGCCGGTCGCGCGCAGCCAGCTGATCACGGCGGGCGACCAACTCGCCGCACGCTGGCGTTCGCTCGATGGCCAGCTCTCGTCGATCGAGGAAGACACCGACCAACGCCTGAAGACGACCGTCGGCGACGCCAATCGCCTCGCCGGTGAAATCGCGGGACTGAACCGCGACATCGCCACCGCGGGCACCAACGCCTCGCCCGATCTGCTCGACGCGCGCGAACAACGCATCGGCGAGCTGGCCAAGCTCGTCGGCGGCAGCACCGTCGCGCAGGACGACGGTTCCATCAACGTGTTCACCGCCGGCGGACAACCCCTGGTGCTCGGTGCGCGTTCGATGCAACTGACCACCGTGACCGATCCGTATCGTTCCGATCGCCTGCAGGTCGCGCTCGAAGGCAGCGGCGGCACGGTGCGTTTGTCCGCATCGGCGTTCAGCGGCGAAGTCGGCGGATTGCTGGAATTCCGCGCGCACTCGCTCGATCCGGCGCGCGCCGACCTCGGCCGCGTGGCCACCGCCTTCGCGATGGCGGCCAACGACGTGCAACGCGCGGGCGTGGATTACAACGGCGTGGCCGGCACCGATCTGTTCGCGGTCGCGCCGCCGCGCGTGGATGCGCATGCGAAGAACACCGGCAGCGCGACCTTGTCGGCGACGATCGTCGACACCGGCGCCCTGACCGGCCACGACCTCGAACTGCGCTTCGACGGTACGACCTGGAGCGCGACGCGCGCGGGCACCGGCGAAGCCGTCGCGCTGGCAGGCACCGGCACGGCGGCCGATCCGCTGCGCGCCGAAGGCGTGTCGATCGTCGTCGGTGGCGCGGCCGCGGCCGGCGATCGCTTCGCCGTCGCGCCGACCGCCGATGCGGCCGGCAGCCTGAAACTGATCATGCGCGACCCCAACGGCATCGCCGCCGCATCGCCGCTGCAGGTGAAAGCCGATGCCGCCAACATCGGCAATGCGAAAGCCGACGCACCGGTGGTCACCGATCCGGCGGCGTTCGCAAGCTTCGCCGGCGCGACGGTCGATTTCATCGACGCCACGACTTACACCATCGATGGCGCCGGCCCGTACACCTTCACCGCCGGCACGCCGATCGCCGGCAACAGTTGGTCGCTGAACCTGCAGGGCACGCCGGGCGCGGGCGACAGCTTCACCCTCGCACGCACGCCGCCGCGCGCCGCCGACAACGGCAATGCGCGCAACTTCGCCGCGCTCGATACCAAGGGCGTCCTCGACGGCGGCGCGACCAGCCTCACCAACGGGCTGAGCCAACTCACCGCGCGCGTGGGCAGCGATGCACGCCACGCCGACCTCGCGCTCGATGCGCAGCAAACGCTCGACACGCAGATCGCCGCCGAGCGCGACTCGGTCTCGGGCGTCAACCTCGACGAGGAAGCGGCCGACATGCTGCGCTACCAGCAAGCCTACCAAGCGGCCGCGCAAGTCATCGCCACCGCCGACAACGTGTTCCAGACCCTGCTCGGAGCGATCCGCTGATGACCCTTCGCGTCTCGACCGCCGCCCTGCATGCGCAAGGCCTGTCCGCGCTGCTGCGCAAGCAGCAGGAAATCGCGCACACGCAGCAACAACTCACCACGGGCGAACGCATCACGCAGGCCAAGGACGATCCGGTCGGCGCGGCCACCGCGCAACGGCTCGACCACGTGCTCTCGATGCTCGGCGAATTCGAAAAGAGCGCAGGCGCGGCCGAACATCGCCTGCGCACGCAGGAAGATGCACTCGCCGATACCGGCGAGTTGCTTTCGCGCGCGCGCGAACTGGCGATCCAGGGCAACAACGCCACCATGTCCGATGGCGATCGTCGCGCCGTGGCCGTGGAAATCCGCGCGTTGCGCGCCTCGCTGATCAACATCGCCAACCGCGACGACGGCAACGGGCGTCGCCTGTTCGCCGGCACGCGCGATGGCGTGGCGCCTTTCGTCGACGGCGCGACAGGCATCGCCTACCAGGGCGACGACGGGCAAAACCACATCGACATCGCGCCGGAAGTCGCGGTCGGCGATACCGATCCGGGCAGCGCGGTGTTCCTGCGCGTGCGCACGGGCGATGGATTCGTGCGCGGCAGCGCGAACGCGGCCAACACCGGCAACGGCGTGTTGCAGCAGGCGCAGGTGAGCGATGCGACGGCGTGGTCCGGCAACGCGCTCACCGTGCGGTTCACCTCGCCCACCGATTACGAAGTCGTCGATGCCAGCGGCGCGGCACTCGCGCCGCCGGTCGTCGGTACGTATGCGAGCGGCCAGGCGATCCCCGATCCCGCCGCGGGCCTGGGCGTGCAGTTCTCGATCACCGGCGCGCCCGCGGCCGGCGATGCGTTCACGCTGCAACCGGCGCCGACGCGCGATGTGTTCGCCACGCTCGATGCCCTGGCCGATGCGCTCGAAGCGCCCTCGGGCACGCCGGCCGACGCCGCGCGCCGCGCCAACGCCATCGGCGGCGTGATCGGCGACATCGCCACCGCCGAGGACCACATGCTCTCCGTGCGCGCGAGCACCGGCATGCGCCTGCAGGCCATCGACGACACCGCCGATCGCCGCGACAGCGACGAAATCGCGCTGTCCGACAGCATCTCGCAGCTGCGCGACACCGACTACGCCGAGGCGATCAGCCGCCTGACCCTGCAATCCACCGCCCTGGAGGCCGCGCAGAAGTCGATGTTGCGCATCCAGGGGCTTTCGTTGTTCGACAAGATCGGCTGAGGCGACCAGAGGCGCTAAAGACCCGGAAGACGGTGCCGTTATCGACCCCAGCAGAGGACATCGCCACCAACGGCACGCCCCTGCGGACCACAGATCCGGCGTCCCCGTCGGCACCGTCACCAGGAGAACAACGCAATGTCCATCATCAACACCAACGTGATGTCGCTGAACTCTCAGCGCAACCTCGCGACCAACAGCGCCAGCCTCGCCACGACCATCCAGCGCCTGTCCTCGGGCCTGCGCATCAACAGCGCCAAGGACGACGCCGCCGGCCTGGCGATCTCCGAGCGCTTCTCCACGCAGATCCGCGGCATGAACCAGGCCGCGCGCAACGCCAACGACGGCATCTCGCTCGCGCAGACCGCCGAAGGCGCGCTGGGCGAAATCGGCAACAACCTGCAGCGCATCCGCGAACTGGCCGTGCAGTCGCGCAACGCCACCAACTCCTCGGACGACCGCGCCGCGCTGCAGAAGGAAGTCTCGCAGCTGAAGTCGGAAATCGACCGCGTCGCCGACCAGACCTCGTTCAACGGCACCAAGCTGCTCGACGGTTCGTTCACCGCCCAGACCTTCCAGGTCGGCGCCAACCAGGGCCAGACGATCACCGTCGCCTCGATCGCCGACGCCAACATCGCCGCGCTGGGTTCCTGGAACTCGCCGTCGACGACGACCTACACGCAGACGACCGCTTCGGCCTCGGCCACCGCGTTCGCCACCGGCGTGTCGATGGACATCAACGGCGTGACGGTGACCACCGCCGACGGCGCCGCCGACGCTGCCGCCGCCACCGCCGCGCTGAAGACCGCGTTCGACGCCGCGAAGGCCAACCCGGCCAACACCGCGCTGGCCAACGTCTCGATGGACAACACCGGCAAGCTGACCTCGACCGACGCCTCGCTGGCCATCGCCAACCTGACCAACGTCAGCGGCGTCACGGCCGGCACGACCGCCGGCACGGCCACGCAGGTCGCGGGTGCCGCGCACAACGGCTTCGCCACGCTCGACATCTCCACCGCCGCCGGCGCCGACGACGCCATCCTCGCGATGGATGGCGCGCTGAACGCTGTCAACAGCGCGCGCGCCGACCTGGGTGCCGTGCAGAACCGCTTCACCTCGGTCATCGCCAACCTCAACACGACGTCCGAGAACCTGACCGCTTCGCGCAGCCGCATCCGCGACACCGACTTCGCGAAGGAAACGGCGGAACTGACCCGCACGCAGATCCTCACGCAGGCCGGTACCGCGATGCTCGCCCAGGCCAACCAGGCGCCGCAGGGCGTGATGAGCCTGCTGCGTTAACCGTGACGAACGCGGGGCGCGGATCCATCGCGCCCCGCGTCTTTTTTTCTTCCAGTAGAAGGAGCAGCCGCCGATGAGCATCACCTCCACCGGCATCGGCAGCGGGCTCGACGTCAACACGCTGGTGTCGCAGTTGGTCACGGCCGAACGATCGCCGACCGCCGCGCGCATCGACGCATTCGAAAAAAAGACGAAGGCCGAGATCTCGGCGTTCGGCACCTTGCGCAGCACCCTGGACGGCCTGCGCACCGCAATCGGCAAACTGCGCCTGCCCGAGACCGTGCAGGCGCGCAAGGCCTCGGTGCCCGAAGGGGCCCATTTTTCCGTGACGACGACGTCGGAGGCCGCGATCGGCCGCTATGACGTCGAAGTCCTCGCGCTTTCCAGCGCGCACAAACTCGCATCGAAAGCATTCGCCACCGACGCCACGCCCGTCGGCACCGGCAAGCTCACCATCGCCAGCGGCGACACGACGATCGCCGTCGACATCGACGCGACGCACAACACACTCGACGGCGTGCGCGATGCGATCAACAAGGCGGCCGCCGGCAAGGGCGTGGTCGCGACGATCGTGCAGGCCGACGATGGCGCGCACCTGGTGTTGAGTGCGACGCAAACCGGCGCGGCCAATGCGCTGCACATCACCGCCAGCGGCGGCGACGGCGGCCTGTCGGTGTTCGCGAACGCGTCCGCGCCGAACACCATGCAGGAACTCGAAGCAGCGGCCGACGCACGCCTCAAGGTCGACGGCTTCGAACGCAGCAGCCCGACCAACACGGTCGCTGACCTGATCGAAGGCGTCAGCTTCACGCTGACCAAGGCCGAACCGGGCACCACGCAGACCGTCACCGTCGCCGCCGACAGCTCGGTGCTGCGCACGGCGGCCAAGGCATTCGTGTCCTCGTACAACAGCGCGACCAATGCCTTGAAGTCGGTCTCGCGTTACGACGCAGCCACGAAGGTCGCTGCCCCGCTCAATGGCGATCCGCTCGTGCGTGGCGTGAGCCGCGACCTGCGCGCGCAAGTCGGCGAGCAGGTCGAGGACCTCAAGGCGCTGGGCATCACGGTGGGCGCCGACGGCTTGCTCAAGATGGACGACGCCGCCTTCGACGCCGCCATGGCGAAGGACGCTGCGCCCGCTGCGCGCCTGTTCACCGGCGACGACAGCCTGTCCGCGCACCTGGATCAGTCGCTCGACCGCCTGCTCGACGACGACGGCCTGCTGCACGATCGCGACCAGGGCCTGTCGGCGCGCACCAAGTCGATCGCCAGGCAACGCGATGACCTGGACGCGCGCATGACCCAGGTCGAAGCGCGTTATCGCGCGCAATTCGTCGCGCTGGATGGGCTGATGACGCAGATGCAGTCGATCAGCAGCTATCTCACGCAGCAACTGTCCAACCTCTGACCCCGACGCCGGACGATCCCATGTACAGCGCCCGCAACCTCGCCAACCAGTACCGGAACACCGGCGTGTCCAGTGCCGTGCTCGACGCCAACCCGCACCAGCTGATCACGCTGATGCTCGCCGGCGCACGCGAGCGCGCGCGCCTGGCCATCGCCTGCCTCGAACGCGGCGACATCGCCCGCAAGGCGCAGGCGATCAGCGAAGCGAGCACGATCGTGGCCGCACTCGACGGCGCGCTCAACCTCGAAGCGGGCGGCGAGATCGCCGACGGCCTGCAGGCCCTGTACGACTACGCGCAACGTCGCCTGCTGACCGCCAATGCCGAGAACGACACGGCGCCCCTGCACGAAGTCGACACCCTGCTCGGCGAAATCGAATCGGCGTGGCGCGCGATCGCGCCGGGAGACGCCGGTCGATGAATGCGGTGGTCGCCAGCGTCCCGAACCTGCCCGCCGTGCAATTGCGCGAGGCGATCGAAGCGCACGACTGGCTGCGCGCGACGGAACTGCTGAGCGAACACCAGCGCGCGGTGGCCGCGGCGTTGGCGACGCTGGATTCGACGACGCTGGTGCGCGAACACTGGATCGACCTGCTGCTTGCGCAGCGCGCGATGCTGGGCGAACTGCACGCCGCGCGCGCGAAGGTCGCCACCGCGCTGGCCCGCCTGGGCGAGGATCATCGCGGCGCGCGCGCCTGGTTGCGGGAACTGGCATGAACGCCGTGCAGGCCGCACGCGAAGCGCTGTTCGGCGACGTCCTGGCCTGTCGGGAAACACGGCCGGCGGCGTTCGAGCCGTCCGTTCCCGACGGCGCGCGCCTGCAGGCGCTGTTCGCGCGCAGCGAAGCGCTGTTGCGCGCACTGGCCGTGGTCGAAGACAGCCCGCGCCACGACGACAGCGACGGCCACGACGAGACGTCGCTGCAACGCATCGAAGCCAAGCTCGACCTGCTCACCGCGCTGGTGGCCTCGCTCGCCGGCGCGCAGGCGACCGACTCCTTGCGCGCCCTGCAGTGGTCGGCGCGCGGCGCTTGGCTGGCGGTCGATGCCCCCGCGGTGGGCACGAGCGGCCTGCTGCGCGTACAGCCCGCCGATTGGCTGCCCTCGCCCCTGCTGCTGCCCGCCACCGTGATCGCCGCGGCCGACGACGGCGTACTGCTGCGCTTCGACGACCTCCCCCCGGCCCTGGAAGCGGCCCTGGAACGGCACCTGTTCCGCCTGCACCGCCGCGCAGTGGCCGAAAGCCGCCGTCCCCGCTGATCCGCACGACTGCGCCGATGAGGCCGGCGCAAGTGGTGACCGGCCGTCAACACCAGGCAACGGCACCTTGCGTAAGCTGGCTCCCTGCAAAGTTGCCAGGGAGGCGACGGATTGGTTCGGGTCTTGATCTGCGACGACCACACCCTCGTGCGGGCGGGCTTGCGCCGGCTCGTGGATTCCTTCGAGGGGATCGAGGTGGTCGGTGAAGCCAGCAACGCCAACGAGGCCGTCCTGCGCGCGCGGCAGATGATCCCCGACGTGATGCTGCTCGACGTGGCGATGCCCGGGCGCAGCGGCTTCGATGCGCTCGAGGAAATGCACGCCGCGCAACCGGAAACCGCCGTGGTCATCATGTCGATGCACGACGACGCGGTGCACGTGCGCGAAGCCCTGAAGCGCGGGGCCATCGGATTCGTGGTGAAGGAAGCGGCGCCCGCGGAGCTGGAAGTGGCCATTCGCGCCGCGGCCGCCGGCCGCACCTTCCTCAGCCCGCAGGTCTTCGCCCCGCAATTGCAGGCGCACCGCGGGCGCAAGACCCTCGGCACCGGCGACATCGAATCGCTGCCCAAGCGACAGCGCGAAATTCTCGAAGCACTCGGCGCCGGCCGCACCACCAAGCAGATCGCCGCCGACCTCGGCCTGAGCGCAAAGACGGTGGAAACGCACCGCGCGCGGATGATGGAAACCCTCGGCGTGCGCAACGCCACCGAGCTGCTGCGCATCGCGATGCGACATCACGACAAAAGGTGACGCGCGGTGACTGGTTTGTGACGCAATGTAGGGGTTGCCCCTACGTCACTTAGGGGAAACCCCCACTTTCGAGCGGGTTTACCCCGATTCGGCTTCCGACACCGATGCGCCAGCATGTCTTCCAGGGGATCGGTCCAGGCCGATCAGGGGAGACAACGTAGTGAAAGCGTCAGTCCGCACCAGCCAGGTGCAGGGGCTCAATCTCACGCCGCAGTTGTTGCAGTCGATCCGGCTGCTCCAGCTCAACGCGCAGCAGCTCGAAATGGAAGTCCACCAGGCGCTCGAACGCAATCCGTTGCTCGAGCAGGAAGAGGCTTCCGAAGAAGACCAAGCCGATCAAGACGCCGACGCGGCCTGCGCCGAAACGGCCGCCTGGGACGAACTGCCCGAGCCGGCGTTCCTGTCCGGCGTGTCGGGCGACTGGAACGGCGAAGACGACGCGATGGCGCGCATCGCCGACCAGGCTTCGAGCGATCCGCGCGTGCGCCTGTTGCGCGAGATGGCGTTGCACTGGCAAGCGCGCGACCTCGAACCCGCGGCCTGGTGGCTCGACCACTGCGACGATCGCGGCTATCTCGAACATCCGTTGCAGGACCTGCTCGCGCAGGGCGCGGCGGCCTTTCCGCGCCACGACCTCGAAGCCATCCGCCAGCGCCTGTTGCACGGGCAGTGGCCGGGCATCGCCGCGGCCGACGTCGGCGAATGCCTGCGCGCGCAACTGGTGATGCAGCCTGCAAGCGCCGTGCGCGAACTCGCCGCGCGCATCCTCGCCGAACATCTGGGATTGCTCGCGGCGCACGATGTCCCCGCGCTCGCGGCGGCCACGCAGGCCTCCTCCGACGAGATCAACGCCGCCATCGCCCTGGTGCTTTCGCTGCGTCCGCATCCGATCGAAGCGCCGGTCGAGGCCGAAGGACAGCACATCGTGCCGGACGTCGTCGCCTGGTTCGCCGGCGGCGCCTGGCGCGTCGCCCTCAATGCACGGTCCGCGCCGCGCGTGCGCATTGCACCGCATTGCGAGCGTGCGCTGTCGGGCAACAACGGCGACCACGCCGTGCTGCGCGAACTGCTCGACGAAGCGCGCTGGCTCGTGCGTGGCCTGGCGATGCGCAACGACACCCTGCTGCGCACCACGCAGATCCTGGTCGAGCGCCAGCGCGGTTTCCTCGAACGCGGCGACGTGGGCCTGGCCCCGCTGACGCTGCGCGAAGTCGCCGATGCGATCGGCATGCACGAATCCACGGTTTCGCGCATCGTCAACGGCAAGTACCTGCAGTGCCCGCGCGGGACGATCGAACTCAAGCGATTGTTCGCCGTGCGCCTGGAAGGCGCGGAAGTCGGCGGCGCCGCGGTGCGCGCGATGGTCAAGCAGCTCATCGATGCCGAGCCCGCCAACTCGCCGCTAGCCGACGACGTCATCGCCGGCTTGCTCGCACGCCAGGGCGTCCGCATCGCCCGGCGCACCGTCGCGAAGTATCGCGACCAACTGTCCATTGGCCCCGTGCGTGCGCGCCAGCGCATCGCGCTGCGCGCCTGAGAGTTCATGCAATGCGCAAGTTGAAAGTGTTGTTGGTCGACGACCATGCCGGGTTCATCTCCGCGGCGATCCGTCATTTCCGCCGCCTGCCGTGGATCGACATCGTCGGCACCGCGTCCAACGGCATCGAGGCGATCTCGCAGTGCGAAGTGCTGCGCCCGCACGCGGTGCTGATGGATCTGGCGATGCCCGAGATGGGCGGCCTGCAGGCCACGCGCCTGATCAAGGCGCAGGACGGCGCGCCCTTCGTCGTCATCGCCAGCCACTTCGACGACAGCGAACATCGTGCGCACGCCCAACGCGCCGGCGCCGATGCCTTCGTCAGCAAACTCACCTACCTCCACGACGTCCTGCCGCTGCTGGAACAGCTCGAACGCTCGACGCAAGACGCAACGGTGCCCGCATGAGCGAGTCGCGCATCCTCATCGTCGACCAGGACATGCGGCGTGCCGAGCATGTCGCCGGGCTGCTCGAGTTCATGGACTTCAAGCCGCGCATCGCCGCCGATGCCGACGAACTGGACCGCACGCGCTGGCGTGCGAGCGATTGGCTCGCGGTCATCGTCGGCGAGATCGGCGAGGGCAGCAGCTGGGCCGCGTTCGCGGAATGGCTCGCCGCGCAGGCGCTGCATCCACCGGTGCTGGAATTGCCGGGCCACGCACCCGATGCGCGATGGCGCGCCTGCCTGCATCCGCAGGCGGTGTGGCCGCTCGCCTTCCCGATCCGTCGCACGCAACTGCAGGAAGTGCTGCGCCGCGCGAGCCTCAAGCGCCTGGACGAGGACGCGCGTCGCGAAGTGCCGCAGATCGGCCCGACCGGCCGCAGCGCCGACGTGCTGTTCCTCAACAACACCATCGCGCAGGTCGCCCCGCACGACACGACCGTGCTGATCCTCGGCGAATCGGGCACCGGCAAGGAAGTCGCCGCGCGTGCGATCCACGCGCGTTCGGCACGCAGCGGCAAACCCTTCGTCGCGATCAATTGCGGGGCGATCCCGCCGGACCTGCTGGAAAGCGAGCTGTTCGGCCACGAGAAGGGCGCCTTCACCGGCGCGCTGACGCAACGCAAGGGCCGTTTCGAAATGGCCGAAGGCGGCACGCTGCTGCTCGACGAAATCGGCGACATGCCGATGGCGATGCAGGTCAAGCTGCTGCGCGTGTTGCAGGAGCGCGTGTTCGAACGCGTGGGCGGCGGCGCGCCGATCCGCTGCAACGTCCGCGTGATCGCGGCCACGCACCGCAACCTCGAAACCCAGATCGGCGAAGGCAAGTTCCGCGAAGACCTGTTCTACCGGCTCAACGTGTTCCCGATCGAGATGCCCGCGCTGCGCGACCGCGCCGAGGACCTGCCCGACCTGATCGATGCGATCAGCCGCCAGCTCGCCGAAGGCGGGCGCGGCCAGGCCACGCTCGCGCCCGACGCGATCGTGGTCCTGCAGCACTATTCGTGGCCGGGCAACGTGCGCGAGTTGAGCAATCTCATCGAACGCCTGGCCGTGCTGCATCCCGGCGGTGTGGTGCGCGCCACCGACCTGCCCGCGCGCTACCGCTCCGGCATGCCGACGCAGGGCTTCGAACCGGCGCCGGAACCGGCGCAGATCGCAGCCGCGATCGGCGCGAGCGCGCCGGCCGCGGTCGACCCCTCGCGTTTCTCGCCCAACACCACGCTGCCCCCGCAGGGCATCGACCTGCGCGGCCACATGGCGGGCATCGAACTGGAGCTGATCCGCAGCGCGCTCAACCAGTCCGGTGGCGTCGTCGCGCATGCCGCGCCCTTGCTCGGCCTGCGTCGCACGACGCTGGTGGAGAAGCTGCGCAAGTACGGGATCTTCCGCGACCAGGGCGACCAGGCCACGGACGAAGCCTCGGGGTTCTGAGGCGGCGCCAATTTCCCGCCGCCTTCGTGGCACGCGTCTTGCCTAGTCATCGCAAGCCCGTTTGGCAGGCACCGCGACCGCAATGACCGACGCCATCAACTCGATCCTCTCGCAGATCCGCGCGCACGAAATGCGCACGCGCGGCCTGGGCGATGCGCCGGCCAGCAATGCGGTCGCCGCCACGCCGCCGGCCGCGTCGGGATTCCAGCAGTCGCTCACCAACGCGCTCGACCAGGTCAACCAGACCCAGGCCAACGCCTCGCAGCTGCAGACCGCATTCGAACTCGGCGACCCGCGCGCCGACCTGGCGCGCGTGATGGTCGCCATGCAGCAGTCGCAGGTCGCCTTCCGCGCCACGGTGGAAGTCCGCAACCGACTGGTGCAGGCGTACCAGGACGTCATGAACATGCCGATCTGACATGAGCACGCTCACCCTTCCCAAAACGCCGAACGGCCTGCGCGAGCTGGGTTACCTGCAGGACATTCCGGCCGTGCGCCAGCTCGGCATGCTCGCGCTCGTCGCGGGCACCATCGCGCTGGGCCTGTGGTTGTTCTTCTGGACGCAAAAGCCGGATTACGTGCCGGTGCAGGCCGGCCTGGATGCGAAATCCAGCAGCGAGGCGGCGGATTTGTTGCAGGCCGCGAAGATCCCGTATCGCATCGATCCCAACGGCGCGCTTGCCGTGCCCACCGACCAGGTCGCCTCCGCGCGGCTGGCGCTCGCCGCGGCGGGCCTGCCGAACGACAACAACGCCGGGTTCGAATCGCTGCAGGGCGACCAGGGCTTCGGCACGAGCCAGTTCATCGAAAACGCCCGCTACCAGCAGGCCCTCCAGAACGAATTGGCGCGCACGATCGCGACCCTGCGCCCCGTGCGCGAAGCGCGCGTGCATCTCGCGCTGCCCAAGCCCAGCGCCTTCACGCGACAAAAGGAACCGGCGACGGCCTCGGTCGTGCTCGAGATGCGCGGCGGCAGCACGCTCGAACAGGGACAGGTCAACGCGATCGTGCACCTGGTCGCCTCCAGCATTCCCGACCTGGCGCCCGAACACGTCACGGTCGTGGACCAGTTCGGCCGCATGCTCTCCAACGACGATCCCGAAGGCGAAGACGCGATCGGCGCGCGGCAGTTCGACCAGCAGCGCCGCCAGGAAGCGGTGTACGTGCAACGCATCCAGGAATTGCTCGAACCGATGACCGGCCCCGGCCGCGTCAGCGCGCAGGTCAGCGTCGACATGGATTTCGCGCGGACCGAAGAGGCCAGCGAACGCTACGGCCCGCAAACCAACATCCGCAGCGAGCAGTTGTCCGAATCGGGCAACTTGTCGTCGTCGACCGCCGCGCCGGCGCAGGGCGTGCCGGGCAGCGCGAGCAACACGCCTCCCGCGCAGGGCGCGACTGCGCCGAACACCGCGGCGACCGCGCAGGCGCAACCGCAACAACAAGCCACCACCGCTTCCGGCCCCGGCAGCCGCAGCTCGGTGCGCAACTACGAAATGGATCGCACGCTCACGCACACGCTGCAGGCGCCCGGCCGCATCCGTCGCGTGACCGTCGCAGTGTTGCTCGACAACGTGCCGCAGGGCGCGGCCGAAGCCGGCAAGCCGCAGAAGCTGCGCCCGCTCGCCGCCGCCGAACTCAAGCGCGTCGAAACGCTGGTGCAGCAGGCGATCGGCTTCGACGCACAACGCGGCGACATGGTGTCGGTGGTGAATGCGCCCTTCGCGCGCGATGCCGCCGACAACGCCGACGACGCGCCGCCGTTGTGGGAACAACCGCGCGCACGCGACCTCACGCGTGTCGTGCTCGGCGGCCTGGCCGTGCTGCTGCTGATCTTCTTCGTGCTGCGCCCCGCGTTCCGCGCGCTGCTCGCGCCGAAGTCGCACAAGCCGCAGGAAATCACCGCCACGATCGTCGATCCCGACGAAGAGATTCCGGTCAGTTTGTCGGCCTCGTCCGCGTCGCGGTCGGCCAAGACGCCCTCGCCTGCGCTGATGAACTTCGACGAGAAGCTCGAAGTCGCGCGTTCGGCGGTGAACACCGACGCCAAGCGCGTCGCCCAGGTGGTGCGCAGCATGGTGGAATCCGATGGCTGACCAGGCCGCGTTGTCCGGCGTGCAGCGCGCCGCGATCGTCCTGCTCTCGCTCGGCGAACAGCAGGCCGCCGAAGTGCTCAAGCACATGGGCGCGAAGGAAGTGCAGAAGCTCGGCCTGGCGATGACCTCCGTCGGCGGCGTCTCGCGCGATTCGGTCGCGCAGGTGTTCGATGAATTCGTCGACACGCTGGCGCAACCGGGCGTGCTCGGTTCGGCCGCCGACGACTACGTGCGCGCCGTGCTCACCCAGGCGCTGGGCGAGGAACGCGCGAGCAGCCTGATCGACCGCATCCTGATGGGACGCAACACCTCGGGCCTGGATTCGCTGAAGTGGATGGAGCCGCGCGCGATCGCCGAGCTGGTGCGCAACGAACATCCGCAGATCATCGCCATCGTCATGGCCCACCTGGACAGCGACCAGGCCGCCGAAGTGCTCAAGTGCCTGCCCGACCGCGTGCGCGTGGACGTGTTGTTGCGCCTGGCCACGCTCGACGGCATTCCGCCGCACGCGCTGAACGAACTCAACGACGTGATGCAACGGCAGTTCTCCGGCAGCCAGAACATCAAGTCCTCGATGGTCGGCGGCATCAAGGTCGCCGCGAACATCCTCAACTTCATGGACTCGGGCCAGGACGAAGCGATCCTCGGCGCGATCGGCGATGTCGACGGCGAACTGGGCACGAAGATCCGCGACCTGATGTTCGTCTTCGACAACCTCGCCGACCTGGACGATCGCTCGATGCAGACCGTGCTGCGCGACGTGCCGAGCGACAAACTCGCCATCGCGCTGCGCGGCGCCGATCCGGGCGTCAAGGACAAGATCACCTCGAACATGTCCTCGCGCGCCGCCGAAATCCTGCTCGAAGACATGGAAGCGCGCGGCCCCGTGCGCCTGGCCGAAGTGGAAGCGGCGCAGAAGGAAATCCTCGCCACGGTGCGCCGCATGTCCGAGGCCGGCGAGATCCAGCTGTCGGCGAAGACCGAGGCGTTCGTATGAGCGCGCTCGCGCCGCAGGCCGTGCGCTGGACCGCGCCGGGTCTGGCGACGGTCAATACGCCGAAGCCCGAGTTGCCTGCGCCGCCCAGCGTCGAGGAATTGCAGGCGCTCGAAGCGGCCGCGTACGCCGAAGGCCATGCGCGCGGCCATGCCGACGGACTCGCGTCGGGCCAGGCCGAAGTGCGGCGGATGATCGCGCAGATCGAGGGCATCCTCGATGGGTTCACGCGTCCGCTCGCGCGCCTGGACGGCGAAGTCGCCGACGCGCTGGCCGACCTCGCCGTTCGCATCGCAGGCAGTCTGCTCGGCCGCGCCTACGTCGCCGATCCCACGCTGCTCGCCGAACTGGTGCGCGAAGCGCTCGATGCCGTCGGCAGCGACAGCCGCGAAATGGAACTGCGCCTGCACCCCGACGATTTCGGCGTGCTCGCCCCGCACCTGATGGGCCTGGATGGCGTGCGCCTGACGATGGACACCGCACTCGGGCGCGGCGAACTGCGCCTGCACAGCGAAGGCGTGCGCATCGACGGCACGCTCGCCGCGCGCCTGCGCAGCGTGCTCGAAGCCACCGTCGCGGCGCACACGGGATCCGACGCGTGAGCGTGCCCGCCGATCATTGGCGCGATGCGCGCAACCTGCGCCTGGCCGCGCAGTTGCAGATGCGCACGCCGCAACCGCAATCGCTCGGCCTCTCGCGCGAAGGCGTGTTGCGCCGCGCGGTGGGCCTCACGCTCGAAGCCTCCGGCTGCAGCGCGCCGCTGGGTTCACGTTGCCGCGTGGAAACGCACGGTGGCCGCTGGGTCGAAGCGGAAGTCGTGGGCTTCTCCGGCGACCGCACCTTCCTCATGCCGACCGCCGATCTCGGCGGCCTGCTCCCGAACGCGCGCGTGGTGCCATCGCGCAGCCGCGGCGGCGAAGTCGCGGTCGGCGAAGGCCTGCTCGGCCGCGTGATCGACAGCGACGGCGTGCCGCTCGACGGCCGCGGCCCGGTGCGACGCGAACACAGCGTCGGCCTGGCGGGCGTCGCGATCAATCCGCTCACGCGCGAACCGATCACGCGCTCGCTCGACGTCGGCGTGCGCGCGATCAATGCGCTGCTGCCGATCGGCCGCGGGCAACGCGTCGGCCTGTTCGCGGGCTCGGGTGTCGGCAAGTCGACGCTGCTCGGGATGATGACCCGCTACACCGCCGCCGACGTCATCGTCGTGGGCCTGATCGGCGAACGCGGCCGCGAAGTACGCGATTTCGTCGAAAGCACGCTGGGCGAAGAAGGCCTGCGCCGCGCGGTGGTCGTCGCCGCGCCGGCGGATCGTCCGCCGCTCGCCCGCTTGCACGGCGCGCTGCGCGCCACCGCGATCGCCGAGTGGTATCGCGACCAGGGCCTGCACGTGCTGCTGTTGATGGATTCCCTCACGCGCTTCGCACATGCGCAGCGCGAGATCGGCCTGTCGGTGGGCGAACCGCCGACCACGCGCGGTTATCCGCCGTCGGTCTTCGCCAAGTTGCCGGCGCTGGTCGAACGCGCGGGCAACGGCGCGGACGGACGCGGTTCGATCACCGCCTTCTACACCGTGCTGACCGAAGGCGACGACCAGCAGGAACCGATCGCCGACGCCGCGCGCGCGATCCTCGACGGCCACATCGTGCTGACGCGCCGCATCGCCGACGCCGGCCAATATCCGGCGATCGATGTCGAAGTGTCGGTCAGCCGCGTGATGCAGGACATCACCGATGCCCCGTGGCGCGAACGGATCCGCAAGCTCAAGCGCCTGATCGCCGCGTACAACGCGCAGCGCGACCTGATCGCCATCGGCGCTTACCAGCGCGGCAGCGATCCGGTGGTCGACGAAGCGACCGCGCGTTGGCCGGCGATCCAGCAATTCCTTGGCCAGGATGTCAGCGAGGCCGCCAACGTCGAATCCAGTCGCGCCGCGCTCGAGCGCGTGCTGGCCGATGCCTGATTCGAATGAGTGATCGATCCCGGAGCCCAGCACCCATGCGTTCGCGACGCTTAGAACCCCTGCTCAAGGTGGTGCAGCAACGCCAGGACACGGCCGCGCGCCAGGTCGCCGAGCGCGATCGCGTGCTCGCCGAGCAACAGGAACGCCTGGATGCGTTGCGCCGTTACGCCGAGGAATACGCGGCGGCGCCCGGCGACACCACCACGCCCGCGCTGCTGGTGAACCGACTCGCGTTCCGTGAGCGCCTCAATGCCGCCGTCGTGCAGCAGGCCGGCATCGTCGACCAGAACCGCCAGCTCAGCGACGTGCAACGCATGCGCCTGCTGTTGGCCAGTCGCGAAACCAAGGTGATGGAACAACTGTCCGGCAGCTACAAGGCGAGCGAATCGCAGGAAGCCGACCGCCGCGTGCAGCGCGAACTCGATGAACTCGCCGGGCGTCGCGGTGGCAATGCGCCCGACGGGGAGACCTCGGCATGATCGGGGGCGCGATGGGCGCGCCGGCGGCGGCACCGACGCCGGCGCCGACACAGACGCCTGCGAACGCGAATGCGGACGCATCCGCGGCGCAAGCCCCGGATACGCAAGGCGCCGCCGCGACGACGAAGCCGAAATCCCCGCAGTCGCCCGCGAACGACGGCGCGGACGCCGACGCGCCGCCTGATTTCGATTCCCTGCTGGCCGCGCACGATCCCGCGGAAGCCACCGCAACGCCGGCCGACCCCGCGCGCGCACCCGCCACACGCGCCGACAACGCGCTCGACGCCGCGACCGCGCCCATGCCGCCCGACCAATTGCTGGCCCTGCTCGTCGGCAGCCAGGCGATCTCCGCCACGCCCGCGAACACGCCCGCGCAAGCGACCGCAACGCCGCCGGGCGACGAAGCGATGCGCGCCGCGCGTCCTGCGTCGATCGCACTGCCGATCGCCGGCACCGCATTGCCGGCGGCCGCCGCCACGAAATCGACTGATGCCACCGCAACGACCACGTCGCTGCCGACGCATGCGGCCGTGACGGCATTCATCGACGCGGCGAACGGCGATGCGCCGAACGCAACGCCGCAACCGGCTTCCGACTTCAGCAACCTCCTCGCGGCGCCCGCGCCCGTAGCGGCTTCGCATCCGACCAACGCGGCCGCCGCCGTCGCACCGACCGCACCGCCGCTCTCGATGCCGGCCGACCCGGATGCAGGCTTCGACGACGCCTTCGGCGCGCAGATCGGCTGGATGGCCGGGCAGCGCATCGGCCATGCGCAGATCCGCATCAGCCCCGACAACCTCGGTCCCATCGACGTGCGGGTGGAAGTCGACGGCACCCGCGTGAACGCGCAATTCCACAGCGCGCACGCCGAAGTGCGCCATGCGCTCGAAGCGAGCGTGCCGCGCCTGCGGGAAATGCTCGGGCAGCAAGGCCTGCAACTGGAGCACGCGGACGTGGGCCAACGTCGACAGAACGACGCCCGCCCCATGGCGCACGGCGCAACACCGGACGCGGCCGCCCCGCACGACGGCGCCACGACCGCCGCGACGCTTTCCCGGCCGCTGCGTACCCGCGGCCTGGTCGACGAATACGCCTGACGGCATTCCGGCGCACGACCACGCCAAATCCCCGTCGCCGCGTCGGGCACGGCGCTTGCACTGATCGGACATCGCCTTACCGGAGTGTCCGCTCGTGTCGTCCCCAGCCCCAGCCGCAGCCAAGACCGCAGCGAAGAAGAAGGGCCGCAAGTGGCCGTTGATCGTGGGCGCCACGCTCCTGGTCGGCGGCGCGGGCGGCGGCGGTTGGTGGTGGTGGGCCGGACAGGCGGCCGCCGCGCACGACGCTGAAAAGAGCGCGGCACCCACGCACGTACCGGCGCAGTACTTCGCGCTCGAACCCGCGTTCGTCGTCAACCTCGTCGACGACGATGCGGTGCGTTACCTCCAGGCCGACGTGCAACTGGTCACGCGCGACAACGACACCCGCGCGGCCTTCGAAACCCACGCGCCGATGATCCGCAATCGCCTGCTGCTGCTGTTCGGCCAGATGTCCTCCGCGCAGCTGGCGCAGCGCAGTGGCAAGGAACGCCTGCAGACGGCCGCCCTGAACGAAGTGCGCCAGGTGCTGAAACAGGAAGGCGCCCCGTCGAAGGTCGAAGCGGTGATCTTCACCAGCCTGGTGACGCAATGATGGGCGCAGACCTGCTTTCGCAGGACGAGATCGATGCCCTGTTGCATGGCGTCGACAGCGGCGTGGTCGAAACCGAACCGCCGCCGGCCCCGGGCGAAGCGCGCAGCTACGACTTCGCCAGCCAGGACCGCATCGTCCGCGGCAAGTTGCCGACGCTGGAGATGATCAACGAACGGTTCGCGCGCACCTGGCGCATCGGCCTGTTCAATCTGCTGCGCCGCTCGGCCGACCTGTCGGTGCGCGGCATCGACCTGGTCCGCTTCGGCGAATACATGCATTCGCTGCAGGTGCCGACCAACCTCAACCTGGTGAAGATGAAGCCGCTGCGCGGCACGTGCCTGATCGTCCACGAACCGCGGCTGGTCTACACCGTCGTCGACAACTTCTTCGGCGGCAACGGCAAGTTCCACACGCGCATCGAAGGCCGCGAGTTCACGCCCACCGAGATGCGCGTGATCCAGTTGTTGCTCAAGCAGACCTTCGCCGACCTGGCCGAAGCGTGGGCGCCGGTGATGCCGGTGGAATTCGAGTACCTCAACTCCGAGGTCAACCCGCATTTCGCGAACATCATCAGCCCGCGCGACTACATCGTCGTCAGCCGCTTCCATTGCGAACTCGACGGCGGCGGCGGCGAAGTGCACATCGCGCTGCCCTACGCGATGCTCGAGCCGATCCGCGAGGCGCTCGACGCCGGCGTGCAGAGCGACCGCATCGAGAAGGACGAGAACTGGACGCGAGCGATGCAGTCGCAGCTGCAGGACGCGACGGTCGAACTCAGCTCCACGCTCGCGCGCCGCCAGATCAGCCTGCGCGAGCTTTCGCGGCTGAAGGTCGGCGACATCATCCCGATCGACCTGCTGCCGCAGGTGCCGCTGCACGTCGAACAGATGCCCTTGTTCTCCGGCGAGTTCGGCGTCCACAACGGCCGCAACTCCATCAAGGTCGCGCAGGTCCACGCCGCGCGCGCCCAACCTTCCTTCGATCCCACGACGGCCCAGCCATGAACCTGTCCGATGTCGCGGCGCGCGCCGCATTCGATCCCCTGACCGCCGAAGGTGCCGGCGGCACCGCCGAACTCAACCTCGACGTGATCCTCGACGTGCCGGTGTCGCTGTCGCTGGAAGTGGGCCGCACGCGCATCCCGATCCGCAACCTGCTGCAGCTCAACCAGGGTTCGGTCGTCGAACTCGATCGCGCCGCCGGCGAACCGCTCGACGTGTACGTCAACGGTACGCTGATCGCGCAGGGCGAAGTGGTGGTGGTCAACGATCGCTTCGGTGTGCGCCTGACCGACGTGGTCAGCCCGGCCGAGCGCATCAAGAGGCTGCGATGAACCCTGCAAGCGTCGGCCATGCCGCGCCCGTCGGCGCCGGCAGCATCGGCGGTGCGTTGCTCGCGCTGGTGCTGGTCGTCGGCCTGATCCTCGCCTTGGGCTGGGTCGCACGCCGCATGCCCGGCATGCGTGCCGGCAATCGCAACGCCGCCTTGCGCGTGGTCGATTCGCTCACGCTCGGTCCGCGCGAACGCGTGGTCGTCGTCGCGGTGGGCGACACGCAATTGCTGCTCGGCGTCGGCGCCGGCGGTACGCGCATGCTCCACACCCTCGCGCAACCGCTGCCGGAGACCGCGCCTGGCGCGACGCCCGCCTTCGCGCAATTGCTCGCACAGCATTTCGGAAAGAAAGCATGAGTTCGATGATTCGATGCGCGTTGCATGCCTTCGCGTGCACGCTGCTCCTGTTCGCACTCGCGATCGGCACGGCGTCCACGGCGCATGCGCAGGCGGCCGCGACGCCGGCGGCCAGCGTCGCCGCGCAGCCTGCGAGCGCTTCGCCCGCGCAAGCCCTGCCGTCGGTGAACGTCGGACAGATCGGCGCGCAACCGGTGAGCATGCCGCTGCAGGTGCTGGCGCTGATGACCGGCATCACGCTGCTGCCGGCGGCGCTGCTGGGCATCACCGCGTTCACGCGCATCATCATCGTGCTCGGCCTGCTGCGGCAGGCGCTCGGCACGGGGCAGACGCCGGGCAACCAGGTGTTGCTGGCGCTGGCCCTGTTCCTGACCTCGATGATCATGATGCCGGTGTTCGACCACGCCTGGGCGAATGGCATCGCGCCGTACCTGGACCACAAGATCGATTTCAAGACGGCGTGGCAGCTGGGCTCCGAACCCTTCCGCGGTTTCATGCTCGCGCAGGTGCGCGAGAACGACCTGATGACCTTCGCCGGGCTGTCCAACAGCGGCCCGTACGCGACGCCGCAGGACGTGCCCTTCGGCGTGCTCGCCGCCTCGTTTCTCACCAGCGAACTGAAGACCGCCTTCGAGATCGCGTTCCTGATCTACATCCCGTTCGTGATCATCGACCTGGTCGTGGCGAGCGTGCTGATGTCGATGGGCATGATGATGCTCTCGCCGATGCTGATCTCCGCGCCGTTCAAGATCCTGTTGTTCGTGCTCGTCGATGGTTGGGTACTCGTCGTCGGTTCGCTCGCCGCCAGCTTCAATCCTTTCTGAGGCCGATGCGATGACGCCCGAAACCGCAATGACCGAGATCGCCGGCGGCCTGCAACTGGCGCTGCTGTTGTCCGCGCCCCTCTTGCTCGCCGTGCTGCTCTCCGGCGTGCTCGTCGGCATCGTGCAGGCGGCCACGCAGATCAACGAACCGACGATCGCCTTCGTCGTGAAGGGCGTGACCCTGGTCGCGATGCTCGGGCTGACGGGGCACTTCCTGCTCGGCCGCCTGGTGTCGTTCACGACCGACCTGTTCCATCGGATCCCGCACCTGATCGGGTAGACGATGGACGCCGTCACGCTCACCACCGCCACCGGCGTCGACTTGTTCAGCCTGCTCGGCGCGACGCTCTGGTATGCGCTGCGCATCGGCGCGGCGGTGCAGGTGTTGCCGGTGTTGGGCGGTCGCAGCATGCCGGCGCGTGCGCGGCTGATCATCACGCTCGCATTGGCCATCGCGATTTCCACGATCCTCCCCGCGCCGCCGCCGATGCGCCTGGATTCGGTGACCGTGCTCGGCGTGCTGCGCGAAGTGACGCTGGGCATCGCGATGGGCCTGATGTTGCGACTGGCGTTCGAAGCAGGCCAAGTCGCGGGCGAACTTGCTTCGCAAGGCATGGGCCTGTCGTTCGCCACGATGGCCGATCCGCTCAGCGGCGCGTCTTCGCCGGTGTTGTCGCAGTGGTTCTACCTGGTGTTCGCGTTGCTGTTCTTCACCTTCGACGCGCACCTGGCGCTGGTGCGCGTCCTCGCCGACAGCTATCGCCAGTTGCCCATCGGTGTCGCGATCCCGGACCTGATGGCGGTGCTTAGTGCGGTGCCCGACTTCTTCGGCCACTGCCTGGCCGCGGGCGTGTTGCTTGCGCTGCCGGTGATGATGGCGCTGCTCGCGGTGAACATCGCCTTCGGTGTGCTCTCGCGCGCGGCCTCGCAACTCAATCCGATGTCGATCGGCCTGCCGGTGTCGCTGCTCGTCGGCCTCGCCCTGCTCGTGTTGCTGACCGCGCGCCTGCAGGGCCCGGTGCAGGGCTTGTTCGACGACGCCTTCGCCGCCGCGCGCGCGCTCACCGCCTGACCGCGATGAGCGAAGCGGCCGACAACGAAGACCGGACCGAACAGCCATCGGAGAAACGCCTCCGACAAGCGCGCGAAAGCGGCGATGTCCCGCGATCGCGCGAATTGGCGAACGTCGCCGTGCTCGGCTGCGCGACGATCGCGCTCAAAGCCACCGCGGGCCACATCGGCGGTGCCTCGCGCGACTGGATGCAGGGCGCGCTGCACTTCGATCGCAGCCTGCTCGATGCGCCAGAACGCCTGCCCGATCACGCGGCGCACCTGTTGTTCGGGCTGGTGCCGCCGATGCTGCCCTTGGTGGGCGCCGCGCTCATCGCGTGCCTTGTCGGGCCGATGGTGATGGGCGGGCTGCGTTTCGCTTCCAAGTCGCTGCAACCGGATTTCAGCCGCCTGAATCCCGCTGCGGGCCTCAAGCGCATGTACGGCAAGGAAAGCTTGGCCGAACTCGTGCGTGCATTGCTGCGCGTGCTGTTGATCGGTGGCGTCGGCGCGTGGGTCGTCCATGGTGCATTCGGCACGCTGGTCGGCATGGCCAATGCGCCCATCGAAGTCGCGGTCGGACAGGGCGTGGACCTGGTCCTGCATGCGCTGCTCGCGATGGTCGGCGCGCTCGGCGTCCTGGCGCTGGTCGACGTGCCGTGGCAGCACATCCGGCACCGCGCGAAGTTGAAGATGACGCGCCAGGAATTGCGCGACGAAGCGAAGGAATCGGAAGGCAACCCGGAAATGAAGGCGCGCGTGCGCCATGTCGCGCGCGAGATGTCGCGCCGCCGGATGATGGATGCGGTGCCCACCGCCGACGTCGTGCTGATGAACCCGACGCACTACGCGGTGGCGCTCAAATACAACGCAGGCACGATGCGCGCCCCCACCGTGGTGGCCAAGGGCGTCGACGAAACGGCGCTCGCGATTCGCGCCCTGGCCGACAAGCATCGCGTCGCGATCGTCGAAGCCCCGCCGCTGGCACGCGCCTTGTATCGACAGGCCAGGCTCGACCAGGAAGTCCCCGTGAAGCTCTACGCCGCCGTCGCCCAGGTGCTGTCGTACGTGTACCAGCTCAAGGCCTGGGTGCCGGGCCGTGGCCCGATGCCCGCGCTGCCCGCGATCGACGTCGGCGCCGACGGCGCGCCGGACGACGACGCCAAGGGCTCGACGCCATGAGCGAGGCAACACCGCGCGGCATGGCAACGGCGCTGCGCAACGGCATCGCGGCGCCATTGGTGATGCTCGCCATGCTGGCGATGGTGATGGTGCCGCTCGCGCCGATCCTGCTCGACGGCCTGTTCACCATCAACATCGCGCTGTCGCTGGTGGTGATGCTCGCGGTGGTCTACGTCCGCCGTCCGCTGGAATTCTCGACCTTCCCCAGCGTCCTGCTGATGGTCACGCTGCTGCGGCTGGCGCTCAACGTCGCCTCCACGCGCGTGGTGCTGTTGCACGGGCACGAAGGCCAGGGCGCGGCCGGCCACGTGATCGAATCCTTCGGCCAGTTCGTGGTCGGCGGCAGTTACGCGGTCGGCATCGTGGTGTTCACGATCCTCACCATCGTCAACTTCGTCGTGGTCACCAAGGGCGCGGGGCGCATCTCCGAAGTCTCGGCGCGCTTCATCCTCGATGCCTTGCCCGGCAAGCAGATGGCGATCGACGCCGACCTCAACGCCGGCCTGCTCACGCGCGAGGATGCGCGCCAGCGCCGCCAGGAAGTGCGCGACGAAGCGGACTTCTACGGTTCGATGGACGGTGCGAGCAAGTTCGTCCGCGGCGATGCGATCGCCGGCATCTTGATCCTCGTCATCAACGTGGTCGGCGGCATGCTGATCGGCGTGATCCAGCACGACATGGGCTTCGCCGAAGCGGCGCAGACCTACACGATGCTCGCCATCGGCGATGGCCTGGTCGCGCAGTTGCCCGCGCTGCTGATCGCCACGGCGACCGCGATGCTGGTCACGCGTTCCACCGGCGAGCAGGAAATGGGCTCGGCGGTATCGCTGCAGTTGTTCGGCCACCAGCGCGCGCTGACCGTGGCGGCGGTGTTGCTCGGCGTGATCGGCGTGATCCCCGGCATGCCCAATCTTCCCTTCCTCCTGCTGGCCGGCGTTCTGGGCTACGCCGCGTGGAAGCTGCACCAGCGTGCGAAGCGCGCGGCGGCGCAGCCCGAGGTCGACCTGGCGACGAACGCCGAATCGACCGCCGTCGCCGAATTGGGCTGGGACGAGATCCGCCCCGTCGAACCTTTGGCGCTGGAAGTGGGCTATCGCCTGATCGGCCTGGTCGACAAGCAACAGGGCGGCGAATTGTTGGCGCGGCTCAAGGGCGTGCGCCGCAAGCTCACGCAGGACATCGGCTTCCTCATTCCCGCCGTGCACGTGCGCGACAACCTCGAGCTGTCGCCCAACCACTATCGCGTGCTCGTGCATGGCGTGCCGGTGGCGAGCGGCGACCTGCATCCCGAACGCGACCTCGCGCTCGATCCGGGCAAGGTGTTCGGCGCCCTCGACGGCATTCCCGGCAAGGATCCGGCCTTCGGGCTCGATGCGGTGTGGATCCTGCCCTCGCAGCGCGCGCATGCCGAATCGCTCGGCTACACGGTGGTCGACGCCGCCACCGTGGTGGCCACTCATCTGTCGCATCTGGTGCGCGAGCGCGCCGCCGAACTGCTCGGCCACGAGGAAGCGCAGCACCTGCTGACGGCTCTTGGACGCAGCGCGCCGAAGCTCGTCGAGGATTTGACACCCAAGCTGCTGCCGCTGTCGGTGGTGGTGAAAGTCCTGCAGTCCCTGCTCGCCGAGCGCGTGCCGATCCGGCAGATGCGCCAGATCGTCGAAGCGCTGCTCGACCACGGCGTGCACAGCCAGGATCCGGCGCTGCTCACCGCCGCGGTGCGCACCGGGCTGGGTCGCTTCATCGTCCAGGAACTCAATGGCCTGGCGCCGGAACTGCCGGTGTTCACCCTGGCGCCGTCTCTGGAACGGGTGTTGCAGGACTCGGTCAGCGGCCAGGGCGCCGCGATGGAACCCGGGCTTGCCGAGCGGTTGCACCAGAACCTCGGCGAGTGCGTGGCACGGCAGGAAAGTCGCGGCGAACCCGCGGTGCTGCTGGTGCCCGGCGGGATCCGCGCGGCGATCGCCCGGCTCGTGCGGCACAGCATTCCGTCGTTGTCGGTGCTGGCCTACGGCGAGGTGCCGGAGGACAAGCGACTACGCGTGGTGGGTGCGATCGGTTGAGTTGATTGAAGGAGCATGCAGTGAGAATCAAGCGTTTCATCGCCCCCGACATGCGCACCGCGCTGCGCATGGTGCGCGACGACCAGGGCCCGGATGCGGTGATCCTGTCCAACCGCGCGACGCCCGAAGGCATCGAAGTGGTGTCGGCGACCGATTACGACGAAGCGCTGGCCGCGCAGGCACTGCGCGCCGCGACGCCCGCGCAGGTGGCGACGATCGTGTCGATGCCGGCGCAGGCAACGATCGCGGCGAACGTCGAGATCGTGTCGGCGCCCGAAGCCGCGCCCGCGCCCGTCGTCCTCGCGCCTGTGGCGGCAGCGCCCGCGACCGCGCCGCGCGAATCGCTGATGTCGCGCGCGCGCGCCATCTTCAAGTTGGGCCACGACCTGCCCGAGGCCGACGCGGGCCCGACGCTCGCCGAACTCACCGCCGTCGAACCGCAGCAAGCGCCTGCGGAAGTGCCGCGCTTCGAAGCGATGATGGCCGCGTTCGAAGTGCCGGCACTGCCGATTGCGCAACCCGCGCCGGTCGCGCCGGCCAACGACGAAATCCAGGACAGCACCTGCGACGCGCTGTGCGATGCCGACTATCTGATTGCGCTCGGTGCGAACGACGTCGTTCCGCAAATGGCCGTCGAATCGATCCAGGCCGCGCCCGCGCCGCAACCGACGCAGACCATCCTGCCCACGCTGCACGCCGTATCCAACCCCGCCGCCGATCCCGGCATCGTCGCGATGCGCGGCGAACTGGCGGCGATGCGCCACCTCATGGAACAACAGCTCGCGCAGCTGTCGGTCGAACGCCTGCGTGGTTCGCCCGCGCGCGCGGCCGCGCTGGATGCGCTGCTCGCCTATGGCTGCGACCCGGCGCTCGCGCAGGACATCGCCGCCGGCCTCGACCCGCGCCTGCCGCCCGACGAAATCCTCGCGCCCTTGCGCGCGGCGCTGATGGCGCGCGTGCCGATGCTGCGTTCGGAACCCATCGACGAAGGCGGCGTGATCGCGCTCGTCGGCCCGACCGGCGCGGGCAAGACCACCACCGCCGCCAAGCTCGCGGCGCGCTTCGCCAAACGCCATCGCGCGCGCGACGTCGCGCTGGTGAGCATCGACAGCGAGCGCACCGGTGCGCATGAACAACTGCATGCGCTCGGCCGCCGCCTGGGCGTCACCGTGTGCGACGCCGACGGCAGCGATGCGCTGGGCACGACGCTCGACCAACTCCAGGATTACCCGCTCGTGCTGGTCGACACCGCCGGCTACGGCGTGCGCGATCGTGCGTTGCTGCGCCAGATCCTGTGGCTGCGTTCGGCCAGCCGCGTGCGCAGCCTGCTCGTGTTGCCGGCCAACGCCAACGCGCTCGACCTCGGGGACATCCTGCGCCGCTATCGCCCCGCCGCGCCCGAAGGCGTCGTGCTCACCAAGCTCGACGAAACCGGCCGCCCCGGCGCCGCGCTCTCGATGCTCGCCACGCACGACATCGGCATCGCCTACACCACCGCCGGCCAGCAGGTGCCTGCCGACATCGACGCCGCCGATGCCGATCGCCTGTCGCTGACCTTCGAACTGCCCACCGAAAAGCGCAACCGCGCCGACTCCGCCCACGACTTCGAGGATCGCCATGCATTCGCATGATGTGCGCCTGACGCATTCGGACCTTGCGCCGCCGCGCCCCGCGGCGCCGCGCGTGATCGCCGTGGCCAGCGGCAAGGGCGGCGTCGGCAAGACGTCGGTGTCGATCAACTTGGCGGCCGCGCTGGTCAACGCGGGCCAGCGCACCTTGCTGCTCGACACCGACCTGGGGCTGGCGAATGTCGACGTGATGCTCGGCCTGTCGCCGCGTTTCACGCTCGCCGATGTGTTCGCCGGTCGTTGCGAGTTGCGCGAGACGGTGCTCGAAGGCCCCAACGGCCTGATGGTGATCCCGGCCGCGTCGGGCAAGCGCCACATGACCGAACTCACGCCGCAGCAGCACGTCGGCCTCGTGCACGCGTTCAGCGAACTGGACATCGAAATCGACACGATGGTGGTCGACAACGCCGCGGGCATCGCCGACGGCGTACTCACCTTCTGCCAGGCCGCGCAGGATGTCGTCGTGGTGGTCTGCGACGAACCGGCGTCGGTCACCGATGCCTACGCGCTGATCAAGGTGCTCAATCGCGACTGCGGCGTCTCGCGCGTGCAGGTGCTCGGCAACCAGGTCCGCGACGCGGCCGACGGCCAGCAGTTGTTCCGCAAGCTCGAGCGCGTGACCTCGCGCTTCCTCGACGTCACGTTGAGCCACCTGGGCTCGATCCCGCGCGACGAATGGCTGCGACGCGCCATCCAGCGCCAGGAACCGGTGGTCGATGCGTTCCCCTCGAGCCCCTCGGCGCTCGCCTTCCGCGACATCGCACGGCGTTCGCGCCAGTGGCAGTCGCCACCCGGTGCGCGCGGCCACGTCGAATTCTTCCTCGAGCGCCTGGTGCAGGCGCAGGCCCCGGGCGTTGCGAGGACCGCCGCATGAACGCCGTCGCCGCGGCCCACTACCGCGCGCAACAGAACGGATCGGCGAACGAGATCGTCGAGCGCCACGCCGAACTGGTGCGCCGCATCGCCCACCACGTCGCCGCGCGCCTGCCGGCGAGCGTGGAGATCGACGATCTGATCCAGGCCGGCATGCTGGGCCTGATCGACGCGGCGCGGAATTTCCACGCCGACCAGGGCGCGGCCTTCGAGACCTATGCATCGATCCGCATCCGCGGCGCGATGATCGACGAGATCCGCCGCGGCGATTGGGTGCCGCGTTCGGTGCATCGCCGCTATCGAGACCTGGTCGCCGCCACCCGCGACATCGAGCAACGCACCGGCCAGGCCGCCACCGCGCGCCAGGTGGCCGCCGCGCTCAACGTCAGCCTCGACGAATACCACCAGATGGTCGACGACGCGGCGCGCGGACAGCTGATCAGCCTGGACGCGCACATGGAGGAACACGACGGCGAACCGCGCCTGGCCGTGTCCTCGACCGCGACGCCGGCGCGCGCCTTCGAAGGCGATGCCTTCCGGCATGCGCTGGGCGATGCGATCGGCGATTTGCCCGAACGCGAACAACTGGTGCTGTCGCTGTACTACGAGCAGGAGCTGAACCTGCGCGAGATCGGTGCGGTGCTCAACGTCAGCGAATCGCGCGTGTGCCAGATCCACGGCCAGGCGATGGTCCGGCTGCGCGCGCGCCTGGGCCAATGGCGCGGCGCCGACGGCGAACCGACGGCCGACTGACGTCCCTCACGCGCCGCGACCCTTCAGGTTTCCCAACCGCGGCCGTTAGTCCCAGCGAAACACGCGAGGCTTCGAGCATTCCCATGGACAAGAACATCCGCATCCTCATCGTCGACGACTTCTCCACGATGCGCCGCATCGTGAAGAACCTCCTCAACGACCTGGGCTTTTTCAACACCGCCGAGGCCGACGACGGCAACAGCGCGCTCGTGGAGCTGCGCAAGGACCGTTTCGACCTGGTCATCACCGACTGGAACATGCCGGGGATGCCGGGCATCGACCTGCTCAAGGCGATCCGCGCCGATGCATCGCTGGCGAAGATCCCGGTGCTGATGGTCACCGCCGAGGCCAAGCGCGAGCAGATCCTCGAGGCCGCGCAGTCGGGCGTGAACGGGTATGTCATCAAGCCCTTCACCGCCGCGACGCTGGGCGACAAGCTGGGCAAGGTCTTCGAACGCCTCGGGGCCGCGGCGTGAATGGCGCGACGGCCTTCGACGCGGGCCTGGAAGACCGCGCCGTCGTGATCGATTGCCTGCATGCCGCGCTCGATGCGCTGGAAGCAGACGATCACGCGGCGTGGCGCGCGCGCGTCGACGAGCTGATCCAGTGGCGCACGCAGCCGCTGGTGCAGGGCCTGGCCAAACTCGCGCGCGAACTCGACCAGGTGCTGGGGCAAGGCACGGCATCGGGCAACGGCTCCTTGCCGGAAGCCTGCGCGCGCCTGGAACATGTCGTGCGCATCTGCGAAGACGCGAGCCACCACACGCTGGACCTGATCCAGGAATGCGGCGTGCTCGTCGGAACGCTCGCCACGCACGCGAACGCGGACGAAGGCACCCTCGCCACGACCGCCGCGATCCGCAGCCGACTTTCCGAAATGACCGCGGCGCAGGGCTACCAGGATTTGACCGGACAGATCATCCGCCGCGTCATCGGCCTGGTGGGCGCGGTGCACGTGGGCCTGGGTGGCGTGGCGTCGGAAGCGCGTCCGCTGCAGCTGTCGGCGCAGGAATTGTCGACGAAGGGCTTCGGCCCGTCGCTCGCCGGCCTCGACGCCGCGCCAGCCACGCAGGACGACGCCAACGACCTGCTCTCCTCGCTCGGTCTCTGACGGCGACCGCACGCGTGTCCGCCCTCGCCTCCGACATCTGCGCCGACTTCCTCGTCGAAGCGCGCGAGATCCTCGACCAGCTCGGGGCGCAGATGATCGTGCTCGAACACGATCCGACCGATCGCGACGGGCTGGATGCGGTGTTCCGCGGATTCCACACCATCAAGGGCGGTGCGGGCTTCCTCGATTTCGTGCCGATGGTGCAGGTCTGCCACGCGATGGAAGACCGCCTCGACCTTGCACGCAAGGGCACGGCGCCGCTCGATGCGCCGGCCTTCGACGGTTTGCTGCAGGCGCTGGACCTGGTGTCGGACATGCTCGCCGCCGTGGCCGCGGGACTTCCGCTGGATCCGGCACCGCCATCGCTGCTCGCCGCGTTGCGCGCCACCGGCACTGCGCCGGCAGCGCCCGCCGCGGACGCGATCGCGCAATTCGCGCAGGGCGGCGACGACATCGACGACCTGGATTTCGAAGCGCTGCTCGACACGCTGCACGGTGCCGGCGGAATCCCGGGGCAGATCGCGACGATCGCGCCCGTCGCGCCGACGCCGCAACCCATCGCGGCGCCGAGACCCGCGCCGATCGCCAAACCCGCGGCGTCCGATGCCGACCAGACCGTGCGCGTGGACGTGCGTCGCCTCGATGCGATGGTCAACCTCGTCGGTGAACTCGTACTCGCGCGCAATCGCCTCAAGACACTGCGCCCGCGCCTGCGCGACGACGACCTGGATCGCGCGGTGGCCGCGCTCGACGTGGCCACTTCGCGCCTGCAGTCGGCGGTGATGACCGCGCGCATGCAACCGGTGGGGCGCGTGTTCGCGCGCTTCCCGAAGGTCGCGCGCGATGTCGCGCGCCAGTTGAACAAGAGCGTCGAGCTCGACGTCGTCGGCGCCGACACCGAACTGGATCGCAATCTCGTCGAAGCCCTCGCCGATCCGCTCGTGCACCTGGTGCGCAACGCGATCGACCACGGCATCGAGATGCCCGAGGCGCGGCGTCGCGCCGGCAAGCCCGAACAGGGCCGCGTGCGCATGAGCGCGCAGCAGGAAGGCGACCACGTCGCGATCGAAGTCCGCGACGATGGCGCCGGCATCGATCCGGAGAAGATCCGCCGCAGCGCGATCGAAAAGGGCCTGGTCGCCGCCGATGCGGCCGCGCGCCTGACCAGCGACGAATGCCTGCAGTTGCTCTTCCTCCCCGGTTTTTCCACGCGCGATGAAGTCAGCGACCTGTCGGGCCGCGGCGTCGGCATGGACGTCGTGCAATCGAAAATCCGCGAACTCAGCGGCCAGGTGCAGATCCAGTCGGTGGTCGGCGAAGGCAGTCGCTTCGTGATCCGCGTGCCGCTGACGCTCGCCATCCTGCCCACGCTACTCGTCGAAATCGACGACGACGTCTACGCATTACCGCTCGTGCGCGTGGTCGAAGTGCTCTCGCATGCGCCAGGCGACGTGTTGTGGCTGGACGGGCGCCGCATGCTCGACCTGCGCCAGCAACCCGTCCCGCTGCTCGATCTGCGCGAATGGCTCGGCGCCGCGCCGGCGGCCGATCGCGTCGCGACCAACGTGGTGCTGCAGTCGGGCGAACAACGGTGTTGCCTGGCGGTCGATCGCGTGCGCGGTCGCGAGGAAGTGGTGATCAAGGCGCTGCCCAAAACGCTGCGCGGTCTGCCCGGTTATGCGGGTGCGAGCCTCGTCGGCGATGGCCGCATGGCCTTGATCCTCGATGTCGACGCGCTGTTGCGCACGGGCCTGCGGACTGACCGATGAAGACACCCCTGGATCGACTCAGTGTCGTCGGCGCGGTCCTCGCGATCGCCGCCCTGTTGGTGGGCAGCGTGCTCAAGGGCGCGGGTTTGTCGGCGTTGTGGTCGCCGGCCGCGTTCGTCATCGTGGTGCTCGGCACCATCGCCGCGATCCTGTTGCAGACACCCGCCGCGACGTTCAAGCGCGCACTGCAGATCGTGCGCTGGGTGTTCCGTCCGCCGTCGCAGGATCGCACCGCGGTGATCGCGCAACTGGTCGGGTGGAGCACGGTCGCACGCAAGCAGGGCCTGCTGGGCCTGGAAGTCGAAGTGCAGGCGCAGCCCGATCCGTTCCTGCGCAAGGGCCTGCAGATGGTCGTCGACGGCGTCGAACCCGAATCGATCCGGCAGATGCTGGAAATCGAACTGCACGGACAGAACGCGCGCGATCTGGCCGCCGCGAAAGTGTTCGAAGGCATGGGCATCTATTCGCCGACGCTGGGCATCATCGGCGCTGTGCTCGGCCTGATCGCGGTGATGAAGAACCTCGCCGACCCGAGCAAGCTCGGCCACGGCATCGCCGCGGCATTTACCGCGACGATCTACGGCATCGGCCTGGCCAACCTCGCGTTGTTGCCGATGGCGACCAAGCTCAAGGGGCTGGTCAATGCGCAGGCCGAAGAGCGCGAGATGATCGTCGAAGGGCTGATCGCGATCGCGCAGGGCGAAAATCCGCGCAACATCGAAGCGCGCCTCAACGGCTACCTGCCCTGAGTCCGCGCATGGCCCGCAGGCACCGCCACGAAGAACACGCCAACCACGAAGCCTGGGCGATCCCCTACGGCGACCTGGTCACGCTGTTGCTCGCCTTCTTCGTCGTGATGTACGCGATTTCCTCGGTCAACGAAGGCAAGTACCGCGTGATGGCCGATGCCTTGTCGTCGGCCTTCGGTGGTCCGCCGCGCACGATTTCGCCGCTCAGCATCGGCCAGACGCAGTTGCGTGGCGCGGCCTTCGACCGTCCGTCGCTGCAGACCGCGGCGGCGAAGAACGGGCCGGCCTCGACGAGCCCGGTGGCGGTCAAAAAAGTGCACCAGTTGCTCGACCAGCCGACGTACGGACAGCAGGCGAAGCTGCAGGCGGCAACGATGCAGGCGCCGCCGCCCGGCGAAGGCGCGCGCGAACGGCAACTGGCGTCGCTCGGCAAACAGATCCAGGAAGCCCTGAGCGCACTGGTGCAACAAAAGCTGGTCACCGTGCGTCGCGGGCACGACTACATCGAAGTCGAGATCCAGAGCGACATCCTGTTCGGCAGCGGCGTCGCCGTGCCGAGCACGACCGCCATCGCGACCGTGCGCAAGATCGGCGCCGTGCTGCGCGGCGAACCCAACGCCGTGCGCGTGGAAGGCTATACCGACGACAAGCCGATCCGCACCGCGCAATTCCAGTCCAACTGGGAGCTCTCCTCGGCGCGCGCGGCGAGCATGGTGCATGTGCTCATCGAAGAAGGCGTCGCGCCGCGACGCCTGGCGGTGGTCGGCTTCGGCGAGCACCAACCCATCGCCGACAACGCCACCGAAGCCGGACGCAACGCCAATCGCCGCGTGCTGCTGGTGATCCTCGCCGCGCCCGTCGCGCCCGATGCCGTGCCGCAACCGGGGCCGACCATCGCGCTGCTCCCGGATGCGACCGACCCGCAACCTTCCCTTCCGCTACCGGGAGCCGGCTGACATGCAAGCCTGGGCTATCGCCAACCAGAAGGGCGGCGTGGGCAAGACCACGACCACCCTCTTCCTCGCGCGCGGACTCGCGCAGGCCGGGCATCGCGTGTTGCTCGTCGACCTCGATCCGCATGCCTCGTTGACGCGCGCCTTCGGCGTCCCCGCCGATCCGCCCGCGACGGGCACGCACGATGTGTTTGCCGCCAACGCGACCCTGTCGTCGATGGCGCGCGCGACGGGCATCGAACGTCTCTCGCTCGTCGCCGCGCAACCCGCGCTGGCGACGCTGGAACGTCGCGGTGCCACGCAGCCGGGGCTCGGGCTCGCGCTCGGTCGCGCCTTGCACGCCGCGCGGTCGCAGTACGACCACGTGCTGATGGATTGCCCGCCGACGCTGGGCCTGCTGATGATCAACGCGCTGGCCGGCGCCGATCGCCTGATCGTGCCGACGCAAACCGATCCGCTCGCGCTGCACGGCCTGGCCGACATGCTGCGCACCGCGGAGATGGTGGAGCGCTCGCGCCGTCGCCCGCTGCCCGGATTCGTGTTGCCGACGCTGTTCGATCGTCGCACGCGCTCGGGTATCGAGAGCCTGGAGCTGATGCAGCAACGCTACGACGGCCGCGTGTGCCCGATCGCGGTGCCGATGGACACGCGCCTGCGCGACGCGCATGCGGTGGCCTCGGTCGCCGACCCGGTGGGCCGCGGCGCGACCGCATATGCACGCGCGCTCGATTGGCTGCTCGCGCAAGCCGATCCAGCACGGAAGTTGGCCGCATGAACCCGCCTGCCGTGTTGTCGATCGTCGACGCGTATGTCGATGCCTTGCTTGATGACGCACCGCCGCCTCCGCCCGTGGTGGCGGACGTGCCCGTCGTTGCGCCGACGCCCACGCCTGCACCCGCTGCGGCGCCGACACCGGCCGCCGATCCTGCGGCGCTCCCGACGCGCATTGCGATCGCGACCGCGCAACGCTGGCTGCGCGTCGCCGTCGGTGCCGACAGCTATGCGCTCGAATTGCTGCGCGTGCAGGAAGTCGTGCGCCTCGCACCGGTCGTGGCGATGCGCGGCGCCGATCGCGCCGTGCTCGGTGTGATGAACCTGCGCGGGCGCATCGTCCCCGTCTTCGACCTGGGCCTATGGCTCGACGCCGGCTGGGTACAGGCCGACGAACGCAGCCGCATCGTCGTGGTCGAACGCGACGACGAGTTGATCGGCGTGCTCGTCAGCGCCGTCGACGACGTGGTCACGCTGGGACGCGACCGCATCGAACCGCCGCTGGTCGGCACGCGGCAGGGCGCGATCCTCGGCATCGCGCGCGTCGGCGCCGCACCGACCGTGCTGCTGGATGCCACGGCCCTGTTCGGCGACTGACCGCCACCTCAAGTCCCGCGCATCCGCGCCGTTAATCCACGTGATCCCCGCGCACGCAAACGCCATGCACCAGCTTGAGCTGCAACCCGACCTGAGCATCGAACACGTCGCCGACCTCCAGGCGGCGCTGCAACCGCATCTGTCCAGCGATGCGCCGGTCGCGCTGTCGGGCGAAGCGGTCGAACGCGTGCATGCCGCCGCATTGCAGGTGCTGCATGCCTTCGTCCGCGACCGCGCCGCGCGCGGCCAATCCACTTTCGTCACCCACGCATCGCCCACCCTCGCCGCCGCCGCGCGCCAGCTCGGACTCGCGGTCAGCCTGGGGGTCCAGACCCACACCGGAGAGACCGCTTGAGCGCGCAACTTTTGATCGTCGACGATTCCACCTCGATGCGGCAGATGGTCGCGTTCGCCCTCACTTCCGGTGGTTACACCGTGCGCGAGGCCGAGGACGGCCAGGCCGCGCTGGAAATCGCGCGCACGCAACGCTTCGATGCCGTCGTCACCGACGTCAACATGCCGCGCATGGACGGCATCACGCTGATCCGCGAATTGCGCCAGCTGCCGGCGTACAAGTTCACGCCGCTGCTGATGCTCACCACCGAATCGGGCGGCGACAAGAAGATGGAAGGCAAGGCCGCCGGCGCGACCGGCTGGCTCGTCAAGCCCTTCGATCCCGCGCAGTTGGTCGCCACGCTGAAGAAGGTCCTCGGCTGAGCCATGGACATCACCCGCTTCCACGCCGCGTTCTTCGATGAAAGCCGCGAAGGCCTCGATGCGATGGAAGGCGGCCTGCTCGCGCTCGAAGCCGGACGCGCCGACGCCGAGACCATCAACGTCGTCTTCCGCGCCGCGCATTCGATCAAGGGGGGCGCGGCGACGTTCGGCTTCACCGCCGTCACCGACCTGACGCACCTGCTGGAAACGCTGCTCGACGAAGCACGCAGCGGTCGACGCCGCCTGGACAACGACGCGACCGGTGCGTTGCTGGTCGCGGTCGATGTGTTGCGCGCGCTGCTTGCCGCGTGCGAACACGGCGACGCGGTGGACCAGGGCGCGCTGGCACAGGCGCGCGCGGGCCTGGATCGTTTGCTCGGTGGCGGCTCGTCGCCGACGAATGCGGCCTCCGATGCCGCAGCGACGACGCGCGATGAAGGCGACTGGCGCATCGCGTTCGTGCCGGCGCCGTCGATGTTCATGAGCGGCAACGACCCGCTGCGCATCCTGCGCGAACTGGCGACCCACGGCGAGCTCGGCATCCAATGCCTCGACGCGCGCCTGCCGGCCTTCGACGCGATGGATCCCTATTCGGCCTACCTCGCGTGGGACCTCACCCTGCCCGGCAGCGTGCCGCGCAGCGCGATCGACGAAGCGTTCGCGTGGGTGCAGGACGAATGCGAGCTGTCGATCGAAAGCGGCGTTGCGAACACGTTGGTCGCGCCGCCGGCGCCCGTGCTGGAACCGCAAGCCGCGCTGTCGACGGCACCGATCGAAGGCGGCCGACGCACGACCGACCACGACAACTCCATCCGCGTCTCGGTTTCCAAGGTCGATGCACTGATCAACCTGGTCGGCGAATTGGTGATCACGCAGGCGATGTTGGGCCAGCGTTCCGAACACCTCGACCCGTCCGCGAACGTCGCCCTTCTTGCCGGCCTCGCGCAACTGGAACGCAACACGCGCGACCTGCAGGAATCGATCATGGGCGTGCGCATGTTGCCCGTGGAATTCGCCTTCAGCCGGTTCCCGCGCATGGTGCGCGACCTCGCGACGCGCCTGGACAAGAAGGTCGCCCTGCGTACGTCGGGCGAAGCCACCGAGCTGGACAAGGGCGTGATCGAGAAGATCGTCGATCCGCTCGTGCACCTGGTGCGCAATTCGATCGACCACGGCCTGGAATCGCCGGCCGAACGCCGTGCCGCAGGCAAGGACGAAACCGGCACGATCACCCTGACCGCCGCGCACCAGGGCGGCCGCATCGTCATCGAGATCGGCGACGACGGCCGCGGCCTGGATCGCGAGCGCATCCTGCGCAAGGCCGCCGAACGCGGCCTGCGCGTGTCGGACAATCCGACCGACGCCGAAGTGTGGGACCTGGTCTTCGCACCGGGCTTCTCCACCGCCGAACAACTCACCGACCTCTCCGGTCGTGGCGTCGGCATGGACGTGGTCAAGAAGAACATCACCGCGCTCGGCGGCCAGGTCGAAATCCGCAGCGAACGCGGCCGCGGCACCACCGTCTCGATCCGCCTGCCGCTCACGCTCGCCATCGTCGACGGCATGTCCGTCGCGGTCGGCGGCGAAGCCTTCATCCTGCCGTTGAACATCGTGGTCGAATCGCTGCAGCTCGCGCCCGGCGACGTGCGCACCATCGCCAACGACACGCGCGTGCTGCGCGTGCGCGAGGATTACCTGCCGCTGCTCAACCTCGCCCAGCAATACGGCCTGCCTGCGCTCGATGGCGAGCGCGAGGGCGCGTGCCCGATCGCCGTCGTCGTCGAAAGCGATGGCCGGCGCCTGGCGCTGGAGGTCGACGATCTCCTCGGCCAGCACCAAGTGGTCGTCAAGAATCTCGAAAGCAATTACCGCCGCGTCGCGGGCATCGCCGGGGCCACGATCCTCGGCGACGGCCGCGTCGCGCTGATCGTCGATCCCGCCACCCTCGCGCAGACCGCGCGCCTTGCCGCGGCCGCGTGACGCCGCGACCCATTCGGAACGAGTAACGCCATGTCCCACGTCCAAGCCACCACCTCCGCCGCACCCAATCCCGCCGAGGAGTTCCTGACCTTCGCCCTCGGTGGTGAGGAATACGGTGTCGACATCCTGAAGGTGCAGGAGATCCGCGGTTGCGACACCGCCACGCGGTTGCCCGACGCGCCCGATTACATCAAAGGCGTGGTGAATCTGCGCGGGGTGATCGTGCCGGTGGTCGACATGCGGGTGAAGTTCCGGTTGCCCGATGCGCAGTACACGGCGCAGACGGTGATGATCGTGCTCAACATCGCCGAGCGGGTGGTGGGGATCGTGGTGGACCGTGTGTCGGACGTGGTGCGGATGTCGCCGGATCAGTTGCGGGCGGTGCCGGAGTTGGGCGGCGCGGGGATCGATCGGCAGTTCGTTACGGGGATCGGGACGTTGGACGACCGGATGCTGATTTTGCTCGACATCGAGCGGTTGATGACGAGTGCGGAGATGGGGTTGATTGCCGAGGCGGCGTGACGCTCGCTCTTTGAGGCTTTCGGGAGGGCCTGCTACACCCTCCGCTTTCGCGCCGCCCGAACGTCGTGAGTTCCAAATTTTTTTGGGAAAAAAATTTGAAACTCACAACGCTGGGGCATCACCTTTCGTGCGTTGACTCTCGCTCTGGCACTTCGCCCGGGCATTCGTTTTGCCGGTGCGAAGCAAGCTTCGCACTGCCCCGATCATTACCCAAAAAACAAAATCCTTGGTCGCCGACGTTCTCTTTCGACAACGATCAGCTTCCTGCAAGGCTTGCCTTGCAGCCCCCAATGCACGCTCGGGCGGAAACCCCTGATCGAAGCGACCCGCATGGTGATGCCCCAGCGTTGAGGGTTTCAAATTTTTTTCCCAAAAAATTTGGAACCCTCGACGTTCGGGCGGCGCGCCAATGATTTCCCGCTCTCGCTCTTAAAGCGAGCGCCCGGCCGACTGGTCGATCGCCGCAGCCGCACGTTCAGCCCCCTGGTTCAACACGACGATACTGATGCGGCGGTTGATCGGATTATTCGGATCGTTCTTGTCGAACGGAACCGATGCAGCCAAACCGATGACGCGCGCGACCTTCTCCTCGTGCATCCCACCCGCCACCAGCGCACGACGCGCGGCATTGGCGCGTTGCGCGGACAACTCCCAATTGCCCATGCCGTTCTGGCCCGACCACGGCGTGGTGTCGGTATGGCCGGAGATCGCCACGCGATTGTCCACGTGGTCCAGGTAAGTCGCCAGCTCGAACAGGATCGTCTTCGTGTAGTCCTTCAGCTCCGGCGAGCCCAGGTCGAACATCGGCCGGTTTTGCGCATCGACGATCTGGATGCGAAGGCCTTCGGGCGTGATGTCGATCAGCAACTGATCCTTGAACGGCGCCAGCGCCTGGCTCTTCGCGATCGCTGCCTCCAGCTCGCGCTTGAGCGCCTCGAGGCGGCGCTTGTCGCGCGCGTCGTTGGCCTCTTGCACCAGCTTTGCTTGCTGCGTCGCGATCTGCGGACGCCTGGCCTCGAACATCTTGATGGGCGCATCGCCCGCGCCGCCGGGGCCATTGCTGCCGGGCGCCATGCTCGCGGCCTTGCCTTCGACCGCGCTGGGGTTCTTGAAGTAATCGGCGATGCCGCCGAGTTGTTCCTTCGGCATCGTGGCCACGAGCCACATCACCATGAAGAAGGCCATCATCGCGGTGACGAAGTCGGCGTAGGCCACCTTCCAGGAGCCGCCGTGATGGGCCTTGCGGCCGCCCTTGCGTTTGCGGACGACGATGATCGGCGGCACGGTGGCCATGGGTGTGTGCTCAGCCCTTCGCGGACTTCAGGTCGGCTTCGAGGTCCTGGAAGCTCGGGCGCACGTCGGAGAACAACAGCTTGCGCGCGAATTCGATCGCGACCGAGGGCGCGTAGCCGCGCAGCGAGGCGACCAGCGCCATCTTCACCACTTCCAGCGCCTTGCCGTCTTCGTTCGCGCGATTTTCCATCGCCGACGCGAGCGGGCCGACGAAGCCGTAGGACACCAGGATGCCGAGGAAGGTGCCGACGAGCGCGGAGGCGACTTTTTCGCCGATTTCCGCGGGCGCCGCGCTGCCGACGATCGACATCGTCGTGATGATGCCGAGCACCGCGGCGACGATGCCGAAGCCCGGCAACGCATCGGCCATCTTCTGCACCGAATGCGCGGGCTCGAGTGCCTCGTGGTGGTGCGTTTCCAGTTCGTATTCGAGCAACGATTCGAGCTCGTGCGGATTCATGTTGCCGCCGACCATCAGCCGCAGGCAGTCGGTGATGAAATCGCGCATGTGGGGATCGGCGAGGATCTTCGGGTATTTCTGGAAGATCGCGCTGTCCTTCGGGTTCTCGATGTGGGCTTCGATCGACATCATGCCGTCGCGCCGCATCTTCACCAGCATCTCGTAGATCAGTTTCAACAGGTCGACGTAATCGGGGCGGCGATAGCGCGGCCCCTTCGCGATCGAGGGCACTGCGCGCAGCGCCTGTTTCATCACCTTCGGTGGCGTGGCGATGACCCAGGCGCCGAGCGCGGCGCCACAGATCACGATGATCTCGTTGAGGTGCCACAGGGCCAGCAGCTGGCCGCCGACCATCATGAAACCGCCGATGACGCTGGCGATGACGACGATGGCGCCGATGATCAGGTACACGCGCTGCAGGCCCGGTGTGCGTGGATCAGGGCTGGAAGTCCAGGCGCACCTTGCCGCGGCTGTCGCCGCCCGGGGCGAACTGCCACTGCTTCACGGCCTTGACCGCCGCCGCTTCGAAGGTGCGCGCCGGCTGGGCGTTGACCACCGAGACGCTTGCGACCGAGCCGTCGGGCGAGACGGTGAATTCGACTTCCACGAAACCGGACGTCTTGGCGCGCGCGGCGGCCTGCGGGTACTGCGGTTCGACGCGCTTGGTCGGGGTGAGTCCGGCATGGGCCGGCGCGGCGAAGGCGAGGGTCGCGACGGTGGCGGCGATCAGGGAGAGATGGCGCATGAGAGCGGCTCTTTGGTTGGAGTGAGCCCTAGTGATCGGCCGGCGCGCGCGTTTCTTGAGCCGCGCGTTCCCGTGATGGCGCCCTAAAGATTTCGCGCGCTGCGCCGATGCCGGGGTGTCGGCCCGCCAGGGGCCCGTTGTCACACTCGAGGCTGCCACCATGTCCGTTCGTTCCAACTCTTCCCTGCTGGATCGCGCGCTCGCGCCGTCCATCGCGCTGATGGCGCGCCTGCGCTTCGGGCAGAAGGCCCTGTTGATCGGCGCCACCTTTTCGCTGACCTGCGCGGTGCTCGCCGGCATGGTCGTGGTCCGCAGCAACGCCGAGATCGCCGCGGCGAAGGTGCAGCTGTCGGCGAGCGACGGCTTGATGCACCTGCACGGCGCGATGCTCGCCATGCAGCAACACGAACAACTCGTGGCGCGTCGCGATGCGAAGGATGCGACCGTGTCGGGCGAAGCGCTCGCCGAATCGGCGCGCACCGTCGAGACCGAACTGGCGGCGATCGGCAAGTGGCAGGAAGCGAGCTTGCCCGACGCAGCGTTGAACGAACCGCTCGAACAGACGCGCTCGGCCTGGGCCAAGGCCGTCGGCGAACACAAGGACGCGGCCGAATCGGTCGCCATGCATTCGGCGGCGATCGATGCGCTCAGCGGCCTGATGGCCGGCGTCTACCGGGAAACCGGCCTTGAGCAGGCCGATGCGCCGGCGGTGTTCCTCAGCGGACGCGCCGCCGCCGAATCGGTGCCCAAGCTCGGCGAAACCGTCGCGCGCCAGGCACTGGTCGGCGTGCACGTGCTCGGCGAAGGCGCGATCTGGGTCGACGATCGCACGGGCCTGGCCGTGTCGAAGGAAATGCAGCAATTCCTGGGCAACCGCATCGATGCCGACCTGGATCGCGCGGAAAAGACGATGCCCGGTCTCCACGAGACGATCGGCAAGCCGGTGCGTCGCGCGATGGACGACATGGCCAAACAGAACGCGTTGATCCAGAAGCACGTGCTGGATGCCGAAACGCCGGTGCTGCCGGTCAAGGTGCTCGCCGCGCGCATGGAAGCCTCGCGCCTGTCCTTCGCCGCCGCGATGGCCGCGGCCAACTTCGGCCTGCAGAACGCGGCCAGGGACGAGATCCTCCGCCTGGAACGTCGCTCGGCGTCCACGCTCGGCGCGGTGGGCATCGCGCTGCTGCTGTCGGCCTACCTGTTCGCCGGCTTCACCCGCGGCACGCGTCGTGCGCTGGTCCAGATCGAACAGTCGGCCGCGCAGTTGGGCCGGGGTGAATTCCCCGCGCACATCGCGGTGGAAACGCAGGACGAACTGCGCGAGATCGCCCGCAGCCTGGATCGCGCGATCCAGACACTGCGCGGTTTCGCCGATGCGCAGGGCCAGTTGTTCGCGCAGCACCAGAGCGGCGAGATCGACGCACGCCTCGACGCGGCCGCCTTCCCCGGCGCGTTCGGCACGATGGCCGACGAGGTCAACACGCTGGTCGGCTCGCACATCGACGTGAAGATGCGCGTGATCGACATCGTCGGCCAGTACGCGCGCGGCGACCTGTCGACCGACATCGAGCGTTACCCGGGCCAGAAGGCGCGCATCACGCAAGCCGTGGACGCCGTGAAGGCGGGCATGCAGGCGGTGAACAACGAAGTGAAGACGCTGGTGGATGCCGCCGTCGAAGGCGACTTCAGCCATCGCGGCGACGCGCAGCGCTTCGAGTTCGTCTATCGCGAAATGATCGAAGGCCTCAACACGCTGATGGCCAGCGCCGATCGCGGATTGGGCGACGTGGGCGCGCTGCTGGGCGCGGTCGCCGAAGGCGATCTGACGCGCGAAGCCGATGCCGGCCTGCCGGGCCAGTTCGGCAAGCTCGCCGCCAGCGCCAACGACACCGTGCGCCAGCTGGCGCAGGTGGTCGGGCAGATCCGCATGGGCAGCGATGCGATCAGCACGGCCGCCGGCGAGATCGCTTCGGGCAACAACGATCTGTCGCAGCGCACCGAACAGCAGGCCGCATCGCTGGAAGAAACCGCGTCGTCGATGGAAGAGCTCACTTCCACCGTGCGCCAGAACGCCGACAACGCGCGCCAGGCCAACCAGCTGGCGATCGGTGCGGTCGACGTGGCCTCGCAGGGCGGCGAAGTCGTCGGCAAGGTCGTCGAGACGATGAACGCGATCCACGAGTCTTCGCGCAAGGTCGCCGACATCATCAGCGTCATCGACGGCATCGCGTTCCAGACCAACATCCTGGCGCTCAACGCCGCGGTGGAAGCGGCGCGCGCCGGCGAACAGGGCCGCGGCTTCGCGGTCGTCGCCGCCGAAGTGCGCTCGCTCGCGCAGCGTTCGGCCGGTGCGGCGAAGGAAATCAAGCAGCTCATCACCGACTCGGTCGACAAGGTCGAACAGGGCAATGCGCTCGTCGACAAGGCTGGCCGCACGATGGGCGAGATCGTGACGAGCGTGAAGCGCGTAACCGACATCATCGCCGACATCTCCTCGGCCTCGCAGGAACAGTCGGCAGGCATCGATCAGATCAACCAGGCGATCACGCAGATGGACGAGGGCACGCAGCAGAACGCGGCGCTCGTCGAAGAAGCCTCCGCCGCCGCGCGCAGCATGGAGCAGCAGTCCGAGCAATTGGTGCAGACCGTCGCGGTGTTCCGCCTCGGCGAGGGTGCCGTGGTGGTGAAGCCGGCGCGCGCGCCGGCCGCGGCGAGCGTGCGTGAAATCCCGACGGCCGCGCGCAAGCAGGCCGCCACGCCGCACGGCAAGCCGGCCCGCGCACTGCGCCCGGCGCAGATCGCCGCCGCCGGCGGTGGCGACACGCACTGGCAGGAGTTCTAAGGCGTCGTGTCCTTGCATCTCGCCGCATCGCATGCCACCGACGACAGGGAGAGCTGGTCGCCGACCAGCGCTCCCGCGCGCGCCGGTCGGCAGGGCGAAGGCTTCGACGACCTGCTCGCCCTCGCACTGCGTGTGCTCGATGCGCCGCTGGGCCTGGTCGCGATGGCGGAAGCCGAACGCTTCCGCCCGGTCGCGCAGGTCGGCTACGGCACCGTGCCGCCGCAGCACGCGCAGGTGATCGGCAGGGCGATGAAGACCTCCGCCGCGCCGCTGCTGGTCTCGCACGATGCCGCGGTCGATCCGCGCTTCTGCGACGATCCTGCGATCTGCACGCACGGCGTGCGTTTCGTCTCCAGCATCGCGCTGATCGATGCGCGCGGCGCGCGGCGCGGTCTGTTGATCGTGGCCGACAGGCGACCCCGCGCACTGCTCACGCCCGAACAGCGGGAGATCCTGCAACACCTGGCGCGGACGGCGGCGCGCATGTTCGTCCGCGCCGAGACCGCGCATGCAGGTTTCGACCCCGCGCGCACCACCGTCGAAGGCATCGAGCGGCGCAGGCTCGACCTGGACCTGCGACGCGCATGCCGCGACGGCGAGTTCGAATTGCACTACCAGCCGCAGGTGGACCTTGCGACCGGCACGCCCACCGGCGCCGAAGCGCTGTTGCGCTGGCGCCATCCCGAACGCGGCCTGCTCGCGCCGGGTGCCTTCATCGATGCGCTCTCGCACCACGCGCTCGCACCGAAGGTCGGACGCTGGATCCTCGAGCGCGCATGCCGCGATGCCGCCGCATGGCCGTGCATCGACGGTCGCTGCATGACCGTGGGCATCAACCTGTTCCCCGCGCAATTCCACGACGGCCATCTGCTCGACGAGGTCGAAGGCACGCTTTCGCGCACCGGTCTTGCGCCCGCGCAACTGGAACTGGAACTGGCCGGTTACATCGCGTTGCGCAACGACGGCCTCGCCGAACGCAGGATCGCGCGATTGCGCGAACGCGGCGTGCGCGTGTCGCTGGAAGACTTCGGTACGGGCCTTTCTTCGCTCGCGTTACTGCACCGCTTGCCGATCGACCGGATCAAGATCGATCACGCGCTGGTTCGCGCCGTGCTCGACGACCAGGGCGACGCCACCATGGTGCGGGCGATCGCGCAACTGGCGCGCAAGTTCGAACTCGGCGTCGTCGCCAAGGGCGTGGAAACGGCGACACAAGCCGCCTACCTGCACGAATTGGGTTGCGACCAGGCGCAGGGCTTCCTGTATGCGCGTGCGTTGCCCGCATCGGCGTTCGATCGCTGGCTCGCGACGCAGGCCCCCGGGGAGACGATCGATGGCTGATGCAGCGCTCGTGCGCGCCGGTGTCCCGGACGAACGCACGCTCACGTTCGACGACCGCGATTTCCGCCGCGTCTGCCGGATGATCCACGCCTACGCCGGCATCCAGTTGCAACCGCACAAGCGCGACATGGCGTACGGGCGACTCGTGCGACGCGTCCGTGCGCATGCGCTTACGCATTTCAGCGACTACCTCGACCTGGTGGAGGCCGATCCGGATGCGCACGCGCAGGATTTCGTCAACGCGCTGACCACCAACCTCACCTCGTTCTTCCGCGAGGACTACCACTTCCCCGCGCTGGCCGAGCAGTTGCGCGCCGCGCACGCGGCCGGCGGCCGGCGCGATGCGCCCTTGTCGATCTGGTGCTGCGCCGCGTCCACCGGCGAGGAACCGTATTCGCTGGCGATCACCGCGTGCGAAGCCTTCGGCACGTCCACGCCGCCGGTGCGGATCCTGGCGACCGACATCGACACCGGCGTACTCGAGACGGCGATGCGCGGCGTGTATCCGCTCGAGCGCATCGAAGGCATCGACGCGCGGCGCAAGCAACGCTGGTTCCAGCGCGGCAGCGGGCCCAACGCGGGCCTGTGCCGCGTGCGTCCGGAATTGCAGGCACTGGTCGAATTCCGCCCGCTCAACCTGCTCGCCGCCGAGTACGGATTGCGCGGTGGGTTCGCGGCGATCTTCTGCCGCAACGTGATGATCTATTTCGACAAGCAGACGCAGTACCGCGTGCTGCAACGCCTCGCGCCGCTGCTCGCGGCCGAAGGCCGGTTGTACGCGGGTCATTCCGAGAGCTTCCAGCACGCCCTGGACCTGGTCACGCCCTGCGGGCGCACGACCTACCGGGCCACGAACCCGAGGGCCGGCCGATGAAATCCGTTGCAGCGCCTGACGCGCGCCGTATCGCGTGTGCGTCCACGATGTTGTTGATCGCAACCCTCGCCGCCACCGGCGCGGTGGCCGGACAGGGGCAAGGCAGCTTCGGCGTATCGGTCGCGGTGGTCCGGCGGCACGAGCCGCAATTGGCCGCGTCGGTGCCGGTGCCGGAGCAGGCGCACCTGATGGTCGAAAACACCGAAGGCCGGCACTACTACTACGAAGGCGCGCTGGAAAGCGCGCGCACGTATTACCTGGATGCGCTGCGACGCGAGGGCTACGTGCTGCGCAGCGAACGCGCCGACAATCCGCGCGCGGCCGCGATGCAATGGCAGCGCGACGACGAAGTCCTCCTGATTGACCTGCGCGCCGCCACCGGACTCGCGCCGACGCGCATCAGCCTGCGCGTGATGAAGGATGCGCGCCCGCATGCGCCCGGCTGAAGCACGCGCGCCGGCGCCCGTGCCCGGCGCATATTTCGATACCGCGCTGCAGACCGACGCGATCCGCCTGCTGCCCGCCGAATACCGCGCCACCGATGCGCCCGTCGCGCTGGTCACGCTGCTCGGCTCATGCGTGGCCGCGTGCCTGTTCGACGCCGCGATCGGCGTGGGCGGCATGAACCACTTCATGTTGCCCGGCGGGGGCGACAACGACGGCAGCGCGCGTTACGGCGCGCACGCGATGGAGTTGCTGATCAACGATCTGCTCAAGCGCGGCGCGCGGCGCAATCGCCTGCAGGCGAAGGTGTTCGGCGGCGGCAACGTGCTCAGCGGGTTCCATTCCGATCCGATCGGCACGCGCAACGCGCGCTTCGTCCTCGAGTACCTGTCCGCGGAAAACATCCCGGTGCGTGCGCAGGACCTCGGCGACATCCATGCGCGCAAGGTCGGGTTCTTCCCGCAAAGCGGACGGACCCTGGTCAAGCGCCTGCCGGCCACGCGCGAGGACGTCGTCGATGTCGAGCGCGCCCTGTACGGCCGCCTGGCGCGCGCACCGGCCAGCGGCAGCGTGGAGTTGTTCTGACATGGCGGCAACGCCCGGCAAACCGATCCGCGTGCTGGTGGTCGACGACTCGGCGCTCATCCGCAAGGTGATGAGCGAAGTGTTGGCGGCTGATCCCGGCATCGAAGTCGTGGGCACCGCCGCCGATCCCTACATCGCGCGCGAACGGATCAAGCAACTCTCGCCCGACGTACTGACGCTCGATGTCGAGATGCCGCGCATGGACGGGCTCACGTTCCTGCGCAATCTCATGCGCCTGCGCCCGATGCCGGTGGTGATGGTGTCCACCCTCACCGCTGCCGGTGCGCAGGTCACGCTCGATGCGCTGGGCCTGGGCGCGGTGGATTTCATCGCCAAGCCGCAGCTCGACGTGGCGCGCGGCCTGGTCGATTTCAGCGCGGTGCTCATCGCGAAGGTGAAGGCGGCGGCGCAGGCGCGGGTCACGCGCCTGCTCGATGCACAAGGCGGAGCGCCCGTCCACGACGGCCCCCTGGGTTACCGGACGACCGATCGCCTGCTCGCGATCGGCGCGTCGGCCGGCGGCACCGAGGCCATCCGCGAAGTGCTCGCGCAGATGCCCGCCGATGCGCCGGCCACGGTGATCGCGCAACACATCCCCGCAGCGTTCAGCGGCCCGTTCGCCGAGCGCCTGGATCGCCACAGTCGGATGACGGTGGTCGAAGCGACCCACGACCAGCCCTTGTTGGTGGGCCACGCGTATGTCGCGCCGGGGGGTCGCCATCTGCGCGTGGTGCGCAGCGGTGCGCGTTGGCGCGCGCGCCTGGACGAGGCTGCACCCGTGCGCGGGCACCGCCCCAGCGTCGATGTGTTGTTCGAATCGGTCGCCGCGCACGCCGGTGCCAACGCACGTGGCGCGCTGCTGACCGGCATGGGCGACGACGGCGCGCGCGGCTTGCTGCGCATGCGCCAGTCCGGCGCCTTCACCTGCGCGCAGGATCGCGAGACCAGCGTGGTCTGGGGCATGCCCGGCGCCGCCGTGCACCTGAACGCGGCAAGCGAAGTCCTGCCGCTGTCGCAAGTCGCGCAGCGCCTGCTCGCCATCGGCGAAAACACCTAAAGCACGCGCGCCGCCGGCCGTTATCGGAATTGAACCTGCAACCCTTCATGAGATCGACGATGGAATCCCGCGTATTGATCCGCATCGCGGCGCCCCTGGCGCTGACCGTCACCCTGTTCTGCGCCGAGGTCATGGGTTGGCCGGCGCCGGTGCGCTGGGGCGCATTGGTGGCCATGTCCCTGGCGTGGCTGGTGCACGCCTGGACCCTGTTGCGCCCCGCCCTGTCCGGCGCCGCGCTCGGTGAGCAGAACCGCCTGCTGGGCGAGCTGCGCACCTTCATCAACGGCGAAGTCCAGGGCTCGCGCACCGAGATCGAACGCGCACGCGAACTGATCCGCGAGTCGGTCGCCAAGCTCGGCGGCAGCTTCGAGGCGGTCAACCGCCAGTCGCGCCAGCAGAACGAAGTGGTCTCGCGCATCATCGACCGCCGCGCCGGCGACAACAGCGGCGGCGCGGACGTGCATCGCTTCGCCGTGCACGCCAGCCAGCAGATGGAACAACTGGTCGAGGCGCTGGAAGCGGTGAGCGGCCAGAGCAGCACCACGGTCACGCACATCGACGCGATGGCCGATCATCTCGACGGGATCTTCTCGCTGCTGGAAGACGTCAAGTCCATCGCCGACCAGACCAACCTGCTCGCGCTCAACGCCGCGATCGAAGCGGCCCGCGCGGGCGAGGCCGGCCGCGGTTTCGCGGTGGTGGCCGACGAAGTGCGCAACCTCTCCGAGCGTTCGACCGCCTTCAACGAACAGATCCGCAAGCTCGCGCACAGCTCCAAGGATTCGATTTCGCGCGTCCGCGACACCGTCAGCCAGATGGCCTCGCGCGACCTGGATCGCTCCCGCGTGGCGCGCGGCGAAGCGGCCTCGATGCTCGAGCGCGTGGACGAGATCAATCGCGGCCTGGGCAACGGCATGCGCGAGATCGCCGAGTGCAGCCGCTCGATCGACACCTCGGTGGCCGAAGCGGTGCGTTCGCTCCAGTTCGAAGACATCGCCACGCAGGCGCTGACCGCCGTGAACGTCCACCTCGACCGCCTGAGCGAGATCAACCGCGAGGCCTCCGCACTGCAGGAACTCCTGCATCGCGGCGGCGGCCAGGCCGGCGTCGAATTGCACGCCGCGCTGGGCCAGCTCGGCCAGCGCATCGCGCACATGCGCGGCGACTGGGAACGCCCGCCGCACAAGCCGGTGATGCAGCAGTCGATGGATGCGGGAAGCGTCGAGTTGTTCTGAGTTGTTCAAATGGGCACGCGCGCGTAGCGTGTGCGGATGTCCGCAGCCTCCCCACAGCCCGCGAACACCTTGCCCGCGTCCAAGCCGGGCTGGACGCTGATGCGCGATTTCGCCCGCCTGCTGCTGTTGGCGGTGGGCTTGCCGGTCCTTGCGATCGCCGCGCTGTTGTTGTGGCAGGGCCGCAATACGGCGCGCGCGCATTTCGAAACGCAGTTGGCGGTGGCCGCCGACATGACCGCGCGCGATCTCGACACGTTCCTGCAGATGCACCGCGCTGCGCTACAATTGCTCGCCGAGCAGCGCGCACAGGACGCCGATCCGAACGACGGTGCCGCGTGGACGCGCGACTTCGAACGCGTGCATCGCGCTTACCCTGCCTTCGAACGGCTCGCTGCGGTGGATGCGCGATCGAATCCGGTGGCGACGTGGCCGGCGCATGCCGACGCGAGCGGCGATGTCTCGCGCACCGACATCGACCGCGCGCGGATGACGCGGCGCCCCTTCGTCTCCGAATTGCACCGCGGGCGCACGCCGGACGGGCCCTCACTGGTGACGCTCCTCGCGCCGATGGAGGCGCAGGGGCGCTTCGCCGGCGTGGTGGCGGGCGTGGTCCGCGCCGACAGCCTCCCGCTGTTCCGCGATCCGGCGCAGACGCGCGGCTTCGAAATGCTGCTGCTCGATGCCACCGGCACGGTGGTGCGCGCCACGCCCGGGCTGGCATGGCGCTCGGGCGACGCACTGCGTGGCACGCCCGCGAGCAACCGGATTCGCGCGCTGCCGGTGCGCGGAGCGATGGAAACCGTCGAGGGGATCCTGCGCGACGGCGGCGACGCCTGCGCGATGAAAGCGTCGCTGGGGTCGGGTTGGTCGCTCGTGGTGCTCGTGCCTGAGCGCGCGATCGCCGACGAACTGCGCCACAGCGCCCTGCTGATGTTCGGCCTGCTCGGCCTGGTGCTCTGCGGCGTGCTCGCGGTGGTCTGGCTGCAGATGCAGCGGATGCGCCGCAGCGTGTTCGACCTGCTCGACCACATCCAGACTTTCGCGCTGGACCGTGCGCCCTCCCCGGAATCCTTCGTCGCGCTGCCGAGCGAACTGGCGCCGCTGGCCGAAGCGATGAACCAGTTTTCCATCCGGTGCCACGACGCTTACGAGAAGGTCAATCACGGCCTGCAGGAACAGAGCCACCTGCGCGAGGAACTCGAACGCATGGCCCGTCGCCTGCTGCACGTGCAGGAAGACGAGCGGCGCACGCTCTCGCGCGAACTGCACGACGACATCGGACAAGCGATCACCGCGATCAAGCTGGGCGCGATGTCGTTGCGCAGCGAAGACGACGCCGACGGCCAGGGCAAGGCGCGCAGCGAGGAGATCCTCGCCGACATCATCGCCACCACCGACCAGACCATCGCGAAGCTGCGCAATCTCTCGATCCTGTTGCGTCCGCCGCAACTGGACACATTGGGCCTGGAGACCGCATTGCGGTGGCAGGCCGAGACCCTGTTCCGCTCGGGCAAGCCGCAGCTGGTCGTCAGGATGACCCCGCTTCCGCGCCGGCCATCGCCCGACGTCGAGCTGGCATGTTTCCGCATCGCGCAGGAAGCGCTGACCAACATCGTCCGCCACTCCGGGGCGAACGTCGTGACGCTGTCGCTCGCGCCTGTCGACGAGGGCCAGGCGCTGCGGCTGGACGTCGTGGACGATGGGCGCGGCTTCGACCCCGCCGACGGCGCCGGGCTCGGACAACTCACGATGCGCGAGCGCGCGCACCAGGTCGGCGGCATGCTCCTGATGCAGACGGCCGCCGGCCAGGGGACTCGCGTGCACGCGGTGTTGCCGATGGAATTCGCGAACCACGTCCCACTTCGTGAACACGGCGCTCAAGCGCCGCTGCCGACCGGCCGCTATCGCAGGGAAGACCGCGATTGACGGAGAGAGAGCAGTGCTGATTCTGGTCGTGAGCGACAACGATGCGCACATCGCGCAGGTGAAGCGGGAACTCGACGACAACGGCCTGGACTGGACGCTGGAGTGGGCACGCAACGCCGACGCCGCCCTGTCCGGCGACCGGGTGCCCGACGTGATCGCATGCGCCGAGGAAGTCGGCGATTGCAGCGGCATCGGCCTGCTCGGGCAATTGCGCACGCGGCATCCGGAAACGATGCGCATCCTGTTGACGCACTCGAGCGACGAACAGCAACCGCTGCATGCGCTGGAAGTGGCGCACCGCGTGCTGCCCGAACCGCTGGATGGACTGGCGCTGATCGACGCGGTGGAAAGCGCGATGGAACTGCGGGCATTGCTCGCCGATCCTGCGTTGAAGCAAGCGATCGGCCGCGTCGGTTCGCTCCCCGCCGCACCCAACCAATACCTCGCGCTCACGCGCCTGCTGCGCGACCCGAACGTCAGCGCCGCGCGCATTGCCGATTCCATCGGCATGGATCCGGCCGTCGCCGCGCAGGTCTTGCGCATGACCAACTCGGCCTATTTTTCCACCGGGCGCGAGATCACCGACCTGCGCACGGCGGTCACGCGCCTGGGCCAGAACGTGTTGCGCCAACTGGTGCTGGCGAGCGAAGTGTTCTTCGTCGGCTCCAGCTCGGCCGAAGCGATGGGCGTGCGCGACCGCGCGCTGCGCATCTCGCGCCTGGCCGGCCAGATGCTCGACGCGACCAGCGCCGAAATGGCGGCCACCGCGGGCCTGCTCGCCGAAGTCGGCCTGTTGTTGCCGGCGGCCTCGCGCCTGGACGCCAACGGCCAGTCGGTTCCGCACAACGCCGCGGGCGCTTACCTGCTCGGCCTGTGGGGCTTGCCCGCGCCGATCGTCGAAGCCGTCGCGTTCCACACCAACCCTTCGCGCATCCGCGGTTTCTGGGTCGCCGGTGCGGTGCATGTCGCAGCCGCCTTGGTCAACGGCACGCCGCCGGATACCGAGTACCTGCGCAAGGTCGGCCATCTCGACCAATTGCCGCGTTGGCGCGCCATGGCCGAAGACCTCGCGCAGGCGGCGTAAGTCAGGGCCGGTCTTCGACCTGGTCGAGCCACGCACCGTAACCGGCCGCTTCCATCTCCTCGCGCGGAATGAACCGCAGCGCGGCCGAATTGATGCAGTAGCGCAGCCCGCCCTGGTCGCGCGGGCCGTCGTCGAACACGTGGCCGAGATGACTGTCGCCGTTTGCCGAACGCACCTCGGTGCGGACCATGCCGTACGAGGCGTCCCGGACTTCCTGGATGTTCGCCGGCGCGATCGGCTTGGTGAAGCTGGGCCAGCCGCAACCGGATTCGTACTTCGCCGACGAGGCGAACAACGGTTCGCCGGACACGATGTCGACGTAGATGCCGGGTGCGTGGTTGTCCAGGTATTCGCCGGTGCCCGGGCGCTCGGTGGCGCCTTCCTGGGTGACGGCGAACTGCTGCGGCGTCAGCTTGGCGACCGCCTCGGCGGTCTTGCGGTACTCGCTCATCGGCAAACTCCTGTGCAGCACTGCGCGGACCAAAAGCATATCTCCGTTACGGAGCGCTCATCCGGAACGCTCAATTGCGCGCGTGTCGATTGCCGGACGGGCCATGCCTCCCGATATCGATGACGACACAGTCATTCCCGCAGGCCGTTCCGTGAAGCTCATCCATTCCCTGCTCGCCGCCGCTTTGCTCCTCGCGAGCACTTCCGCATTCGCCGGGCACAAGACCAAGGCGCCACCGCCGCCGCCCGCCGACGCGCCGACGGTCGTTCTCGTCCACGGCGCCTTCGTCGACGCCGAGTCGTGGCAGAAGGTCATCCGTGTGCTCCAGTCGCGCGGCATCAAGGCGATCGCCGTCGAGAATCCGCTGACCTCGCTGGAGGACGACGTCGACGTCGCCCGCCGCGTGATCAACGCCCAGACCGGGCCGGTCGTGCTCGTGGGCCATTCGTGGGGCGGCACCGTCATTACCGAGGCGGGCGCCAACGCGAAGGTGAAGGCGCTGGTGTATGTCGCCGCGTTCGCGCCGTCGGCGGGTGCGTCCTCGCGCGAGGACATCAAAGCCTTCCCGACCGCGCCGGGCGTCGAACATCCCGTCGTCAGCGCCGACGGTTACCTCACGCTGGCGCCGCAGACGATCCTCACCGATTTCGTGCAGGACGTGCCGCAGCGCGACGGCCTGCGCATCGCCGCCACGCAGGCGCCGGTGCGCGCCGCCAACTACGACGAAAAGGTCGGCGTGGCCGCATGGGCGTCCAAGCCGAGCTGGTACATCGTGGCCGAAACCGACCGCATGCTCGATCCCGACGCGCAGCGCGCGATGGCCGCGAAGATCCAGGCGCACACCGTGTCGCTGCTGTCGGGCCACGTGCCGATGCTGTCGCGTGCCTACGACGTCGCGGACGTGATCGAAGATGCGGTGCACTCGGTGGACACGCCCGCGATGACGGCGCTGAGCCAGCGCTAGATCTCGTCGATCGCGATCCCGCTTCCGCCGAGCTCCTTCGGGAAATCCTTCAACTTCGGCAGGCCGTCCTTCATCGGGAGGACGGTCTCGGCGTAGTTGACGTGCACGCCCGGTTCGAACTTCAGCGTGGGCAAGGTCGCCGCGAACACATCGATCAGTTTCAACGGCGCATGCGCGTTGTACAGGTGCCCGCCGCACTGCGTGCAGTAGTGGCGATCGCTCAAGGGCGTCTTGCTGTAATGACCGAGGAATTCCTGGCCCTTCGTCACGCGCACCGCATCGGGCTGCCACAGCGTGAAGGCGTTGACCGGCGCGGCGGACCAACTGCGGCAGGAATTGCAGTGGCAATAGCCCATGCCCACGGGCGCGCCGGTGGTTTCGACTTCGACCGCGCCGCAGAAACAGGTGCCGCGATACGTGTTGCTCATGACGATCTCCTGGGGGAAGAGCGCCGTGTCGCCGGCGCCGTGCGTTGTGGTGCGAGGGTCTGCATCGCCGCGTCGAAGGCCCGCAGCATCGTCGCCGGGTCGTCCAGCGCCCATGCGACGAAGCTTCCGCCTTCGAGTGCGCCGAGCAGCAGGTGCGCGGCATCGTTCGCATTGACCTGTGCCGCGATGTCGCCCGTTGCGATGCCCTCGTCGATCTGTTCGACCAGCCAATCCAGGTGCAATTGAAAGAAGCGCGCGACCACCGGGCGCATGCCATCGGGCAGCGCGTTGCGTTCGGCCGACAACGCACCGCACAGCGGCAGCAAACCTTGTTCGATGCCGTCGAAGAACAGGCGCGCATAGGCGCGCAGGCGTTCGCGCACGTCGGTTTGCGTGGCGGCTAGTGTCGCGAGCGTGGCGATGAAGCGCGCGAGGTATTCGTCGACCAGCGCCGCCAGCAGCGCTTCCTTGGTCGGGAAGTGGTGGTGGATGCTGGCTTTGCGGATCGCGATGCGATCGGCGAGGTCGGCGTAACTGAAAGCCGCGTAGCCTCGCGTGCGGAGGAGGATTTCCGCTTCGGCCAGCAATCGGGCGCGTGTTTCGGGCATGCGCCCTATTTGCCTACCAGTTGGTAGGTAGGGCAAGTGAGGGAGTGTGTGGGTATGGAAGTTGCGTATGCACCGGCGCAACCCCTCCCCGGCCCTCCCCTGCCTTCGCAGGGGAGGGGGAAGGGCGATTACGCGGCGTCGCGGTAACGCAGGTCGAAACGGTCGAGTTCCATCACTTTCGTCCAGGCATTCACGAAGTCGCTGACGAAATGCTTTTCGCCATCGCTGGCGGCATACACCTCCGCCAACGCACGCAGTTGCGCGTTGGAGCCGAAGATCAGGTCGGCCATCGTCGCCGTCCACTTCACCGCGTCGGTCTTGCGGTCGCGGCCTTCGAACACGCCGGGTTCGTTTTCCGACGCCTTCCACGCCGTGCGCATGTCGAGCAGGTTGCGGAAGAAATCCGTCGTGAGCGTGCCCGGGCGATCGGTGAACACGCCGTGCCGCGTGTTGCCGGTGTTCGCGCCCAGCGCGCGCATGCCGCCGACGAGCGCCGTCATTTCCGGCGCGGTCAGCGTGAGCAGGCTTGCGCGGTCGACCAGCGCAACCGCGGCGAGCTTCTCCGCGCCTGCGCGCACATAGTTGCGGAAGCCATCGAGCGCCGGTTCGAGCACGAGGAAGGAATCGGTATCGGTTTGCTCGGGCGTCGCATCGGTGCGTCCGGGTTTGAACGGCACGGTGACGTCGTGGCCGGCCTTCTTCGCCGCCGCTTCCACCGCCGCCGCGCCGCCGAGCACGATCATGTCGGCGAGCGAAACCTTCTTGCCGAAACCGCTGCGGATCGATTCGAGTTGCGACAACACTTTCTCGAGTTCCGCCGGTTCGTTCGCCTCGAAATTCTTCTGCGGCTCCAGGCGCACGCGCGCGCCGTTCGCGCCGCCGCGCAGATCCGAGCCGCGGAAGGTCGACGCCGAGGCCCACGCCGCTTTCACCAATTGCGGAATCGACAAACCGGAGGCGAGGATCTGCTGCTTCAGCGCGGCGATATCGGCATCGCCGATCAGCGGATGATCGACCGGCGGCACCGGGTCCTGCCAGATCAGGTCTTCCTTCGGCACCAGCTTGCCGAGGTAACGCACCTTCGGGCCCATGTCGCGATGCGTGAGCTTGAACCACGCACGCGCGAAGGCATCGGCGAACTCCGCCGGATTGGCGAGGAAGTGCCGCGAAATCTTTTCGTAGACCGGATCGAAGCGCAGCGCCAGATCCGCGGTCGTCATCATCGGCTGGTTCAACTTGCCCTTGATGTGCGCATCGGGCACGTTGCGGCTCGCATCGCCCTTCGGTTTCCACTGGTGCGCGCCGGCGGGGCTCTTCGTCAATTCCCATTCGTTGCCGAACAGGGTTTCGAAGTAGCTCATGTCCCACTTGGTCGGCGTCGCGGTCCACGCGCCTTCCAGGCCGCTGGTGATCGCGTGTTCGGCGATGCCGCTTTCGTAGGTGCTCTTCCATCCAAAGCCGAGTTCTTCGATGTTCGCGCCTTCCGGTTCGGTGCCGACGTGGTGGTCGGGGCCCGCGCCGTGGCACTTGCCGAAGGTGTGGCCTCCGGCGACGAGCGCGACGGTCTCGTAATCGTTCATCGCCATGCGCGCGAAGGTTTCGCGGATGTCGCGGCCCGACGCGACCGGATCGGGATTGCCGTTGGGCCCTTGCGGGTTCACGTAGATCAGGCCCATCTGCACGGCGCCGAAGGGATTGGCGAGTTCGCGCTCGCCGCTGTAACGCTCGTCGCCGAGCCAGGTGGATTCGGGGCCCCAGTCGATCGGCTGCGGTTCCCACACATCCTCGCGGCCGCCACCGAAACCGAAGATCGGCCCACCCATCGATTGGATCGCCACGTTGCCCGCCAGGATCATCAAGTCGGCCCACGACAACTTGCGTCCGTACTTCTGCTTGATCGGCCACAACAGGCGACGCGCCTTGTCCAGGTTGCCGTTGTCCGGCCAGCTGTTGAGCGGCGCGAAGCGTTGTTCGCCCGAACGCGCGCCACCGCGCCCGTCGAAGATGCGATACGTGCCTGCGGCATGCCACGCCATGCGAATGAAGAAGCCGCCGTAGTGGCCGAAATCGGCGGGCCACCAATCCTGCGAGTCGGTCATCAGGTCGGTGAGATCCTTGGTGACGGCATCCAGGTCGAGCGTCTTGAACTCGGCGCGATAGTTGAAGTCCTCCAACATCGGATCGCCCAGCCCCGCGTGCTGGTGCAACACATCCAGATTCAGCTGATCGGGCCACCAGTGCGAATTGTTCCGCGTCTTGCGATGGGCCATCACGGGGCACTTCGACATCTCGTTCATGGGCAAGCTCCTTGGCATGGCCGGTGGTGGGTCAACACGAGGACGTTAGTCCTGCGCTCGCCATCGGGATAATCGAACGTTCGAATGAAGGCGATAGCCGCGTTGAATCGCCACGGTCTTCACACGCAGGCTGGCCTTCTGGGGCCATGGCCAAACTCGCGAAGAAGCTCGACCCCACCCAATCCACGGCGCCGCGAGAACAGAGCGGCCGATCGAAACGCAAACCCACCGTCTCGGCCTTCGTCCGGCGCGCGGAGGGCAGTTTCGCCGGCGCGTTGTTCCGCCGCTTCGTCGATGCCGACCTGATGACGCAATCGGCCGCGCTCGCGCTCTACGCCTTGCTGTCGCTGGCGCCGCTGATGCTGTTGCTGGTGTGGCTGGTCAGTGCGCTGCTGCCCGGCGCGCAGGACGCGGTGATGGGGCAAGTGGCGCTGCTCGCGGGCGCGGAGGCCGAAGGCGTCGGGCGCACGATCATCGCGAACGCGAAGGCGCGGCCCGACACGGGCTCGATCGCGGGCTGGTGGAGCCTGGCGCTGCTGTTCGTCGGTGCCACTGCTGTGTTCGCGCAATTGCAGGACGCGCTCAACCGCATCTTCCGCACCGAAGCGGCGCACCTGGAAGGCGTGAAGGCGTGGCTGCGCAAGCGCGTGTTCTCGCTGGGGCTCGTGTTCGGGCTCGGGTTCCTGCTGCTCGTGTCGATGACGATCACTACGATCCTGCAGGTCGTGTTCGGGCGTTTCGACTGGATGCTGCCGCTGCTGGCGAGCATGGCCGCGTGGCTGGTCTACGCGATCGGCTTCGCGTTGATGTACCAGTACCTGCCCGACCGCAAGGTCGGATGGCGCCGTGCCCTGCAGGGCGGCGCGCTCACGGCGCTGTTGTTCGTCCTGGGCCGAGCGGCGATCGCGTGGTATTTGCAGACCGCGTCGCCCGGCGTCGCGTACGGTTCGATGGGCACGCTGGTGCTCGCGCTGGTCTGGATCTATTACGCGGCGGTGATCGTGTTCGTCGGTGCGTTGGTCACCGCCGTGCTCGACGAACGCGTCAAGGCGAAGGCGAAGATCCGCGCGAAGTGATCACCAGGGAAGGGATGACCCGTTGGCGTGCTGGAACGTCCCCGAACGCTCGGGCGTCAGCGCATCGATGCGTGCGATCAACTGTTTGGCGGCCTCGTCGGGCGTGACATCGCCACTGCCGCCGACCATGTCGGTGGCGACATAGCCCGGATGCAGCAGCACGACCGAGATCTTGCGCGAGGCCAGGTCCAGCGACAGCGATTTGCCGATCGCGTTCAGCGCCGCCTTGGAGGCGCGATAACCGTAATACCCGCCCGAGGTGTTGTCTTCCATCGAGCCCATGCGGCTGGTCATCAATCCGACCTTCGCACCGCTGGCAAGGTTGTCGCGCAAGGCGTGCACGACGATCAGCGGGCCGAGCGTGTTGACTTCGAACTGCCGCCGGATCGCCCCGATGTCGAGCGGATCCAGCGAATCGCGTTCAAGGATGCCGGCGTTGGCGACGAGGATATCGATGCGTTCGTCGCGCAGGCGCTGCGCCATCGCCTGGACGGCCGCCTCGTCGGTGACATCCACGCCCGCTTCCACGCGCGCGCCGGTGGCCTGCAGCGCATCGCTTGTCTTCCGGCACACGCCGATCACACGGTCGCCGCGCGCCGCGAATTGTTGAGCCAGCGACAAGCCGATGCCGCGATTGGCCCCTGTCACAAGGACGGTCTTGCTCATGATTCAACGCACCAGTTCGCCCGCGAGCGCCCGCAGCAATGATGCGCCATCTCCGCGCCACGCACTACCGTGCATGCAAGCGAGCGTGGTCGGCTCGAAGCGCGCGAGCTTCTCCAGCAATTCGCCCGCGTTCTTGCTGTGCGAGAAATAATCCATCGCCTTGCGGAAGGCTTCGCTGGGCCCGAGGACGTCGGTGTCGGTGAGCGCAGGCAGCCCGCGCCCGGGTTGCGTGAACAAATCGCCGGATAACATGGTGCGCGTGCGTTCTTCCATCATGAAGCCGCATTCCCATCCATGCGGCAGGTGCGCGGCATCGATCCAGCGCACGGTGTGTTGGCCGAGCGACACCGCTTCGCCATCGGCGAGCGCGCGTGGCGGGCGATCGGCGAGATCGTTGATCGACACCATCGCCGCGATCGTCCCGCACAGCGGCGCCGCATGCGGCGCGACGGCCAGCCAATCGTTGAGCGCGCCGCATTCGTCGGCTTCGACGTGCGAGAAGGCCACGTGCCGCAACCGCGTCACCGGCATCACGCTCTCCACGCCTTCGAGCACGAACGGGAACAACTGCCGCAAGCCGGCATGGAACAGCAGCGGCTCCTCGTCATCGATCAGGTATTGGTTGAACGAGAACGCCGTGCCGTCCGGCAGGTCGATCGGCGTGCTGATGCGATAGATGCGCTCGGCGATTTCGTGGACGTTGGTGCCGGTCTGCGGATTGGTGACGGACATCGTGCAGCCTCCTTGGTCGAAGGACAAAGCGGCGCGGGCAACTAAAGCTGCGCCTTCACCGCGGCGAGGAATTCCGGATCCGGCGATGCGCCCATGCGTTCGGTGCGCGCCACGATGCGCCCCTGTGCGTCGAGCAGGACCAGCGCGCTGGTGTGATTGAAATTGCCGTCGGCCAGCGCGCGGTATTGCACGCCTAGCACGCCCGCGACGTTGCGCACGTCGCCGGGCGCCGGCGCGGCCAGCGTCCATCGGTTCGCATCGACGTTTCGCTTGCTCGCCATCGCGCGCAGGGCGGCGGGCGTATCACGAACCGGATCCAGGCTGATGAGCACGACGCCGATCGCGGCGCGCTTGTCGGCGGGGAGCGCGCGCTCGACGCCCTTGGCCGATTCCACGATCAACGGGCACATGTAGGGGCACGAGGTGTAGAACATCGCCACCAGCCGCGGCTTGCCCTGCAGGTGGCGCCAATCCTGCGTGCGGCCCTGCGCATCGGTGAGCGGCAGGGTGAGTTGGTACACCGAATCGCGCGGCAGCGGGACCGGCTTTGCCGCCTGCGACGGCAAGGCGGCGAGCAACAGTGCGATGGCCATCATCGTGGCGCGGAGCATCGTCATGGCGCACTCCTGGCGCATCGGAATCCGAGGTTGGCCGTGGCATCGCGCGCCTGGAGCGAGGAGAGCATCGCCACGCGCATCAGCACGGCATAGTTGTCGCGGTCGTCCGTCGACAGCGCGCCGGCACCGCAGAATTTCTGCTTGTCCGCATCGCCCTGGCTGCGATTGTCCGCGCTCACCAGCAGGGAGGCGTAATCCTCGGTCCATTCCCACACCAGGCCGTGCAGGTCCTGCACGCCATACGCATTGGGCGCTTGCAGCCCGGCGCGTGGCAGCGCCGTATCCGACGGCCGCGAATACCAGCCCAGGATGCGCTCGCGCCATGCGGGATCGGCGCGCGCATCGCGATGGCGTTCGTCGGCGGCGGCCGCGTATTCCCATTCGTTCCACGTCGGCAATCGTGCGCCGACCGACTGGCAATACGCATCGGCGGCGAACCAACTCACCCAGACGACCGGTTGGTCGGCGTGCGCTTGCGCACCCAACTGCGTGGGCCCGGCCCAATGCATCAGGTAGCGCTGCTCGGCGAACACGCCGGCGACGCGGTCGCGCCGCCACTCCGGGTGCGCCTGCACGAATGCGAGGAACTGCGCATTGGTGACCGGCGTGCGCATCAGCGCGAACGGCGCGATGCGCACCGGCTTGCCCTTCGCGTCGTCGTAGCGCAACGCCGACTTGAACTTGCCGCCCGGCAATCCGGCGTAGCGCGTCGGCGCCGCGGCCGCCATCGCGCCGCCGGCGAGGACGGCGCACAACAGCACGAGGCCGGCGGCGACAGCACGCATCTCAATGTCCTTCGGAAGCGTTCGCGGTCTGGGTCGCGCGGATCTTCGCCGCTTCCTCCTTGGTGACGCGGCCGCCGGGATTGCCCCAACTGTTGAGCACGTACGTGGCGATGTTCGCCACTTCGTCGTCGTTCAACTGGCTCATCGGCGGCATGTTGGAGTCGTATTCGCGCCCGTTGACCGTGACCTTGCCGACCAGGCCGTGCAGCATGATCTGCGGCACGCGCTTGGGATCGGCGGCGATGTAGTCGGATTTCGCCAAGGGCGGGAACACACCCGGCAGGCCCTGGCCTTCGCCCTGGTGGCACGTGGAGCACGTGCCGGCGAACAAGGCCTGGCCCGCCTTGACCTGGTCGTCGACGGTCAGATCCCCGGCGCTCGCCGCTTCGGCCGCCTTGTCCACCGCCGCGAGGCTGGGTTGCGCGCGGTCGCCCAAGTACACCGCGTCGACTTCCTTGCCCGAATAGATGTCCTTGCGTTCGGGGCCTTCGGCCTTGAGGACCGCGATCGCGCCCTTGTTGAACGCGCGGAAGATCGAGTGGTCGACCAGCATGTAACTGCCGGGCACCTCGACGTGGAAATCCATGATCGCCGCGCCGCCCGAGGGAATCAGCGTGGTCTGCACGTTTTCCTGGAAGCGCGTGCCGCCTTCGAACCACACCTTGTCGAAGATCTCGCCGATGACGTGGAAGCTCGACACCAGGTTCGGTCCCCCGTTGCCCACGAACAAGCGCACGGTCTCGCCGGTATTGGCCTTGAGCGCCTTGTCGCCGGTGAGCGCGCCTTCCATGCCGTTGAACAACACGTAGGTCGGGTGTTCGTCGATGGCCTTCTGCATGTCGAAGGCCTGCAGGCCTTTCTCGCGATAACGCCCTGCGGTGTAGAAATCGCCCTGCATGACGTAGTACTCGCGATCCACCGGCGGCAAACCTTCCGGCGGTTCGACGAGGATCAAACCGTACATGCCGTTGGCCACGTGCATGCCGACCGGCGCGGTCGCGCAGTGATAAACGAACAGGCCCGCATTGAGCGCCTTGAAGGTGAAGCGCGAGACATGGCCCGGCGCAGTGAAGCTGGAGGCCGCGCCGCCGCCCGGACCGGTGACGCCGTGCAGGTCGATGTTGTGCGGCATCTTGCTGTCGGCGCGGTTGTGCAGGTGGAACACCACCGTGTCGCCCTGGCGCACGCGGATGAAGTTGCCCGGCACGGTGCCGCCGAAGGTCCAGAAGGTGTAGGTCACGCCTTCGGAGATCGGCATCTGTTTTTCGATGACTTCCAGTTCGACGATCACGCGCGCGGGCACTTTGCGCCCGGTGGGCGGCGGCACCATCGGCGGTTGGGTCACGACCGCCTTGATGTCCGGCCCCTGCGGCGGGCCCAGGTCGCCTTTCAGCGAGCCGCCGGTGTCGTCGCTTTTCGCGACCGGCGCGGTTTCGTTGCCGCGGCACCCCGCGAGCGCGCAAGCGCAGGCGAGGACGATCAACCAGTGACGGAAGGTCATTGCAGGTATCTCCGAAGCGGAGCGGATGCCCGTTGCAGCCAGCATGGCGGCAGGCGAAGCGCCGGCTGCTGATCCAGATCAACTCCGACCGGGGCCGTGGACGGCCACCGACGAACGGCTCAGCCAGGCAGCGCCGGCAGTGCGCGCGTGCCGCGCGTGAGGCCGCGAGCGTGCAGCCACGCCGGATCGAACAATGTCTGCGCGTAACGTTCGCCGCGATCGCACAACAGCGTGACGATGCTGCCGCGCTGGCCACGGGCGCGCATCGTGTCGGCGATGCGCAGGCACGCCGCCAGGTTGGTTCCCGATGAGCCTCCGAACCGTCGGCCGAGCCACGCATGGAGCCACCACGCGCAGGCGATCGAATCGGCGTCGTCGACTTCGACGACATCCTCCACGACATCGAACAGGAAGCCCGGCTCCACGCGCGGGCGCCCGATGCCTTCGATCACCGTGCACTGCGTGGCGCGCGCGTCGGGATCGCGCGTGCGCCAACCTTCGGCGAACGCGCCACCCGTCGGTTCGGCGACGCACAGTCGCGTGGACAGTCCCTGGTAGCGCAGAAAGCGGCCGATGGTCGCCGACGTTCCGCCGGTGCCCGCGCCGCAGACGATCCACGCCGGCTCCGGTTCGGATTCCGATGCCATCTGGCCCAGCAGCGATTGCGCGATGTTGTTGTTGCCGCGCCAGTCGGTCGCGCGCTCGGCAAGCCCGAACTGGTCGAGGTGGCACGCGCCGTTGTCCGCATGCCACGCCGCGCGCGCGTGCACCTGCACGGGATCGTCGACGAGGTCGCACGTGCCGCCCAATGCACGCACCTCGGCGATCTTGCGCGGCGCGGTGCGCGCGGGCATCACCGCGACGAAGGGCAGCCCGAGCATGCGCGCGAACCAGGCCTCGGAGATCGCCGTGCTGCCCGAAGATGCATCGACCACCCCCTGCCCTTCGCGCAGCCGTCCGTTGCACAGCGCGTACAGGAACAGCGAACGCGCCAGGCGATGCTTGAGGCTGCCGGTCGGATGCGCCGACTCGTCCTTGAAGTAGAACGGGATGCCCGGATAGTCGGGCAGATCCAGCCGCAGCAACTGCGTCTCCGCGCAACGGTTCGCTTCACGCCGCAATTGTGCGACTGCGTCGCGGATCCAGTGGCGCCCGGCGACGATCACGACAGCCACCAGCGCAGCAGCCCGGCAGGATCGTGCGAACGCGCCGTCGCGTAGATGCACGCGAACAACACGAGCGCACCGAGGAAAGAGATCACGCGCCCACGCTGCGTCTTCGCGCGCCGCAACGCATGCACGCCCAGCACGACGTAACCGACGAGCAAGGCCAGCTTCACGGCGAGCCAGCCGTTGGCGAAGACCGCGCCGGGCAGGATCGTGAGCAACATCAGCGCGGCGGTGAGCAGCGCGGTGTCGATCGCGTAACTCGTCCAGCGCACCGGTGCCGCGTGCGGCCAACGTGCGCCGGCCAGCGCGAAGGTGCCGCGCAACGCGAACAGGCTTCCGCTGAGCAGCGCGACGAAGATGTGGAAAAGCTTGATTTGTGCGTAGAACGCGAGCATCAGCCGGGCTTCCCATCGATGCGCGGCGCGAGATGGATGTGCCCCAGGCGCACCACCCACGGCGACAGCGCGACCAGCCAACCGATCGCGGCGATCGCCTGCCATCGAAGGGGATCGGCCGCCAGTTCCGCACCCACGCGCACCAGCGCAACGCCCTGCACCGCGACGAACGCGAACCATGCGGCCGGCGGCATCACCAACGGTCGACCCGAATGCCCTTGCGTGACCCGCGTGACCATCGCCACCAGCACGCTGCCGAAGAACCCGACGAACAACGCATGCGCCGGCGCACGACCGAGCAGGTAATTGCCGGTGCCCAGGTAGGCCAGGCTTTGCGCGACATACAGCGCGAAGGTCACCGGCAACCACGCCAGGCCGACGAACAGCACCGTGAGCAGGCCCGGCTTCGCGCCGCGCGGCCACCAGCGCACCAGCATCACCAGGGCGAGGACGAACAAGGGCACGTCGGCGATCCACAACCACGCATACCCATGCACCAATTCCAGCGCCAGGTGCACGACGCATAACGCAAGCGTCGCCGCGAGCAACCCCATCGGACGCCATGGCACATAGCCCTTCACGACGTTGGACGCGAAGAACGGAAACATGCGATGCGCGACAGTGAGGTACATGGGCAGCAGGAAGCCGAACGTACCGAGCTTGATGCTGGCGAAGGCCCACGACGGCGATCCGCCGGCGACGAACCACGCCCATCCGTACACGCCGATGCACCCGAGCATCAATGCCGACAGGCACGCGCGCGCATGCCACGTGGTGCCGCGCTCGCTGACCACGAGCCACGCGAGGACACCGACGCCCCAACTCCAGCCGGCGAGGGTGAGCGCGGTCCCCACCGCGATACCCGGCGCCCAACCGAGCGCGCCGAGCAAGGTCGCGATCTGCCCGCCGAACAAGCCGATCCCGACGGGCACGTAGCGCACGCGCGGCAGTTCCGGCAATCCCATCCATCGCGGAAACACGGTGAGCAGGAAGCCGAACACGAAACTCGCCAACACCTGGTACTGCATGACGGTCGCGTGCAGCCATCCGGCGTACTGCGCGGGTTGTGCCAGATGCAGTACGTCGGGCCAACGCGTCGAGACCAACCACGCCGACCACCACGCCATCGCCAGCAACACGTTCCCCGCACCGATGAAGAACATCAGCCGATGCGGGGCCTTGACCAGGTGCATCTCAGCGCTCCGTGTCGGCGATCGCAACGCCCGTGGTCTCGCGACGCGGCAGCACCCACAGGCGGAACACGAACCAGCACAAGGCGAGCGCGCCGACGCTGAACACCGTGTCGCCGGGGACCCGCATCCACACCAGCAGGTCGACGATCGGCCGCTGCATGAATTCGGCCGAGCGCGCATACGCGTAGCCGTGCTGGAGCGTCGCCAGCAACTGCATGATGCCCAGCGGCAACAGGGTGAACAGCGCCATCATCGACAGCCCGATGTTGAAGCACCAGAACGCCACCTTCAGCGGGCGCACGTCCCAGTGCATCTGCCCGCGCAGGCCGCGCAGGCCGCGCATGCAGAACAGCAGCAGCGCGATGCCCAGCATCCCGTAGACGCCGAACAATGCCGTGTGGCCATGCAGCGGCGTGAGGTTCAGGCCCTGCATGTAGTACAGCGACACCGGCGGGTTGATGAGGAAGCCGAACAGGCCGGCGCCCACCAGGTTCCAGAACGAGACCGCGACGAAGAACAGGATCGGCCAGCGATAGCGCGCCATCCAGGGCGTGGCGTGGCCGAGTTTGTAGGTGTGGTAGGCCTCGAAGCCGATGTACGCCAGCGGCACGACTTCCAGCGCGCTGAAGCTCGCGCCCAGCGCCACCACCGCGGTCGGCGTGCCGACGAAGTACAGGTGGTGCAAGGTGCCGAGCACGCCGCCGGCCATGAACACGATCGTCGCGAACAGCACCGCGGTCGTCGCCGTCTTCGCCTGCACCAATCCCAGTCGCGTGAAGATCAGTGCCATCACGGCGGTGGCGAAGACTTCGAAGAAGCCTTCCACCCACAGGTGCACGAGCCACCAGCGCCAATACTCCACTTCCGACAGGTGCGTGTGCTCGCCCCACATCAGCGCCGCGCCGAAGAACAAGCCGATGCAGACCGTGGACAGGAACAACAGCGCGATGATGCCCTTGGTCTCCGTCGCGGGCCCGCGCAGCACGGGCCACAACGCGCGGCCGACCAGCGTGAGCCAGATCAGCAGGCCGGCGAAGAGGAACCATTGCCAGAAGCGCCCCATGTCCGCGTATTCCCACCCCTGGTGTCCCCACCAGAAGTTGTGCTCGAGTCCGAGCTTCTGCATCACCGCCAGCCACTGGCCCGCGAACGAACCGACCACGATGACCAGCAAACACCCCCAGAGCACGTTGACGCCCAGGCGTTGGTACTTCGGTTCGTGCCCCGACATCGCCGGTGCGATGTACAAGCCGGTGCCGAGCCATGCGACGGCGATCCACAGCACGGCCAGCTGCGTGTGCCAGGTGCGCGTGATCGCGTACGGCAGGATCGCGGAGAGGTCCAGGCCGTAGGCGTGCTGCCCTTCGACCTGGTAATGCGCGGTCATCGCGCCCAGCCCGATCTGGACAAGGAACAGGGCGAGCACGACCCAGAAGTATTTTGCGGTCGCGCGCATCGAAGGCGTGATGCGCAGCGTGGCCATCGGATCGCTGGCCGGAAGTGCATGCGGTGCTTCACCGCGCGCATGCGTCCGCGCGTGGTGCCATCCGAGCAGGCCGATGCCGGCGATCAGGAACAACACACTGAACACCGACCATGCCCACAGCGAGGGCGGCGGCGTATTCCCGATCAGCGGTTCGCTCGGCCAGTTGTTGGTGTAGGTGACCTCGGCGTCGGGCCGTTGCGTGCCCGCGGCCCAGGCGGTCCACCAGAAGAAGGCGGTGAGCGCGCGACGGTGCGTCGCGTCCGGCACCGTGGATTCCTTCATCGCATAGGCTTCGCGCAGGCTTGCCGTCGCCGGGTCGTTACCGAACAGGCTTTCGTAATGCGCGGCGACATTCGATAGCGCCACGACGCGATCGCGCGGCAACACGATCGTGCCGGTCCGTGCGTCGTAACCGTTGGTGCGCAACATGCCCTGCAGTCGCGCGCGTAGTGCGCCCTGGCGTTCGTTCGACAAGGCCGCGTACGACGGGCTGCCTTCCTGCCGCGCCCACGCATCCAGCACCGCGACCGCTTCGCGATGCAGCCAGTCGGCGCTCCAGTCGGGTGCGACGTACGCACCGTGCCCCCAGATCGAGCCCAGTTGCATGCCGCCCATCGATTGCCAGACCTGGCGTCCGCGCTCGATGTCGGCGCGCGTGTAGACCAACTGCCCCGTTTCGGAGACGACGCGCTCCGGAATCGGTGGCGCGGCGCGAAAGATTTCGCCCCCGGCCCAGAGCAGCACGGCGAACGATGCGATCAGCAACGCCGCCAGCCCGAGCCAAAGCCTGCGTGTGGTGTTCATGCGCTCCTCCCTGTGTCTTCGGGAGGGATGCTGCGCGCGGAGCGCGCGCGACGCCTTGATTCAGGTCAATCGCGCAGCACGGGCGCGGCCAGCGCGTGCAGGGCCTGGGTGTCGGTGATTTCCAGGCCCCGCCCTTCCACGCGCACCAGGTGCTCCTGCTGGAAGCGACGCAACACGCGGCTCACCGTTTCGGGCGCCAGGCGCAGGTAGTTGGCGATGTCCGTGCGCGGCATCGTCAGTTGGAAGCGGTTGGGCGAAAACCCGCGCGCGGACAGGCGCCGCGACATGCCCACCAGGAACGCGGCCATGCGTTGGTCGGCCGACCAATCGCCGGCCAACAACGCGGCGCGGCCGATGTCGCGGCTGAGCAGGCGGAACAGCTGTCGTTGCAATCCGGGCAGGCGCGCAGCGAGCACCGCCATCTTCGGGAACGAGAAGCGGCACAACATCACCGTGTCGAGCGCGACGGCGTTGCAGGGATAGTGTTCGACGTCGATCGCATCCAGCCCGATGATTTCGCCGGGCAGATGGAACCCCAGCACATGCTCGTGCCCTTCGCGGTCGACGATGTAGGTCTTGACGGTCCCGGCGCGCACCGCGGCGATCGCATCGAAGGGGTCGCCTTCGCGGAAGATGTGGTCGCCCGCGGCGAAGGGACCGATGTGTTCGACCAGCACGTGCAGGTCGGCCAGCGCGGCCTTGTCCATGCCCTGGTCCATGCACGCCTGCGAAAACGCGCAGGTCGAGCAGAAATGCAGCGCATCGCCGTCGTCCGACAGCGTGCGGGCATCCTGGCGCGGGAAGGCGATCGGCCGCATCGCGTGCGATGGTAGTACGCGATCAGATCGCGCGCGAGAACCGGGGCGCCACCACCTCGCCGGGCGCGTCGAGGTAGCGGTCGAAACACATCGCGATGTTGCGCAGGAGCAGGCGCCCCCGCGCGGTGACCGCGATGCGCAGCGGCTCGATCCGCACCAGCCCGTCGGCCACCAGCGGCGCGAGCCGCGCGAGCGCCTCGGCGAAATACGTCGAAAAAACGATGTCGTAGCGACGTTCGAGGGCGTCGATGGGCACCTCCCCCTGGCACATCAAGCGTTGGATGAGGTCGGCGCGCAGCTGGTCGTCTTCGGTCAGGCGCATGCCGCGGAACACGGGCAGGCGGCCGCTGTCGATCATCGCCTCCCAGGTCGGCAGGTCGCGCGCGCTCTGGCTGAAGCTCGGGCCGACGTGGCTGATCGCGCTGACGCCCACGCCGATCAGGTCGCTGTCGGCGTGCGTGGTGTAACCCATGAAATTGCGATGCAGCCCACCGCGCGCCTGCGCCGTGGCCAGGTCGTCGTCGGGCAGCGCGAAGTGGTCCATGCCGATGTAGACGTAGCCTTCGCGCGTGAGGCGGGCGATCGCGTGTTGCAGGATTTCCAGGCGGCGCTCGGCGTCGGGCAGGTCCTCGGCGAGGATCCGCCGCTGCGCCTTGAACAGCGTCGGAAGGTGCGCGTAACCGTAGATGGCGACGCGGTCCGGACGCATTTCCGCCACCGTGTCGAGCGTACGGTCGAATCCGGCCACGGTCTGTTTCGGCAGGCCGTAGATGAGATCGATGTTGACCGATCGGAAGCCATGCGCGCGGCACGCATCCACCACTGCGCGCGTCTGCGCGATGCTCTGCACCCGGTTCACCGCCACTTGCACGTCGTGGTCGAAATCCTGCACGCCCAGGCTGGCGCGGTTGAAACCGCATTGCGCCAGCGCCGCGATATCGCTCGCGTCGACGTGGCGCGGATCGAGCTCGATGGAGATGTCGCGGTCGTGCGCGTCGGCGATGCGGAAGTGGCGCGCGATGGTGTCCAGCGTTTCGCGCAACTGCATCGGCGAGAGGAAATTCGGCGTGCCGCCGCCGAAGTGCACCTGGATCACTTCGCGGTCGCGGTCGAACAGTTGCGATGCCAGGTCGATCTCGCGGAACAACCGCGCCAGGTACGCATCGCCGCGCGCCTTGTCGCGCGTGATCACGCGATTGCAGCCGCAATAGAAGCACGGGCTTTCGCAGAAGGGGACGTGCACGTACAGGGACAGGCGGCGCGGGATCGGATCACCGTTGCTCGAGGCAGCCGCTTCGCGCAACTCGCGTTCGCCGAAGCCCGCGTGGAACTGCGGCGCGGTCGGATACGAGGTGTAGCGCGGGCCCGGGCGGTCGTGGCGCCGCAGCAGGTCGGAATCGAAGGCGAGCTTGGTGTCCATGGTGTTTCGCTCAGCCGCCGCAGCCGCCGCAACACTCCGACGGCTGCCGTTCCAGGTCGCCGGCGGCGACGAACAGGCCCGCCAATCCGAGTGCGAGCAGCACTTCGGCATCGGGCAACACGGTGGCGATCCGCAGGCGACCGGTCGGGTCGATGTCGACCAGGGCGGCGGGGTCCAGGTGGATCAGGCGATCGGCGATCGATTCGACGCTGGCGGCGCCGCCGGTCGCGGCAACGAGGTACTGCATGGTCAGGCCTCCTCGGGGTGTGTGGCCATCCTTGCGTCCCGGCGGCGCGGGTGCATTGATCCGGATCAATCCATGCGGGTGAACGCTTCAGGGTGGTCGCGGCGCGCTTGATCCTGGTCAAGGAGGTTTGTGATGGCGCGGCGCAGCATCACGCCATCGGATACGAGAAGAGAAAACGGAGGCCCTCCATGAACGCCACGCTCATCACCCCGGTCGTCGCCACCCCCGCCCTCATCGACACCACCGTCCACGCCCCGGTCCGCGACCTCTCCGACCGCGTGGCCTACGGCATCACGCGCGGCCTGCGGTTCCTCGCCGACACCTTCTTCGCCAAACGCTACGGCAATCGCGCGATCGTGCTGGAAACCGTCGCCGCCGTGCCGGGCCTGGTCGGCGCCGCGCTGATCCACCTGCGCTGCCTGCGCTGGATGCGGCACGACCACGGCTGGATCCGCGCGCTGATGGAAGAAGCCGAGAACGAGCGCATGCACTTGATGACCTTCATCGAGATCGCGCGCCCGAACCGGATCGAACGCGCGCTCGTGCTCGTGGCACAGGCGGCGTTCTTCACCTTCTTCCTGTTGCTGTACCTGGTGTCCGCGCGCACCGCGCATCGCCTGGTCGGCTACTTCGAGGAACAGGCGGTCGTCAGTTACAGCCAATACCTGCAGGAGATCGACGCCGGCCGCGTCGAGAACGTACCCGCGCCGAAGATCGCACGCGACTATTGGCAACTGGCCGACGATGCGCGCCTGCGCGATGTCGTGCTGGCGGTCCGCGCGGACGAGGCCGGCCACCGCGACGTGAACCACGGCTTCGCCGACGATCTGCGCGCGCACTGAGACCTCGCGCGTTCCACCGATCCGGCGGCCCGGGACCCCGGGCCGCTACAATGCCTCCGTGACCACGCCCGTCCTCGACCTCCAGACGCTCCGCAAGGGTTGCGCGCACTGCTCGCTGCAGCAGTTGTGCCTCCCCGCGGGCATCGGCATGGACGGCCTGCGGCAACTGGATTCGATCGTGCGCCGTCGTCGGCCCATCGCGCGCGGGGAATCCCTGTTCCGCATGGGCGATGCGCTCGCGGCGGTCTACGTGGCGCGCGATGGAGCCTTCAAGACCGTGGCGATCAGCGAAGAGGGCGAGGAGCGCGTGGTCGGCTTCCATCTGCCCGGCGAGTTGATCGGCCTGGACGCACTCGGGGCCGATGTCCATCGCTGCGATGCGATCGCGCTGACCACCGCGAACGTGTGCGAAGTGCCCTTCGACCAACTGTCCGAGGTCGCCGCGCAGGTGCCGGGGTTGCAGCACCAACTGCTGCGCGTGATCGGGCGCAGCGTGGGTCGCGACCAGGATCATCTCGACATGCTTTCGCGCCGGCAGGCCTCCGAACGCATTGCGTTGTTCCTGCATGGCATGGCCGAACGGTTCCGCCACATCGGCCAGTCCGACGCGCAATTCCGCTTGCCCATGAGCCGCGAGGACATCGCGCGTTTCCTCGGGCTCGCACTGGAAACCGTCAGCCGCGGCTTCACGCGATTGCAGGAAGACGGCGTCATCGCGGTCGACGGACGTCGCGTGGAAATCCTCGACCGCGCCGAACTCGACCGCCTCGCGCACCATCCCGAATCCACGCAGCCGCGCACGCGCGCACTGGGCTGATCACGCCAGGCTGCGGCACCCGAGCGCTTCGAGCGCCCCGTGCAATGCAGGCACCTGCACCAACCACGGGCCGGCCAGCGTCGCCAAGCCGGCGAACAACACGACCATCGCCGATGCGACGCGCCAACCGCCGCGTTGCAGGCGTTGGCCGAATCGCGCGCCCGCCCAGGTGAGCGGCAACATGACGGGCAAGGTCGCGAGGCCGAAGGCGAGCATCGTCAATGCGCCATGCCACGCGCTCGCCTGCAACCACGCCGCGACGAGCAACTGCGTGCTCAGTCCGCACGGCATCCAGCCCCAGAGCACGCCCAGGCCGATGCGCTTGCCCGCGGTGTCGGCGGGCAACAGGCGACGCTGCAAGGGACGCAGGTGTTGCCAGAGACTTGCACCCGGAACCGAGAGGAACGCAAAGCGTCCGGTGCGATCGAGCAAGCGCAACGCGGCGAGGACCAGCACGATGCCCACGGCCGCGCGCGAAGCCACGATCAACCACGGCAAGCGCGCGACGCCGAGCACCGCCTGGCCGATACCGCCCGCCAACGCACCGGCGATCGTGTAGCCCGCGATGCGCCCGAGATTGGGTTGCGCGGCGATCCACCATCCGGTGCGCTGCCCGACCGACAGTCCCGTGGCGATGCCACCGCACATCACCGCGCAATGCGCACCGCCCAGCAAGCCGGTGAGCAAGGCGCCGCCCAGCACGAGCCAGTCAAGCGTCATCGCGTGGGTCCTGCGGTGGCGGCGGCGCGTCGTCATCGTCGGCGAGGATCGAGAGCGCCGGCGTTTCGAGATCTTCGAACTGCCCGCCGCGCACGGCCCAGGCGAAGGCGAGGATCGCCACCACCAACAGCATCAACGCAAGCGGGACCAGCAGCAGGAGGATGTTCATGCGCGCACCGCCTTGCGTTCGCGCGCCAGGCGCAACGCATTGAGCGTGACGGTGAGCGAGGACAGGGCCATGCCGAGCGCCGCGATCCATGGCGTGACCAGGCCGAGCGCAGCGATGGGCAAGGCGACCAGGTTCCAGCCGATCGCCCACGCGAGGTTTTGCCGGATCACGCGGCGCGTGTCGCGCGCGAGCGCGATCGCATCGGGAATGCGATGCAGCGCGGGCGTGGCGAGGACCAGATCCGCCGCGCGTTGCGCGAGGGCCGCGCCATCGGCCACTGCGATCGACACGTCGGCGCCTGCGAGCACGGGCGCGTCGTTCAAACCGTCGCCGACCATCGCGACGCTGCGTCCCCGCGCCTGCAATGCACGGACGCACGCAAGCTTGTCTTCCGGCGATTGGCGCGCGCGGGCATCGTCGAAGGGCAGCGCCTGCGCGAATCGCGCCACGGCCGCGTGTCCGTCGCCGCTGCACAAATGGACAATCAGACCCTGCGCGCGCAGGGCATCGAGGGTTTGCGCGGCATCGGTGCGTGGCTGTTCGCCGACCTCGAAGCGCGCGACGGCACGCGCGCCATCGCCGAGCCACAGCGCGCCGTCATCGGGGCCGCCGGTCGCGAAGGGCGCGTGACCCAGGCGCCATGCGATGCCGTCGACATCGCCTTGCACCCCCTGCCCCGGGACACTGCGCGTGGCTTCGACGACGCTGTCTGCATCGCGATATGGCGCGAAGGTCGACGCCAGCGGATGTTGGCTGTCGCGCTCGAGCGCGGCTGCGATGCGCAGCGCCTGCGCGCGTGGAATCCCGTCGAACGTGTCCACCTTCGCCAATGCGGGCACCGCATCGCCGAGCGTTCCGGTCTTGTCGAAGACCACGTCGGTGACGCGGGCGAGGCGATCGAGCGCATCGGCGCCGACGGGCAACACCCCCATGCGCGCGAGTGCGCCGTTGGACGCGGCCAGCGCCGCGGGAATCGCCAGCGACAAGGCGCACGGACAACTGATCACCAGCAAGGCGAGCACGACATCCAACGCACGATCCGGTGCATACGCACGCCAGGCGACATACACCACCACCGCGATCGCGAGCAGCACCACGACGAACGCCATCGCCACGCGATCGGCGGTGCGCGCGATCGCCGGGCGATGCGCCTGCGCCCGCTCGACCAGCGCCGCCAGTTGCGACAGGCGCGTCGCCGTACCGGTCGATGCCACGCGCAGGCGCGCCGGCACTTCGCGACAGGCGGTGCCCGCGAACACCGGATCGCCTTCGCGTTTGCGCACCGGCGTCGATTCACCGGTCAACAGCGACTCCTCGAACCAGGCCTGCGCGTCGAGCAACACGCCATCGGCGGGCACGCCCGCACCGGCGGCGACACACGCGATGTCGCCCGGCTGCAGCGCCTGGAGTGGAATGGTTTCGCGGCGGCCGTCGCGTTCGCGCACCGCGAAGGCCGGACGCGCGCGCGCCAGCGCATCCACGCGCGCGCTCGCCAGTGCACGCGCCCGTTGTTCCAACATGCGAGCGGACAGCAGCAGGAAGACGAACATCACCGCCGCGTCGTACCAGACATGCGGCCCGCCGACGAGCGTCGCGTACAGGCTCGCGAAATAGGCGAGCAACACGGAGGTCGCGACCAGCGTGTCGGCGCCGAGGCGTCGGCCGCGCAATTCGCGCGCGCATCCGGCCAGGAAGGTCCAGCCCGACCAGAACACGACCGGCGTTGCGATCAGGAAGGCGACCCACCGCAGGAAGTCGCGCATCGGATGCGACATCGCGCCGGCCGTATCCAGGTACAAGGCTTCGGTGAACATCATCGCCTGCACCGCACCCAGGCCCGCGACGCCCAGGCGCAGCAATGCGCGATTGCGTTCGGCCACGCGCGCGCGTTCGCGGTCGATGCCGGTCGCCAGGCTCGGGCGATAGCCGAGCGATTGCAATCGACGCAAGGGCGTCGACAAGGCCGTGCGCGCAGGATCCCACGCGATGCGGATGCGGCCGGTCACCGCATTGGCGGAGACATCCAGGACGCCGACTTCGCGACGCAGCGCGCGATCGATCAACCACGCGCATGCGGCGCAGCGCATGCCATCGGTGAGCAACACCAGTTCGCGGCCGCCCGGGATGGCGCGCGCGTGTCCGGCCAGCAGGTCTTCGCGATCCCAGCAGGCCAGGTCCTCGTCGTTCGCATCGACGCGTTTGGCCGCTTCGCTGCGCAGGCGGTAGTAGTCGCCCAGTCGCGCATCGCGGATCCATTGCGCGGCGGCGGCGCATCCCTCGCAGCAGAAGCCGCGCTCGGTGCCGTCGAGCGACACGCGCGGTGCGTGCGCCGGGAGCGGCTCGCGGCAGTGGAAGCAGGCAGTGTCGAGGCTTGCAGGAAGGGCGTCGACAACGACCGCGTTCATTGCGCGTGGGCCAGGGCCGGGCCGACCTCCGCCTGCGCCGCATGCGCCTGCCATCGGCCGCGCAGCCGCCAGCGACGATCCGGCGGCGCCAGTTCCAGCACCCAGTCGTGCGCGTCGTCGAACCCGCCGATGCGGCCGCTCCAACCCGACACCGAGGGCGCGAGCGTGATGCGCCGGTCCAGCGATGCGAGCACCGGGTGGCGCAGGACCAGTTCCAGCGGTGTCTGCCGATCGAATCCCGCGCCCGCTGGCACGACGTCGAGCACCAGGCCGACGCGGTGGATACGTGCCGTCAGTCCCATGCGGCGCGCTTCGATGTCGGGCGTGAGGTCGGCGTCCTGCACCTGCGCGGTGCTCCGGACCGGATCGGCGACCGCGTCGATCGGTCCTTCGGCGAACCACAGCAGTGCGAAACCGGCCACCACCGACATCGCCGGCAGCGAGAACACCAACCACACCAGCGGCTGGCGCCACGCGGAAGGCGGAGGACGTCTCATCGCGAAACCGGTCCGAAAAACGTGCTGGCTACTGTCTGTGTGGTACGTGGATCGCCATCGAGTGCGGACACTTCGAAATGCACGTCGCGCCGCCCCGACACGGGCTCGGGCGCATACACGGTGACCGGCACGGACGCGACTTCGCCGGCGGGAATGGTGAGGGTGGGCGGGCGCCGCAAGGCCAGTCCGCGCGTCGCCGAGGAGAGCGTGATCGCGAAGCGCCGCGGCTGGTCGCGCTTGTTCGCGATCTTCAGCGTGTAGCTGTTCTCGATGCCGTCGGCCGTCGTGCGGTACAGCGCGTTGCGGTCGCGCAAGGCCTCGGCCGTGAACGGGGCGCGCATCGCGATGCCCGCGACGAAGGCGATGCACACCGCCGCCAGGATCCCGCCGTACACGAACACGCGCGTGCGCAGCAGCCGCGTGGGCTTGCCGTCCACCGCGTGCTGCGTGGTGTAACGGATCAGGCCGTGCGGATAGCCCATCTTGTCCATGACCTGGTCGCACGCATCCACGCAGGCGCCGCACGCGATGCATTCGTATTGCAGGCCGTTGCGGATGTCGATGCCGGTCGGGCAGACCTGCACGCACATCGTGCAGTCGATGCAATCGCCCAGTTCGACAGCTTCGAATTTCGGCAAGGGCTCGACCGGACCGGCGTCGAAGGTGATGGTGCCGGCCGCGTGCAGGCTGGCGGTCGCCGCGGTGGGGAACAACGCGGCGCGGCGCACGTAATCGGTGGCGCGCTCCAGCGGCAACAGGCCGCGCGCGCGCTCGAGCACGCTGGCCAGGCCGCGCCGGCGCGGTCCGCGGGGTTCGCCCCGCATCGGGTCGTAGGCGATCAGCAGCGTGTCGCGGTCGAACATCGCGCTCTGGAAGCGCGCGTACGGGCACATGTACTTGCACACCTGCTCGCGCAGGAAGCCCGCGTTGCCCCAGGTCGCGAACGCATAGAACAACACCCAGAAGGTTTCCCATCCGCCCCACGCGAATGGCACCGCGTTGGCGGCGAGGACGCGGATCGGCGTGAAGAATCCGACGAAGGTGAAGCCCGTCCACAGCGCGAAGAGGATCCACGCTGCGTGCTTGCCGCCCTTGCGCAGCAGCTTGTTGGCCGACATCGGCGCGGCATCGAGTTTCATGCGCGCGCCGCGATCGCCTTCGAAGCGTTGTTCGATCCACAGGAAAGCTTCGGTCCACACCGTTTGCGGACACGCGTAGCCGCACCACAGGCGCCCGGCGATGGCGGTGAAGAAGAACAGGCCGATGGCCGCGACGATCAGCAACAGCGCGAGGAACAGGAAGTCCTGCGGCCAGAACGTCAATCCGAACACATGGAACTTGCGCGCCGGCAGATCGAACAACACCGCTTGCCGCCCGCCCCAGCGCAGCCACGGAAAGCCGTAGAACATGCCGAGCAACCACAGCACCGCGAGGATGCGCAGGCGCGCGAAACGCCCGGAGACTTCGCGCGGATACACCTTGCGCTCGCTGACGTAGAACGTCCCCGCCTCGTCGACGAGTGCCGCGTCGATCGACTTGGCCATGGCTCAGCGCCCCGGCAGCGGGCGGTTGAATCGGCGACCGGGCCGCAACAACCACCAGGTAAACAGGCTCGAGGAAGCGGTGGCTGCCCAGAACAGGAAGAAGCCGATCGTGTAACCCAGCTCGCGGCCGACCGCGACGCCGGGGAAGGTGATGTCGCGCAAGGCCATCGGATCGACGAACGCGAAGAACACCATCGTCGCGATGCCGGCGGCGAAGAAGCTGGGCCAGGCGATCGCGCCGATGCGTTGCGCGAGGGGGCGAGGCGATTGATCCACCGCGATGTTCATTGCTGCGCGCCCACGGCCGCCGCCGGTTCGGGATGCGACAACGACCACACGTACGCGGCCACGAGGCGGGCACGCGTTTCCCCGAGCAATGCACGATGGGCCGGCATGCTGCCGTGGCGGCCGTTCGCGATCGTCGCCTGCAGGGTCGCGCTGTCGTCGCCGTACAACCAGTAGTTGTCCGTCAGGTCCGGCGCGCCGATGTCGGTCTTGCCCTTGCCATTCATGCCATGGCAGCCCGAGCACACCGATTCGAACAAGGCCTTGCCCTGCGCGGCGCCGTAGTTGTTCTGCATGCGCGTGGCCGGATCGGGCAGCGCGCGCACGTACGCGACGACGTCGCTCACCGCGTGCGGACCGCCCAGGCCGGTGAGCACCTTGCCCCATTCGGGCATCACGCCTTCGCGGCCATCGAGCACGGTTTGCAGAATGCGATCGGGCGTTCCGCCCCAATGCCAGATGTTGTCGGTGAGATTCGGATAACCGACGGCGCCCTGCGCCGAAGAACCGTGGCAGGTTGCGCAGGTGTTGCTGAAGATCGAACGACCGAGCCGTCGCGCAGCGGGATCGGCGGCGAGCACGTCGATGGATTTGCCGCGATACGGCGCGAAGGTTTCTTCCAGGCGCGCGTTGGCGGCCGCCTGGTCGATCGCCAGTTCCTTTTGCGAAGTCCAGTTGCCGTGGCCGGCGTTCGCACCGAGCCCGGGGAACCACAACAGATAGCCGACGCTGAAGGCGATCGTGATCCAGAACAGGTTGATCCACCACTTGGGCAGCGGCTTGTTGTACTCGGTGATCGCGCCGTCGTCCCAGTAGTGGCTGGTGTCTTCCGGTTTCGGATCGCCCGGGCGGCGCTTGGCCGTCCACCACAACAGCCAGCCGCAGCCGACGATGTTGAGCACGACGATCGCGATGACGTACCAGGACCAACTCGGGGTCATCATGGCGTGCCCTCCTGTCCTTCGTCGTCGACGTCCTCGCGCAGTGGAACGCGCGCTGCACGGTCGAAGGCTTCGCGACGGCGCGGGCTCCACGCCCACGCCCATCCGGCGACGAACACCGCCAACAACACCGCAGTCACGATGCCGGCGACCATGTCAGTTCCCCCTCGGCGCGTGTTTGCCGAGCGCCTGCAGATACGCGACGACGGCATCCAGTTCCGTCTTGCCGGCGACATCGCTCGGCGCGCGCGCGATTTGCGCATCGGTGTACGGATCGCCGATCGCCTTCAGCGTGCGCATGTGCGCGGCGATGTCCTTGCCGTCGATCGGCGCGTTCTCCAGCCACGGGAACGACGGCATGTTCGACTCGGGCACCACCGCGCGCGGATCGATCAGGTGCACGCGATGCCAATCGTCGGAATAGCGACCGCCCACGCGCGCCAGGTCCGGCCCCGTGCGCTTGCTGCCCCACTGGAAGGGATGGTCGTAGACCGATTCGCCGGCGAGCGAATAGTGGCCGTAGCGTTCGGTTTCGAAGCGCAGGGTGCGCACCATCTGCGAATGGCAGTTGTAGCAACCCTCGCGCACGTAGACGTCGCGCCCGGCCAGTTGCAGCGCAGGCCAGGGAACCACGCCGGGCAAGGGCTTGATGGCGTCGGCCTGGTACATCAGCGGCACGATCTCGGCCAGGCCGCCGAAGGACACGGCCACGGCGATCAGCACCGCCATCAGGCCGATGTTCTTCTCGATCTTCTCGTGCGGGTTGTTCGGCGTGGGTTGCGTTGCCATGTCGTGCTCAGCTCGATGCGGGGGCGGCAAGCGCGGCGTCGGCCGCGGGCGATTTCGCGGAGGCCCAGGTCTTCCAGGTGTTCAGCGCCATCAGCAACATCCCGGCGAGCACGACCGCGCCGCCTGCGAAGCGCACCAGGTAATACGGGTAGGTCGCGTTGAGGGCTTCGACGAAGCTGTAGGTCAGCGTCCCGTCGGGGTTGGTGGCGCGCCACATCAGGCCCTGCATCACGCCGGCGATCCACATCGCGGCGATGTAGAACACCACGCCGAGCGTATGCAGCCAGAAATGCACGTCGATCCATTTGGTCGAATACATCTGCTGCGCGCCGAGCAGGCGCGGCAGCATCGCGTAGATCGAGCCGACGGAAATCATCGCCACCCAGCCCAGCGCACCGGCGTGCACGTGGCCGATGGTCCAGTCGGTGTAATGCGAGAGCGAGTTCACCGTCTTGATCGACATCATCGGCCCCTCGAAGGTCGCGATCATGTAGAAGCTGATCGCCACGATGAGGAACTTGAGGATCGGATCGGTGCGCAGTTTGTACCAGACGCCCGACAGGGTCAGGATCCCGTTGAGTGCACCGCCCCAGGAGGGCGCGAGCAGGATCAGCGAGAACACCATGCCCAGCGACTGCGCCCAGTCGGGCAGCGCGGTGTATTGCAGGTGGTGCGGGCCGGCCCACATGTACACGGCGATCAGCGCCCAGAAGTGCACGATCGACAACCGGTAGGAATACACCGGGCGCCCGGCCTGCTTGGGCACGTAGTAGTACATCATCCCCAGGAAGCCGGCGGTCAGGAAGAAACCGACCGCGTTGTGCCCGTACCACCACTGCACCATCGCATCGACCGCGCCGGTGTAGACGATGTAGGACTTGGTCAGGCTCGCCGGCAACGCGATGTTGTTGACGATGTGCAGCAGCGCGATGGCGATGATGAAGCTGCCATAGAACCAGTTCGCCACGTAGATGTGGCGGCCCTGCCGCTTGGTGATCGTGCCGAAGAACAACACGGCGTAGGCGATCCACACCACGGCGATGAGCAGGTCGATGGGCCATTCCAGTTCGGCGTATTCCTTGCCCTGGGTGATGCCCATCGGCAAGGTGATCGCGGCCGAGACGATGACCGCCTGCCAGCCCCAGAACACGAAGCTCGCCAGCTTGTCGGAGATCACGCGCACGCCGCAGGTGCGTTGCACCACGTGCAGGGACGTGGCCATCAACGCGCTGCCGCCGAAGGCGAAGATCACCGCGTTGGTGTGCAGCGGGCGCAGCCGCCCATAGGACAGCCACGGGATGCCTTCGCCGAGCGTGGGCCAATACAGCTGCGCGGCGATGAACAGCCCGACGGCCATGCCCACGATGCCCCAGAGGATGGTGGCGAGCGAAAACTGCAGGACCACCTTGTCGTTGTAGACGACGCGGGCCGCCGATGGCGGAGCCTGCCCCGCGCGGGGGGCGGTGGGTTGCATGTCGTTGTTCATGGGCGCCCCGCTATGGATGCGAGCAGTCTCGCGGACTCGGCCCTGTGCCGATTTGATCCGGATCAAATGCGCCGGATCAAATCATCCCGACCAGGGCCGGCACGACCTCACCAGCGATAGATGTACCCGAGCTTCAGGCCGCTATCGATGAAGTCCAGGTTGCCGATGAAGTCGGTCTTGCGCGCATCGACGCTGATCTTGCTGAGCGAGTAGTCGAGCGTGAAACCCGAGCGTTCCCATGGATACCACTCGACACCGATGCGACCGAAGGTCACGTCGCCGTCGACGTCGTTGATGTTCGCCTTGAAGTAGCCGACATCCGCGCCGATGCGCCACGCGTTGTGGCCGCCCGGCGTCCAGCGCCACGCGCCGCCGAGCGTCAGCGACGGCAGGTCGGCTTGCGCCTCTTCGCGGAACGCACCGCCGACGGCATTGCCGTTGACGTCGACCTGCAATGCCATCGCCATGTCGAGCCGGTACCAGACCAGGCCCACGCGCGGGCCCAGCGTCCAGTTCTCCTTCTGCGCGGCCCACCAGACGTAATAGCCCTCGTAGGCGTCGATGCCCACGTCCACGCTCACCGTGCTGTTGGCTTGGTAGGTCGTGTTGCGGAAGGTGATGTCGCGCGCGATGGTGCGCGTGGCATCGGCGTCGTCCTGGTAGTAGGTCAGGCCGAACTCGTGGCTCTCCCATGGGCGCCAGGTCAGGCCGACGTAGCCGATGGTCGCGCTGTCGTCCAGGCCGAAGTCGCGGTCCAGCTCGACCTGCGAGCCGCGCTGGGTCTGGCCGTCGGCGCGCACCTTGGTGTCCCAGGAGGTGATGTAACCGCCGATGCGGAAGCTGAAGGTGTCCAGCGGTTCGACCGCGCGCGCCTGCGATGGCGCAAGCAGCCCGACACACGCGAGGGACAACAGGGACATCGTGGCGATCTTCATGACCTCTCCTCGAACACTGCGGTTGCGTGGACGACGCCCTTCCCCTCCATGACACAACGGTCGCCCGGCCCTCACCCGGACAGGGCGGCGTGGGTACTTACGGGGGGTCGTCGCGGGATTCGACTGCGATGCGCAAGCTGACCAGCCGCGCGACCATGATCGCGAGGTACAGCTGGCCGAAAATGGCCTCGAACACGGCCAGGCCCCGCGCGATGGGTGTCACCGGCGTGATGTCGCCGTAGCCCAGCGTGGCCATCGTGACGAAGCTGAAGTAGATGCCGTCGGGCAGCCCCATCGCCGCCATCGGCGCGCCGCCGAGGAACAGCGAGTGGGGCTGGGCCTGTTCCAGCGCGACCCAGATCGCACCGAAGAACACGCCCACCAGCAGATAGGTGTTCAGGGCCGCCAACAGATGCTGCCGGTCGACCCGCGGACTGGACATCGCATAGCGCAGGGATCGCGCGGCCGCGAAGAACGCGATGCCCGCCCACAACGCCAGCGTGATCGGGCCGGTGTGCCCCAGGCCGGTGCGGATCGGCGCCAGGCCGAGCACGATCGCAACGATGGCCAGGACGATGAGGCCGCGTCGGCGCACGCGCCCGCGCGTCGGCGCCAGTGCGGCGGCGAGGAGCGTCACGCCCAGGCAGGCGTTGAGCATCCATCCGCCCGAACCCGTCAACGACAGCAACGGCCCCATCGCGATGGTGACGATGAGCAGGATGAACAGCACCGCGTGGCGGTTGCGTCCCCACCATTGCACGAGGTTCGCGGACTCGCGCGGCATCGTTCAATCCGATGCGCCGGGCGCGTAGAAGAACACCGCCGCGAGGATCAGGTACACCGACAACAGTTGCGCGCCGCGAAACCAGTCCGTGCGCCCGTCCGACGAGACCTGGCCGCTGATCATGACCGCGAGCAACACGCTGACCACCAGCCCCGGCGAGAACACCAGCGGCATCGGGCCCGGGCCAATGACGTAGCTGAGCAACACGAGCAAGGGGGCGATCAACAACGCGAGCTGCACGCTGGCGCCTTGCGCGATCGACATCGCCAGGTCCATGCGGTTCGCGCGCGCGGCCATGATCGCGCTCACCGCTTCGGCCGCGCCGCCGAGTACCGCGAGCACGAAAACACCGGAGAAGGCGGGCGACAGGCCGAGCGATTCGGTCGCCGGCTCGATCACCGCGACCAGGATTTCGCTCATGACCACGACGCCGACGGTCGCCGCGCCGAGCACCAGGGCTGCGCGCCCGGGGGACCAGCCGGGCGCCTCGTGCCCGCCGCCGTGCGCGTCGTGGCCTTCGTTCGCTTCGCGCGGCGCACGCAGGGTGCGCACCACGCTGCACGCGTAGATCGCCAGCAGCACGACCGCGATCCAGACGCTGACCGAATCGATCGCCGCCGATTCGGAAGGCACCACCGCGCGATACGCCGCCGGCATGATCATCGAGATGACCGCGAGCGTCAGCATCGCCGACAGCGAACGCGACAGCGCCACGTCGTAGCGCTGCTCGCCCCAACGTCGTCCGCCGACGACCATCGCGATGCCCATCACCAGCAGGATGTTGCCGATGATCGCGCCGGCCAGCGACGCCATGACCATCGCGTGCAGCCCTTCGCGCAACGCGGCCAGGCAGATGATCAATTCGGCGGCGTTGCCGAAGGTGGCGTTGAGCAGGCCGCCGATCGACGGACCGACGCGTTCGGCGAGCACGTTCGTCGCCTGCGCCATGATGCCGGCCAGCGGCACGATCGAAATCGCCGCGGTGGCGAAGATCAGCAGGATGCGGTCCGGCGCGAACTGCTCCAGGAGGAGCGCGATCGGCGCGAAGACCAGCAACCATTTCACCTCGCGTCTCCGCTGCCGGGCGCCTCGTCCGCGGTGGGTGGGCCGGCGATGAAATCGCCGCCCAATGCGAGATGGAGATCGACGCGCCGGACAAGGCGTTCCCGCCGCACGGCGAGGAGCGCCACTTCCGACGCGTTGGCCGACAACATGCGGCCCATCACGTCGCGCAGGTCGGACTTGCCGATGCGAAACGAGGTTTCGGTCAGGCCCGCCGCGCGGCGGCTGTCTTCCGCCGACGCGCGCAGCAATTCTTCTCGCGTTGCGAGCGTGGCTTCGGCATCCAGTGCGTTCTCGACTTCATCCAGCGCCTGCAACGACAGGCGTGCGTAGTTGGCGACCGCTTCGCGTTGTTCGGCCGTGCGCAGGCGGACCTGGCCGGTCAATTGGCCGCCGGTATACAGCGGCACGACGGCCGTGCCGCTGATGCTGGCGGTGTTGCCGCTCTCGCTTTGCGTGAAGTCGATCGCCTTGCGCGACACGCGTCCATAGCCGGCGGACAAGGTGATCGACGGCCAGAACGAGGCCTTCGCTTCGCCCACCAGGTCGAAGGCGGCGGCGACGCGACGTTGCGCGGCCAGCAGATCGGGGCGTCGATCCAGCGCATCGGCCGGCATGCCCGCCGGCACCGGGCCGGGGAAGGGCACGAGGTCTTCGCGCGCCTGGAGGGCGGCCGCGGGATAACGCCCGACGAGGATTTCCAATGCGCGCAAGGCCTGGCGATGCGCGAGTTCCACCTGGCGCGCGGCGTCCTGGTAGTTGGCCGCGCTCGCACGCGCAGCCACCACATCGGTTTCGTTGCCCGCGCCGATGCGCTGTCGATCATCGGCGAGGCCGACCAAGCGCTGCGCATCGTCGGCCATGCGATTGGCGAGCTTGGCCTGCTGCGCCGTTTCGGTCGACAGGAACCAGGCGCGCGCGACGGACGCGGCGAGCGATTGCCGTGCGAAGCGCCAATCGGCGCTGCTCGCATCGCGTTGCGCCCTCGCGGCGTTGCGTGCGTAGCGCAGGCGACCCCACAGGTCGATTTCCCACGACATGCGCAACATCACGCCGCTGAGCATCGCGATGAGGTCGGACACCGGCTTGGAACCGGCGCGACCGAGGATGCCGATCGCGGGCTTGAGTTGCGAGGTGGCCAGATCGACCTGCGCTTCGGCCTGTTCGACGCGCGCGGCGGCGATTTCCAGGTCGGGGTTGTACTCGAGCGCTTCGGCGACCAGCGCGTCGAGTTGCGAGTCGCCGAAGGTCTCGAGCCAGCCGGTTTCGACCGGCGCCGCGTTCGCGGGGCTGCGCCAGCCCTGCGGCACCTGGACGTGCCCGAGCGACTGCGACTGCACCTCGTCGGCGGTCGGCTCCGGCGAGGTCGCGCAGCCGGCGAGCAGCACGGCCGCGAGCCCGGATGCGAATGCGATGCGACGTCGCGCCATGCCGGCCTCAGTGCAACTTCAGCACGAGCGCATCCAGCTTGGTGCCCACGCGCATGATCACCTTGCGGATGATGTGCACCAGGTGGCCGTGCTGCGTGTAGATGGCACCATTGCCTTGCGCGCCCATCGGCAGGAAGGTCTTGGTGTCGCGCCCGGAGGCTTTGAGGCGTACCGCGAACCGCCCGGGCGGAATGGGCTGCGTGCCGGTCTGCGGCACGGTGCCCGACAACGGCAACTGCCCCGTACCCGACGACCAGACGATCGAATCGACCGTCGCCTTGATGATGCGGTTGGGATACGTCTGCAACGCGATTTCCGCATCATCGCCAGGCCGGATGTTGCGCAACTCGTTCTGCGCGTACATCGCGAGAATCCATTGCTCGTTCTCGACGAAGGACATCACCGGCACCATCGGCAACTGCGCGGCGTAGGAGCCGGGCCGCAACTGGAGGTTCACCACCGTGCCGTCGGCGGGTGCGTAGAACACGGTCTGCGAGAGTTCCCACTTCGCGTAGGCGATCTGCGCCTTCAATTGCTCGACCGCCGCACGTGCCTGCGCGACTTCGGACAACTCTCCCTTCCCGGTGCGCGCCGACAGCTTCTGTTGCACTTGCGAAACCGTGGCGGCGCTTTGCGCCAAATCCGCGCGCATGCTGCGCACGTCGGTCTGCGCCTGCTCGTAGTCGAACTTCGTGCCCGCGCCGGTCTTCGACAGATCGCGCGTCTGGCCTTCGCGCCGCAGCGCGAGTTCGAGCTTCGCCGACAAGGCATCGCTGGTCGAACGCGCAGCGCGCAGTTGTTCGTTCAGTTCGCGCTGGTAGGCGTTGGCGCTATCCAGTTTCGCGGCGAATTCCGGCAGCTTCGATTCCAGTTCGCTCAACTTCTGCTGGAAGGGTTCCGGGTCGATGCGGAACAGCACCGCGCCCTTCTTGATCGGGCGGTTGGGTTCGATCGGGACTTCGATGACGCGTCCGGTGACGCGCGGCGTGACCTGCACGACGTAGTTGAGCACGCGCACGTCGGACGTCGAAGGCGCCACGACGTTGAGATAGAGGATCAGCGCAGCCATGCCGAAGATCGGCAGCGTGAACACGATGATCTGGCTGATGAAATTCCACGGCAGCAGCTTGAACTTGAAGAAGATCAGCCAAACGATGCTCGAGTAGATCAGGAGAAGGATGATTTCCATCAGGTGGCCTTCTGCTCCGTGGCCTCGAAGTCATCGTCGGGTGACGGTTGCAGGGAGACAGCGTCGCCGCCGTGACCGTGCGGATCTTCCTTGTCGCGCCCGTACGCCAGCTTGTAGAGCACGGGTTTCGAATACGCCCACACCCACGCGATCGGCCACAGCATCCCGCCGAACACCAGCGAAAGCAGGCAGACGATCTTGATCGCCTGCAACTGCGGATGGTGGCGCTTCTCCGCGATCTTCTCCGGCATGATGTGGACCCACCAGAACGCGGCGATCAGCACCACCGGCACGATGATGATCGCGATCCACGCGATGACGTTGGCCATGGTGTCGAGCGCGTCGCCTTCGAGCAGGGAGGCATGCGCAGGCGCGGCCCAGGACAGGACCAGCACGACGCACCAGGCGCGCAGGAATCTGGTGGACACGGCCCCTCCCGAAATGCCGACCCGCATGGGCCGACGAACGGTTCGATCCTAGGGACCCCTCCGACGTGCGGATATTGTCCCTTGGGGCAACTCGGCGGATTCTTCTCGTGCAAACCGGTCTACCCCGAACGAGTGAATTTGGCCGCCGATCTGGATATCCCCCGTTCGGGTAACTGCAGGACGCGTGATAAAGCACCTTTCCCCCGAGGTGCGGGCCGAAACTGATGGGCCATGCACAGGATGGCGAGAATCGGGACCACGTCGTCATCCGCGGCGTGGCATTCGGGCAAGGACGGCCCCGCAGCGCATTCTTCGACCACGTCCGCGAGACCGCGCGCGAACTGCTCGCGCCGCACACGCGGCCACATCGACTGCCGCTCGCGGAAATGCACGCCTTGATGAATGCGGTCCCCGGCGCGCTGGTGCTGGCCGGCGATGGGGGGCGGGTTCTGCTCGCCAACACCGCGGCCGAAGCGCTGTTCGGTTATCCGCACGATGCGATGCCGCATGTGTTCGCCGACTCGCTGGTGCCGTCCTTCGACGGCGGCGCGCGCGAATTGTTCGCCACGCGCGCCGACGGGTCGGAGCTCCCGGTCGACGTCGAGTGCCATGGCGTGTCGATCGGCGACGAAGCGATGCTGCTGTTGAGTGTGGTCGACGCCACGCAGCGCCGCCGCCTGGAGCGCGAAACCGCCCTGCTGCGCGACGAACTCGCGCATCTGTCCCGCGTGGCGCTGCTCGGCGAATTGACCGGCGCGCTCGCCCACGAAATCAACCAGCCGTTGTCGGCGATCCTGTGCAACGCGCAGGCCGCGCAGCGCCTGCTGCGCGCCGATCCACCGGACCTCACCGAAATCCGCGACATCATCGACGACATCGTCATCGACGATCGCCACGCCGGCGAAGTCATCCAGCGCCTGCGCAAGTGGCTGCGCAAGGAACACGTCGACCACGTCCCGCTGTCGCTCAATGGCGTGGTCCTGGACGCCTTGCACCTGGTGCGCGCCGATCTCGTGCAACGCGGCATCGACGTCCATCTGGAGCTGTCCGGTCAACTGGCCGTGGTCGCAGGCGACCGCATCCAGTTGCAGCAGGTCGTCCTCAACCTCGTGCGGAACGGTTGCGACGCGATGATGAACGTGCCCGCGCCGCGCCTGTTGCGCATCCTGACGCGGCAGGTCGGTGCGAATGTCCAGCTGGAAGTGGTCGATCGCGGGCACGGCATCGAACCGGCCATCGCGCAAACCATGTTCGACCCGTTCGAAACCACCAAGTCCGAAGGCATGGGCATGGGCCTGGCCATCTGCCGCACGATCGTCGAATCGCACGGCGGGCGCGTGTGGGCGCAGTCGCTCGAAAGCGGCGCGCTGGTTGCCTTCGAATTGCCGGGCATCGCGCCGTGATGTCCCTGTCCCCGGCCTCGCCCGTGGTGCACCTGGTCGACAACGACCCGCGCGTGCTGAAGTCGGTCGCGCGCCTGCTGGCCAGTGCGGGCATCGAGACGCAGTCCAGCACCTCGTCCGACGCCTTCCTCGAATGCTACGACGCCGACGTTCCCGGCTGCGTCGTGCTCGACCTGGCGATGCCCGGTCGCACGGGGCTCGACGTGCAGCGCTCGTTGCACGATCGCAACATGGACGTACCCATCGTTTTCCTCTCCGGTTGCGCGGACGTGCCCACGACGGTGCGCGCGATGAAAGCCGGCGCGGTCGACTTCCTCGTCAAGCCCATCGACGGGGAAACCCTGCTGGCCGCCGTGCGCGACGGCATCGCCCAGGATCGGCGGCGTCGCGAGCGCAAGGTCGAGAATCGCGACCTGCAGATTCGCCTGGACAGCCTCACCCCGCGCGAGCGCGAACTGCTGCCGCACCTGATCTCCGGCAAGCTCAACAAGCAGATCGCGGCCGACCTGGGCGTGGTGGAGAAAACCGTCAAGGTGCATCGCGCGCACGTGATGCAGAAGCTGGGCGTGCGCCGGCTCGCCGATCTGGTGCGGCTCGCCGCGCGCTTGTCGATCGAACCCTGCGCCACGGCGCGCATCGTTGGTCCAACGGCCAATTGAAGGCCCAGCTACGGGGGCTTAGCGTCCGGTTTCGATGACCGGGCGCACGCCAACTGTCGCAGTGCTTGACGACGAGGCCCCGGTCCGGCGCGCGTTGCAACGGTTGCTGCGCGCCGCCGGATTCGACGTGCGCCTGTTCGCCACAGGATCGGATTTCATGGCGCATCTGGAAGGCATCGACTGCCTCATCCTCGACCTGCACCTGCCGGGCATGTCGGGGTTCGACGTGCAGGACGCACTCGCCGATCGGCGTTCGTCGATCCCGGTCGTCGTGCTGACCGGCAACGACACCGACGCAAACCGCACGCGCAGCCTCGCCCAGGGGGCGCGCGCGTTCCTCACAAAACCCGTGGACGACAAGGTGTTGCTGGATGCGCTCCGACCCCTGACGTCGCTCCCACGCGCGAGGCCATCATGAACGACAACGCCCAAGCCAATCCCGCCGCCCTCAACACCGTCTTCGCCGCGGCCATCGCGCGCGAGGATCAATGGCGGCAATTGTCCGCATACGCCCGCGCGTGGTCGGAGGCGAGGGGCGACGCCAAGGCCTCGGAAGAGATGCGCGGCAAATGCCGCACGACGCTGGCGCAGATCTCGCGCCTGGAACACTGCTGGGCGTATCCCGGTCCGCGCCTGATGGACGCGCTGCGCGACGAACTGGAAGGCGGCGGCGCCTCCACGTTCGGGCGCCTGGTGCAGAAGGTCTCTTCCGCGCTGCGCTCGGGCGACTATCGCCGCGACGAACACGCGTGGGACACCAGCGAATCGGCCGACAAGCGCCTGCTCGATACGCTGCCGCCGGACCTGGAGTCCGGCGCGCAGGGCAAGCCGTATTTCGAAGTGCTCGTGGTCACGCCGTCGGATCCGGCGCAATGGTCGCGCTCGGTGGACGAAGCACGCCGCATGCGGCGTGCGGAAGATCCCTTCGATTACGCGGTCTTCCACGTGGGGAGTTTCGAGGACGGCGCGCTGGCGGTGATGTTGAATTCCAACATCCAGGCCGTCGTGCTGATCGACGGGTTCCAGTTCTCCTCCAAGCACGACATCCCGGACCTGAAGGACTTTCTGGCGCGCAACATGGAGGTCGACAAGGCGAGCATCGCGCCCGGCGCCATCTCCACGCGCCTTGCGCAGGCGATCAACGATTTCCGGCCGGAAATCGACCTGTACCTGCTCACCGACCGCGCCACCGAACTGCTCGCCGCCAGCGACGAAGCCGCGCCCATCCGCCGCATCTTCCACAGCATCGAAGAGCCGATGGAGTTGCACCTGGCGATCCTCGACGGCATCAAGGATCGTTACGAGACGCCCTACTTCGACAACCTCAAGAAGTACGCGATGCGCCCGATCGGCACCTTCCACGCGCTGCCCATCGCGCGCGGCAAGTCGGTGTTCGGCTCCAACTGGATCCGCGACATGGGCGTGTTCTACGGCACCAACATCCTCTTCGCCGAATCCTCGGCGACCACGGGCGGCCTGGATTCGCTGCTGGAACCGACCGGCAACATCAAGAAGATGCAGGACGCCACCGCGCGCGCGTTCGGCGCCAAGCGTGCCTACCTCGGCACCAACGGCACCTCGACCTCCAACAAGATCGTCGTGCAGGCGATCTGCAAACCCGGCGACATCGTCATCGTCGACCGCAATTGCCACAAGTCGCACCACTACGGTTTCGTGCTGACCGGCGCGCAACCCTACTACGTCGAAGCCTTCCCGCTGACGCAGTATTCGATGTACGGCGCGGTGCCGCTGCGCACGATCAAGCAGGCGTTGCTGGACTGCAAGGCCGAAGGCAAGCTCGATCGCGTCAAGGTGATCGACCTGACCAACTGCACCTTCGACGGGCACATGTACAACCCGCGCCGGGTGATGGAAGAGTGCCTGGCGATCAAGCCCGACCTGGTGTTCCTGTGGGACGAAGCCTGGTTCGGTTTCGCGCGCTTCAGCCCGCTGCATCGCAAGCGCACGGCAATGGGCGCGGCCGCGGCGTTGACGCGCCGCTATCGCAGCGATGCCTACCGCGCCGAATACAAGAAGTGGAAGGAAAAGAATCCCGAGCCCAACGACGCCACGTGGCTCGACGGGCACGCGCTGCCCGATCCGGACAAGGTGCGCATCCGCGCCTACCAGACCAACTCGACGCACAAGTCGATGTCGGCCTTCCGCCAGGGCTCGATGATGCTGGTGTGGGACGAAGACTTCCATCAAGTGGAAGGCCCCTTCGAGGAAGCGTTCTTCGCGCACACCTCCACTTCGCCCAACCTGCAGCTGATCGCGTCGCTGGACCTGGCGCGCCGCCAGATGGAGCTGGAAGGCTTCGCGCTCACCATGCGCATGACCGAGCTCGCGCTGCGCCTGCGCCAGACCATCAACGACCATCCGCTGATCTCGAAGTATTTCCACGTCGCCACGCCGGCCGACATGATTCCGGCCGAATTCCGCGAATCGGGCCTGACCGACTACGGCCCGCCGAACGGCTCGTGGGCCGACATGGTGGACGCCTGGCAGAACGACGAGTTCGCACTGGACCCGACGCGCATCACGCTGATCTGCGGCTCGGCCGGTTTCGACGGGACGCAGTTCAAGGGCCTGCTCGCCGAGAAGTTCGACATCCAGATCAACAAGACGTCGCGCAACTCCATCCTGGTGCAGACCAACATCAACAATACGCATTCGGACGCGGCGTTGCTGATCAAGGCGCTGGCCGACATGGCGCGCGAAATCGACAAGCGCCTTGCGCAGGAAGGCAAGGCGGGACGAGAGATCTTCGACGCACGCGTGAAGTCGCTGATGACCGACGTGCCCGACCTGCCGAACTTCAGCCGCTTCCACGACGGCTTCCGCGAGAACCCGAAGGCGCCGAGCAACGAAGGCCACATGCGGCCGGCGTTCTTCATGGCCTACGACGAAAGCAACTGCGAGTTCGTGCGCCTCAACAGCGACGACGTCGAGAAGCGCCTGAAGGAAGGACCGGAGATGGTCTCGGCCAATTTCGTGATCCCGTATCCGCCGGGCTTCCCGATCATGGTGCCGGGCCAGGTGATCACCGCCGACACGATCGCCTTCATGCGCAAGCTCGATGTCAAGGAAATCCACGGCTACCACGCGGCGGCCGGCATCAAGTTGATCAAGCCCTCGGTCCTGTCGGGCCGTGCGACGTCCATGTAGCCATCGCGTTCCAGGAGAACGGCCATGCAAGGCTTCTTCCAGTTCCTCGCTGACAATCCGTACATCTTGTTGTTCTTCACCGTCGGAATGGCCGTGTGGGTCGGCAAGTTTTCGGTGAAGGGCTACGGGCTGGGCATGGTCGCCGCGGCCGTGGTGGTGGGTGCCGCGCTCGCGACGTGGGCATCGACCTACGGCGTGAAGTTGCAGCTCGACAACTTCGCCAAGTCCCTCTTCTATTACCTGTTCATGTATGGCGTGGGCCTGCGCGTGGGTCCGGCTTTCTTCAACAGCCTGAAGAAGGACGGCATCACCTTCACGATCCTCGCCGTGATTTGCGCATGCCTGGGCCTGGCGCTCGTCGTCATCTGCGCGAAGTGGTTCGCGCTGCCGCCGGGCGCGGCGGGCGGCGTGCTCGCCGGTTCGCAGACGATGTCGGCCGCGATCGGCACGGCGGAAATGGCCGTCGAACAGGGCGCCTACAAACTGCCTCCGGGCACGACCGCCGAACAGGTCTCGGGCATGATCGCGCTCGGTTACGGCGTGACCTACATCTGGGGCACGATCGGCATCATCCTGGTGTGCAAATACCTGCCGCGCTGGTGGGGCATCGATGCGCGCAAATCCGCGAAGGAATACGAAACGGCGCACGGTGTGCAGAACGTCGACGATGTCGGCCTGACCGGTTATCGCGCCGGTGGCATCCGCGCCTATCGCCTCGAGAACGCCTCCACGGCGGGGCAGTCGATCGCACAGTTGCGCAAGACCTACCCGCAATATCGCATCGCGAACGTGGTGCGCGACGGGACATCGCTGGGTGCCGCTTCGGACGTCGTGCTGAAGCAGGGCGATGTCGTCGCACTGGGCGGGCGCCTGGAAGACCTCACCGCCAACCTCGGATTGCTGGGCACGGAAGTCGCCGATTCGGGCGCGCTGAACATCCCGCTCGACCAGGCCGAAGTGCTGGTGACCAACAAGGAACTCGTCGGCCGCACGCTCAAGTCCTTCTCCCAGGAAGAGTACGCAGGCCAGGTCGGCATCAGCCGCGTCGAACGCAGCGGCGAGCCGCTGCCGCTCGGCACCGACACCACGATCAAGCGCCTGGACGTGCTGTACCTGACGGGCCTGAAGGGCGCGGTCGACAAGGTCGGCGCGCTGATGGGCAAGATCGCGCGCCCGAGCACGTCGACCGACCTGCTCACCTTGTCCGCCGGCATGGTCATCGGTCTGTTGATCGGCAAGATCACCGTGCCGGTCGGCGATTTCTCGGTGGGCCTGGGCAACGCGGGCGGGTTGCTGCTGTCGGGCATCTTCGTCTCGTCGGTCGTGTCGCGGTTGCGTTACTTCGGCAGCACGCCGAACGCCGCGCGCAACATCCTCGAAGACCTCGGCCTGGTGACCTTCATCGCCATCGTCGGCATCAACGCGGGCGCCACCCTGCTCGAGCAGTTGACCGGCGGCATCGCGGTGAAGATCTTCCTCGCCGGTTTCATCGCCAGCACGATCCCGCCCTTCATCACCTGGGCGATCGGGCTCCACTTCTTCAAGATCAATCCAGCAGTGTTGATGGGCGGCGTTGCCGGTTCGCGTTCGCACTCCGGCCCCGCGCGCGAAGCGGCGAAGGAGATCGGCAGCAGCGTTCCGTGGGTGGGTTTCCCGGTCGGCTATGCGGTGTCTGGCGTCCTGTACACCGTGTTCGGCTACTTCGCGATGGTGCTCTCGCAATGAGCCGGGCGCCGACATCGCTGCTCGCCCTGTTCGGCTTGCTCGTCGCCGGGCCCGTCGTCGCGCAGACGACGACGGCCCCGACCGAAGAAGACCAGGCGGGCGATTCCAACGAAGACAGCGCCACGCACCTGGACAAGGCCTTCGGCGTGCAGACCTACGACGAGTGGGTGCGCGAAACGCGCCGCAAGGCGTGGGCGGATACAGACTGGAACGTGCAGCTGCGCACGTACTACCTGGATCGCGAAAAGTACGACGACAGCGAAAGCGAAGCGTGGGCGCTCGGCGGTTCGGCCGGATTCAAGACCGGCTACTTCCGCGATCGCTTCTCCTTCGGCGCGACGGCCTATGGCTCCGGGAAACTGTACGGGCCCGACGACAAGGACGGCACCTTGTTGCTCAAGCCCGGCCAGGAAGGCTATGCGGTCCTCGGCGAGGCCTATACCGAGATCCTGTTCACCCAGGACGTGCGCATGACCATCGGCGCGCGCACCTTCGACACGCCCTACCTCAACAAGAACGACAGCCGCATGACGCCCAACACGTTCCTCGCGGGCGTGGTGCAGGGCCTGCACGGCGATCCGAAGTCCAGCCGCGGGCAATGGCGCTGGGGCGCGGGCTACTTCGACAAGATCAAGGAACGCAATTCCGACGAGTTCGTGTCGATGTCCGACGACGCGGGCGCTTCGGTCAAGCGCGGCGTGTTCGCGGGCGGTTTGAACTACACGCGCGGCGAGCTCTCGGTGGGTGGCGTGGAGTACTACAGCAACGACGTCATCAACATCTTCTACACCGAGGCCAAGTACGCGATCCCGATCGGCGGGAATGCGAAGTTGCGCTTCGCCGGCCAGTACAGCGACCAGCAGAGCGTCGGCGACAACGCCCTCACCGGCAGCGACTTCCACGCCAAGCAATTCGGTTTGAAGGCGGAGGTCGCGGCGGGCGGCGCATTGCTGACCGGCGCCTACACCAAGGCCAGCGGCGATCGCGACATGACCGCGCCGTGGAGCGGCTATCCCGGTTACACCAGCGTGCAGGTCGAGGATTTCAATCGCGCCGGCGAGGATGCCTGGTTGATCCGCGCGCAGTACACGTGGCCGAAGGAGACGGGCGTCAGCGCGTACGCGCTCTATGTCGCAGGCTCCGACCCCGATGCGGCCAGCGCCTATGGTCGTGGCGAAACCGACTTCAACGTGCAGTGGTCGCCGCCGGAAGGAACGCTCAAGGGCTTGATGGTGCGCGTGCGCTACGCGTACGTCGCGCAGGACGACCCGGGCGACACCGACCTGAAGGACCTGCGCGTGATGGTCTATTACGACTTGCCGCTCTGAGGAGAGCCCCATGGCACTGCAACGAAGACTCCTGGTATTGGCCTGCATGCTGTCGGCGGCGGTGACGCTCGACGCGGCGGCGCAGTCGAGCGTGCCGACCGAGCGCGCATCGTCGTCCTCGCAGAGCGCCTCGACGCAAGGCGCGTCGACACAGAGCGCGGTGTTCTCGAAGGAGGAAATCGCGCAACTGGTCGCACCGGTCGCGCTGTATCCCGACTCGCTTCTCGCACAGGTGCTGATGGCTTCCACGTATCCCGGCGACGTCGCCGACGCCGCGAAATGGGTGAAGGACCATCCCGACACCAAAGGCGATGCCGCGGTGAAAGCGGTCGCCAAGGAAGACTGGGATGCGAGCGTGCAATCGCTCGTCGCCTTCCCGCAGGCGGTGGGCATGATGGGTTCGGACATCGCGTGGGTGCAGAAGCTCGGCGATGCCTTCCTCGCGCAACCCAACGACGTGATGGCGATGGCGCAGGAGCTGCGGCACAAGGCGCAGGCGGCGGGCAACCTCAAGTCGAACGAATACCAGAAGGTCTCGACCGATGCGACGCAGGTGCCCGGCTCCGGGACGCAGACGATCGTCATCGAATCCACGAGTCCGGAAACCGTCTACGTGCCGGCCTACAACCCCACCGTGGTTTACGGTACGTGGGGCTATCCCGGTTATCCGCCCTACTACTATCCGCCGTCGGCCTATTACTACCCGGGCGCGGCGCTCGCCGCCGGCGTGGCGTGGGGCATCGGCATCGGCATCACCGTCGGGTTCTGGGGCGACTGCAACTGGGGCGGCGGCGACGTCAACATCAACTCCAACCGCTACAACGAATTCAATCGCAACATCGATCGCGGCGATCGCCAGATGGGCAACCGCGGCGAGCAGCGCTGGCAACACGATGGATCGCGGCGCGACGGCGTGCCGTATCGCGACCAGGCCAGCCGCGACAAATACGGCAATCGCCAAGCCGGCGGGGAATCGCGCGAGCGCTTCCGCGGCGAAGACGCCGCGCGCTCGCAGTCGCGCGACCAGGCGCGCCAGCAGATGGAGCGCCAGGGGTTCGAGCCGGCGCGCAACAACCAACAGGCACGCGATCGTGCGCAGACCGCTTCGCGCGATCCGCGTTCGTCGCAGGCCGGTGGAGGACGCGTGGATCGCGGGCCGGGTGGCTCGGCGTCGCAATACCGCCAGAACGGGCAGACCAATGCCGGCTCGCGCGATCTTGCGCGCAGCAGCGGCGGGCGCGGCGACTACGGCAATTCGCGGAACAACGCGTTCTCCGGCGCCAGTAATTCGGGTGCATCGCGACAAGCCGCGAGCCGTGGACATTCCAGCAGCATGTCGCGCGGCGGCGGTGGCGCCGGGCGTTCGATGAGCCGTCCTTCGCGGGGCGGCGGTGGCGGAGGGCGTCGTCGATGAACACGATCCGGAAGACAAGCTTGTGCATTGCGCTTGCGGTGTGCGCAGTCCCGGCATTCGCGCAGCAAGCCTATCCCACGCCCGAAGCGGCCGGCGACGCACTCGTCGATGCGCTGGGCACGACCAAGGCCGACGGGGCCAAACTCGCCACCCTGCTCGGCAGCGATTGGCGCACCTACGTGCCGGAGGACAGCATCGATCGCAAGGATGTCGATGCCTTCCTGCAGAAGTACCGCGCCTCGCACGCCTACAAGGATCGCAAGGACGGCGGCAAGGACCTGGTCGCGGGCAGCGATGGGTGGGTCCTGCCGGTGCCGCTGAAGAAAGGAAACGGCGGGTGGCACTTCGACCTGGCCGCCGGCGAACCCGAGATCCGCGCGCGTCGCATCGGCCGCAACGAACTCGACGTCGAACAGGCGGTTCGCGCGTACCACGATGCGCAGATGGATTACGCCGAAGAAGACCGCGACGGCGACGGCACGCTCGAATACGCGACCAAGCTGGTGAGCACCGATGGCCTGCACGACGGGCTGTATTGGGCGCCCGACGACAGCGGCGAGATCAGTCCGCTCGGCCCGGTGTTCGGCGACGACACGCCCAAGGGCGATTACCTCGGTTACCACTACCGGATCCTGACCAAGCAGGGCCCGTCGGCGCCCGGCGGCGCGCACGACTTCATGCTCGGGAACGACATGGTGCGTGGCTTCGCATTGGTCGCATGGCCCGCGAAGTACGGCGATACGGGCGTGACGACCTTCATGATCGGTTACGACGGCCAGGTGTTCGAACGCAACCTGGGCGAAAAGACCGACGACATCGTCAAAGCGATGACGCAATACGACCCGGACAGCGAATGGAACGCAGTGCCGGAGGTGAAGGTCGCCGGCAACTAACCTTCGCCGGTGCCTTCCCAATGCGCCCGGGGCACGATCTTCGCCGACTCCGGGTCGCCTTCGTAATGCGGGGTCATGATCTGCACGCCCGCGGCATTGAATGCATCCTGGATCTGCGCGTGCAGGGCACTGAGAGTCACCCATCGCGCCTGCACGTCGGCGATGCGCGCGCGCAGCCGGTACTCGATGCCGAAGTCGCCAAGCGCCGTCTGCAACACCATCGGGGGCGGTTCCTCGACGACGCCCGGCGTGGCGTGCGCGGCCTGCATCAGGAGCCGATGCACTTGCCGCCACGGCACTTCATAGCCGATGACGGCGATCGCCTGCAGCCACAACCCGGGCCCGTCCGGCGCGCGCGATAGATTTTCCAGCTTCCCGCCCATCACCACGTTGTTCGGGAAACTGACCTCCACGCCCAGCGGCGTGCGGATTCGCGTGGTGAACAACGCGATCTGCTGCACCGTGCCTTCGATCTCGCCGATGCGCACCACGTCGCCGATGCTCATCGTGCGCGAATACAACAGCGTGAACCCGCCGGCCGCCTGCCCCACGATGCTCGATGCACCGAGCGAGACCATCAAGCCGACGAACAGGCTCAGGCCCTTGAACGCGTCGGTCTCCGCGCCGGGCAGGTAGGGATAGGCCATCGCGATGGCGAACAACCACACGATGACGATGATGAGCTTGCGCGTGGGCTCGGCCAGTTGCGAATCGATGCCGACCAGGCGGAAGTGCCCGTGCGCCACGCCGTCGAAGGCGAGCCGGATGGCCTGCACGAACACGCGCGCGACCACCAGGATGAACGCCGCGGTGACCAGGCCGGGCACCGAATGGAGGATGGCGTTGCCCCATTTCGAGAATCGCCCGGCCATCCATGCGGTCATCGCGCCGGACCACGGTTGTGTCCAGGCGAAGTGCGAGAAGCAGAACCGCAGCCATTCCTCGATCACGAGGAGCAGCACGATCCACGCGAAAACGCGCGCCAGCCCACGACCACTGGCCATGAACGCCAGGGCCATGTGGCGCGCCGACTCGTTGGAAATGCGCGACAGGCGCGCGGTCGTCCATCGATCGGCGCGCGTGCGCAGGCGCGTGGCCAACAGGCGCAGGAGCCACAGCACCACCAGCAGCACGATCGTCGCCACGACGACCCAACCGATGCCACGCGCCACGCGCCCCGGTGCGCGTGCGGTCTCGGCGGCATTCACGCTGTCGGTGAGGCGCGCGAGGATGTCCGCGCGGGTCTTGTCGAGGGTTTCGTTGCGCAGCCGGTCGACATCGGCGGGCGTCACGACGGTGACCAGTTGGCCATCGAGCAGGATGATCACGCCCTGCGGTGCGTTCTGGAACGTGGCCTGCGCCACGCCGGGTTGTTCGACGATGCGCTCGATGTTCGCTTCCGCCGCGCGGGCGCGCATTTCCGGCGTATTGCCGAGGAAGCGGGAACGGAAGGTCGCGATGTCGCGGTTGAAGAAGCGCGCGGTGGCGCTATCGGCGTCGGCGGTGCGGACGCTGGGGGGCGTGGCGACGGTCGTCGCGGGGGTTGCGTGCGCCAGCCCGGCCACGAACACCAGGCACGCCAACAGGCGAGACAGGACCGCGATGGGGGAGGCGCGCATGCATCAAGGAACGCGCATCCCCCGGCCGGGCGGTCAGCAGTCGTCGGGCAGGGCCTGCACGATCGACTTGGAGGCCGCGTCCACGCGCAGCGACAGGCACTTGCCCTGCGCGTCCATGGCATCGACTTCCCACAGGGCACCGTCCTGCTCGGCGAGTTCCATCATCGTGTAGCCCTTGTCGGCGACGATCTGCGACACCGCGTTCAAGGCCTCCACCGAACGCGCACCGGCGCCGTCGTAGATGCGCCCGGTCTGCGGATCGACCGCGACCTCGCGCCAGAATCCGCCCGACTTGCGCACCTTCGCTTCCCACAGCCCGTCGTCGAGGTCGACGTCGAAGACGTTGCGATAGCCGGCGGCGTGCAGGTGCGCTTCGAGCTGCATCGGCGTGCGGATCGGGGATGGTGCAGGCGCGACGGGCGTGGTGGCCATCGCCGCGGACGACAGGAGTAGCGAAGCAAGCAGGACGATGCGCATGGGGCAACTCCATCGGGGGGTTGCCGCACGGTGCCGCCGCGCGCGGCGGCGGAGCAATGCGAAGCGTCTGCGCGACGGCCCGCCGACGCCTACAGCCCCTTCGCCGCCTGCGCCACGGCGCGGAACAGCGCGCGCCCCTTGTTCATCGTCTCCTCCCACTCCTTCTGCGGATCGGAGTCGTGGACGATGCCGGCGCCGGCCTGCACGTGCAGGCGGCCATCCTGGATGACGGCGGTGCGGATCGCGATCGCGGTGTCGGCATCGCCGTGCCAGCCGATGTAGCCCACTGCGCCGGAGTAAACGTTGCGACGGATCGGTTCGAGGTCGCGGATCACTTCCAGCGCACGCACCTTCGGCGCGCCGCTCACGGTGCCCGCGGGGAAAGTCGCGCGCAGCACGTCGGCGTAGGTCAAACCGTCCTGCAACTGGCCCGTCACTTCGCTGACGATGTGCATGACGTGGCTGTAGCGTTCGATCACGAATTGCTCGCCGACTTCGACGGTGCCGGGCTTGGCGACGCGACCGACATCGTTGCGGCCCAGGTCGATGAGCATCAGGTGTTCGGCGCGCTCTTTCGGATCGGCCAGCAGTTCGGCTTCCAGCGCGAGGTCTTCTTCCGGCGTCTGGCCGCGCGGGCGCGTGCCGGCGATCGGGCGCACGGTGATTTCGCCGCCCTGCAGGCGCACGAGGATTTCCGGCGAGGAGCCCACGACCTGCGTGCCGCCCACGTCGAGGAAATACATGTAGGGCGAGGGATTGAGCGCACGCAGCGCGCGATACACGTCGACCGGCCGCGCCTGGAAGGGCACCGACAGACGCTGCGACAGCACGACCTGGAAGATTTCGCCGGCGCGGATCAATTCCTTGCTCTTCTCCACCGCCTCGATGAAGCCCTCGCGCGTGAAGCCGCTGACGAAGTGGCTTTCGTCCAGCGCAGCGGGCACGAGCGTCTCGGGATAACTCGCACCGGCGTGGCGCAGGCGATGCGTGAGTGCATCAAGGCGGCGGTTCGCCTTCGCCCAGGCCTGCGGTTCGCCCGGATCGGCGTGCACGATCAGGTACAGCCGGCCCTTGAGGTTGTCGAAGACCGCCAGTTCCTCGCTGAGCATCAGCAGGATGTCCGGCGTGCCGAGTTCGTCGGTCTTTTCGGTCTCGGTCTTCAGGCGCTTTTCGATGTACTGCACGCACTCGAAGCCGAACCAGCCGACCAACCCACCGGTGAAGCCCGGCAAGCCCGGGATTTCGGGCACGCGGTGCTCCGCGCGCAGGCGCTCGACTTCGGCGAAGGGATCGTCGATCTCGCGATAGTCGACCAGCTCGCCGAGCTCGGTGGCGTAGAAGGTGCTGCCGGCGAAGGCGTACACGCGCCGCGCGGGCAGGCCGATGATCGAGTAGCGCCCGAAGCGTTCGCCGCCTTCGACCGATTCGAACAGATAGGTATGCGGCCCGTCCGCCAACTTCAAATAGACAGACAACGGCGTGTCGAGGTCGGACAGGACTTCGCGCACGACCGGGATGCGCGTGTAGCCTTCCTGCGCGAGTTGCTGGAATTGTTCGGGCGAAATTGTCACGCGGGCGTCACGCTTCTCACGGAAAATCGAAGGCCATCGCAGGGACGACGGACGGAAGCGGGATTGCTTCCACGAGGGCCGATACCGAAAGGTGTCGGCCTTTCTTTTTTGTCAGCGACGCGTCGCGGCCACCGCATCCTTCATGCGCTTGACCACGTCGGCGTAGTCGGCCTGGCCGAAGATGGCCGAGCCGGCGACGAAGGTATCGGCGCCGGCCGCCGCGATTTCCGCGATGTTCTCCGGCTTCACGCCGCCGTCGATTTCCAGGCGAATCGCCTTGCCGGTGGCATCGATGCGTTGACGCACCGCGCGCAGCTTCTGCAGCGCCGAGGGAATGAAGCCCTGTCCGCCGAAGCCGGGGTTCACCGACATCAGCAGCACCATGTCCAGGTCTTCGAGCACGTAATCGAGCACTTCCACCGGCGTGGCCGGATTGAGCACGACGCCGGCCTGGCAACCGAGCGACTTGATCAACTGGATCGTGCGATGCACGTGGCGGCTGGCTTCGGGATGGAAAGTGATCATCGTGGCGCCGGCCTTGGCGAAGTCCGGGATGATGCGGTCCACCGGTTCGACCATCAGGTGCACGTCGATCGGCGCGGTCACGCCGTGCTTGCGCAGCGCTTCGCACACCAGCGGGCCGATGGTCAGGTTCGGCACGTAGTGGTTGTCCATCACGTCGAAGTGGACCCAGTCGGCGCCGGCGCGCAGCACGTTGTCGACTTCCTCGCCGAGCCTGGCGAAATTGGCCGAGAGGATGGAAGGCGCGATGACAGTGGATTGCATGCTCGGGGTCCGGAAGGTCAGGAGCGCTTCTTGCGCAAGGTCTTGATGCGGTCGTAGGCGGCGTTGATCTCGCGCGAGCGGCTTTCGGCCTGCCGTTGCAGATCGTCGCCGGCGCCGGCCACGCGGTCGGGATGGTACTGGGACATCAGGCGGCGGTAGGCCAGGTCGATTTCGCCGTCGCTCGCCTCCTCGGTGAGCCCCAGCGCCGCGTACGGGTCCTCCTTCTTGCCGGAGAACCAGTCCTTGTCCAGGGCATGGCCGAGCAGCAGGCCGATCAGCAGGCCCAGCAAGGGGTTGGAGCGCAGGAGGGCCGCCCCGGCGAAGGCTCCCAGCAGTTTTCCGTACCAGCGCGTCATGGGCGCAGTCTACAGGCGCTGCGCGGGGGGCCGGCGTACACTACGCGGCCCTGCCAGACGTGCAAGTGGCGATGCAAGCGTCCGAAACCGGCAACACCCGTCCCTCCCTCCTCGAAGCCGACCTGCCCGGCCTGCCCCTGCGCCATCGCGGCAAGGTGCGCGATGTGTTCGAGCTGCCGGACAACCGGCTGCTGATCGTCGCCACCGACCGCCTCTCGGCCTTCGACGTCGTGCTCCCCGATCCGATCCCCGGCAAGGGCGAGATGCTCTGCCAGATCAGCAACTTCTGGTTCGATCGCACCAGCGGCCTGATGCCCAACCACCTCACCGGCGTGGACGTGGCCAGCGTGCTGCCCGCGGGCGTGGAGGCATCGCGCTACGAAAAGCGCGCCGTGGTGACCAAGAAGCTCAAGCCGGTGCCGGTCGAAGCGATCGCACGCGGTTACCTGATCGGCAGCGGCTGGAAGGATTACCAGCGCACCGGTCGCGTCAGCGGCATCGCATTGCCCGACGGCCTGCGCCAGGCCGAACAACTTCCGCAGCCGATCTTCACGCCCTCGACCAAGGCCGCCGTCGGGGACCATGACGAGAACATCGACTTCGACACGATGGTGCGCATCGTCGGCGCCGACCTCGCCGAGCAGGTGCGCGATGCGACGCTGCGCCTGTACGCCTTCGCGCGCGACCACGCGGCGCAGCGCGGCATCATCCTGGCCGACACCAAGTTCGAATTCGGCACCGACGAAGACGGCCGCCTCTACGTCATGGACGAGATGCTGACGCCGGATTCCTCGCGCTACTGGCCGGCCGACGAATACAAGGTCGGCATCAGCCCGCCGAGCTACGACAAGCAGTTCGTGCGCGATTACCTGGAACAGGTCGGCTGGAACAAGGTCGCGCCGGGCCCGCGTTTGCCGGCCGATGTCATCGAACGCACGCGCGCCAAGTACGCCGAAGCGCTGCAGCGCCTCGCGGGAATTTCCGTCGACTGACCCGGGGACCAACGATGGCCGCCATGCATGAGGACGCAACGACGGGCACGCGCCCGATCGACCGCTGGTTCGCCAGCTACTCGGGCGACCACCGCAATGCGCTGAACGTGCGCATCCACACCATCGCAGTGCCGGCGATCACCTGGAGCGTGATCGCGCTGCTGTGGTGCGTGCCGGTGCCGCCGGGCGGCTGGTTCCGGCCGGGCATCTTCGCCGCGCTGGGCATGGTGGCGGCGGGCTCGTTCTACCTGCGCAATTCGCGCGTGCTGGGCATCGCGATGCTCGCGGTGTTCGTCGCGATGGCGGCATCGTGCTGGTGGATCGTCGAAGTGTTCGGCACGCGCACGCTGCTGTGGACCGCGATTTTGGTGTTCGTCATCGCGTGGATCGCGCAGTTCATCGGCCACAAGCACGAAGGCCGCAAGCCGAGCTTCCTCACCGATCTCACCTACCTGCTGATCGGCCCGGCCTGGGTCGTGGCCAAGGTGCTGCGCAAGTTCGGTATCGCGTGGTGAACACCGCTGTGCGCGGCGCGGGCCTGCGCGGCCGCGATCTCGCGCTCGTCGCCATCGTCTGCATCGTGTGGGCGGGGAATTTCCTCACCTCGGCCTTCGCGCTGCGCGAGATTCCGCCCTTCCTGTTCACCGCGGTGCGCCTGTCGATCCTCGCCATCGCGCTGGGTGCGTTCGTCAAACGCCCGCCGCAAGGGCAATGGCCGCGGTTGATCGCGGTCGCGCTGTTCAACGGCGTGCTGCATTTCGGATTGAGTTTCTGGGCCTTGCACATGGCCGGCGACCTCTCCTCGCCGGCGATCGCGATGCAGAGCTACGTGCCGATGGCCGCGCTGCTCGCATGGTGGTGGTTGGGCGAACACTTCGGCTGGCGCACGGGCCTGGCGATCGCGATCAGTTTCTCGGGCGTGCTGGTGCTCGGCTTCGACCCCATCGTGCTCGATGCGCCGTTGTCCTTGGTGCTGATGTTGGTGTCGGCCTTGTTCCTCGCGATCGGCACGGTGCTGATGCGGCGCCTGAGCGGCATCGACATGATCAGCCAGCAAGGCTGGACGGCGATCATCAGCGTGTTGCCCTTGCTGGCACTGAGCGTCGCATTCGAACCGGGGAATTGGCAGGCGCTGCGTGAAGCCACGTGGATCGGCTGGGGTGGCGCGGCGTATTCGGCGCTGTTCGCCTCGATGCTCGGGCACGGCTTGTACTACGTGCTCGTGCAACGCCATCCGGTCGCGCAAGTCACGCCGTGGTTGTTGCTCGCGCCGGTGGGTGCGATCGCGTTGGGCATCGTGTTCTGGGGCGACCGCCCCGGCCCGCGCCTGTGGATCGGCGGCGCGATGGTGCTCGGCGGCGTGTTGATCATCGCCCTGCGTGCAACGCAGAAAGCGCGGCCCGTGCCCGCGGCCGAAGAGATCTGATCAACGCCCCGCGCGGATCTCGCGCAGCAAGCCCTTGAGCCAGACCGCGCTGTCGATTTGTTTGCCGTCGGGCAGACGCACGCGATACGGCTTGCCCGTCATCGACGACCGCGTGCCGAGCGCGTCGATGAACTGCTCGGGCGTGGCGATGCGTTTGCCCGCCGCCTCTCGCTTGCGCTGCAGGTGCGCGGCGGCTTCGGCCGCGGTGTGCTCGCTTCCGTTGCGAATGAAGATCACACCCTTGGCGTGCGCGACGCGATCGATCAGCGCATCGATTTCCGCGGCCGGCGTGCGCGCGGCTGCAGACACCGGTTGCGTCGCGGTCGCGATCGAAGGCGTCAGGGCGACCAGGCAAGCGGCGAGCAGGAGAGTGCGCATGGAGGCAGTCTGCGGGCGCGGACTCAACGCGGCATGAACATCGGCGCCGTCGGGCGGAAGGCGCGCGGCGCATAGCCGAAGTCCCTGCGCGCCGGTTCGACATCGAACACCAGGTCGGTGCGCATGCGCGCCACCGCCGCGGCGTTGAAGCCGCCGACTTTCCCCAATGCACGCGCGCCCAGCAAGGCCAGGCCGAACAGGGGTCCAGGCACTTCGACGAGCGGCGGCGGCGGATCGAGCACCGCGAGCACGCGCTTCACCATGTCGCGATACGACAGGCTTTCGCCGCCGGGGAGTGCATAGGCCTTGCCGTGGGTCGCGGGCGCTTCGCACGCGGCGAGCGCCGCGTCGGCGAGATCGTGGACGTGCACCGGTTCGCGCAAACCGTTGGCATTGCGCGGCAGGACGAAGCGATGCCAACGCAGCGCGAGTTGCGCGATGCGCGTCAGCGTCTGGTCGCTCGCAGCGCCGTACACCAGGGTCGGGCGCAACAGCGTGGCCTGCGCGTTGCATGCGGCGGCGCGGTCGAATACCTGTTGCTCGGCGATGCGCAGGCGCTGCGCGACGTCGCGCTCCTGCTTGTCGGACGAGCCGCGCTTGACGTCGATGCTCGTCGAGCCGAACGCGACCACGCGCGGGCAATCGATGTCCGCCTGCGCATACCACTGCGCGAACAGATCCAGCGGCCCGCAGCTGAAGATCGCATCGACATCGTCGGGCATCGGCTCGGCGAGATGCGGCAGCGTGCCTTCGATCCAGTGCAATCCCGGATGATCGCGATGCGGCTGGCGCGAGACCGCCGTGACGCGCCAGCCGGCGTCCTGCAGGCGATCGGCGAGCGGCCAGCCGATCTGCCCCGTCGCACCGAAGAGCAGCGCATGGCGCATCTCAGCGCGCCGGCAACACCGCGCGCAGCCACGCCACGCCCAGCAGTGCGGAAACGACGGAGGCGACGAAGATGCCGAGCACGGCCTCTTCGTACAGGATCGGATCGATGTACGCGAGCGAACCGATGAACAGGCTCATCGTGAAGCCGATGCCGCACAACAGGCCCAGGCCGAGCATCGCGCGCGAATCCATGCCCTCGGGATACCGCGCCCATCCAAGCTTGCGCAAGCCCCACGCCGCGCCGCAGATGCCGATCGGCTTGCCGACGACCAGGCCCAGCGCCACGCCGAAGGGCAACGCGGCCAGCGCCTGCGACATGTTGAGGTCGCGCAGTTCCAGGCCCGCGTTGGCGAACGCGAAGATCGGCAGGATCGCGAAGGCGACCCACGGGTGCAGCGCGTGTTCGAGTGTTTCCAGCGGCGAATGCTCGACTTCGTCGTCGATCATGTTGCGCTTGTCGACGTGCGGGATCATCAACCCGGTCGCCACGCCCGCGAGCGTCGCGTGCACGCCCGACTTCAGCACGCACACCCACAACAGCAGGCCGAGGACGAGATACGGCACGAGCGATTTCACGCCCATGCGGTTCATCGCGAACATCGCCACCAGCGTCACCGCGGCACCGCCGAGCGCTGCGAGGTTCATCCCGTGCGAATAGAACACGGCGATGATCACGATCGCGATCAGGTCGTCGACGACCGCGATCGTCGACAACAACAGTTTCATGCCGATGGGCACGCGCGAGCCCAGCAATGCGAGCACGCCGAGCGCGAAGGCGATGTCGGTCGCGGTGGGCACCGCCCAGCCGCGCATCGCAGCGCTGTTGTCGTGGTTGAAGCCGGTGAAGATCAGCGCCGGCACGATGACACCGGCGACCGCGCACACCATCGGCAGCATGCGTTGCGCGCGCGTCTGCAGTTGCCCGCCGACGAGTTCGCGCTTGATCTCCAGCGCGACGAGCAGGAAGAACACCGCCATCAGGCCGTCGTTGATCCACAGCAGCAGCGGCTTGTCGATGCCGAACGGGCCGATGGTCACCGCCGCCGGCAGGTCGATGAAGGTGCGGTAGTGCTCGGCGAGCGGCGAATTCACGCACACCAGCGCAAGCGCCGCGGCGATGATCAGGACGATGCCGCCCGCCGCCTCCAGGCGGAAGAATTCGGCGAAGGCCCGCAGCGCGCGGCCCGGCATCAATGGGTCCCCGTCGCCAGCACGAACACCAGCCACGCCAGGTAGGCCGCCACCAGGATGCCGCCTTCGACGCGGCTGATGCGCAGGTCGCCGCGCAGCATCGGATACAGCGCGACGGCGAAGGCGATCGCGGCAGGCACTTCGAAACGCACGAACGAGGCCGGCACCGCGAGCGCGCGGAACGCCGCCATGCCGCCGAGCACGAGCGTGAGGTTGCACAGGCTGGAACCGATCACGTGGCCGGCGACGAGTTCGCCCTGCCCGCGGCGCGCGGCGATGACGGCCGCGGCGATTTCCGGCAGCGCGGTGCCGAGGGCCACCGGCACCAGGCCGGTCAGCAGCGGCGCCATGCCCATCGACGCACCGACGGTCGGCGCCGATTGCACGACCCATTTCGCCCCGTAGAACAACACGACCGCGGAAATCGCGAGGCGCGCGCCATTGAGCGCAAGGCCGCCCCGCGTTTCGGTGAAGCCATCCAGGACCGCGTGCACTTCATCGGACTCGCGGCGCGAGCGTGCGACCGCGAAGGCGACGATGGCCACGAACGCGAGCAACAGCAGCATGCCGTCGATGCGCGAAAGCATGCCGTCCAGGCCCATGCCCACCAGCGCGAGCGACAGTGCGATGAAGCAGATGAGCAAGGGCGACAGCACGCGCCAGCGCACGACCAGCGGCGCGGCGATCGCGGCCACGCCGAGCGTCAGGCCGAAGTTCACCAGGTTGCTGCCGACCGCATTGCCCAGCGCGAGCGATTGCGCGCCGACCCACGCTGCGCGCGCGTTGACCGCCAGTTCGGGAATCGAGGTCGCGAATGCGACGAGGAGCAGGCCGGTGACGAAGGGCGAGAGCCCGTAGTGGCGACCGACGCCCGAGGCGCCCTTCACCACCGAATCGCCGCCGAGCATCAGGAACAACAGCCCCAGAAGGAACAGGCCCCAGGTCTCCAGCATCGTCGCGCTCCCGTGCGTTGTCGGCGCCGGGAGTCTAGCGCGAGCGCGCGCCGGTCAGGAGCAACCCTCGACGTAGTCGACCTGCGGCGGTACACCGATGCGCCAATCCGTCGCTTTCCCGGACGGATCCACTTCGAAGACGAGCGCACTCTTGCCGCCCTTGGGGTCCATCGCGCGCATGTACACGCCGCCCTCGACGTACTTGTGCGGCATCTCCGTCATCCCCGGATACAGGGCCTTCAACGCAGCCTTGTCCATGCCGACCTTGCCGCCTCCGGGCGCGGCGATATCCGGCGTGCGCACGTCGATGCGGCCGAACTTGTCGGCTTCCATCATGAAGGCGAAGCGATAGCCGTTGGCGCGGTGCGGTTCGGGGAACAGGTAATAGCAGCCGTCGTGTTCCTTCGCGACCGCGTCCATGTCCTTGCCCCAGGCCTGGCGCACCTGCTCCTCGCTCGCGCCCCAGTGCGCGGGACCGAAACCGTCGAAGGTGATCGCGCCCGCGGCGGGCATCACGCCACCGGGTGCGGCGACGGTGGACGGCGATGCGGGCATCGTCGCGGTGGTCGCAGCCGGCGGCGCGGTGGTGGCGATCGCCGGCTGCGGCGCGGCGGTCGTCGGCGGCGCACTGGTGTTGGGTGCGGCGACGGTGCCGGTCGCGGCGTCGTGTTGCGTGCAGGCGGCGCACGCGAGCGCCAGGGTCAGGCAAACGATGATCGGCTGTGCGCGCATGCGGCGGACTCCACGTCGGCGAATGCGCGCAAGCCTAACGGATCGATGTCAACGCGGCGCCACGAAGCCCTTTTTCAGCCCGGCCCAGCACTCCTGGTAATCGCGCTGCCGATGTGCGGCGTCCATCGCCTGTTGCGTCGGGCGGATGACCGCGCGCGTTTCGAACATGAAGGCCATCGTGTCCTTGATGACATCGGGCTTGGTCAGATCGGCGTTGGATGCCTTCTCGAACGTGGCCGCATCCGGCCCGTGCCCGCTCATGCTGTTGTGCAGCGACGCGCCGCCCGGTGCGAAACCTTCGGCCTTCGCGTCGTACACGCCCGTCACCAGGCCCATGAATTCGCTGGCGATGTTGCGATGGAACCACGGCGGCCGGAACGTGTCCTGCGCGACCAGCCAACGCGGCGGAAACACCACGAAGTCCAGGTTCGCGGTGCCGGGCGTATCGCTGGGCGAAGTGAGCACGGTGAAGATCGAGGGATCGGGATGATCGAAGCTGATCGAACCGATCGTGTTGAAACGGCGCAGATCGTATTTGCAAGGCGCGTAGTTGCCGTGCCACGCGACGACGTCGAGCGGCGAATGGCCGATGTCGGCGCGCCAGAGGTGGCCCTGGAATTTCGCGATGAGTTCGAACTTGCCCTCGCGCTCTTCGTACGCGGCGTTGGGCGTCTGGAAATCGCGCGGATTCGCCAGGCCGTTGCTGCCGATCGGACCCAGGTCGGGCAGGCGCACGAGCGCGCCGAAGTTTTCGCACACGTAACCGCGGGCTTGTCCATCGGGCAGCGCGACGCGGAAACGGATGCCGCGCGGGATCAAGGCGATCTCCTGCGGTTCGACGTCCAGCACGCCGAGCTCGGTTTCGATGTGCAAACGCCCTTGCTGCGGGACGATCAACAACTCGCCGTCGGCGTCGTAGAAGTAGCGGCCTTCCATGTCGCGATTGGCCGCGTACAGATGCACCCCGACGCCGTGTTGCGCCGCCGGAGACCCGTTGCCCGCCATCGTGAACAAGCCATCGACGAAATCGACGGCGTCCGTCGGCATCGGCATCGGGCTCCAGCGCAGCTGGTCCGGCGACACCGGGCCGGTTTCGAAATCATTGTGGAAACGCGGCTGTGCGAACCGCGCGAACGCCCCGTGCATCGCCGCCGGGCGAATGCGATACAGCCAGCTGCGGCGGTTCTCGCGACGCGGCGCGGTGAACGCCGTGCCGCTGACCTGCTCGGCATACAAACCGTGCGCGACTTTCTGCGGCGAGTTGCGCCCGACCGGAAGCGCGCCGGCGACGGCCTCGGTGGCGAACTCGTTGGCGAAGCCTGTCTGGTAACCGGTCGATTCCATGGTTCAGAGCACGCCGCGGCGCATCTGGTCGCGTTCGATGCTCTCGAACAACGCCTGGAAGTTGCCTTCGCCGAAGCCTTCGTTGCCCTTGCGCTGGATGATCTCGAAGAAGATCGGGCCGATCGCGTTCTGGGTGAAGATCTGCAACAGCTTGCGCTGCTTGGTCTCCGGATCGGCGTCGATCAGGATCTTGTTGCGCGCCAGGCGCGGCACGTCTTCGCCGTGGTCGGGCACGCGCTGGTCGATCACGTCGAAGTAGGTGTCCGGCGTATCGAGGAATTGCACGCCCTGCGCGCGCATGGCCTCGACCGTGTCGTAGATGTTGTCGGTGAAGCAGGCGATGTGCTGGATGCCCTCGCCCTTGTAGGCGTCGAGGTATTCGTTGATCTGCGACTTCGGATCGTTGGATTCGTTGAGCGGGATGCGCACGATGCCGTCGGGCGCGGTCATCGCCTTGGACACCAGGCCGGTCTTGGCGCCCTTGATGTCGAAGTAGCGGATCTCGCGGAAGTTGAACAGGCGCTCGTAGTAATCCGACCAGCGCTGCATGTTCCCGAAGTACAGGTTGTGCGTGAGGTGGTCGATGAAGGTCAGGCCGAAGCCCTTCGGGTTCTGGTCGGCGCCCTGCACCGGCAGGAAGTCTTCATAGATCGAACCCTTTTCGCCGTACTTGTCGATCAGGTACAGCATGCAATCGCCGATGCCCTTCACCACCGGCGCGTGCACGGCCTTGGACTCGGGCTTGTGCGAGATCGCTTCGCCGCCGTTGCCGAGCACGGTCTTGCAGACTTCGTCGGCCGGCTTGCGGAAGCGGATCGCGAAGCCGCATGCGCTCGGGCCGTGCGCCTGCGCGAAGTCGGCGGCGAAGGAATCCGGATCCTCGTTCACGAGGAAATTGACGCCGCCCTGGCGATACACGGTGATCGGGCGCGTCTTGTGCTGCAGCACGGCGGTGAAGCCCATGCGGCGGAAGTAGTCGTGCAGCAGATCGCCCTGGCCGGCGGGTGCGGCAAACTCGACGAATTCGAAGCCGTCGATCCCCATCGGGTTCTCGAAGGTGGTGACCTGCATGCCGAGATTGGGCTGGGCGTTCATGGCATTCTTTTCGCGCGAGGGGGAAAGGCGCATTCTACACCCCATAGTTTCAGGTGAAACAATACGCCGGGGCATGTTGATGAACGCAGCCGACCCACCGAGCCACGAAGGCCACGACCACGCCGAGCTGGACCTGGATCGCTTCCTGCCCTATCGCATGAGCGTGCTGTCCAATCGCATCAGCCAGGCCATCGCGCGGCTTTACCAGGCGCGCTTCGGCTTCGGCATCACCGAGTGGCGCGTGATCGCGGTCCTCGGGCGCTACCCGGCGCTCAGCGCGAACGCGGTGGCCGAGCGCACGGCGATGGACAAGGTCGCCGTCAGCCGCGCGGTCGCGCATCTGCTCGAACGCGGCCTGCTCACGCGCGAGATGCACGGCGACGACCGCCGCCGTTCGGTCCTCACGCTCAGCGAAGCGGGCTACCAGATCTACGACGAGATCGTGCCGCTCGCCTTGGGCCGCGAGCGCAAGTTGCTCGCGACCCTGGATGCGGACGAACGGCGGCAGCTCGAACGCATCCTCGACAAGCTCGCGAACGAAGGCTTGCCGGCGATGCTGGAATAGCTACGCCTTCGCCTTCAGGACCATTTGCGCCGCATTGCGCCCCGGCGCACCGCTGATCCCCGCACCGCCGTGCATGCCGTTGCCGCACAGGTAGAGCGCGTCGATCGGCGTGGCGTGGTTCGACCAACCCGGCAAGGGGCGCATGAAGAACATCTGGTCCAGCAGCGGCTGCCCGTGGCTGAGATCGCCTTCGGTCAGGCCCCACTCGCGCTCCAGGTCGGGCGCGACGATCGTGCGCGTCTCGCGGATCGACGCCTTCAATGCAGGGAAGTGCGTGGCCAACATGTCGATCGCGATGCGCTCCACCATCTCGCGCCCTGCGTTCCAATCGGTGCCGCGCAACTTGTACGGCGCCGATTGGACGTGGATCGAGACGATGTCGCCCGCCGTCGTGGCTTCCAGGTAGGGGCGTTGCGCGATTTCGCCGTATTTCGCGGCGTCGTAGGCGCGCTCGAGGTCCTTCAATGTCGGCGCGATCGCGAGCGTGCCCGCGGGCATGCCGTGGCTGCCGTCGGTGCGCAGGTGGACCTTGGCGAGCGAGCCGCGCATCTTGATCGACTGCACGTGCCACACGAATTCGGTCGGTAACTCCGGCGCGCCGACCAGGCCCAGGAAGGTGTGCTTCGGATCTGCGGCGGAAAACACGGTGGTCGCGCGAATCTCTTCGCCATCGCTCAACCGCACGCCGGTGGCGCGCATCTTTTCGACGAGGATGCGTTCGACGCCCGCCGACGTGCGCAATGCACCGCCGTTCGCCTTCAATGCGGTGACGAGGGCTTGCGTGACGCTTGCACTGCCACCGGCGATCGGGCGATGCGCAAGGCCGCCGCGATGCAGCCAGTTGTGCATCAGCGTGTAACCGGTGCCCGCCGACATCGAGCCCAGCGTGTAGCCATGGATGCCGACCGCGGCGATCGCCGCGCGCACCGGTTCGGATTCGAACCACTCTTCGGTGAATTCCACCGTCGACATCGACATCATGCGGATGACGCGGAACATGTCCTTGCCGCCGAGCCGGCGCAGGGTCCACGCAAGCTTGGCCAGCGGCCAACCTTCGGCCAGGCCGACGTGCGGCAGGCGCGGCATCGGCGTGCGATACGCCGCATCGAGGAACGCCGCCGCGCGGTCCATGAAGGCGACGAAGTCGGGCCAGCGGTTCGCATCGTTTTCGGAGAACTGGCGGATCGATTCGCAGGTGCCGGGCAGGTCGGTCGTCGACAACACCAGCAAACGCCCGTCGGGCAGGACCGAGATGTAGGGCACCGCCATGCCGGTCTTCAGGCCATGCCGCGCCAGGTCGAGGTCGCGCACGATGTCGGGCCGCAATTGCGCACCGGCGTGCAGCGGATCGAAGGCGACGCCGCCCAGTTCGTCCGGTGCGAGCTGGCCGCCCGCGCGGTCGCGCCGTTCCAGCACCAGCACCTTGCGGCCGGCCTTCGCCAGATAGTTCGCGGCGACCAGGCCGTTGTGGCCCGCACCGATCACGATCGTGTCGTATTGCTTGTCGGTGGTCATCACTTCCAGTCCTTCAGCACTTCCTGTGCGGCCAGCTTGCCGGCCGCGCCCATGACGCCACCGCCCGGATGCGCGCCCGAGGCGCCGAAGTAATACCCCGGCAGCGGCGTGCGGAAATCGGCCCATTGCGGCGCCGGGCGCAGGAAGAACAATTGATGCAGCAGCAGTTCGCCGTGGAAGATGTTGCCGCCGGTGATGCCGGCGATCATCTCGATGTCCTTCGGCGTGATGACCTGCTTGCCGACGATGGCGCGGCGGATGTTCGGCGCGTAACGCTCGATCGTGGAGATCACCGTTTCGCCGAAGGCCTCGCGCTTGGCATCGTCCCAGCCGCCTTCGATGTCGTAGGGGGCGTATTGGACGAAGCAGGACATCACGTGGTGTCCGGGCGGCGCCATGTCGCGGTCGATCATCGACGGGATGATCATGTCGATGTACGGGTTCTTCGCGAACTGCCCGTACTTCGCCTCGTCGTAGGCGCGCTCGATGTATTCCATGCTCGGGCTGATCGAAATCGCGCCGCGATGCAGCGGGCCCTCGCCCGGCAAGCACGTGAAGTCGGGCAACTCGCTCAAGGCGATATTGACCTTGCCCGACGACCCGCGCACGCGGAAGTTTTCGATCTGCTGCACGAACTCGCCGGGCAGGTGCTTGCGTTCGACGAATTGGAGGAAGCTGCGCTTCGGATCGGCCGCGGAGATGACGACTTTCGCGCGCAGCTCGTCGCCGTTGGCCAGCGCGACGCCCGCGGCGCGGCCGCCCTGCACGATGACCTGCTGCACCGAGGCGTTGGTGCGCACTTCCACGCCCAGCGCACGCGCCGAACTGGCGATCGCGGCAGACACGCCGCCGTTGCCGTTCTTCGCGAACCCCCAGGCGCGGAACGCACCGTCGATTTCGCCCATGTAGTGGTGCAGCAACACGTACGCAGTGCCCGGCGAATGCGGGCCCAGGAACGTGCCGATGATGCCGCTCGCCGACTTCGTGCCCTTGAGCGGATCGAACTCGAACCAGTCGTTGAGCAGGTCCGCCGCCGACATCGTGAGCAGCTTGGCGATCTGGTAGAGCTCCTTCTCCGACAGGCTCTTCGCGTATTGGCCGACCTTCAGCAGGCCAAGCATGTCGCGCGGGCTGAGCGAAGAAGGATCCGGCGGCACCAGGCCGAGGATCGGCTTGATCGCCTTCGCCGCGCGCGCCATCACGCGGCCGTATTCGTCGGAGGCTTCGGCATCGCGCGGCGAGTGGCGATACAACTCCTGGCGCGTGAGGTCGTGGTCGTCCCACGCGGCGAGGTAATCGCCGTTGTCCATCGGCGTCACGGTGCTCGGCAGCGGGAGGATCTTCAAGCCGTGCTTCGGCAACTCGAGGTCGCGGATGATTTCCGGACGCAGCAGGCTGACGACGTAGGAGAACTGGCTGAAGCGATAGCCGGGGAAGGGTTCGGCGGTGACCGCCGCGCCGCCGACCACTTCGCGTCGTTCGAGCACGCAGACTTTCTTGCCCGCGCGCGCGAGGTACGCGGCCGCGATCAGGCCGTTGTGGCCGGCGCCGATGACGATGGCGTCGTACTGGTTGGACGTCATTTCTTTTTCCACTCCGGCTCGTAGAACGGCAGCTTCACCACCTTGCCCGGTGCCTGCAGGCGCTTGTGCTCGACGGTGACTTCCATCGTCAGCGGCGTGCCGGGCGTGTAATGCGGGCGTTGCAGGTGGACGAGCGCGATGTATTTCTTCAACACGGGCGACCAGGTGCTGGTCGATGCGTAACCCACCTGCACGCCACCCTGCTTCACCGGCAGGCTGCCGCGCACCGCCATCGCGGGAATCTGCGGCGGCAAACCGACGGCGGCGAACAAGGGTTCCATGCCGGCCCAATCCACTTCGAAGCCCATCAGCTTCCACGCCGAGCCTTCGCGCTGCTCGCGTTCCAGCGCGCGGCGGCCGACGAAGTAACCGGGCTTGTCCAGGTGCACCGCCCAATCCAGGCCCATTTCCAGCGGCGAAGACTTCTGCCCTTCGATCCACGCATGGTTGGCCGCGGTGTAATCGACATCGATCATGAACAGGCCCGCCTCCACGCGCGCCATGTCCATCGCAAGGATGCCGCACGGCACGATGCCGTAGTTGTGCCCCGCTTCCATCAATGCGTCCCACACATCGAGCGCGTCGGCGGTGTCCATCCAGATTTCGTAACCGAGGTCGCCGGTGTAACCGGTGCGCGAGATCGTCACCTTCTTCCCGGCGAGCGTGTTCTCCATCACCCGGAAGTACTTGAGCTTGTCGAGCGACTTTTTGCACACCAGGTTGAGCACGGTGCGCGCCTTCGGGCCCTGCAGGCTGAGCGCGCCCATCTTCTCGGTGACTTCGGTCACCGTGACATCCAGGCCGACGGCGTTCATCGACAGCCAGCGCAGCGACGGCTCGGCGGAGGTCAGGCGGAAGGTGGTTTCGCCCAGGCGCGAGATGGTGCCGTCGTCGAGCAACTTGCCTTCGTCGTCGCACCAACCGGTGTAGCCGACCTGCCCGATCGCCATCTTCGCGATGTCGCGGGGCACGAGCTTGTCGAGCAGGCGCGCGGCGTCGGGGCCTTCGATCATGTACTTCATCAGCGGCGAGACGTCGATCAGCGCGACCGCGTCGCGGATCGCCCAGTACTCCCGCTCGACGTGCAGGTCGTAGGAACCCACCACGATGTGGCCGGCCCAGCGCCGCCAGTTCTGCGGCAGGCTGAGCTTCGACGTACGCGCGTGGAAGGGCGTGTGTTTGAGCTGGAACATCGGAGGGGTTATCCGCTGGAGATCAGGGGTGTTCGGTCATTTCGCAGGAACTGGTGCGATGTGCGCGCACCGTCGGGGGCACCACGCTGAAGTCGCCGGCGAGCGCATGCAGGTACCAGTCGACGAAGCGCTTGGGCGTGTCCTCGAACTCGGGATGTTGCGGACCGGGCTCGAAGAAGCGCGAGTTCACGCCCGCGGCGTTCAACTGCATGATGCGCTTGTCTTCGATGGTCGTGACATCCCACAGCCAGATCAGGGCGGCCTTGTCGTAGTCGACGCCTTCGACCGCGTCGCCGTCGACGAACCACACGATCTCCATGTCCGTCTTGTTTCGCCCGAAGGGGACGTAGCGGAACAGGATGCAGTGGTCGGGGTAGTTGAGCATGTAGGTGAGCGGGCCGAGCTGGTAATCGCCCGCGCCGCCGTCGTAGCCCTTGAATTCGCCCATCAGCGGCGCGACCGGCGTGCCGTCGCGGCTGCCGGTCAGGTAACCGTCGAACAACGCATAGCGGCTCGTATACACGCACGCGCCGAAGCCCGGCGCTTCGCGGAACATGCGGTAGACGGCCTTCTCGATGTCGGGCACGCCGGTTTCGCGCACCGCGCGCTCCCACATCGCGCGATTGATCGGCGCGACCACTTCCTCGCGCTCCTTGAAGGTGTGCAGCTTGGAATACGCGCGGTGCGCGGTTTCGCAGTGGTAACACTCCAGGTAATTGCCGAGCGCGATCTTCCAGTTCGCATCGACCGAATAGGTCTCGCGATGCGCGATCTTCGCCTTGTCCAGCCGGTACGGTCCCAGCTGCGCGTCGAGTTGCGACAGGCAGGCGTTGTAGTCGTAGGCGTCGGGATCGAAATTGATGAAGACCAGGCCGAAGCGTTCGGCCACGCGCAGTTGCTTCAGGCCGTGGTCTTCCTTGCGGAAGTCCGGCATCACGTCCATGTGGCGCGCACCGCGCAGGGCGCCGTCGGTGCCGTACACCCACCCGTGGTAGGGGCAGACGAAGGTGCGGCAATTGCCCTGCCGTTGTTCGCACACGCGCGAACCACGGTGGCGGCAGGAATTGACCAGCGCGCGGATTTCACCGTCGTTGCCGCGCGCGACGATCACCGATTCCTCGCCGATCTCGTAGAGGAAGAAGTCGCCCGGATTCGGAATCTGGCTGACATGGCCGGCCCACAGCCAGCTTTTGAAGAACACGGTGTCGAGCTCGCGCTGGTACACCACCTCGGAGCGGTAGAAGTACTGCATCAGCCCGGCGTCGCGGTCGCGCGCCTGCGCGGCCACCGCCTGCTGCATGCGGGCCTGATTGTCTTCGCTGTCGGCGATGAATCGTTGCGTCATGGCCCGATGTTAAGCCACCGCCGCCGGGCGGCGAATGCGCATGAAGACATAGAGCGGCAAGCCCGCCGCCGCCAGCACCAGGCCCAGCTGGAAGGGCTCATGGCCCAGGCCGACGAAGGCGAAGATCACGTAGGCCGTCCCCAGCACCGCGACCGGCAGCATGCCGCGCACCCCGGCGCGGTCGCCGCGGCGCCACAGCACCGCCAGCGCCAGCGACGCGCACAGGTACAGCGGCAAGTTGGCCGCGGTCACGACGTTGGTGATGAAAGTGAAACCATCGACCAGCGATCGGCTGTAGCTCATCAGCACCATGCCGCTGCCCAGCAAGCCGGTCACGACCAAGGCGATCGCCGGCGCGCCGCGCGCATTGTTGCGCGCCAGCGGCGCAGGCATCACGCCATTAAGCGCCATCGCGCGCGTGAGTTCGCCGACCAGCAGCGTCCACCCGTTGAGTGCGCCCAGGCCGCTGATCACGACGAACAGCGCCAGCCACCGACCGACGCCGGCCGCGGCGAAACGGTCCATCACCAGCGCGAAGGGCGCGTTGGCGGTCGCGAGCTCCGCTTGCGGAATGAGCATCATCGGCACGGTCGACACGATCAGGTAAACCACCGCCGTCAGCAGCGTGCCGGCGATGGTCGCGCGCGGAATCGTGCGGCCCGGATCCTTGACGCGCGAGGCCGGCACCGTCGCCGATTCAATGCCGAGCATCGCGAACAGCGCGATCGTCGAGGCCGTCACCACGTGGCCCAGGTCCACGGGCGCCGTCGGCGGGTGGGCGGTATACGCGCCGGGCGCGGTCAGCAGCAGCCAGCCGCCGAGCAGTGCGACGGCGACCATCGGCAACAGTTTCAGCGCGGTGGTCACCACCTGCACGCGGCCGCCGGTGCGCACGCCGAACAGATTGATGATCACGAAGGTCCACAACAATGCGAGCGCGACCAGCGCCGGCTGCATCGTGGCCACGGACGGAAACACCGCGCCCAGATACCCCACCACGCCCGTGGCGATCGCCGCATTGGTGATCCACAGCGACACCCAGTAGCACCACATCGCGATGAATGCGGGAATGTCGCCGAGCGTGGCGCGGATGAAGCCATACGGCCCGTCGGCGTTGGGCATCAGGCGCGCAAGCCGCGCGAAGACATTCGCCAGCGCCACGCAGCCCAGGACCGTGACCAGCCAGCCGATCGTCGCGTTGAAGCCGAAGGGTGCCAGCGAGGCGGGCAACAGGAAGATCCCGATGCCGATGGTGTTGCCCACCACCAGCGCGGTGCACATCCAGAAGCCGAGCTTGCGCTGGCCGTCGTCCCCGCTATCACTCGCACGATCACTTGCCATTGCGATGCTCCGGGTTCGGCGGACCACATTCATCGGGGCCGTCGCAGACCCGTTCCCCACTCTTGATCACCGAGCGTACGTGGCGGAGCACGTCGATGTCGACGATCGGGTCGCCCTCCACCGCGACCAGGTCGGCGAACTTGCCCGGCGCGATCGAGCCCAGCTCCCCTTCGCGCCCGAGCAGGCGCGCGGACTGGATGGTCGCCGACTGGATCGCCTGCATCGGCGTCATGCCGTAGCGGACCATGTAGGCGAACTGGCGCGCGTTGTCGCCATGCGGGTAGACGCCGCTGTCGGTGCCGAAGGCGATGTTGACGCCCGCGGCCACGGCCTTGCGGAAGCCGTCGCGCTGCGTCTGCGTGGTCTCGGTGTTCTTGCGCAGCGTGTCCTTCGACCAGCCCTGCGCGCGGCCGACGGTGTCGATGAAATCGCCGTTGTAGATGTCGGCCACCAGCCAGGTGCCGTGCTGCTTCATCAACGCGATCGCTTCGTCGTTCATCAGCGAACCGTGCTCGATCGAACGTGCGCCCGCACGCGTCGCGCGCTTGATGCCTTCGGCGCCGTGCGCGTGCGCGGCGACGAAGCTGTGGTGCTTCTGCGCTTCTTCCACCGCGGCGTGGATTTCTGCTTCGGTGTACTCGGAATGGCCGGGCTCCGTGCCTTCGGCGAGCACCGCACCGGTGGCGATGACCTTGATGAAGTCGACATCGTGGTCGAACAGGAAGTCCACCTTCTGGCGCACCTGCTGTGCGTTGTCCGCCACGCCGATGCGGAATTCAGGCGGCACCACGGTGCCTTTCGGCAATCCGGTGATCTCGCCACCGCCGCCGGTCACGGTGATGTAGCCACCGGCGACATACATGCGCGGCCCGGGAATGAGGCCTGCGTTGATGGCGTTGCGCAGCTGCACGTCGGACAGGCCGCGATAGGTGCCCACGTCGCGCACGGTGGTGAAGCCCGCGCGCACGGTGTCCCACGCATTCTTCGCACCGATGAACGCATCGCGCGCGGGATTGCTCTTCAGCGGCGCGCCGGGGTCGGCGGACTGCGCCTCGTCCGACAGATGCGTGTGCATGTCCATCAACCCGGGCAGCACGGTGTAGCGCGTCCAGTCGACGACCTTCGCGTTCTTCGCGAGTGAATCGTTCCAGGGCTCGACCCGCACGACGCGACCCTTGTCGATCGTGATCGCGCGATCGGCGAGTACTTCACCGCGATCGACATCGACCATGCGGCCGGCGTGCACGACCAGGGTTTGCGCGCATGCGGGCGCAGCGGTGAGCGCCAGCAGCAGCGCGGCGGACAGCTTGCTCGGGGTCATTTGGATTCCGGGTGGTAACGGTTGTACTGCTTGAGCAAGCGCACCAGGGCGTCGTGGTCGATGGCCTTGGCGTACCGCCCCCCTTCGCCGCGCATGTCGCGCGCGGCGACCATCGCGTTCACGATCGCTTCTTCGGTCGCCTGCACGGTGGCTTCGAACAAGCCGTCGAGATGGTCGTTGCCGATGAACTGCGCGTCGTTCATTTCCTTGCCCGCGGCGGCTGCGGCATTGGCCGTGGAGAAGGCGACGAAGATGTCGCCCGAGCCGTTGCCCGCGTAGCTGCCCATGCGCCCGAGCCCCAGGCTGGCGCGCTTGGCGATGCGGTCGAGTTGATGCGGCAGCAAGGGCGCGTCGGTGGCGATCACGACGATGATCGAACCGGTATCGCCACCCGGCACGGCGCGCCCTTCCACCGCAAGCGCCGGATCCGTATAGACGCGATCGTTGCGCAGGTGTTGGCCGACGGGCACGCCGGCGATGCGCAGGGGATCGCGCACGCCGTAATTCGCCTGCACCAGCACGCCGACGGTGTAGGCGCCCTTCCCTTCGGTGACGCGGCGCGACGCAGTGCCGATGCCGCATTTGAATTCGTGGCAGATCATGCCGGTGCCGCCGCCGACGTTGCCTTCGGCGACAGGGCCACCCTTCGCATCGCGCAAGGCCTGCGCGACGTGCTCGGGCTTCACGTGGAATCCGTTGATGTCGTTGAGGTGGCCATCCCAGGTTTCGGCGACGACCGGCAGCGACCACCAGTAACCGCTGGCATCGGCGCCGCCGGCGTTCACGCGCTCGGCGATCACCGCATCGCGCACGACGCCGACGCTGTGCGTGTTGGTCAGCACCACCGGCCCTTCGAGCTGGCCCGATTCGGTGATCCACGTGGTGCCGGTCATCTCGCCGTTGCCGTTGAGCGCGAACCAGCCGCCGAAGACCCAGGTATCGAAGGTCGCGCGACCGCGCGGCAGGATCGCCGTGACGCCGGTGCGCACCTTGTGGCCGTCGGGCAGATCGTCGATCAGGGTGACCTGTCCCACGGTGACGCCCGCGACGTCGGTGATCGCATCGAGCGTGCCGGGCGTGCCCTCGAAAGGCACGCCCAGCGCACGCGCGCGTGGTTCGGCGGCGAACGCGGACAGCGACGCGGACAAGGCCAGCGCCAACACGACTCCCGAGCGCATCACTCCCCTCCCTTCAAGAACCGTGTGTACCACCCCAGGTTCCGCATCATGCGGTCACGGAGGTAGCTGGGAACAGTGAGGCCATGGGTTTGCCCCGGATAGACCACCAACTGCGTGGGCACGTCGCGCGAGCGCAGCGCCTGGTACATCTGCTCGGCGCCCAGGCACGGCACGTTCGCGTCGGCTTCGCCGCACTGGAAGAGCGTCGGCGTCGTGATCCGGTCGCTGTGCAGGAAGGGGAAGCTGGCGCGGTCGTAGACCTCGCGGTTGTCCCACGGCGTGCCGAGTTCCAGCGTGTATTCGCGGATGTATTGGTCGTGCCCGAACATGCCGTACATGTTCGAGGCGCCGGCGCCGCTGATGGCGGCCTTGAAGCGTTGGTCGCGCGCGATGACGGCGTTGGTGAGGATCGCGCCATAGCTCCACCCACCGACGCCCAGGCGCTCCGGATCGGCGATGCCCATCGCGACGACATGGTCGACGCCCGCCAGCACGTCGCTCGCATCGACATTGCCCCAATCGGCATAGATCGCCTTGGCGAAGTCGAAGCCGCGGCCGGAGCCGCCGCGCGGATTCAGCGCGACCACCGCAAAGCCGCGCGCCGCGTAGGCCTGCCAGTCGGCCATGAATTCGTGGCTGAACTGATACACCGGGCCGCCGTGCAGGCGCACGATGGTCGGGTAACGATGGCCTTCGACGTAACCGATCGGTTTGACGAGCAGTCCGTCGAGTTCCACGCCGTCGTTGCGATAGTGCAGTTCCTCGACCGGTGCGAGCTGGCGTTGTTCGAGGAAGCTGTTGTGGTCGGCGAGCGTGCGCAGGCCCGTCGGTTCCACCGCGGCGATGTCGTAGGGGTGCAGGTCGCCGCCGCCCAGGACGACGATGCGCCCGTCGCGCGAGACGTCGAGGTCGTAATCGAAACGCGGGCCGGTCGTCAGCGGCGTGACTGCGCCGCTGGCCAGGTCGATGCGCGACAGATGCGTCACGAGGGGCTGTTCGACGAGTGCGTAGACGCTTTTTCCATCGGCCGACCAGCGCGGCTTGGTGAAGCAGCGATCGATCGGTGCGGGGATCGACTCGGAGCCCGACGCGACATCGACGATCGCCAACTGCCACGGCGTGTAGTAGATCCACTTGTCTTCGCCGCTGCGCAGGTAGGCGATACGCGTGCTGTCCGGGCTCCAGGTCGGGCGCGTTTCCCAATACGGATCCAGGTCGGAGCCGGTGAAGGTCGTGAGCTGTCGTTCCTTTGCGCCGGCCTTCGGTTCGACAAGCCAGATGTCGTAGTTCAGGTGCCGATCCGGGTCGACGCCGCGCCTGGTGACATAGGCCAGCCACTTCCCGTCCGGCGACCACGCGGGCAGTTGTTCGTCATGCGCGCCGGGGGTGAGCAGCTCGGTCTTGCCGGTCGCGATGTCGAGCACGTAGAGGTGTGCGCGCCGCGCGGTGAGATAGCCGACGCCATCCTCGCGCAACTGATAACGCTCGGTGACGATCGGCGGCGGTTGCTTGGGTGCCTTCGCGCCGAAGCGGCGTTCGGGATCGCGGCCGATGAAGGCGATGCGCTTGCCGTCGGGCGAGAGAACGAAGTCGCTGATGTCTTCGCCGAATCTGGTGAGGCGTTTGGCTTCGCCCCCCTTGGCCGGCATCCACCAGACCTGCGTCTTCGCCTCTTCGTCGCCGCGGTCGGAGAGGAACACGATCGACTTGCCATCGGGCGTCCACTGCGGGCGCGACTCGTCTTTCTTCGGCGTGTCGGTGAGGCGCGTGCGTTTGCCGCTGGCGTAATCGACGCGCCACAGATCGGATTGACTCACGTCCTCGGCGAGGTTCGCGGCGGTCGCGGTGTAGACGATCGTCCGGCCATCCGGCGAAAACGCCGGCTCGGTGAGATCGACCAACTTCGCCAGATCATCGGCCGTGAACGGCGCCTGCGCCTGCGCGGACGCGCTGAGCAAGGCGAGCAACCAAAGGGCACGCATCACTTGCCTCCCGCGCGTTGGCGGATCAGAGCTTGTGCTTCGCGCAGGTAGACGAGTGTCGCGTCTTTTTCGGACGCGTCGTTGAAGTCGTCGCGCGCGGTGACGGCATGGAGCATGCGATCGATCCACGCGATGAAATACGCGGCATCGGCGTGCGCATCGGGCACGAGGCCCTCGAGCCACACGGGGTTGGTGGTCGCGTACGGGTAGAGATCGAGCAGCAGCGGATCGGCGCCATCGTTCCAGGCGCGCAGGAGCAACCAGCCGCCGTGCGGCAAATCGAGCGCACCTTCGGCGTCGAAGTGCATGCGGTCGCCGGTGAGGTCGAAGCGTTTGACCACTTCGCCATTGGAGACCAGCTCCAGGTGATCGACCGGCACGAACGAGCGCAACGCGACGCGATAGGTCGGATGCTTCGACGCGATCGTTTCACCGGGCTTGTGGCCGTCGACGAGCAAGCCAAGCAGTGGGCCGTTGGTTGCGAACCCGTGCCCCGCCTTCAGCGCGGCGAACACCGCGTCGTCGTCGATGCGGCCCTGCGTATCGAGGAACACGCGATTCATGCCGACCGGCCCGCGCAGCGAGGCGTAATTGGCCATCGTGTCCGAGCCCGCGCCGGTGGGAATGCGGTAGCCGAGATTCAACAGCCGATACCAGACCGAGGCCGTCGCCTTGTGGTCGGAGAAGCCGACGACTTCCATGTAGTCGACCTTGCCGTGCGCGACGTCGGCGGGAAGCGCGTTGGTGAGCGATGCGTCGTTGACCGGATCGGGCGTGGTGTCGAAAGGATGCACGTAGCCGACCAGCCCCTGCTGCGCGTGCGCGAGGTCGGCGATGACGCCGTTGTGCGGCCACGGGCTGCCGAGCGCGGTGTGGCGATAGGCGGAGAAGTCCGGCGTGATGTAGTGGTCGCGCAGGTTGAGCAGGCCAAGATGACCCCAGAAGCTGGTGTGGAATTCCTGTGCGTGCGAAATGCGCGGCCGCGTGTCGATCCCCGGCTTGCCGAACCAGGCGATGTCGGGAATGCGCTCTTCCTTGTTGACGATCAGGTTCTCGACCAGGTCGAGGTCCTCCGACTGCGCCTGCCACGCCAGGTGTTCCGGCGTGTTGCGGTAATGGCCGCCGTAGTTCATGTGGACGTGCAGGTCCGCGCTGATCCAGTCGCCGAATTCCGGCGGCAGCGGCTGGGCGGCCAGCGCGACGTCGACGGTTTTGTCGCGGCCGGCGGCGACATCGATGCACTTGCGCCACAACGCATTGGCGAATCCATGCTGCACGGTGACCTGCGTCGCGCCTGCAGGCACATCGAGCGAACACGGCGAGGCGCAATGGAAGTAATGCGCTTCGGTGCCGGCCTTCGCGCGGTCGAAGCCATCGTCGGCGTGCATCCAGGCCGCGGGCGGCGCATGCGCGCGATCGTCGCTGCCCTGCACGGAGACACGCGTGGGGACAGGCTTGCCACTGGCGTCGCGAATGTCGAGCGTCAGCCGCGCGGTCGGCGAGAGCGTGCGCAAGCGTTTTGCTTCGATCACGCGGCTGGCGCCGCCCAGCGGTTCCATCACGACCAGTTGCGTGTTGCCCTCCGTGCCCGCGTTGCCGATGTAAGCGATGCGCTTGCCGTCGGGCGACCAGCGCGCATTCCGGCGCTCGGTGTCGCCGAAGGTCAGCGGCAAGGGCGCCGCGCCTTGCGACGTCGTGAGCCAGAGCTGGTGCGTCTGCCGCCCGTGGTAACTGGCGTACAGGATGCGCTTGCCGTCGGGCGCGAACTCGGGGCGCGCGTTCCAGCTGGTTTCCTCGGACAACAGCTTGCGGCGCTTTGCCGGTGCATCGACGGGCACGATCGACAGGTCGCCCGTGCCCCACGCGATTTCAGGATTGCTCACGTACAGCAGCGATTTACCATCCGGCGACCATGACGGATTGATTGCATGGTCGAACGCCGAGTAGTAATAGCGATCGAGCGTGCTGCGGCGTTCGCCGAGCAGCGGGTGCGCGTCGTGCAGGCCATCGGCGTCGATGTCGGCGATGAAGAGGTTGAAGTGGCCGGTGCCTTGCGTCGACACCCAGGCGATGCGGCGCCCGTCTGGCGACAGGCGCGGTTCGACATTCACCGCGCCGCCTTGTGTCAGCGCCCGCGACGTCCCACTCGCAAGGTCGAGTCGCCACAGTTCGAGCCCGCGCCCGTCGTAACGCGTGAACACCACGCTGCGGCCATCGCGCGCGACGTCGGGTTGGTAGTCGTAGGCGCCCTTGGCATGCGTGAGTTCGGTCGCCTCATCGTCGCCGATGCGCTGCCGCCACAAGGATCCGCCCATGCTGTACACGAGCGTTTCGCTGTCGGGCAGGAAACTCGCGGACGACGGCCCCGTCGTCAATTGCGGGATGTACAACTCGCGCCAGTAATAGTTGTGCGGCAGGTCGACCTGCCTGAGCACCGGCTCGCGCCCGCTCGCCGCGGCGACGGCCGAAGCGAGCAGCATGACAAGGCCGGCACTGCGCATCCCCCCGGTGCGCATCGGCTTCAGGCCCCGGCCAGGGCTTGATCGAGGCTCGTGCGCAGCAGCGCCATCGCCTCGTCGACTTCATCGCGTGTCACGTTGAGCGGCGGCATGAAGCGCACCGTACTCGCGCCACACGAAAGCAGCAGCAATCCGTTGTGGAAGGCGCGCGTCACCACCGCGTCGCACAGCGCGCGTGCGGGCGTGCGTGCCGCATCGTTCTCGATCAGTTCCATGCCGATCATCAGGCCCTTGCCGCGGATCTGGCCGATGCAGGGATAGTCGCGCGCCAGCTCGTTCAAGGCGCCCATGAAGTGCGCGCCCACCGTGGCCGCGTTGCCGACCATGCCGCCTTCGACCAGGTCGATGGTGGCGTTCGCCGCCGCGCACGCGATCGGATTGCCGCCGTAGGTGTTGCCGTGCGCGCCGCGCTTCCACTGCGACATCAGGCGTTTCTTCGCGACCATCGCGCCGATCGGCAGTCCCGAGCCGAGGCCTTTGGCGAGCGTCATGATGTCCGGCGCCACGCCCCAATGCTGGCTCGCGAACATGCGCCCCGTGCGGCCGGTGCCCGACTGCACTTCGTCGAAGATCAACAGGATGCCGTGCTCGTCGCACAACGCGCGCAGGCCTGCAAGGAAGCTGTCGGGCGGGACGATGTAACCGCCTTCGCCCTGGATCGGTTCGACGAGGATGGCCGCGACTTCAGACGGCGGCACGCTGCGTTCGAACAACATGCGGATGTAATCGAGCGCCGCGACACCCTGGTCGTCGCCGGCGAACAGCGGCCGATACGCATTCGGATACGGCACGTGCACCACGCCCGGCATCGTGGCGAAGAAGCCCTTCTGCTGCGTGTACTTGCTGGAGGTGAACGCCAGCGAGCCCATCGTGCGCCCGTGGAAACCGCCGAGGAAACCGATGAAGCGCGAGCGCCCCGTCACGTAACGCGCGAGCTTGATCGCCGCCTCCACCGCTTCGGTGCCGGACTGGCACAGGAAACTCATCGCCGGTTCGCCCATCGGCGCGATGCGCGCCAGGCGTTCGCCGAGTCCGGTCATCTGCTCGTGCCAGTAGTCGCTGGAGATATGCAGGAACTTGCTGGCAGCGCCCTGCACCGCCGCGACGACCTGCGGATGCGCATGGCCCGTGCTGCACACCGCGATGCCGGCGGCGAAATCCAGGAAGCGGTTGTCGTCGACGTCCCACACTTCCGTGCCGCGGCCGTGCGACATCACGAAGGGATAGTCGCGCGGATACGAAGGCGAAATGACTTCGGCATCGCGCGCGAGCATCGCCTGCGCGTTGGGGCCGGGAAGCGGGGTGCGGATGTGTTCGGAGGACATGGGCGATCCGGTCAGGGGGTAGGCAGCACGACGGGGCGCGCGTGGGCTGCGCGGGTGCGCGCATGCAAGGCGCGCAGGGTGTCGAGTTCGAGCGGCGTGGGCGGCGGCACCTGCGCGATGTTGTCGGCCACGTTGAGCGGCCAGCCGACCGCCTTGCGCGCTTCCTCGATGGTTGCGTCTTCGAACAACGCGCTCAATTGCAATTCGTCGGTGGTCGGGTGCGGCATGAGGATGCCGAAATCGGTGATCACCGCGCGGGTTCCGCCCCCCTGCGCGGTGCCGCGCGCGCGCTCGCCGTGGCCCCTGCCGAAGCCGGCCGTCGTGCGGAAATCCAGTTGCCCGACGAAGCTGCGGGGCGTCGCCTTCAACATCACGAAGGTTTCGCGCACGTGCGCCGCGATCTCCGGCGCGCCGCCCGCGCCGGGCAGGCGCGTGGACGGCGCCTCGTAATCGCCGATGACCGTGCTGTTCAAGTTGCCGAAGCGATCGATCTGCGCCGCGCCGAGGAAGCCGACGTCCACGCGACCGGCCTGCAGGTAATACGCGAACACCTCCGGCATCGGCACGACGAAGGCCGCGGTTTCCGCCAGTTCGCCATCGCCGATCGACAGCGGAAGCACGTCGGGCTTGGTGCCGATGGTGCCGGACTCGTAGATCAACACGATGTCGGGCGCGTGCGTGAGGCGCGCCAGGTTGCACGCCGCGCTGGGCAAGCCGATGCCGACGAAGCAGACGCAGCGATCGCGCAACATGCGCGCGGCGGCGACGGTCATCCATTCATCGCGCGTGGCCGCGCTCATGCGGCGTGCCTGCCGAGCATCGCGAGGAACGCCGCGTGGTCGGCGGATTCGAGTACGTGCGACTGCATCCACGCCACGAACGCCTCGCGCTCGCGCGCGATCGCATCCCAGCGCTGGTAGAACGCGTTGTCGCGCGCATAGTGGCCCTGCGCGTAGGACGGATAGGCGCCGCCGGGACAATGCACGACGGCGGTGACGATCCAATGCGGCAGCACGATGCCGTTCATCGCAGGCGGCAAGGCGTCGACGATGTCTTCCACGGTGACGATCAGCTTCGTCGCCGCCATCGCCGCTTCGCGCGCCGCGCCGACGATGCCGTGCAGCGCGACATTCCCCGCGCGATCGGCGCGTTGCGCGTGCAGGATCGTGACGTCGGGATTGAGCGCGGGCACCGCGGCCAGGCGTTCGCCGGTGAAGGGGCATTCCACGCGCTTCACGCGCGGGTTGACCTTGTCCAGGTCGTTGTCGAGGTAACCGCGCAACACGCCGAACGGCAGGCGCGCCGCGCCGGCGCAGAACGCCGCGACCATGCCGGCGTGGCTGTGTTCGTCGAGTTCCAACCGCCGCGGCCATTGGTGTTCGGCCGCATCGCGCAGTCGATGCAGCGAACCCACGCCCGGATTGCCGCCCCAGGAAAACGTGAGCTTGCGCGCGCAGCCCATCCCGATCAGCTGGTCGTAGATCAGGTCGGGCGTCATGCGGATCAGGTGCAGGTCGCGCTTGCCCTGGCGAATCAACTCGTGGCCCGCGGCGAACGGGATCAGGTGCGTGAAGCCTTCCAGCGCGACGCTCGCGCCGTCGGCGACGTGCGCGGCGATCGCATCGTGGAGCGAGGACGCCTGCACGCGTGGCTTACTCCACCACCGTGCGCGATTGCTCGCGCAGGTATTGCTGCAGGTAGTAGAAGGACGCGATCGCCTTGCCGGTCGATCCCGATCCCTTCCAACCGCCGAAAGGCTGGTAGCCCGGCCACGCGCCGGTCGTCGCCCCCTGCGGTCGATTGGCGTAGGTGACGCCCGCTTCGATGTGGTCCTGGAACCACGGCACTTCATCGGGGCCGCCGTAGAAGCCGGCGGTGAGGCCCATGTCGGTGTCGTTGGCCAGACGCATCGCGGCCTCGCGATCGGTGTAGCGATGCAGCATCACGATGGGCAGGAACATCTCCTGCTTCCACAGCGGGTGCGAGAGATCGGCTTCGGCGAGCACCGGTTCGACGTAATAGCCGCGCGACCCACCATTTTCGCGAATCTGCTTGCCGCCACGAATCAGGCGTGCGCCGCCGGCTTCGAGGTCGAGCACGTAGCGCGCGTAATTGGCGTAGGCGCTCGCATTGACGACGGGGCCGAGCCAGTGTTCGCGTTGGCGCGCATCACCGATACGGATGGCGTCGATTTGCGCGACGAGCTTTTCGATCAACGCATCGGCGACGGATTCGTGCACGTACAGGCGCGACAGCGCGGAACACTTCTGCCCGCCCATGCCGAACGCCGAGCGTGCGATGCCCGCCGCGGCGCGATCCAGGTCCGCCTTCGCGGTCACGATGCACGGGTTCTTGCCGCCCATCTCGGCGATGCACGGCCGCGGATAGGCACCGCCCGCCATCTGTTGCATGAGATTGCGCCCGACCGGCACCGAACCGGTGAAGGTGATGCCCGCGGTCAGCGGATGCTTGGCGAGTGCCTCGCCCGCTTCGCGACCGCTGCCCGACAGATAGTTGAACGTGCCTGCGGGGAATCCGGCGTCGCGCAGCACTTCGGCGAGCAGGCGCCCCGACCACGGGGTATCGGTGGCCGACTTGAACACGACGGTGTTGCCCGTCACCAACGCGGCGGCCACCGGCCCGCCGGCGAGCGCGAAGGGAAAATTGAACGGTGCGATGACCACCCACGGGCCATAAGGCCGCATCACGCTGCGATTGTGCGAGGCCATGCCTTCGATCGGGTCGTCGGGCAGCGGGTTGTCGAAGCCGGCGTGTTTCTCGAAGTCGTCCGCGTAGTGGTGGAAGAAATCGACAGTCTCCTGCGCTTCGCCCAGCGCCTCCATGCGGTTCTTGCCGACTTCGAGCGTCAACGCCGCGGCGATGTCGTACACGCGTTGCTGCATCAGGTCGCCGGCCTTGCGCAGCAGCGCGGCGCGCGCGGCGACGGGCAAGGCGCGCCAAGCGGGATAGGCGGCGTGCGCGGCGCGCATCGCGGCATCGACGTCGCCTGCGTCGGCGAGCGGGAATTCCCCGATGACCAGGCTGGTGTCGATCGGCGTGTGTTTCGCCGCCCACTTCGCCGGTTGCCGGTCCGCGCCATCGACGAACAGCGGATGCCGCTCGCCGAACCGCGCTTCCAGGCGCGCGAGCGCGGCCTCGAACTGCACGTGCATTTCCGGCGGCGGGTTGAACATCGTCGCGTAGGTCAGGCGAAAACTCATCGGGATACCTCGACGGGGGTCGATGCGAAATGGTGGGCGAGCAGGCGTTCCAGCAGCGCGAGGGCGTCGGCGAGTTCTTCTTCGTCGATGACCAGCGGTGGCGCAAGCAGGAGCAGGTTCCCGCGCGTGGCGAAGGACACGCCTTCGGCCATCGCGGCATCGACCAGCGCCTTCAGCGCGGGCGGGGTTTGCGGCCACGGCGCGAGCGGCTCGCGCGTGTGGCGGTCGGCGACGAGCTCGATCACGACGAACAATCCATGCCCGCCGCGCACGTCGCCGATGACGTCATGGCGTTGCTGCAGGCGTTTGGCTTGCGCGAAGAGACGGGCTCCGAGCGTGCGCGAGCGTTCGATCAGATCTTCTTCGGCGTAGGCCTCGAGCGCGGCGACGCCCGTGGCGCACGCAAGCGGGTGCCCGCAATACGTCAGGCCCGTGTAGAGCATTTCGTGTTCGATGCGGGCGGCGACCTCGCGCGACAGGACGACCGCACCCAGTGGCACGGCCGCGCCCGTGAGCCCCTTGGCCAGCGTCATCAGGTCCGGGCGTCCCGCTTCGCCGTGGCGCTGCCAGGCGAACCATTCGCCGCAGCGGCCGAAGGCGCTCATCACTTCGTCGGCGATCAACAGCACATCCCGTTGCGCGGTCGCGCGGCGCAATGCCGGCCAATACGTGTCGGGCGCGACGATGCCGTTGGTGCCGGCGTTGGGTTCCATGAGCACGGCCGCGACCGCGTCGGCGCCCATTGCATCGATCCGCTGCGCAACCGCATCGGCGGCGCGCAACCCGCATTCATCCGGATCGCGGCTGCCGAACGGACAGCGATACGCGTACGGCGGCGGCACGTGCTGGACGCCCAGCGCCGCGGCATCGACCTGTTGCTGCGTACGCGTGTCGCCCGACAGCGCCATCGCCAGATGCGTTGCCCCGTGATACGAGCGATCGCGCGCGATCACCGCGCCGTGGGGCTTGCGCGCGGCCTGCCGCGCGATCTTCACCGCGTTTTCGTTGGCGTCGGCGCCACCGAGGGTGAAGAACACGCGCCCGCCTTCGAAGCCGGAACGTTCGAGCAACATCTCCGCCAGTCGCGCGCGCGGCTGCGCGCCCCACGCATTGCTGACGAAACACAGGCGGTCGGCTTGTTCACGGATGGCGGCGACCAACTTCGGATGCTGGTGCCCGAGGTTGCTGCACTCGGCCAGGCTGCTCATGTCGAGGATCGTGCGGCCATCGGCCAGGTGCAGGCGCGCGCCCGCGCCACCGACGACCGTCGGCGCACGCCAGTCGGCCTGGACCGACCAGCTATGCAGGACCGAATGGCGTTCGTCGATCGACATCGCGACAGCCTCGCATGTCAGGATTTGTGCGCTATGCGCACGCTCTGTGCGTATTGCGCACCACTCTATGAAGCACTTACCCTCGTCGTCAATCCGCCTCATCGAGGGTTCGGGCAAGCATGGCGAAGTCAGCACGCAGCCAACCGGCGTTCGACGACAGTCGCGACTACGTCCAGTCGCTCGCGCGCGGACTGGCGGTGTTGCGGGCCTTCGACGCCGAGCACACGCGACTGAGCCTGGCGGAGATCGCGCACCGCGCCGGCACCTCCCGCGCCGCCGCGCGGCGCCTGATCATGACGCTCGAACACCTCGGCTACGTCCGCCTGAGCGGGCGCGAATACGTGCTCAGCCCGAGCGTGCTCGAACTGGGCTTCGGCTACCTGGGCTCGCTCAACCTCACCGATCTGGCGCAGCCCCTGCTCGAAGAACTCGCGCGCGCGGTGAACCAGAGCAGCTCGATGGCGGTGCTGGACGGGCAGTCGATCGTCTACGTCGCACGCGTGCCCGGCCGACGGATCATGAGCGTGACGCTCGGCGTCGGCGCACGCCTGCCGGCGTTCTCAGCATCGATGGGGCGCGTGCTGCTGTCGGGCCTGGACGACGCCGCGCTCGACGCCTGGCTGGCGCATTGCACGCCGGCCAAGCTCACCGCGCACACCGTGACCGACCTGCGCCGCCTGCGCCGCATCGTCGAAGACGTGCGCCGGCAAGGGCATTCGTGGGTCGAACAGGAACTCGAACTCGGCCTGTGTTCGCTCGCGGTCCCGGTGCGGAATGGCGAAGGCCGCGTCGCGGCGGCGATCAATGTCAGCATGCCCTACCACCCCGATGTCGAACGCGAAGCCACGCGCGAGATCCTGCCGCACCTGAAACTCACGGCGGCGGCGATCGAAGGGTGCGCGCCATCGCATCGGTTGCCGGCGGTGGCTGCGTGAACGCCGCGCGCGCCGTCTGGCTCTGCGACGGCGTGCGGACGCCTTTCGGCCGGCATCGCGGCGGCTTGTCGATGGTGCGCACCGACGACCTCGCGGCGCTGCCCTTGCGCGAATTGATCGCGCGCAATCCGCGACTCGACCCCGCCGCGATCGACGAAGTCATCCTCGGTTGCGCGAACCAGGCCGGCGAAGACAACCGCAATGTCGCGCGCATGGCCGCCCTGCTCGCGGGCCTGCCCGTGTCGGTGCCCGGCGTGACGGTCAATCGACTCTGCGCCTCCGGCCTGGAAGCCGTGGGCCAGGCCGCGCGCGCGATCGCCCTGGGCGAGGCGGACATCGTGCTCGCCGGCGGCGTCGAAGGCATGTCGCGCGCGCCCTACGTACTGTCGAAAGCCGATGCGCCGTTCTCGCGCGAGCAGACGCTCGAAGACACCACGCTCGGCTGGCGCTTCGTGAATCCGGCGATGCGCCAGGCGCACGGCGTGGATTCGATGACGCAGACCGCCGAACACCTGGCGCGCGAACACGCCATCGCGCGCGAAGACCAGGATGCCTTCGCGTTGCGCTCGCAGCAGCGCGCCGCGCGGGCGATCACGGCCGGTCGCTTCGCCGACGAATTGATGCCCGTGGGTACCTGCGTCGCCGACGAACAGCCGCGCAGCGACACCACGCGCGAGAAACTCGCCACGCTCGCACCGCTGCTCGGCGCGCAGGGCACGGTGACGGCGGGCAATGCCTCCGGCCTCAACGATGGCGCGTGCGCGTTGCTGCTCGCTTCGGACAACGCGGTCGCGCGCCATGGGCTCACCCCACGCGCGCGCATCCTCGGGATGTCCGCCGCCGGCGTGCCGCCACGCACGATGGGCCTGGGCCCCGTGCCCGCGATCCAGCGCCTGCTGCAACGCCTTCGCCATGGACTGGACGACTTCCAGGTCGTGGAAATCAACGAGGCCTTCGCCGCGCAGGTGCTCGCATGCACGCGTGCGCTGGGCCTGCCCGACGACGCGGCGCGCGTGAATCCGAACGGCGGCGCGATCGCGCTGGGCCATCCGCTCGGCGCCAGCGGCGCGCGCCTGGCCCTGACCTCGATGCAGGAGTTGCGGCACATGCGCGGGGGGCGGGCCCTCGTGGCAATGTGTGTCGGCGTCGGACAGGGCGTGGCCCTGGCCATGGAGCACGTCGCATGAGCGTTCACTCCGCTTCGCTTCCATCGATCGCCGCGCTGCGGCGCACCGTGGCCCAGGACCCGAGTGGTTGGCTGGCGCTGGGCGATCGGCTGTTCGCGGCGGGGGACCTGGCGGGCGCGGACGCGGCCTACGTCGAACACGTGCGCCACGCGAGCAAGGACCCCGTGCTCCTGCGCGCCGGTGCCGCGCTCGCGCAAAACCGCATCCCCGACGCCGAGACGCAGTTGCGCGCGCACCTGCAACGCGCACCGACCGACGTCGCCGCGATCCGCATGTTCGCCGAACTCGCCGCGCGCCTGGGCCGGCTGGAAGAATCAGAACATCTGCTCGCGCGCGCGCTCGAACTGGCACCGAGCTTCCACGCCGCGCGCCTGCATTACGCGCTGGTATTGAACCGCGGCAACAAGCCGGCCGACGCATTGGTGCAGATCGAACGCCTGCTGCGCGTGGATCCGCACAACCCCGGCTATCGCAACCTGCATGCGGTGGTGCTGTGCCGCATCGGCGAATACGCGCGCGCGCTGGACATCTATGCGCGCCTGCTGCGCCAGTATCCGGCGCAGACGAAGATCTGGATGAGCTACGGGCACGCACTGAAAACCGAAGGGCGACAGGAGGAGGCCATCGCCGCATACCGGCGATGCATCGCGCTCGACCCCTCCTTCGGCGAAGCGTGGTGGAGCCTGGCCAATCTCAAGACCTTCCGTTTCGGCCAGGACGACCTGGCGACGATGCGCCGCCAGCTCGAAAACACCGCGCTTCCCGCCGAACACCGCTTCCACCTCGAATTCGCGCTGGGCAAGGCGCTGGAAGACGCGGGCGAGCACGCCGAGTCCTTTGCGCATTACGCCAACGGCAACCGGCACCGCCGCGAAACGGCGTACTACAGCCCCGCGGACAACACCTCGCGCGCGCGCCTGATCAAGCGGACGTACACGCGCGCGTTCTTCGACGAGCGCGCAGGCAGCGGGAGCGAAGCGAACGACCCGATTTTCATCGTCGGCATGCCGCGCGCGGGCTCCACGCTGATCGAACAGATCCTCTCCAGCCACTCCGCCGTCGAAGGGACGATGGAGTTGCCCGAGATCATCGCGATCACGCGCGAGCTGCGCCGTGGCGTGGATGCCGCGCAATCCAAGCCGTACCACGAGGCGCTGGCGGCGCTGGATCCGGCCCGCCTGCGCGAGCTGGGCCAGGACTACCTCGAACGCACGCGCATCCACCGCAAGTCCGGCGCGCCGCACTTCATCGACAAGATGCCGAACAACTTCGCGCACATCGGCCTGATCCACCTGGCCCTGCCCAACGCGAAGATCATCGACGCGCGCCGCCATCCGCTGGCGTGCTGCTTCTCCAACTTCAAGCAGCACTACGCGCGCGGGCAGAACTTCAGCTACGGGCTCGACGACATCGGCCGGTATTACCGCGATTACGTCGACCTGATGGCGCACTTCGATACGGTGCTGCCCGGCCGCATCCATCGCGTGTTCTACGAACGCATGGTCGCCGACACCGAAGGGGAAGTGCGCCGCCTGCTCGATTACCTCGGCCTGCCCTTCGAGGCCGGTTGCCTGCGCTTTTACGAAAACGATCGCCCGGTGCGCACCGCCAGTTCCGAACAGGTGCGCCGGCCGATCTACACCGATGGTGTCGACCAATGGCGCCATTACGAACCCTGGCTCGATCCGCTCAAGGCGGCATTGGGCCCCGTGCTCGAGGCTTATCCGACGTAACGCTGTCGCAATCGATCGATTCCACTACTTGGGAGGGGAGCTGGATGCATCGTTCAAGACTGATATCGCCGCGCACTCGATTGACGCGCAAGCCCGTGCGCTTGCCCTTGGTCGCCGCCATCTACCTCGCATTCGGCTCCGCCCTCGCGCAGGAGGCGCAACCGCCGCCGGCGCAGGCCGCCACGCAGACGCCCGTGCTCGACACCGTCACGGTGACCGCGCAGAAGCGCTCGGAGGACGTGCAGAAGGTGCCGATCAGCATCCAGGTGCTGGGCAAGGAGAAACTCGACGAGCTGGACCTGAAGGACTTCCAGGACTACGCGGCCTACGTGCCCGCGCTGTCCTTCGATACCGGTGAAGGCGGCGGCTCGGTGCCGTACATGCGCGGCGTGGCCAGCGGCGAAAACAGCAACCACTCCGGCCCGCAGCCCAGCGTGGGCGTGTATTTCGACGAACAGCCCACGACGACCATCGGCGGCGTGCTCGACATCCACCTGTACGACATCGACCACGTCGAAGCGCTCGCCGGCCCGCAGGGCACGCTGTACGGCGCCAGTTCGCAGGCAGGCACGCTGCGCATCATCACGCGCAAGCCGGACAAGGAAGCGTTCTCCGCCGGCTACGCGTTCGGCGCGGACCAGCTGACCGGCGGCGACAACGGTTTCGTCGCCGAAGGCTTCGTCAACGTGCCGCTGGGCAAGAACGCCGCGGTCCGCGTCGTGGCCTGGGACAAGAAGGACGCCGGCTACGTCGACAACAAGCCGGCCACGCGCACCTTCCCGTCGTGGGACGCCGATTCGGGCGGCAACGGCACGATCACCAACGTGGGCACCGTCGCCGAAGACAACTACAACGACATCTTCACCCGCGGCGCGCGCGCGGCGCTGAAGTTCGACTTCAACGAGAACTGGTCGGTCACGCCGATGGTGATGACGCAGAAGACCGACAGCTACGGCAACTTCGCCGGCGACGACCATCTGGGCGACTACATCGTCAACAAGTACTACCCGGAAAGCGCGCAGGAAGACTGGACCTCGGCGACGCTGACGGTCGAAGGCAAGATCGGCAACTTCGATCTCACCTATGCCTACTCGCACCTGCGCCGCGAGATCGACTCGGAGTTCGACTACAGCGATTACTCGTTCTGGTACGACAGCATCGATGGGTCCGGCGCGTACTTCTACGACGATAGCGGCGCGCTCATCAATCCGGCGCAGGTGATCATCGGCGTCGACAAGTACACCAAGCAGAGCCACGAACTGCGCATCGCATCGCCGTCCGACGAGGCCTTCCGCTTCGTCGCCGGCGTGTTCTTCCAGAAGCAGACGCACGACATCCAGCAGCAATACAAGGTCGTCGGCGACCTGGCCACCGACCTGGAAGTGACGGGCTGGCCCGACACGATCTGGCTCACCGAACAGGGGCGCCGGGACGAGGACCAGGCCGCGTTCGGCGAAATGTCGTACGACTTCAATCCGAAGTGGACGGCCACCGTCGGCGCGCGCTACTTCCGCTACGACAACAGCCTGCGCGGCTTCTTCGGCTACAGCGACGGCTACAGCAGCCACTACGGCGAAGCGCTGTGCTTCAACCCGATGCCCTACCACGGTGCGCCGTGCGTGAACATCGACAGCACCGTCAAGAAGAGCGACACGATCTATCGCGCCAACCTGACCTACCACATCGACGAGAACAAGCTGGTCTACGGCACGTGGTCCGAAGGTTTCCGCCCCGGCGGCCTGAACCGCAACGGCACCGTCGGCCCCTACCTGCCCGATTACCTGACCAACTGGGAATTGGGTTGGAAGACGATGTGGCAGGACAATCGCCTCGCCTTCAACGGCGCGCTGTTCCAGGAAAACTGGGACGACATCCAATACTCGTTCCTGCCGCCGAGCGGGTCGGGCCTCACGGTCATCCGCAACGCGGGCAACGCACGCGTGCGCGGCCTGGAAATGGACCTGAGTTGGGCGGCGACCTACAACTTCCGTGTCAATGGTGGTGTTGCGTTCTACAACGCGGAATTGACGAAGGAGTACTGCGGCTTCAACGACCTGGCCGGCAATCCGGTCACCAGTTGCCCGGCCGGCACCGTGAATCCGAACGATCCGCTCGACCCGGGCGACGACGAAGTGGTCGACGGCCCGCAGGCGCCGGTCGGCACGCGCCTGCCGGTGACGCCGCGCTTCAAGGCCAACGCCACGGGGCGGTACGCCTTCGACATCGGCAGCATGGAGTCCTACGTGCAGGGCTCGCTGGTGCATGTGGGAAGTCGCGCGGCCGCGTTGACGCGCGAGGATCTCGCGGCGTTCGGCGAACTGGATGCCTACACGCAGGTCGATTTCTCCTTCGGCGTGAAGCGCAACAACTGGGCGCTCGACTTCTTCCTGAAGAACGCGTTCGACGAGCACGCCGAGCAGACCCGCTTCTCGCAATGCGCCACCGACACGTGCGGCGGCCAGTCCTACACCGTGCACGGAGTGCCGCGCAGCATCGGCTTCCGGTTCTCGCAGGAGTTCTGAGCCACACGCCCAACCCGGTGGCGGCCCGCGCCGCCACCGGTTTTTTTTCACCTCGCAAAAAGGATTGCCGATGACCCGCACCTTGCTGAGCGCGCTGCTCGCCCTGGCGATCGCCGCGCCCTGCACCGCTTCCGCCATCACGCCCGAACAGGCGCGCGCGCGGGAGATCTATTCGACCCTGATTTCGTACAACACCGCCGCCGGCAACGGCCAGGTGCCCGTGATGGGCGCGTGGCTGGCCAAGCAGTTCCGCGACGGCGGATTTCCCGATGCCGACATCCACCTGCTCCCCGTCGGCGAAACGGCATCGCTGGTAGTGCGCTACCGCGGCGACGGCACCGGCGGAAAGCCCATCCTGCTGATGGCGCACATGGACGTCGTGGCTGCCGATCCGAAGGACTGGACGCGCGATCCCTTCAAGCTGGTCGAGGAGAACGGCTACTTCTTCGGCCGCGGGACCAGCGACGTGAAGGATGGCATCGCGACCCTGACCGCGACCTTCCTGCGCCTGAAGAAAGAAGGCTTCGTGCCGACCCGCGATCTCATCATCGTCTTCACCGGCGACGAGGAAACCGAGATGGCGACCACGCGCGATCTGACGACCACGCATCGCGCGCTGATCGACGCCGAGTACGCGCTCAACGCCGACGGCGGCGGTGGCACGCTCGAAGAAGACGGCACCGCGCGCTCCTTCAGCGTGCAGACGGCGGAGAAGACCTACGCCGACTTCGAACTCACCACACACAACCCGGGCGGGCACAGCTCCAAGCCCATGCCGAGCAACGCGATCTATGAACTGGCCGATGCGCTCAAACAGGTACAGGCCTACGCGTTCCCGGTGATGTGGAACGACACGACGGTCGCGGAGTTGCGCGCCGAAGGCAAGGTGGCGCCCGGACCGATCGGCGCAGCGATGGCCGCCTTCGCGAAGGACCAGCACGATGCGAAGGCGATCGCGACGCTGGAAGCCGACCCCGGCAGCGTCGGGCGGATCAAGACCACGTGCGTGGCGACGATGCTGCGCGGCGGACACGGTCGCAACGCCTTGCCCCAATCGGCGACGGCGAACATCAACTGCCGCATCTTCCCGGGCACGGCGGTGGACGATGTGCGCAAGACCTTGCAGGGCCTGGTGGGCAAGAACGTCGAAGTGACGACGATCGGTTCACCGATCGCCACCGACGCCTCGCCGCTGCGGCCCGACGTGATGGCAGCGGTGACGCGCGCGGTGCACACGCTATATCCGGGGATCGAGGTGGTGCCGAACCAATCCTCGGGCGCGACCGACGGGATGTATTTCCGCTCGGCGGGCATTCCGACCTATGGCGTCGGCGGGATGTTCATGAAGGACAGCGACGGGTTCGCGCATGGCCTGAACGAGCGCGTGCCGGTGAAGGGCTTCTACGACGGGCTCGATTACTGGCACGTGTTGTTGACCGACCTGGGTGGCAAGCACTGAAGCCGCAGCGTCGCGCATAAAAAAACGGCGGCCGGAAGGCCGCCGTTTTCGTTTCGCGAAGAGCGTGGGTTACTTCACGCCGTGCATCAGTTTCTGGATCAGCGGCGCGACCAGGAACAGCAACACGCCGCCCACCATCAGGATGATGAAGCCCTGCGTGTAGCTGGCGTACGCCGAATCCACCGTCATGCCGGTCTCGCCGCTCGCGTGGCTGGCGAAGATGCCCGACAGGTTGTTGCCGATGCCCGTGGAGAGGAACCAGCCACCCATGCCGAAGCCGACCAGGCGCACCGGGGCGAGCTTGGTGGTCATCGACAAACCGATCGGCGACAGGCACAGCTCGCCCACCGACTGGATGACGTAGACCATGAACAAGGTCCAGAACGGGATCTTGCCGGCGGCGTCGACCATGCCCGACAGCGCGGCCATCAACAGCAGGAACGCCAGGCCGTTGAAGATGATGCCGATGCCGAACTTGCGCGGGATGGACGGGTTGTGGCGACCCATCTTGATCCACGTCCATGCCACGACCGGCGCGAGCGTGATGATCGCCAGCGAGTTCACCGACTGGAACCAGCCCACCGGGAAGATCCAGCCGCCGAAGGTGCGGTTGACGATTTTCTCGGCGAGGAAGTTGAACGAACTGCCGGCCTGTTCGAAGAAGCACCAGAACAGGATGTTGAAGGTGAAGATGATCAACATCGCGATGGCGCGGTCGCGTGCGGTCTTTCCGTCGCGGATGCCTTCCACGAGCAACATGCCGCACAGGCCCAGGAACAGCACCGTCAGCACGCCCTGCAGCTTCGCCGCATCGATGGCGAGCAGGAAGTAGTACACCGGGATCGACGCCAGGCAGAACAGCAGCACGTACAGCACCTTGTGCTTGCCGCCCGAGCCTTCGGCGGGACGACCGATGTTGCCGAGCTGGCGACGGCCGAACCAGAACCAGACCAGGCTGATCAGCATGCCGATGCCGGAGACGATGAAGACGATCTTGTAGGTCGGCAAGGTCGGCGTGCCGCCGAACATGTGCTCGGCCATCCAGCCGGTGAGCAGCGGCGCAACCATCGCACCCAGGTTGATGCCCATGTAGAACAGGGTGAAACCCGAATCGCGGCGCTGGTCGGCCTGCGAATACAAGGCGCCGACCATGGTCGAGATGTTCGGCTTGAACAGGCCGTTGCCCGCGATGACCGTGGCCAGGCCGATCTTGAAGACCGTCTGGTCCGGATAGGCGATCATGAACAGGCCGGCGGACATCACCACCGCGCCGAGCAGGATCGAACGTTGGTAACCGATGACGCGGTCGGCGATGTAGCCGCCGAAGATCGCCGCGGCGTACACGAGCGCGAGGTACGCGCCGTAGATGCGGCTCGCCGGTGCCTGGCCTTCGCCGGCGCCCGCGAAGAACTCCTGCACGATGTACAGCGTCAGCGCCCAGCGGATGCCGTAGAACGCGAAGCGCTCCCAGAACTCCGTCATGAACAACATCCACAACGGCCTGGGATGCCCCAGGACCTGTCGGAATTCCGGAATGGGCGCGCTCGCGCCCGATGTCGCCGCTGAACTCATGCGGTGGCCCCTGATGGTGGTTCGATGGGTGCGCCTGCCGGGATGGCAGGCAATCCTGTCGAGGTTTACCGGCTCCGGCGGAGCCCGTCAAACCTGAAATGTGTGATGTTGCAGCGCATCACGACGCCACCCGCATTCAGGCGGAGGGCTGTCCGTAGCCGGGCAGACCGATCACCGTGCGGACTTCGAACAATTCCGGGAAGAAGGTGAGCTCCAGCGCCTGCTTGAGGAAGCCGACACCACTCGAGCCACCGGTGCCTTTCTTGAACCCGATGATCCGCATCACCGTGCGCATGTGGCGGAATCGCCACAGCTGGAACTGCGTTTCCAGGTCGACCAGGTCCTCGCACAGGTGGTACGCCTCCCAGTGCGCGTTGGTGCCCTCGTAGATCGCCTCGAACACCGGCACCAGGTCGGGCGAGAACACGTGCGGCTCCGACCAGTCGCGCTCCAGGAACTTCGCCGGCACGCGATGGCCGTGGCGCGCCAGGTACATCAGCGCCTCGTCGTAGAGGCTCGGCGCTTCGAGCGCGTCCTTCAGGCGCGCCTGCCCTTCCGGGTCGTGGGCGAACACGCGCAGCATCTGCGCATTCTTGTTGCCCAGCAGGAATTCGATCGTGCGGTACTGCAAGGACTGGAAGCCCGAGGAGGGCCCGAGGATCTCGCGGAACTCCATGTATTCCGACGGCGTGAGCGTCTCGAGCACCGACCACATCTCGGTGAGCTGGCGCAGCACCTGTTTGCAGCGCGCGAAGATTTTCTGGCACGGCTCCAGGCGGTCGGCGCGCAGGTGCGCGATGGCCGCCGACAGCTCGTGAACGAGCAGCTTCATCCACAGCTCCGAGACCTGGTGCTGGACGATGAAGAGCAGTTCGTCGTGGTGCGGCGGCGTGGAAAGCGGTTGCTGCGCCGAGAGCAGGCGCCCGAGCTGCAGGTAACCCCCATACGTCATCCGGCCTTCGAGATCGGTGTGGATCCCGGCCTCGAGGGGGCGCTGGTTTTGGGCCCCGGCGTTGTCTTCAATGCTCATGCGGGAAGGGTATCATCCGGGGTTCCTGTCGCCCGAGCGCAAGTCCGCATGACCCTCGCCGCACAGTTCCAGATCGAATACCTGCAGTACCTCGGTCCCGACGGCAAGGCCGTCGCCGATCTGCCGCAGGCCTTCCGCGATGCATCGGCCCTGGTGCCGCTGTTCAAGCAGATGTTGTACGTGCGCACCTTCGATGCGAAGGCCATCGCACTGCAACGCACCGGCAAGCTGGGCACCTACGCCAGCTGCCTGGGCCACGAAGCCACGCACGTGGGCATCGGGGCGTCGATGGCGCCCGAAGACGTCTTCGCGCCCAGTTACCGCGAGTACGGCGCGCAGTTCATGCGCGGCGTCAAACCGCGCGAAGTCCTGATGTACTGGGGCGGCGACGAACGCGGCAACGATTTCTCCGGCCCCAAGCACGACTATCCGTGGTGCGTGCCGATCGCCACGCAATGCCTGCACGCGGCCGGCGCCGCGCTCGCCTTCAAGTTGCGCGGCGAGAAGCGCGTGGCTGTCACCTGTTGCGGCGACGGTGGCAGTTCGAAGACCGACACGTACGCGGCGATCAACTCGGCCGGCGCGTACAAGCTGCCCTTCATCCAGTGCATCATCAACAACGGCTGGGCGATCTCGGTGCCCCGCAATTCGCAGACCGGTGCGCAGACGCTCGCGCAGAAGGGCCTGGCCGGTGGCCTGCACTGCCTGCAGGTGGACGGCAACGATCTGATCGCCGTGCTCGAAGGCATGCGCCGCGCCGTGGCGCGCGCGCACAGCGGCGAAGGCGGCAGCGTCATCGAGTTCATGACCTATCGCCTGCACGACCACACCACCGCCGACGATGCGCGCCGCTATCGCGACGAGGCCGAGGTCAAGGATGCGTGGACGCGCGATCCGATCCCGCGCCTGCGCACCTACCTCACCGCCGCCGGCGTCTGGAACGAAGCGCAGGAAACCGCGTGGATCGAGGAGAGCGCCAAGCTCGTCGACGTGGAGATCAACGCGTATCTGGAATTGAAGGTGCAGCCGGTGACCGCGATGTTCGATTTCCTCTACGCTGACCCACCGCCCGACCTGCTCGCGCAGCGTGCGGCCGCCGTCGCCCTGGAGGGCAAGTCGCATGGCTGATGCTCCCGCGATTACGTTGATCGAAGCGATCACGCAGGCCCTCGCCTACGAAATGCGCGCCGACGAGACCGTCGTCGTGCTCGGCGAAGACGTCGGCGTCAACGGTGGCGTGTTCCGCGCCACCGCAGGTTTGCAGGCGACCTTCGGTTCGCAGCGCGTGCTCGACACGCCGCTGGACGAAACCACCATCGCCGGCCTCACCGTCGGCCTGGCCTCGCAAGGCATGAAGCCCGTCGCCGAAGCGCAGTTCGACGGCTTCGTGTATCCGATGGTCGACCACATCATCTGCCACGCCGCGCGCTTCCGTTACCGCACGCGCGGCCGGCTCACGTGCCCGATGGTGTTGCGCGTGCCGTGGGGCGGTGGCATCCGCGCGCCGGAGCATCACTCCGAGGCGAACGAATCGATCTTCACCAACGTGCCGGGCCTGCGCGTCGTGCTGCCCTCCTCGCCCGCGCGCGCCTACGGCCTGTTGCTCGCCGCGATCCGCGATCCGGATCCGGTGATCTTCATGGAACCCAAGCGCATCTATCGCCAGTACAAGGAAGTGGTGCCCGACGACGGCGAAGCCCTGCCGCTCGACGTGTGCTACGTCCTGCGCGACGGCACCGACCTCACGCTCGTGACCTGGGGCGCGCAGGTGAAGGAATGCCTGGAAGCCGCCGAAGCGCTGGCGAAGGACGGCATCAGCGCCGAAGTCATCGACGTGGCCACCTTGCGTCCGCTGGATTTCGCCACCATCGCCGAATCGGTGAGCAAGACCGGTCGCTGCGTGATCGTGCACGAGGCGCCGAAGACCGCGGGCTTCGGTGCGGAGATCGCGGCGCGGCTTGCGGAGGAGTCGATGTTCGACCTCGTCGCGCCGGTCGAGCGCGTCACCGGCTACGACACGCACATCCCGTTGTTCCGCCTGGAAATGAAGTACCTGCCGAGCGTGGACAAGATCGTCGCCGCGGCAAAGCGCGCACTCGCGCACGCATAAGGACTGGACGCATGACGACGAAACAATTCCTGCTCCCCGACCTCGGCGAAGGCCTGCCCGACGCGACGGTCGTCGAGTGGTACGTCAAGGTCGGCGACACGATCAAGCTCGACGACAACCTGGTGTCGATGGAAACCGCGAAGGCGGTCGTCGACGTGCCTTCGCCCGTGTCGGGCAAGGTGCTGAAGGTCGGCGGCGGCGCGGGCGACGTGATCGTCACCGGCACGCTGCTCGCCGAGTTCGAAGTCGATCCCTCGATGCCGCAGCGCGCCGAAGGCCAGGACACGGGCCATCACCACGGTCCGCCGAAGGGTGCGGGCGCGCACCTGAGCGCCGAGAACGTGGTCGCCTCCGACGAAGGCGGCGAGATCACCGAAACCGACAAGCCCGCACCGAAGGCCGAGCGCGAAGACAGCGGCACCGTCGTCGGCGCGATGCAGTCCTCCGATGCGGTGCGCAGCGAAGCCGCGGTCGCGGTCGGCGGCGTCAAGGCCCTGCCGGCGGTGCGCGCGCTTGCGCGCAAGCTGGGCGTGGACATCGCGCGCGTGCGTGCGACCGGCCCCGATGGCGTGGTCACCAACCAGGACGTGAAGAATGCGGCGGCCGATGGGTCGGCGAAAGTGGGGGCGGCGGCTCCGGTGCAGCGCGGTCCCGGCGTTTCCCCCTCCGGCGCTGGCGCGCCGACTCCCCCCGCAGGGGGGAGTGGGCAGCGTTCGACCTTGTCGCAAGCCGGCAAGCCGATGCGCACGCAGCCGCCGGGCGTGCAGGCGTCGGGCCAACCGGAACAACTCAAGGGCGTGCGCCGCAACATGGCGCGCGTGATGGCCGATGCGCATTCGAAGGTCGTGCCGACGACGTTGAGCGACGACGCCGACATCCACGCGTGGGCCCCGGGCAACGACATCACCGGCCGTCTCGTGCGCGCCATCGTCGCCGGCGCGAAGGCCGTGCCGGCGCTCAACGCCTGGTTCGACGGCGAGGCGCTCACGCGCACGCTGCATCCGCATGTGGACATCGGCATCGCGGTGGACACCGACGACGGGTTGTTCGTGCCTGCGCTGCGCAATGCCGACATGCTCGATGCGCGCGGCGTGCGCGAAGCGGTCAACCGCCTGCGCACGCAGGTCGAAGACCGCACGATCCCGATGACCGAACTCACCGGCTACACGATCTCCCTGTCGAACTTCGGCATGTTCGCCGGCCGTTACGCGACACCGGTGATCGTGCCGCCGACCGTGGCGATCATCGCCGCGGGCAAGGGCCGCCACCAGATGACGCCGGTGATGGGCGGCTTCGAATCGCACAAGGTCATCCCGCTGTCGCTGACCTTCGACCACCGTGCCTGCACGGGCGGTGAAGCGGCGCGCTTCCTCAAGGCGATGCTGGACGATCTGGCCAAGGCCAACTGACGGAGACTTCCATGGCGCACCGCAGCCGGCTCGCAGGTTTCATCATCGACTGCAACACCGACGACCACGCGGCCGCCGCGGACTTCTGGAGCCAGGCGCTCGGCCTGCCGAAGGCCGAGCACTACACCGAGGAAGGTGCCGAGTACACCAACCTGGCCAACACGCCGGGCGCGTTGCAGGTCGAAGTGCAGCAGGTCGCGCATCCCTCGCGCGTGCACCTGGATATCGAAACTGACGACCAGGACGCGGAAGTCGCGCGCCTGGAAGCGCTGGGCGCCAGGCGCGTGGAATGGGTCAAGCGCTGGTGGGTCATGGAAGCGCCGACCGGTCAACGCTTCTGCGTGGTGAAGATGCGCCATCCCGAAAAGGGCGCAACGCCGAACGAGTGGTGATTTAGCGCTTTAACGCGGCGTATCGTCCGCGACCACGCGATTCCGCCCGCCCTTCTTCGCCCGATACAAGGCCTGGTCCGCGCGTTCGAACACGCCCTCGGGCCCATTCTGCGAAGACGGCCCGTCGGCGATCCCCACCGACACGGTGACCGGCACCGGCAATTCCAGGTGCTCGACCGCGCGGCGGATGCGTTCTGCGATCTCCGCGCCGCCGTCCAGGCGCGTGTCGGGCAACACGACGAGGAATTCCTCGCCGCCGATGCGCGCGGCGATGTCGTTGGCGCGCACCGAACGCGACACCGCATCGGCCACTGCGCACAGCACGCGATCGCCGAACAGGTGCCCGTGCTTGTCGTTGATGCGCTTGAAGTGGTCGATGTCCAGCACGAGCATGACGTAGGGCTGCGCGGCGAGTTCGCGCTGCACGTCGCTGCGCGCGCGCAGGCGTTCCAGGCCCGCACGGTTCCACAGGCCGGTGAGCTGGTCGTGGTGCGCGGTGTATTGCAGGTCGTCGTGGCGGCGCTGCAAGTCGGCGCGCGCATGGCCCTGCTCGAGCATGAGCCGGCGCAACTCGAACAAGTGTTGCGTTTGCCGCGCGAGCAGGCGCAGGCCTTCCAGTTGCGGCAGACCCAACATGCGCGGCACGACGTCGGCCACGCTGAGCACGCCGAGCGCATGGCCATCGGGGCTGAGCAGCGGCACGCCGGCATAGAAGCGCGGGCGCATGCCGAGCAAGCGGCGGCGCTGCGCGTAGACCGGATGCTGCTCCAGATCCTGCACGACGAGGGTTTCGAACGGCGCATCGATCGCGTGGCCGCACAGGGAACGCTTGCGCTCCAGCTGCGGTTGGTCGATGCCGATGCGCGCCTTGAACCACAGGCGGTCGTTGTCGATCAGCGCGATCGCCGCGGCCGGCATGTCGCACAACGTCGCCGCCAACCGGACGATGTCGTCGAAGGCGCTTTCCGGTGCGGTGTCCACGATCGCGTAAGCGTCGAGCGCCGCCTGGCGCTCCGCTTCGCGGACGTCGAACACGATGGAGGAGGGAACGGCGGACATGGCGTGCGGGGGGGACGCAGGACGCTCTCGAAGACCGGCTTCCCTGCCGACACGATGGAACTGAACAGGCGCCAGATTTTACCGATCGGGCGCCATCAAACCGTTACTGCTTCCGCAACATGCGGCGCCGGACCCAGAACGCAAGCCCGAGGGCGGCGAGGAACACGCCATATGAGACGGACGTCCCAACGATCTGCTGCCACATGCGCCCATAGCCCCGGTCGGCCCACTCCAGCGCCCAGTGCAGGCTGGCGACGAACAGCAGGGCCGAGGCCGCCAACGCCCCGAGGTCGAACCACGTGCGCCAGGACGGACGCGGCTGCCGCGGATAGAGCCAATAGAGCACGGCGAGGATGAGGAACCAGGGAAGGAACAGGAGCGCGGCGAGATTGACCTCGACGAGGGCGTTCATCACGCCTCCTCGGCGAAGCGGGCGAGCGCGGCGCGCAGGTCGTCGACGCTGCCCTCGGGCGGCACGCGACCGAGCACGCCGTCGCCGAAGCGGACGACACCGGCTTGCGCATCGAGCGTGCGCCCCGCGTCCTGCTTGGCGCGGGCCACGAGTTGGCCGGCGTCGCGCGCCGAGTCGAAGCCTTCGCTTTGCAGCAGCACGCGGTCGCCATCGACGAGTTTGAAGTAGAACTTGCCGTCGGCCTCGCGGTATTGCTTGAAGGTCGCCGCGGCGCGCTTGGCTTCCTTGGTTTGCGCAGCGCTTGCCTGGGTCGACAGATCCCGCAGGCCCACCGATTCGCGCAAGGCGTGCATCAAGGGCGTGGCGTACTGTGCGCGCAAGCGCTTCGCACCGTCGCGCAGCAGCGCTTCGATCTTCGCAGGCTCGGCCATCAACGCTTCGTACTTCTCCCGCAGCGGCGCGATGTCGCGATCGATGCGTTCGAACAATTGCTGCTTCGCATCGCCCCACGCGATGCCGTCGGCGAAGGCCTTGCGCATCGCGATCACTTCCTCGGGCGCCGCGAAGGCCTGGTACAGCTGGAACAAGGCCGAATCCTGCGTGTCCTTGGCTTCGCCCGGCGCGCGCGAATCGGTCTTGATGGCGAAGATCAGCTTCTTCAATTGCTCGCGCGGCGCGAACAAGGGAATGGTGTTGTCGTAGCTCTTGCTCATCTTGCGGCCGTCCAGGCCGGGCAAGGTGGCGACGTGTTCTTCGATCGCCGCTTCGGGCAACGCGAAGAACTGTTTGCCCGCCGGTTCACCGTACAGATGGTTGAAACGCTGGCCGAAGTCGCGCGCCATCTCGATGTGCTGCACCTGGTCGCGGCCCACCGGCACCTTGTCGGCGTTGAACAGCAGGATGTCGGCGGCCATCAACACCGGATACATGAACAGGCCGGCGGTGATGCCCGCATCGTCGTCGGTTTGTTCGACGCGGTTCTTGTCCACCGCGGCCTTGTAGGCATGCGCGCGATTGAGCAGGCCCTTGCCCGCCACGCAGGTCAGCAGCCAGGTCAGTTCGGGGATCTCGGGAATGTCGCTCTGCCGGTAGAACCAGACCTTCGCCGGGTCCAGGCCGCAGGCGAGCCACGCCGCCGCGATCTCCAGCGTCGAACGTTGCACGCGCGCCGGTTCCTGCACCTTGATCAGCGCGTGGTAGTCGGCGAGGAAGTAGAAGCTCTCGGTTTGCGGATCGAGGCTGGCGGCGACGGCCGGGCGGATGGCGCCCACGTAGTTGCCGAGGTGCGGCGTCCCCGAGGTGGTGATGCCGGTGAGGACGCGGGTGCGGGGAGCCTGGGCGGCCATGAAAACGGTGTTCCTTTTCGCAGGCATTCGAGCAGGCGCCCAGTGTAACCGGCGGCCGCCTCAACCCCGCCGGCCGCGGCGGTGCGTTGGAGGAAACGCACCATCCCCTCGCGAGGCGTTCCCCATGTTGCGCACCACGCTCTTACTCGGCTCCTTGCTCGCCACCACCCTGCTCGCGTCGCCGCAGGCCCACGCTGCGCTGGTCGACATCGACCTGGTCGACCGCGACACCGGGCAATGGCTGCCCGAAACCCCCTTCCGCGGCGACATCTGGGTCGCCGGCAAGCCGGGCCACCGCTATGGCGTGCGCCTGACCAACACCAGCGGCGAGCGCGTGCTCGTGGTGCTTTCCGTCGATGGCGTCAATGCCGTGACCGGTCAAACCGCGCGGCCTTCGCAGGCCGGCTATGTGCTCGAGCCGTGGCAGAGCACGGAAATCGCGGGATGGCGCAAGTCGATGGACGACATCGCGCAATTCGTCTTCACCGATTTGCCCGATTCCTATGCCGCGCGCACGGGACGGCCGCGCAACGTCGGCGTCGTCGGCATCGCGGTGTTCCAGGAAGCGCGGCCCGTGCGATACGAGGAGTACGACGCACCGTCATCGGCCAACGGCGCGGCGCGCGATGCGGCGGCGCCTGCGCAATCGCGCGCGAAGGCCGCGGCCGAAGCCAGCGAACAACCGCAACGCCTCGGCACCGGGCACGGCGCACGCGAATGGTCGCGGGTCGAACGCACCGACTTCGTGCGCGCCACGCGTTCGCCTTCGCAGGTGACGGAACTGCGTTACGACGACTACAACACGCTGGTCGCGATCGGCGTTTATCCGCGTCCCCGTCCGCCGTATTGGCGCGACACGCCGCGCGCGTTCCCGAACGGCTTCGTTCCCGATCCGCCGGGCGGTGGATGAGGCGCAAAGGAAAAGGGACGGCCCGGGGTCCACCGGGCCGTCCCTTTCATAGCTTCCATGCATACCGCGGCGCCACTCCTGTACGCCGCTTCCCTCCCTCGTCGGGCCTCAGCAATGGCTGTCCTTGCAGTCCTCGGCCTTGTCTTCCACCTTTTCGCCCGCCTTCTGCACGTCCTTGCCGGCGCCAGCCATCGTGTTGCAGGCGGCGAGCATGTTCATCGAGAACATGGCGAGGATGAGCAGGTAAACGGAGCGCTTGAGTGCCGTACGATTCATCGAATGTCTCTCCTGGGGATGGAAGGGACGACACTCCGCCGTCCGCGAGGGCATTCCACGCAAGCGGCCGTGAACGCGGTGTCGAATGCGACACAGCGTTGCTCGGTTCGTTCAGGGATTGATTCGTCGCGTGCAGGCCGCGTCAACGACGCGTCGTCAGTCGCGCATCAATGTCGACTTGCCGAACAGGCTCTCGACCAGGTCCACGGCCAGCTGCGCGGTTGCATTGCGCGCATCGAGCAAAGGGTTGAGTTCGACGATGTCCAGCGAACCCATGCGCCCGGTGTCGGCGATCATCTCCATCACCAGTTGCGCTTCGCGATAGTTCGGGCCGCCGGGCACCGTGGTGCCCACGCCGGGCGCGATGCTCGGGTCGAGGAAGTCGACGTCGAAGCTCACGTGCACATGCGTGTCGGCGTCGACGCCTTCCAGCGCGGCTTCCATCGCGCGCTTCATGCCGACTTCGTCGATGTAGCGCATGTCGTACACGTCCAGCCCGTGTTCCTTGACCAGCCGCTTCTCGCCTTCGTCGACGGAACGGATGCCGATCTGGCGGATCTCGCCGGCCTGCAATGCGGGCGCGCTGCCGCCGATGTTGGTCAGTTCGCGCGGGCCCAGGCCGCACAGGCACGCGACCGGCATGCCGTGGATGTTGCCCGACGGCGTGACGTTGTGCGTGTTGAAATCGGCGTGCGCGTCGAGCCAGAGCACGCGCAGTTTCTTCCCGGTGCGCCGGCAATGCTTGGCCACCGCGGTGATCGAACCGATGCCCAGGCAATGGTCGCCGCCCAGCAGGATGGGCATGCGCCCGGCCGAGAGTTCGGAGGCCACCGCTTCCATGACCACGCGGTTCCAGTCGACGACTTCCTTCAGGTGCCGGTAGCCATCGTTCGGCGGTTGCCACGGATTGCGCGGGCCATCGAGGTTGCCGCGATCGACCAGGTCGATGCCGCGCGCGATGAGCGCCTCGGGCAAACCCGCGATGCGCAGTGCTTCGGGGCCGAGGCCCGCACCACGATGACCGGCGCCGACGTCTGTCGGCGCGCCCAGGAGACTGACGGGGGGATAGGTGCGAGCCATGCCGGGATGGTATCGCATGCGGCGCGGGACGCCGCGGAGCGTGGTGCCGGCAGTCAGAATCGAACTGACGACCTACCGCTTACAAGGCGGTTGCTCTACCAACTGAGCTATGCCGGCGAAAGCGCGGGCATCCTACCCCATTGGCGCATCAGCGCAACGACGCGCAGTCCGCCGGTTGCGTGCGCGGCGCGGCGATGTCCCGCGCGGCGAGGGCTGCGTCGAAGGCCGCCGGTGCGGCGACATCGATCCAGCCCTGCGTGCGCACGTCGCCGATCGGTTCGACCTGCACGTCCGCGAACCCCTTCGCCTGCACCTGCGCCTGGCGGCGGCGCGCGGAGTCTTCACTGCCGAAACGCCCGAGCGCGACGCTGTCCTGATCCACGCCCGCCGGCATGACGAGCAAATCGTCCAGGCCCGCCGCCGTCATGCGATCGGCGAGGGCCTGCGCGGCTTCGCGGCTGGCCTGGCGCGGCGCGAACACGCGCCACCCGCGCGGCGCGCCGCGGATTTCATTGCGCACCGTCGCGCGTAACACCTGCGGTCCCAACCGCTCCTGTGCGCGGCGCAACAAGGCGGGATTGTCGAAGGGACCGAAGGAGACGCAACGCGCATCGGCCGGGATCGCGGCGACGGCCACCGATGCGGCGGGGACCGGCGTCGCGGGGCGCGGGCGTTGCGGCGCCTCCTGCAGCAATTGCAGGCGCGGCACGCCTTCGGGCGCTGCGATGCGGTCTTCCTGCACGGGCGGCTTGCGCGAGACCCACCACGCGGCGACGCCGAGGTTCATCACGACCAGCAACACGATGAGGGCGCGTTGCTTCATGCAACGACGTCCATGAGCGCCCAGCGCGCGAGGCCTTCGAGCACGAGCGCCGGACGGGCGTGCGCGTCGTCGAGGTGCGCGTGCAAGGGCGCGGCGCCGCCGCCGTGCAACAGCAATTGCGGGCGCGTGCCGAGTTGGCGCGTGGCTTCCGCGACACTACGTTCGACGAGCGCGAGCGCCGCACCTTCGCAACCGGAGACGAGGGCGTCTTCGGTGTCGTCGGCGAATTCGACGTACGTGCCGCCCGTCGGCGCAAGTTGGGTCGCGCGGGCGTGCAGCATTTCGCGCATGAGCGTCGGCGAGGGGGCGATGCGGCCACCGTGGTGGCGTCCGGTGCCGTCGACCAGGTCGATCGTCAGCCCGGTGCCCACGCCGACGATCAATGCAGGCCACGCATCGTATGCGCCGGCCATCGCGAGGAAGCGGTCGACACCAAGTTTCTGCGGATGGGCGTACGCGATGCGCAACGCGCCGAAGGCCACCGACGTGCGCGCGAGGCAGATGCGGCGAAAGCGCTGCGACAAGGCATCGAGCAACTGCACGCGCGCGTCTTCGCCGGCGACGCTGGCGACATACGCCACCTCGCCCGAGGGCAAGGCATCGACTTCGGAAGGCGCGCAGGCACGCACGGCTCCGACGCTGCCGTCCGCGCCGAGCGGCGCGCACTTCAGTCGCGTGTTGCCGAAATCGAACAGCCAGTCCTGCTTCATGCCCCGCGTGTCCGAACGCTGACTTCGCCGGAGTGGACCACACGCACCTGACCGTCGTCGAGGCGAACGCGCAATGCACCGTCGGGCGCGAGGCCTTCCGCGACGGCGTTCCGCTTTCCGTCGTGCTGGTGCAGGACGATCGGGCGGCCGGCGAGGGCGTCGACCGCGGCGTGTCGCGCGAGGAAGGGATCGAGCCCATCGCGATCGAACAGGCCCAGGGCCGGCAACAGATGCGAGAGCACGACCGCCGCGATGGCATTGCGTGTGTGCAATTCGACGCGTGCGTGTTCGGCGAGCGCGGCCAGGTCGCACCAGGGTTGGTCGATCTCGCGCGCGAAGGCCGAGGGCATGCGCACGTTGAGGCCCAGGCCGATCACCGCGCGCACGGGGCCGCCGTGTTCGCCGCCGCCTTCGACGAGCAGGCCGCCGAGCTTGCGCAGGCCGGCGCCGTCTTCGACGACCAGGTCGTTGGGCCATTTGAGTTTGACGTCGGTGTAGCCGAGCGCATGCAGCGCTTCGGCCGCGGCCACGCCGGCGACCAGGGGCAGGCCGCCCAGGCGCGCGAGCCCGCCACCGAAATGCCGCGCGATCGACAGATACAGATGGGCTGCCAGCGGCGAAGCCCAGGTGCGTCCGCGCCGACCGCGGCCGCCGGTCTGGCGTTCGGCCAGCAAAACGTCCGCTTTGCGCACATCGGTGCTGCGGCGCAGCAGTTCGGTATTGGTCGAGTCGATCGACCACGCCAGTTCGAAGGTACCAATCGCCTCACGCACCGGCGCGGGGAGCGCTCGCTGAATGGCGGTTGCGTCGAGCAGGTCGATCGGCTGTTCGAGTGCGTAACCGCTGCCGGGGCGCGCCGCGATGCCGACGCCGGCCGCGCGCAAAGCCTCGATCCGCTTCCAGATTGCCGCGCGCGTGGTGCCGGCCGCGCGGGCGAGGGAATCGCCGCTGGCAGGGCCTTGCGCCAGCCTTGCGAGGAGGTCGCGGTCGTCCATGCGGGTCGGGGCCGGCGCGGGGGAAGCGGCGATTCTACGTTTCCCCCGACCGACAGGCGGTCGCCGGCCCTTGCAACGTTCTGCGTGCAGGCCGCATCCACGTTATAGTCCGGGGCCTGTTCCCCTGGCCGTGCACCCCACCGCACCAGGATCCTGCCATGACGTCCCGTGCCCTGTTCTGCGTATTGATGCTGCTCGCCAGCACGGGCGTTGCTGCGCGCGATGTGCACCTGGCCGGCCCCGGCGGTGGTGGCGGTGGCAAGGGCGGCAGCCTGCAGCAGTGCGACGAAGTCGAGAACGCCGTTGCGGCGGCCAATGCCAAGACCCCGGCCAAGCCGCGCGTCACCGCCTCGATCTCGCAACCGGTGCGCGCCAAGGCCGTGAAGGCCTTGCCTGCCGCGCGCGGCGATACGGACGAGGATGCCCCGCGCATGCCGACGCCGCGTTGGCACAGCTTCCTGCCGGGCATGTTCCGCTAAGCCTGCCGCAAAGCTCGTCGCTTGCGTTCGCTTTTCCGGCGCCTCCTGCGCCCCGACCCCATCGATGAAGCGCTCTGGCGCGAGGCGATCGCGCACGTTCCCTTCATCGCGCCGCTCGATGCCCAACGACAGGCGAAACTGCACGTGCTCGCCTCGCGCTTCGTGCACGAAAAAGCGATCACGCCGGTCGGCGATCTGCATCTGGACGACCTCCAGCGCATCCAACTCGCCGCCCTGTGCTGCCTGCCGCTGATCGAGTTCGGCGCCGAGGGACTGCACGGCTGGTCGCAACTGCTCGTCTATCCCGATGCCTTCCGCGTCAATCGCACGCACGTCGATGCCGCGGGCGTGCTGCACGAATGGGACGACGAGCTCATCGGCGAAGCGTGGGAAACCGGCCCGGTGATCCTGTCGTGGGCCGATGTGCAGGCGGATTTCGAATCGCCGCGCGAGGGCTTCTGCGTGGCCGTGCATGAGATCGCGCACAAACTCGATGCGCTCGACGGCGTGCTCGATGGCACGCCGCCCTTGCCGCGTGCCTGGCAACGCGATTGGGCGCGCGATTTCCAGACGGCCTACGACGCGTTCGCCGATCGCGTGGACCGCAATCGGAAGACGGACATCGATCCTTACGCGGCCGAGGCGCCCGAGGAATTCTTCGCCGTCTGCACCGAATACCACTTCAGCGCGCCGGCGTTGCTGCGCAAGGACATGCCGGCGATCGCCGCGCACCTGGAACGCCTGTACGGCCCCTCGCCCTTCGCCTGAGTCAGAGGCCGGGCGGGAGTTTCACTTCGAAGCGCGCGCCACCCAGTTCGTCCGAACGTCGCACTTCCAGCTCGCCGCGATAGCCACGCACGATGTCCTGCACGATCGCCAGGCCGATGCCGTGGCCCTGCACGCGTTCGTCGCCACGCACGCCACGCTGCAGCAATTGCGCGACGCGCTCGGTCGCGATGCCCGGGCCGTCGTCGTCGACGGCGAGCAGCAAGCCATCGCGACGCCCGGGTGAGGTGTCGCCCACGCGGACGGTCAGCAGCACGCGCGACTTGGCCCACTTGAAGGCGTTCTCCAGCAGGTTGCCGAGCAGTTCCTGCAGGTCGCCGGGTTCGCCGTGGAAGCGCGCATTGGGATCGAATTCGAATTCGCACAACACTTTGCGCGAGGAATACACCTTCTCCAGCCCGCGCACGATCTGTTCGGCGTGCGGTTCGATGTCGATGGGCGCTGCGAACAACGCATGGCCGCTGGAGGCCGCGCGCGCGAGTTGGTAGGACACCATTTCGTTCATGCGCCGCAATTGCGTCGCCACTTCCTCGCGCAACTCCGCTTCGGGCGTCGGGTTGTCCAGGCGCGCGCGCAACACCGCGAGCGGCGTCTTCAGGCTGTGGGCGAGATCGGCCAGCGTGTTGCGCTGGCGGTCGAGGTTTTCGCGCTCGCTCTCGATGAAGGCGTTGATGCTTTCGGTGAGGGGTTCGAGTTCGCGCGGATGCTGCGCACTCATGTGCGCCAGTTGGCCGCGATGCACGCGCCTGAGTTCGCCGACGACCTGGCGCAACGGACGCAGGCTCCAGCGCAGCACGAGCATCTGCAGCAGCAACAACACCAGCCCCGCGCCGCCGAGATAGCCCCACAACGCGCGGCGGAACACGCGGATCTGCGATGCGAGCGCGCTGGTGTCTTCGGAGATGTAGACGGTGTACGGGAACTCGCCCTGCGGCCCGCCCTCGGCCCACACCAGCCCCTTGCCGAGGCGGTAGATCTCGCCGGACTGGCCGTTGCTGCGGGTGATCGGCAGCGGGCCTTCGAACTTGTCGACCGCGGGCGCGAGCATGCCGCCCAGCGGAAGCTCCGGGCCCTGCGCCGAAGGCGAATCCCAATGCCCGTTCGGCAACACCACTTCGGCATACAGCCCGCTGCCGGGGCGCTCGAAGCGCGGCTCGGGCGGGGTGTCGGGAACGTAGAGGGTGCCGTCGCGCAGGAACTCGATGCCGCTGGCGTATTCCAGCGCGTAGCTTTCAAGGCGCGTGCGGAGATTGCTCTGCGCGGTTTCGAGGAACGCGCGGTCGAGCGCGTAGCCGGCGAGCGCGAGGAAGGCGACCAACCCCAGGCTGGCCGCGAGCAGCTGCCGCGACTGCAATGAGCGCGCGCGCCACCGAGCTTTGTCGAAGAGCGCGTCGCCCACAGGCTAAGAGGTCAATCCCCGCTGCGCGGGATCGCGAAGCGGTAACCGCGTCCGCGCACGGTCTCGATCGGCTTGAGCTCGCCTTCGGGATCGAGTTTCTTGCGCAGGCGGCCGATGAAGACTTCGAGCACGTTGGAGTCGCGGTCGAAATCCTGCTGGTAGATGTGCTCGGTGAGGTCGGCCTTCGAGACCAGCTCGCCGGCGTGCATCATCAGGTACTCGAGCACCTTGTATTCGTACGAGGTCAGGTCGACGTTGCCGCCGTTGACCGTCACCGTTTGCGCGGCGAGGTCGAGCACGACCGGGCCGCATTCGAGCGTGGGCTTGCTCCAGCCCGCGGCGCGGCGCACGAGCGCGTTGATGCGCGCGAGCAGTTCCTCGACGTGGAAGGGCTTGACCAGGTAATCGTCGGCGCCTTGCTTCAGGCCTTCGACCTTGTCCTGCCACGAGGAACGGGCGGTCAGGATGAGCACGGGGAATTTCTTGCCCTCGTCGCGCAGGGCCTTGATCAATTCCATGCCCGACATCTTGGGCAGGCCCAGGTCGATGATGCCGAGATCGAAGGGCACTTCGCGCCCCATGTACAGGCCTTCTTCGCCGTCCTGGGCGGAGTCCACGGCGAATCCTTCGCGCTTGAGGCGGGCCGAGAGGGTTTCGCGAAGCGGGGCTTCGTCTTCGACGAGCAGGATGCGCATGGTGACTCCGTGTCTGCGTAAGGCCTGAGCGGCCGTTGGCTCAGAGGGTGGGGTCGCCGTCGTCGTCGGAGCGTGTACGGGGCTTGTCCTGCCGCCGTTTCCCGCCGTCCCGCGGCTTCGCCGCCGGATCATCCCAGAACACACGCACGCGACCCTTGTCGTCGATGATCTTGACACGATTCACGTCGCGTCCGTCGGACTGCACCTGCTCGGCGCTGAGCACCTGGCCGTTGCGCTCGGCGCGCCGCACCGATTCGGACAGGCCCTGCTGCTGGTCGCGATGCGGCGAGCGCGGCTGCTGCTGCGGTTGCGGCGGCTGCGGCTTCGGCGGCTGCGGCTGGGCCCACGCCACGGCGCACGCGCCCGACAGGGCGAGCGCCAGCGACATTCGGGACAGGGACAGCGACAGCGACGACATGGGCGGTCGGCTCGTTGATCCAGCAGGGGAGGCCATTTTTCGAACGCGGCAGTGAATCACGTCTGAACTTTTTCTTCACGCGGGGGCGCCGTTCATGGCCGGTCGCGCCGGCGATGACGTTGCGCACCCCTCAGAAGAGCTCCCCGACGCAACAGCGGAGGGAGCCACCGGCCGCCTCGATAGCCCCCATCGCAACCGTGCGGATCTCGAAACCCGCATGGGCGAGGGCCTGCCGCGTCGACGCCGAGAGGGCGCGGCCGGCCCCTGCGCTCATCCACACGACCTCGTGCGACAGGGCGATGGCGTTGCCCGCGAAGGCCGCATGTTCGGCCTCCGACAGGACGATCGCGTGCGGGGCGTACAGCGCGCGCAGCGCCTCGACCACCGCCGGGTCGGCGAATCCGCGCGGACACACGAGCGCGGCGCGACCGGCAAGCACCGCCAGCACGACGTTGGTGTGGTATTCGCCCGGCGCCAGGTCGAACAGCAACGTCGCGCGCAGCCCGAGCGCTTCGTGCATCAGCTGCGCGCCGATTTCGTCGCAGCGTTCCGACAGGCCGCACCAGCCGATGCCCCGCGCGCGGTCGATGACCAGCGCGCCGGTGAGTTCGCAGGGATGCACCTGGTCGGAGAGATCGATCTCGGCGTAGTCGAGCACGCCGCCGAAGAACGCACGGATGTCGGCGCGCGCGGCCTCGCGCTGGCGCACCGCATGGCGCATGCGGCCGACGATGTAACGCCCCTGCCCCGTCGCGAAGACGTTGTTCGGGAACAGGCCGTCGGGCGCGTCGGGATCGCCTGGGAAACAAATCGTCGGCACGACTTGCGCAAGCGCGCGATGCAGCGCGCGATGTTCGTCCGATGCGCGCGCCGCGTCGAAGCCGGCCTGGTCGGCCATGTAGCGGTTGTCGGTGGCCGACTCGGTTGCGAGGCGAAAGCCGTCGGGCGCGACCAGGAAAGCGGCGCGCGCGGTGGGCGGGCCGAAGTCGTGCGCGAGCGTGCGTGCACGGGCGAGGAAGGCGCCGACGTCGCGCGTGATCATGCGACCAGCGCCGGCGATTGCGTGAGCGCGAGCGCGCGTTCGACGAGCGCCCAATCGGCGCCGGGCTTGTGCGCGCCTTCGCTCAGCACCTGGCGGAAGGCACGGCCGCCGCGTTCGCCCGCGAACAGGCCCAACAGGTGGCGCGTGATGTGTTTGAGATACACGCCGCGCGCGAGTTCGCCTTCGACATACGGACGCAGCGCGCGCAGCAATTCGCCGCGCGAACGCAAGGTGCCGCCGAACCAGGCGACATCGAGGCGATGCAACAGATACGGATCGTGATACGCCGCGCGGCCGAGCATCGCGCCGTCGACATGTCGCAGGTGCGCCGTCGCTTCGTCTTCGGTCGCGATGCCGCCATTGACGATCACCTGCAAGCCGGGCCGATCGCGCTTGAGCGCATACGCCCAGTCGTAGCGCAGCGGCGGGACTTCGCGGTTCTCCTTCGGCGACAGGCCCTTGAGCCAGGCGTTGCGCGCATGCACGACGAACATGCGGCAGCCCGCCGCGGCGACGGTGTCGATGAAGGCAAGGAAATGATCGTAGTCGTGGTCGTCGTCGACGCCCAGGCGGCATTTCACCGTGACCGGGATGTCGCAGGCCGCGACCATCGCAGCGACGCTGTCGGCGACGAGCGCCGGCTCGCGCATCAGGCAGGCGCCGAAACGCCCGGCCTGCACGCGATCGGACGGGCAACCGCAATTGAGGTTGATCTCGTCGAAGCCATGTTCTGCGCCGATGCGCGCGGCCTGCGCGAGCAGTGCCGGTTCGCTGCCACCCAGTTGCAGCGCCACGGGATGTTCGATCGGATCCATCGCGAGCAGGCGCGTGCGATCGCCCAGGACCACGGCGTTGGCGTGCACCATTTCGGTGTACAGGCGCGCGTGCGGCGCGAGCGCGCGATGGAACACGCGGCAATGCGTGTCGGTCCAATCCATCATCGGAGCGACTGACAACATGATGTTTCTATGTTGTTGTTTTGGCTGCATTTTGATTTAGGCGTAGAGCGTTTAAACGCACCGTGTGCGAACTGTCGTGCACACGCAGTGCACACGCGGGAATGATTCGGGTAATAATCGGTACACGATTGGACGGACACAGATTGCACACATGGCCTCTTTTACCCAGCTACCGTCAGGCAAGTGGCGCGTTCAAGTGCGACGCGGTGGATTGTATAGGGCTGCCACATTCCCCCTGAAACGCGACGCGGAAGCGTGGGCGCGCATGGTCGAGGGCCAAGCGCACCAGGTGGCGGCTATCGGGCACGCGCAGCCTCCGAAGACCGCGACTGTGAGCGATCTAATCGACGGATACCTGGTGACGAAGGCCGGGGCTGGCGGCAAGACCAAAGCGGCAACGCTGGCCATGCTGAAGACGCGGCTTGGTAAGGTGAAGCTCCGCGCGCTATCAGCGATTGTTCTACGCGACTTCATCGACAAGCGAATCGAGGATGGCGCAGGCGGCGTGACCATCGCTGCCGACCTGTCGTTCCTTGGCGCAGTCCTGAAGTGGGGACGGCACGCGCGGCATCTCGACGTCCCCGCCGACTTGCCAGCAGAGGCACGCGCGTCGCTCAAGCATCGTGGCTTGGACACGAGGAGCAAGGAGCGCGAACGCGAGCCGACGGATGCCGAACTGAAGCGACTTTTCTCGCATTGGGAGTCCAGGCCACGACAGCGCATCGACATGGCGACTTTGTGTCGCTTCGCGCTGGCGACGGGCATGAGGCTGGGTGAGATATGTGGGCTGCGGGTCGAGGACGTCGACCTGAAGCGCAAGACGGCGTTGATTCGTGACCGCAAAGACCCCCGCAACAAACTCGGCAACAACCAAATCGTTCCGCTGCTGCCGGCGGCGGTCGAAATAGTGAAACCGCTAGTGTGCGATCGCGAAACGGGTTTCGTGTTCGGCGTTAAAGCTGATTCGGCCTCGACAGCTTTCACTCGCGCATGCAAGGCGGTCGATCCTCCCATCGATGATCTGCACATGCACGACCTTCGACACCGAGCTACAGCAGAATTCTTCCGCATGGGCTTGGACATTCCACGAGTGGCACTGCTGACGGGCCACAAGACCTGGACTATGCTGCGCCGATACACGTCGATCAAACCGGAAGACGTGCACTCATTCATTGAAGGGGCGAATCAAACGTGACAAACCGCAAACCCAACTTCACTGTCAAATCGGGCTTCTGGGTTGACCCGAATCATCTGCCGGACGTCGTCCGCTCCGACCTGCTGTTGGAACTGAAGGGGTCCGGGCTAGACAACGGCCAGCAGGAAATAATGCTCGCACGCGCGAACCAAATTGCGCAGATTCCTCACACTGGCGACGAGCCTATCGCCAAGCAGTCTAACCAACTAGAGAAAATCGTTTCAGACGTGCACCGCCTGCTAAACAGTTTAAACGCCCTAAGCGAGGCGACCATCGCCACACTGGAGATGCACGCCCGCGAGGCCCCGGTCCTAGAAGACCCAAGCCCCATCGCGTTCGATATTGTTGAAAAGCTCACTGCCGCGGAATCGAATGGAATCCTTGCCGATTCGTGGGAGTGGATTAACGCGCTCGGCGCCGCCGCCGAATACGCGATTTCTCAGCAAGCACCTTCGAAGCAAGCTAAACCGAAGCAGGCCCGCGCGCGAGCTGTCGTTGCTGGCCTCGCAAGTTGCCATCTGACTCTGACAGGTAAGGCTCCGCCTTCGGACCCCGCTTCCTGGTTCGCCGGCTTTGTGGGAAGGCTCGCGAATCACATGGGACTGGAAGTCGGCCCGCGCATCGTCAAGTCCGGCATTGAGCTGGTGACGTCCTCAGACGTTGATGGGAAGAAATGATCTATCAACGTCGGAGCGCTAAGCGCGCCTGAGAGTTGGAATAGCCCCGTACATAGAACGGCAACTCGCCGAGAACAACGGGGCAACATGATCCAAGATCAACAAAACGAAATCGAGCGCATTCGAAAGATGGCAGACAGCGTCGATTGTCTGCTGGAAGATGACTTCAGGCTGTTGGCTGGGGCCACGAAATCCACCGTTGAAGCGTGGCGCAAGCGCGGACAAGGGCCAGCGTATATCCGCCTTGGTAACCGTGTTCTGTACCCGCGCGAGGCCGTCTCGGAGTACCTCCGCTCGATCACGCGCGAGCGCAACACTGCTACGGTATCTCTTCTGTGAGCCGCCGCTCGCGAGGTCAACTTCGGTCATGGCGTACGGAGGCCGGAGAGTTCTTTCGACTTGTCACCCGCCCTCCCGAGGACGGTGACCCCAAGTCACTTCCCGAGTTGCAGGCGGCTCGGTGGGAAGCGGCCCGACGATCAATTCGAGCGGGCCTTCGCTCTATGCCGGTGGAATGCGTTTTGGCGTATGCGCACAGCATGGCAGTTACGTCGCTACGTTCACAGGACGGACCGAATCCGCAGCCTCCATTTGACCTGGATTGTCTGGAGGCCTACCGAATGGTCTTGCGCGAACTTGTCTTCCCGAGTAATCGCCGATGAGCGGCGCCAGCATTGAATTGTTGTTGAGCCGACTTGATGGCGTGAAGGCATCTGGAAAGGGCTGGCGCGCGTGCTGCCCTTCCTGCGGCGGCCGCAGCTCTAAGGTCAGCATCGCGCAGGGCGATGACGGCCGCGTCCTTCTGCGTTGCTTCGCCGGATGCAACGCGGTTGACGTGGTGGCGGCCGTCGGGCTCACTCTTGCCGACTTGTTTCCAAAACCGATTTGCGACGACACGCCGCAAGCGCGCCGACGGATGAGGCAATCGGCAAGGGAGGCGCACTGGGGCGCGGCGCTGGAAATGCTCGACGTGGAATCGCCCGTCATTCTCTATGCCGGACGCGAACTGCTAGCGGGCAACGCTCTTAGCAATGAAGATGTCGCGCGCCTGGCGCTCGCTGTGAGTCGTGTGTTTGAGGCACGGGGCGTGCTGCGGCCGCAAAGGAACCTGCGCTAATGGACGCTGCGATGGACCTTGCGCAACGCGCGCGAGCGGCTGAGCGCGCTGCGAACGATGACCCCGTGGCGCGCCTTAATCGCGATCACGCAATCGTCGTCATGGAAGGAACCGTCGCGGTTCTCCGCGAGTCGCGGAATGATCGCGGAGGGCGTTCGATCAACTTTCTGTCGCCTGCAGGCATCCGAACGCTTTTCGCGAACCAAACCGTGGAAGTCGACGCCATCGACAGCAAGGGCCGGCCCAAGGCCAAGCGCGTACCCATCGTGGACCTTTGGATGGCGTCGCCCGAGCGACGCACATTCGAGGGTGTGACGTTTGCGCCGAGCTGCAATGCGCCGGAAAGCTATTACAACCTTTGGACTGGATTCGCGGTCGAGCCGCTCGACGTGGACCTCTTTCGCGCTGCAATGCGTTGCCGGCGATTGCTGGCCCACCTTAAGCACAACGTCTGCAACGGCAATCGAGAGCACTTTCGCTATCTGCTGGCGTGGACTGCGGACATGATGCAGGACCCGGATCACAAAAAGGGGGTCGCGGTAGTCCTGCGAGGCGAAAAGGGAACGGGTAAATCAACCTTCGCGGACATCCTCCGCCGGTTGTTAGGTGGTCATGCCATCAAGGTTTCGCACATGAAGCACTTGACCGGCAACTTCAACGGGCACCTTGCAGACAAACTGCTGGTCGTCGCGGAAGAATCGTTTTGGGCGGGCGACAAGAACGACGAAGGTCCGCTGAAGGACATGATTACCAGCGATACGCTCACGGTCGAACGTAAGGGCGTCGACGCAGTGGAAATGCGTTCCGTGTCTCGCATCGTTATGGTCACGAACGCCGCGTGGGCTGTTCCCGCGACTCGCGATGAGCGTCGGTACTTCGTCCTGGACGTCGGGAGCAAGCGCCGGCAGGATCATGCTTACTTCTCTGCGATTCACAAGCAAATGGACGGGGACGGTCTGCAAGCGTTCCTGGGGCTATTGCTCCAAATCCCCCTGGCGGGTTTTGACCTTCGCGCGGTGCCGGAAACGGACGCGTTGAAGAAGCAGCGCGCGCTGAGCCTGGAACCTCATTTCCAATTCATCGCCGACTGTTTGCATAGCGGCGCGATCGCCGGCACGGAGTGGACTTGGGGCGCTACAGTGGTCAAGCAGAATGCTTACGACGCCTACCTCGACTATGCGCGGAAGCGCGGCAAGTCGCACTTGCTCACGGCGAACGGCTTCGCGAAACACTTCGCAGCCGCGACAGACGCGAGGTCAGTTAGGCCCAGGTCCACCGATGCGCGTTCGCGGTCGTGGCTGTTGCCTAGCGTGCGGGATTCACTCGCGGCATTCGAAGGCCTGCACAAGGTCAGCATGGGCATAGTCGAAGAATGGGGCGATGAACCGTTCTAAGTCTCCGGTCCATCGGCATGTGGACCAGCGGTCCGCATAGTGGTTCGCAAAAACGCTTGTTTTGAGCTGTTGGTCCACATGGTCCAAGTGGGCTACTTGTTTTGGGGGTAATCGCTGGAAGGGAAAAAAATCACCCAAATGGTCCTGGCCTGCTGCAGCTCTCCTTATTGGTGGACCAAGTGGACCATGTGGTCCAAGCGCACAACAGAGCGGCTTTCGGCGGTCCACGTCGGACTTGCTGGCCTTGACCAACTGGACCACGTGACGCGTCACGAAGACCCCCTGTATAACCGTGGGTCCTTCCTTGAGGGGGTGGGGGTGCGGCGTCCCTGACACCGTAACAATCGTATTGTGCGTGGCACTGCGAAACCGATTTGTTGTTTACCTCGCCTCGTAAACTTTCTCCGTAAGTGGCCGGAGTTTTGCTTGTCAGCTTGCTTGTGGATGCAGTCTCGCGCTAACCCCTCTCTGTCGCCGTTTTCCCGGTTTCAGGGAAAAGAACTGAGAAATCCGCTCCCCGCCCCGCCAGCTAGCGAGGGCCGGGAAGCGAGAATCGGGGAGGAGCCACCGACTTCGCTTCTTCAAGTAATCACGGCGAGGGATTCGGAAGTCGGCCGAACAGGGAACCCAAACAGGGACCGCAATTGCGGCCGGAGGGATTCTCCTGGCCTCATGGCCCTATGCGAGCCTCGCTCCACAGCACCAAGGGACAGAACGATGTGCGACGAACGCGTGGACCGCGCGGGGCTGTACGCGCCGGCCACTGCCCGCGCTCAATCGATCACGGGGGATTCGCGCCTTGAGGCTCCTGGCGGGTGATAGAGGTGAGGACGGAGTGCGCCCCCGTCGAGGTGAACTCGAAGCTGACATGGTCGCCAGGCTGGATCGCATGCACATCCACTTTGCCGGTGCCGAATGTCATGGTCATCGCAGGCCAGTTCAACGCTTTGACTGGACCATGGGCGATGGTGATCCTGCCCCCTGCCACATCGATCGCCTCGACAACTCCAGTCGCAGAAGCAGTTGTCGCTGCAGTTGAAGCCGATTTGTTCCCAGGCCTCGACTCCGCTATTGATGGGGGTGGAGCGGGAGAATGGGCGGTGGCTTGGGGATTTGACTCTGAAATCCGCGTGCAAGCGGCTAGAACGACGAGCACGAGTAGGAACAAAATGTTTTCACGACAGCCTCCTTAGCGCGCGGATCTGGATTGCGCAAGTTTGTGCCGCCTGACCAGCAGGAAGGCCGCAGGGATGACCAGCATTGAGAGCAGTGGTGCGCTCAGCATGCCGCCGACCATGGGTGCGGCGATGCGCTGCATCACTTCGGAGCCGGCGCCGCCACCGAGCAAGATCGGCAGCAAGCCGGCCAAGATCACGGCGACGGTCATGGCCTTGGGTCGCACCCGCTGCACCGCACCTTCACGAATGGCGGCTTCGAGCTCGACCTCGCCCGCACCGGCGTTCACTGCCAACTGTTTTTCCCATGCGTGACGCAAGTACAACAGCATGATGATGCCGAACTCCGCGGCTACCCCCGCCAGCGCGATAAAGCCAATCAGTGTGGCGACCGACACTGCATGCCCCAGGATCGAGATCAGCCACAGCCCACCAACAAGGGCCAGCGGAAGGCTCAGCATGATGATGGCGGCTTCGGAAGCGCGACGGAAAACGAAGTAGATCAGCCCGAAAATAATCACCAGGGTTGCAGGTACAACGAAGCGAAGGCGATCGCTTGCGCGCTTCCAGTATTCGTACTGTCCGGACCAATCGACGGCGTAGCCCGCCGGCATGGGCACGTGATCGGCGACGACGCGCTGCAGGTCCGCCACCACGGACCCTAGATCGCGGCCACTCACATCCACGTAGATGTAGTTCGTGAGCCGCGCATTGTCGCTGCGCAGCATTGGGGGCCCTTCGGAAACGCGCAACTCGGCGACCTGCCCGAGTGTGAGCTGCACGCCACCCGCGGCGATCAATGGCAGCTGCGCCAAGGCCGGTGGAGAGTCGCGCAGAGTCCGTGGATAGCGGACGACAACGGGATATCGCTCTCGGCCTTGAACGGTTTCGGAGATGGGTTCACCGCCGACGACCGTGGCAATTAGGCGCTGCACGTCCGCTTGACTCAAGCCATAGCGGGCTGCCGCGTCCGGCCTCACATGGATGTCCAGATAGCGGGCGCCGGTGATGCGTTCGGCCAGCGCCGAGTTCACACCGGGCACGGTGCGCGCGAGCTGCTCGATACGCTCGCTGAGCTTCGCCAGCACCGCGGCGTCCGCTCCCGACACCTTGATACCGATCGGACTTTTGATGCCGGTAGCGAGCATGTCAATGCGATTGCGAATCGGCGGCACGAACAGATTCGTCAAGCCTGGCACCCTAACCGCGCGGTCGAGTTCCTGGCGCAACTTCTCCGGGGTCATCCCGGGCCGCCACTGGCTACGCGGCTTGAACGTGATCGTCGTTTCGAACATTTCCAGCGGCGCTGGATCGGTCGCGGTCTCCGCGCGTCCTGCCTTGCCAAATACGTGGTCCACCTCGGGCACGGTTTTGAGCATCCGATCCGTCTGTTGCAACAACTGCGACACCTTGCCTGCCGAAAGTCCCGGCAGCGCGCTTGGCATGTACAGCAGCGTGCCCTCCTCCAACGGCGGCATGAACTCACTGCCCAGGCGCAACAAGGGAACCAGGCTGAGCAGCAACAGGGCGCCGGCGAGCGCCAACGTCAGCTTTGGGAAGCGGAGGACCGCGTCCAGCACGGGGCGATACACCGCGATCAAGATGCGATTGAGCGGATTGTCTTTTTCGGACCGGATCCGGCCACGAATCAGGTACCCCATCAGCACGGGGATCAGGGTGATCGAGAGGCCCGCTGCCGCTGCCATGGCGTAGGTCTTGGTGAAGGCCAACGGCGCGAACAGCCGCCCCTCCTGCGCCTGCAACGCGAACACCGGAACGAACGACAGTGTGATCACCAACAGACTAACGAACAGGGCCGGGCCTACCTCGCTGGCCGACGTCGCCATCAACTCCCAGCGTTCGGCCCCCTCCGGTTCGCGGCCCCTTTCATCGCGGAAATGTTCGAGATGCTTGTGGGCGTTCTCGATCATCACCACCGCCGCATCGACCATCGCGCCGATAGCGATCGCGATACCGCCCAACGACAGCAGATTCGCGGTGATGCCTTGGTAGTGCATCACGACGAATGCCGCGAGCACGCCCAGTGGCAGGGTGATCACAGCAACCAGCGACGAGCGCAGGTGCCACAGGAACAACGCGCACACCAACGCGACGACAAGGAACTCCTCGCCCAACTTGCGGGTGAGGTTATGCACGGCATCGAGGATCAACTCCGAGCGGTCGTAGGTCGGTACGATTTCGACGCCGACCGGCAAGCTGCTCTTCAATGTTGCGAGCCTCGCTTTCACCGCTTCGATCGCCGCCAGTGCGTTCTTGCCCGAGCGCAGGATGATCACGCCGCCAGCGACTTCTCCTTCCCCATCAAGCTCCGTGATGCCGCGTCGCAGGATGGGTCCGCGCTGCACCGTCGCCACGTCCTGCAGCAACACCGGCACGCCATCGATGCTGGTCACCACTGGTACGTGTTCAAAGTCGGCGCGGGTGCGCAGATAGCCCTCGCTGCGCACGATGAACTCGGCCTCGCCCTGCTCGATCACTGATCCGCCGGTAGCGCCATTTGCGGCCTTGATAGCGTCGGTCAGCTGATTGACGGTGATCCCGCGGGCAGCCAGCGCCTGCGGGTCTGGCGTCACTTGCCATGCCTGCACCATGCCGCCCACGCTGGCGACTTCGGCCACGTCGGGCACGGTCTTGAGGTCGTAGCGCAGGAACCAGTCCTGCAAAGCCCGCAGTTGTCCGAGGTCGTGGCGACCGCTGCGATCGACGAGCGCGTACTCGTAGATCCAGCCGACGCCGGTCGCATCAGGCCCAAGCGCCGGATTGACCTGCGCCGGCAAGCGATCGCGCACCTGACTCAGGTACTCGAGCACGCGCGAACGCGCCCAATACAGATCAGTTTTGTCGTCGAACAGCACGTAAACGAACGAGTCGCCAAAGAAGGAAAAGCCGCGCACTGCCTTGACGCCGGGCACTGACAACATCGTCGTGGTCAGCGGATAGGTGACCTGGTCTTCCACGATCCGCGGAGGTTGCCCAGGCCATTCAGTGCGGATGATGACCTGCGTGTCGGACAGATCCGGCAACGCATCGAGTGGCGTGTGCGCGACAGACCAGATGCCGGTGATCGCCAGCGCCGTGGCGGCGAGCAGCACAAACACTCGGTTCACGATCGAGGCGCGGATGATGCGGGCGATCACGGCTGGAGCTCGGCAGCTGGGACATCACGGATCGTGCAGTCCGCGCTCGCCTCGGGCGCAAACTTTGGTACCAGTTGCATGTCCATGAAGGGAGACTTGCCGGGTTTGTCAAAGTGCTTATCCGGCGCCATTGGGTCGAACCAATAGAGCACGCGGCATTGCCGCCCCTTCGGCGGCGCGCTGACCGGCGGCATCTTTGCAGTTTTAGGACGTGTCGGCGTTTTGGACAGCACAGGCGGCTGCGTCATCGTTATGTTGGGCATGCCGGGCATGACATCGCTCGGCATCTTTTCGCCTTCACTGGTTCCGGGGGGCTGGGCGTTGTCCGCATTGAGCCGTTCGAGCGCGCCTGAGAGGTTCGCCTCCGAATCAATCAGGAATTGTCCCGAGACCACGATCCGCTCACCGCCTTGCAGACCTGCAAGGATTTCGGTCATTCCGTCGCTGCTGCGGCCCGCTTGCACGCGCACCGCGCGGAGCGTGTCATCGTCGCTGAGCACGATCACCCGCGCCTGCGTCCCAGCCCCGACGAGCGCTTCGGTCGGCACCGCAGGTTGTTCGACCCCTGCAGGTGGCCGCAATGTGACCTGCGCAAACATGCCAGGGGCAAGCTCGCCATTGGGGTTATCCAGTGCGATGCGCGCTCGCTGCGTGCGGCTACTCATGTCCACCGGGAGCAAGGTTTCCACGCGACCGCGAAACGTCTTGTCGGGGAATGCGTCGACAACCGCCTCGACCGGCGTGCCTGGAGTGATGCCCACCTGGCCCGCCTGCGGGATTGCAGCTTCGAGCCAGACCAACTTCGTGCCGTTGATACGAAACAGCAGCGTGCCAGCTGGCGCGGATTGCCCTTCGCGTACACCGATTTCACTAACCACACCCGCGACCGGTGAGGTCAATGTGATTTGTCCACGCAGGCCGGCGCCACTGAATGAAGGCACTCCCAACGCCCGCAACCGCTGGTGTGCCGCCGACTGCAATCCTCTCGCCGCCGTCGAGCGTGAGCCGCCCAAGGCCTGTGCCTCGGCGATCGCCGTATTCCAGCTCGGGGCAATGATGCTGGCCAGGGGCTGCCCTGCTCGCACGCGTTCGAACGGTGCGCGAACGTGCAAGCGATCGATGATCGAATCGACGCGCGCACTGACGATGTGCTCCTGTCGTAAGTCCCAGCCAATGGTGCCGGGCACGTGCAGGGCCGCGACCAATCGTCCGCGCTTGACGATCGTCGTACGGATGCCAAGGTTTTGGCGCACGCCCGGCGCTATCGAAATGCCGCTCGCTGTCGCGTCATCGGCGTACTTAGGCACCATTTGCATGTCCATGAAAGGCGATTTGCCCGGCTTGTTGAAATGCTGGTCCGGGACCATGGGGTCGTACCAATACAGAACCTCGCGTTCTCCAGATGGCGGGGGCGACGTGCCGGCGACGGATAGGCCTTGGTGAGAGCGTCCCCACCAGTAGCCGGCGCCGACAGCGCCCAGTAATGCAAGGGACGCAGCAGCAATCACGACGCCACGATGGATGGTGTTCATGGTTGCGTCTCCGCGGGCAGCAGATAGGCCAAGGCGGCCCAAGCACGTCCGAGTTCACCGAGGTGTTCGGCATGCGCCAGATGGACATCAAGTTCATCGCGTCTTGCGTTGAGCCACGGCTGCAGGTCGCCGCCCGCACGGTAGGCGGCGAGCGTCGTCGCGCTGCGGTCCTGCGCGAGCGGCAACAAGGAGTCCTCGTGCAAGGCAACCTGGCGCTTCAGTCCCTCCCACCGCGCCACGTCGGCACGAATGCGGGCCGTTTCTTGGCGCCGGAGATCTTCCTGGCTGGCGAGTGCGGCTTGGTAGTCAGCCTCGCGTGCGGCGATGCCGCGATCCTGTCGATTCCGCGAGAACAGCGGCAGGCCAATCCCGACCTCGAGCATGATCATGTCGCTCCGCGCACCGGCACGCTGGCCGTAGGAGGCGCCCACGCTCCAGTCCGATCGCTTCTCGGCGCGAGCGACATCGATTGCGGCTGCAGCGGTTTCCACTTGCGCGGCTGTGGGCAGCAAGGGCCCGACCCGATCTACCGCTGCCAGCAAGTCTGCTTCGGGCATTGGGAGCGCGTTGAAATCGGGGGCTGCTTCGCTCGGCTCGACGGCGGCATCGCCCACCCAGCGTGCTAGGCCTGCTTGCGCGACCCGCTTGTCGGCCTTCGCACCTTCGATGCGGTTATCCAGTTCCAGCAGGGCAGCCTGGGTGGCGAGCGAGTCACTCACCGATTCGCCGCCTCCGCCCACGCGCGCCTTGGACAGTTTCACCGCCAACGCAGCTTGTTCCTGCAGCTCTTGCAGCGCCAGCAATTGACGCTGTGCAGTCCACACCGCGATCCATGCCTCGGCGGTGGCGCGCCGAACGGCCAGTCCTTCGGCGTCCGCCCGTGCTTGGGCTTCTTCGGTCTCTCGATCCGCGAATGACTGACGCGCGGCGCGCTTTGCACGCGAGGGAATCTCCTGCCACAGACCAATCGTTTTCATGGTCATCTCGTCGGCGCGCGCATCGAATGCATCACTCCCGGTCACGGGCAGGTTGTCGATGCCGACCGTCAGCGTGGGGTCGGGTAACGCGCCGGCGCGGGCGGCCTCTTCCTGGGCGGCGGCCACACCGTACCGCCGGGCGTCGAGCCCGGGCGCGCGCGAAGCCGCCAGCCGAAGGGCCTCCGGCAACGAGACGCCGTCAGCGGCGACCGCGGTCGCGACTGGCAGCACGACCAGGCAGAAAAACACGGCGAGCGCGTGGGCAGGCGTGCGCCACGAGCTGCAACGAACAAATCGGGAGTTCATGAAACCTCCAAAACGGACATGGCGACACGCGCGGCATTTCAGCGCCGGCGCGAATTGGCTACGTCGTTTCGGGGGCTAGATCAGAAGACTGCAGAAACGCAGTCGTGGCGGTGGGTCCGATCGAGCGATCGGCACATCGGCCTGGACGGCGACGTGGGAGGTGGACTGTAGGACGACCGGCGTCAGCATGGGCGCCGGAAGCGCCAACGGTGGCACCGACAGCTTAACGGCGTCCGTGGAAACGGAGTGTTCCGGGTTGCAGTGCTTTTCGCACAGGGCGGGATTATCGCGAGCCTGGTCCATGCCCATCTCGGCACAGTGCTCCGGCATCGCCGTCATCTCGGCGGGCATCTGCTCGATGGGGCACAGGTACGCCGCCAGCGCGAACTGCTGGAACAGCAGGCAGAAGACTGCCAACAAGGCAACTCGAAGGCGGTGGCGGGCGCGCCGGGTCATGGGCGAAATAGTACTCCCGCTTCGCTCTTGGGGAGCTCCCTCGGCGGACCCCATTCCCTTAAGCGTCGTTGTCACCTTCTGACCGGTCCGCGGCCGTCATTTGCCGGGGGGCGGCCGGAGCGGAATTGCGCCGACGTGAGGACGGCGAACGCACGGTCCTCGATCTGGGCCAGAAGGTTGCGGGCTAGAACGTCGTCAAAAGCCTCCAACGACACGACGCCGAGCCAGTCGAGCGAGGCGAGGCGTTCGGCGGGGAGCACCGTTGAGACAGGCGACAGCAGATAGTCGCCAGAGGGGCAGCGGTAGATGTTGAGTGTCGTCATCGCGGACGCGTTAATCGGAGGTCAGGCGTGCCCGTGATCCTTGTCACAAGGCGTGCGCTCGACTTGCAACGTCGCGTGTCCGATCCCGAATTTCTCATCAAGCGCGGCCGCCAACGCGACGCGAACCTGCTCGGGATCACTCATGGCGTCGCCCACAACGATGTGCGCGGTCAATACGGGCTCCTTTGAACCCAATGACCACGCGTGCAAATCATGGACCTCGCTGACGCCGGGATGAGAAACAAGGAGCGCGCGCACCTGTTCCAGATCGAGGCCGACCGGAACCCCCTGCATCAGGATTTGCATGGCGGCGCGCAGCAGTCTCCAGGTGCGTGGCAAGACCCACAGGCCGATGAGGACAGCGATGATGGGGTCGGCAATGGTCCAGCCCGTGTATCGGATGACCAAAGCGCCAATCAGAACGCCGACTGACCCCAGCATGTCACTCCACACCTCGAGGTAGGCGCCTTTGACGTTGAGGCTTGTGCCGCTTCCCGCTTTCAGGAGCCGCATCGAAATTAGATTGATGACCAAGCCAAGGACTGCAATCACCAGCATGCCGGTGGACGCAACACTTGGGGGATTTCTGAAGCGACCGATTGCTTCCCACAAAATGTAGCCCGCGACAACGAAGAGCAACCCACCGTTGATCATCGCGCCGATGGCCTCCAAGCGCGCATAGCCGTAGGTGCGTTTGGCGTCCGGCGGCTTCCTGGCCAGCCGCACGGCAAACAGGGAGATCGCCAGCGCAATGACGTCCGTCATCATGTGCGCGGCATCCGACAACAGCGCCAAGCTGTTGGTTAGCAGGCCGCCGACGACTTCCGCAATCAAAAACGCTGCGGTCAGGCCAAATGCCCACCACAGCGGTTTCTCGTGTTGGATCTCGCTAGTCCCGTGATCATGTCCTGCACCCATGTTCTGCTCTCCAATCCGTAATTCAGGGGGATGGGGCTGTCGATTCGGTCTGACGCACTTTCCACGCCGAGCGTAAGAGGAGCGGCAACTGCTTGGCATTGAAGACCAGCATCACCGCTGCCAGCGCCAGATAGACCCAAGCCATCTTTGTCAGCACGGCAATTTCGATTTCCGGCTCCGCTTGAAAGAAGTAGGCCAGCCCAAGCTGGGTGAAGAACAATATTGCTAAGGCGGCCGCACCCCATGGACCGAGACGCCATGACAGCAGCATCACCAGGGCGAACACCGATTGGGCCGCGGTCAGGAAGAATTCCTCGTGCTGGCGCGCGTCCAACGGCAATGACATGACTTGCCCGGCGCCTATACTCATCGCAATCGGCAGCATGCCCACCAGCAGGGTCCACTGGTTGATCTTGTCGCTGATCATGGTGGTCAAACCAGCGCGAGCGCGACCGTCGAGCACGAACAGAATGGCGATGGTAACCGCCGGCGCCTCGCTGGCCAGCGGCGCAAGCCACTGGATCAGCAGGAACTCGTCGATGCCTAGACGGCGGCCGGAGGCCACGAGCGATTCTGCGAAGGGTTCAGCGGCCAACAAGATGACGCCCGCTGCCGCAATGCTCATGATCGCCATCACCGTCCAACGCTTGGTAGGCGACAACTGCGCGATCACCGCACCGGGCCCCGGTTCATCAGCTTCTTCCTCTTCTTCATTCTCGGCACGCGAGGTGCGCCACAAATACAGGCAGAACAAGGCGCCCAGCACGACAAAATCGAACAGGCCAATGCTGTTCCTCAAGACAATGATGAAGGCATACGCGCTGGCCAAGGCGAGAAACACCACCTCGACGGCGTTGCCGTACTGCAACGTAATCCCGAGCTGCCGCGAGCGCCACCAATGCAGCCCCACCAGCAGCGGCCACGCCAGCCCAATAAGCAGGCGGTTGGCCCCGGTCATGTTGGCCGCAGCGTAGGCCACGTAACCGGAGGCCGGATCCTGGCCGGCGCGGTAGGCGTAGTAGAAGTCGACCGCGTATTCGGGCAAGACGGTGATCAGTGCGACCACTGCCAATACGAAGCCGGTGGCAATGTACTTCTCCGCGGCTTCCGCGCCCCAGGACAACAAGAAACCTGCCGCCAGAATGGCGATACCGAACAGCGCCATGTCGCCCAACGATCCTGTACTGCCTCCAGTCAGGCGCAGCACCGTGGCAGGCAAGATCGCCGCGACCGCGACGCTCACAGGGATGGCGAATTCGCGGACGACATTGTGGGCACGAAGCATCAAGACTTTCCTCCTGCCTTCGACGAACCCGTCGCAGCTGCGGAGAAACCAACGGGCTCGTGCCGATCCACCGGTACCACGAAAACGGCGCCCGCCGGGAGGTTGCCTATCTGGCCAACCTCGCGGATCACGGCCACCAGGTGCTCAACACGTGCGTCCTCGCAATACGCCTCCAATCGAACATCCGCTTCACCTTCCGGCGCCATGCCGGCATCGCTCGGGTGCACTATGCAGTGCACCCGGGACAACGACAGGTGATAGAGACCCGCCCGTTCGATCACCCCGACAATTCGCGCGGCCAGCGATGGACGGACGAAGGCGACGATCATCTTCATGGAGTGCGCTCCCATGATGTTCACGAACGCGGCGGGCCGTAGCCCACCGCGGCCGACTGCTTTAGATCGCGTCGTCGATGCGAACGGCTTGCTCGATCGCGCTGACGTAAATCCACCCCGCATCGGATCGTCCCGTGCGACCAACGCGACGGAAAATCTCCACGGCGCGGTCAACGTCGTCGTTTTCGCAGAACAACTCCATCTGCACTTCGCTGATGACCAGATCGCCAAGCGCGACCGAGTACTCCTGCTCGCGCGCGCTCAATGCGCGGAGTAGTCCCTTCACATCGAACAACGCGAGCCGCTGAAATCCGGCCGCACCCAGCGCGTGAACGAGGTCGGAGACACGATTCCTGTGCACGAATGCCTTGATCTGTTTCATTAAGCGGCCTCCTTGGGGTTGGATCCGGCCGCCTTGCGTTCGGCGCGGGTTTCAAGCCATTCGTAAAGCACGGGGAGCAGCACGAGGGTGAGGAGTGTCGAACTGATCAGCCCCCCGACCACGACGGTCGCTAGCGGTCGCTGCGTTTCCGCACCGACGCCGGTCGAGAGCAGCATCGGCACCAAGCCCAGGATTGCCACGCTGGCGGTCATCAGCACGGGTCGCAACCGCAGTGCCGTGCCCTGCACTACCGCTTGACGGACCGACAGGCCCTTGTCGCGCAGTTCGTTGAGGAAGCTCACCAACACAATGCCGTTGAGCATCGCCACACCGAACACCGCGATGAAACCGATGGCGGAAGGAACCGACAGATATTGGCCGGTGATCGCAAGTGCAACGAGACCGCCGATGGTGGCGAATGGCACGTTGGCGATGATCAGGGCCGCGTACTTGACCGAGTTGAACGCGGTGTAGAGCAACACAAAGATGAAGAAGATCGTGACTGGCACGATCAACGCCAGCTTAGCCAAGGCGCGCTGCTGGTTCTCGAACGCACCGCCCCACTCGATCCAGTAGCCGGCAGGCAATTGCACTTGTTGCTTGATCGCTGCGTTGGCGTCTTTAACGAAGCCATCAACGTCTCGCCCGCGCACGTCCATCTGGATCACGGCATAGCGTTGCAACTGCTCGCGACGGACGAACGAGTAGCCTTCGGCTACGCTCACCTCGGCAACTTCCGACAGCGGTACCAACGCCCCGCTGGCGGTGCGTAGCGGGATTTCGCGCAACCTTTCGACAGAATCGCGAGTCGCTTCACTCAACCGCACTGCGATATCAAACCGCTTGACCCCATCAAGCAACACGCTCACCGGTTCACCGCCCAGTCCGTTGCGAACGATGGTCAGCACCTCTTCGGCATTCATGCCGTGGCGGGCGAGTTCGTCACGGTTGACCTGGATGCGGATCTGCGGCTTACCGACGTTAGCTTCGAGCGACAGATCAGCGACCCCTTGTACTTGTCCGAGCACGTTTTTGAGTCGGCCGCTGAGCTTGTCCAGCTCGCCCAAGTCTTCGCCATACAGCTTGAGCGCCAATGTGGCACGCACGCCCGAGATCAATTCCTCGACACGCATCTGGATCGGCTGGGTGTAGCCCGGCACCACGTTGGGCACGACCTTCTCCAGCGTCTCCTGCATGGCCTCTTCCAACTGCTTGATGTCGCGCCCGCTGGTCCACTCGTCCTCGGGTTTCAGGGCGGTGTAGATCTCCATGTAATTGACGTCGGCAGTCTCGCCCTTCTCAGCGCGGCCGATCATGGCAAGCGTGGTGTCAACCTCCGGAAACTGTTTGAACGCAGCCGAGATCGCATTGCTCGTGCGGATCGATTCGTTGAGCGAGGTCGACGGAATGCCCGTCACGCGCCACATGATCGAGCCTTCCTGCAACTGCGGCATAAACTCCTTGCCCAAGAACGGGAACAGCGCAAGGCTTGCCACCAGCGCCACCACGGCACTGACCACAACAATGCGCTTCTTCGCCAATGCCTTATCCAGCAGTGGTCGATAACCCCGCTTGATGTGGCGCACGAGCCATGTGTCTCGCTCAGGCTTGGGCTTGAGGATCATCGAAGCCAGCACCGGAATCAGCGTCAGGCTCAGGATCAGCGAGCCGGCCATCGCGAAAGCGATGTTGAAGGCCATCGGCTTGAACATTTTGCCTTCGAGCCCTTCTAGCGCGAACAGCGGCAGGAACACCACAATAATGATGATGATTGCAAAGGTGATCGGGTTGGCTACTTCCTTCGCCGCCGCCAGCACCGCCGAGGTCTTGTCGACTTTTTCGCCGTGTTCCAGGCGCTCGGCCATGATCCGGAACGCATTCTCGACCATCACCACCGCGCCATCGACCATCATGCCGATGCCAATCGCCAGGCCTGCCAGCGACATCAGATTTGCAGATAACCCGGCCTGACCCATGCCGATGAAGGCAATCAGCATCGCCAGCGGCAAGGTCAAGACGACCACCACGGCTGAACGCAAGTCCCCGAGAAACAGGAACAATATGATCGCAACCAGAATCGAGCCTTCGATCAACGCGCGGGTCGCCGTGCCCACCGCCTTGTTGACCAAATCCGTGCGCTCGTAGATCGGCCTGAGGACCATGGTCTTGGGCAATGCGTCGCGGACGATATCGAGCTTGCCTTTGACCGCCTCGACTACGTCTTTGGCATTCTCGCCAATGCGCGCGAGCGCCATGCCCAACACGACCTCTTGGCCGTCACGCGTCACCGCGCCAAATCGCGGAGCCGGGGCTTCGACGACCGTGGCGACATCACGCAGATAGACCGGCACGCCGTGCTCGGCCTTCAGCACGATGGCACCAATATCCTCCTTCGACTTGAGCAGGCCCAAGCCACGTACGAGAAACTGCTCGCGGCCCACATCCATGACGTTGCCGCCGACCTGACCGTTGTTCGCCGGGATTGCATTGATGACATCGCCAAATCCCATGCCGCGAGCGTAGAGACGCTGCGGATCGATCTGGATCTGGAACTCGCGTTCGCCGCCGCCCCACGAAGTGACATCGTCGACACCCGGCGCAGTGCGAAGGATCAAGCGCACCGTCCATTCCTGCCACGTGCGCAGGTCCATGTCGGTGACTTGATCCTTCGTGACGCCCGGGGCGCGCTCGACCGTGTACCAGAAGACCTGGCCCAGCCCCGACGTGTTGGGCCCCATGCTCGGCTTGCCGTAGCCCTCGGGCAGGCGATCGCCGATCTCCTGCAACCGCTCATTGACCAACTGGCGCGCGAAGTAGATGTCCATGTCGTCTTCGAAATAGACGGCGACATACGACAATCCGAACAGGCTGACCGAGCGGATTTCCTGCACCTTCGGCAGACCGGCCAGCGCCGATTCCACTGGCGTGGTCAGTAGTTGCTCGACGTCTTCAGCCGCCAGACCGGGCGACTCGGTGTAGATGTTGACCTGCGCCGGCGTGACATCCGGAAATGCATCGATCGGCACGTCGCGCACCGCGGTGAAGCCGAGGAACGCCACGACTGCAAAGATGATCAGCACAAGGAACTTGTAGCGGAGGGAAAGTTCCACCAGACGATTCAACATGGTGCACCTCCCGGGATCGGGAGAATCAGATCAATGACCATGCCCTTCTCCCAGTTGCGCCTTGAGGATCTGCGACTTCACTGCGAAAGCGCCGGCCACGACGACGGTATCGCCGGCCTTGAGGCCTTCGCGGATCACAGTGCGATCGCCGATCACTTCGCCGGTGCGCACGGACACCGGTTCCAAGGCGCCTTCGGCGTTTCGGCGAAACACCACGGTTTCGCCTTCGAGCTGCATCAGCGCGTCGGTCGGAATGGCAAGCTGGGTAGCGGCCTTGTTGTCGACATTGCTTGCCGAGGCGGCGTTGAAGTACACCTCGACGAAATCGCCGCCGTGCAGACGGTCACCCTTGTTCGGCACTTCCAGCCGGACGCTGGCCGTGCGCGTCGCATCGGAGGTGCGATGGGCGCTGCGTAGTACCTTGCCGTTGATGCGTTCGCCGCCCACTACGATAATCGCCGGGCTACCGGGTTCGATGCGCGACACCGTGCCTGAGGGCAGCTTGGCATCGACCCAGACGGTCGACTCATCGACCAGTCGGAACAGCGCCTTGCCCGGCTCGATCCGCTCGCCGACGACAAACTCGTCCTCCGTGATACGGCCGGCGTGCGGCGCGGTCAGCGTGAACTGTCCGTTGACCCCGCCGCTGGCGGTACCCGGCAGCCCGTAGGCTTGCGCCTTGGCGCGTGCGCGGTCGACCGCGACCTTGGCCTCGGTAATTCGACGGCCGGCCACGGCGTCGCGGCCGAGCGCGGAAACCCGGCGCCACTCCTGTTCAGCGATGCGCAGTTCGGCTTGCGCATCGGAAACTTCCACGCTCGCCAACGTCGCCAGCGGGGCCCCCGCACGCACTTCGTCACCGAGCTTGGCGTGGCGTCGTACGACCAGCGCTTCGACGCGCGGCGTGATCAACGTGGTGCCGTAGGCACTGTCGACCACTTCGCCCGGGGCACGCAGTTCCTCGCTGAGTGCAGACGGCTGCAGGGTCTGCAGACGGATGCCGGCGGCCTTCATCGCCGCATCGTCCATCTTCACCGCGCCGGGCGCTTCTTCCTCACCGCTCTCGGCGTGGCCTTCCTCGCCCTCGGCGTGCTCGGCCTCGGCGCCGGGCTTGGTTGCATCGGCGTCGGGCGATCTGGAGCAGGCGACCAGCGCAAGCAGCAACGCCGCCGACAGCGGCAGCAGCAGGAAACGAATACGATTCATCGGAATTTCTCTCATGGAGTGCCCTCCAGGCCGGCCCAGCGTTCGAGCTGACCGGTGGCGGCAAGGTAGTCGGCATAGCTGCGCCACAGGCGCGCTTCAAGTTCGGCACCGGCAAGCTGAGTGTCGAGGGTCTGATTGAGTTGCAGCAGGTAATCCGCTGTGGACACTTCGCCTTCGCGCCACAAGCGTTCAAGCAGATTGGCGCGGCGCTCAACGTCGGTACCCCGACTGCCTTGCCACCGCGACCATGCCGATCGCGCGGCGGCGTAGCTGTCGATGGCACGCTGACGGTCCGCGACCAGTTCGAGCTCGATCCGGTTGGCGTCGGCAGCCGCAACTTCGGCGTCAGCCTGGGCAGCCACCACTTCGGCGCGATAAGAGTTGCGGACGAACAAGGGGATCGTCACTGACACCCCCACCACGTTGTCCTGCACAGGGCCGTAGTCCACACGCCCTCCGTAGACCCCGACGGTGGGATCGGCGATGCGGTTGCGACGGGCGACGGTGACTTCGCGCTCGGCCACCAACGCGGCCGCCTGCGCCGCCTGCCAATCGGGGAGTTGCTCGATGCCCATCGCTGGTACGCTCGGGGGCGGCAACGCATTTGACGGTAATTCGATCCCGGCAAGCGACGCGGGGATCCCACCCACAGCGCGGAAGCGCGCTTCGGCGTCCGCACGCTCTGCAATCAGTTGCGACTGCTCGGCTTGGGCCTCATCTCGCGCCAGCTGCGCCAAGTCGCGTTCGAGCCCGGAGATGTCGTCGGCGGCGAATTGCTTGTCGGCTAATTCGGCGAAACGCATCACCAGCGCAAGGCGACGTTCGCCCGTGCGGACGCGTTGCTGCGCCGTCTGGAAATCCGCCCAACTCGCGAACCACTGCCTGGTGAAGTCGCGCCGGCGCATCTTCGCTTCGGCGGTGACCTGATCGACGCGCGCGGCGGCCGCGTCGCGACGCACACGGCGCTTACCACTGAGGTCCAACGTGAGGTTGATGCCAGCGGTTGTCGTCCGATCAGGCCCTTCGTCTTCGCCCTCGAGGTCCAGCTCGGGGTTGTATAACGGTTGGCCCGCCGCATCGAGGCGCGCTTGGGCGGCCGCGAGCTGCGCCTCGGTGGCGCGATAAGTCGGATGACGCTGCCACGCCAACTGCAAGGCTTCACGAATCGGTGCAGGCGCGCGGGTCGCCGGAGGGTTGGCCGCAGAAACGGGGCCTGCCAGCAGGCAAGCCACCAGAATGGCGCCAGCCAGCCGCGGGACGCATCGTCCGCGCGGCGTAAGAACAAAATGCATTGGAAGAATCCTCTGAATGACGGTGCCTCCGGCGCAAGCGCCGGAGGGAAATACACGTCACTCAGACAATCGGTGGCTTTAGTTCAATGCGCAGCGATGCGTTTGGCCGCTCTCGAAGGGCTAGCGCCGGCAGCCTTCCAAGAACGTCGGCAAACACCGCGTCGGCTTTGGGCAGGACCGCTGCCGCGTGATGGCAACTGCAATGCTGGCAAGTGGCGGCGTGCGCCGAAGTGCCAAGACTCACATCGTCTGCGGCGGAAGGTGCTGCCTTCGCCACGACTTCATGAGTACTCCCCGTGCCGAATCCCAACTCGGCGAAGTCATGACTGACACAGGCGCTTGCCGCGCCAATCTTCAACACCATCAACACCAGGACGAGCATCGCCAGCCGCGCGGATCGGCGCAAGCGGGCGAGCAGGGTCGGAGTGGTGGCGACATGCATCGAACCAGCATACAGGGCGGAACCGGTGTTATGAAATTTCATGCTTGGTGGACGCGGGCGCGGCCGCACAGGCAGGAGCGGATTTCACCTCTCGCCGCTGCCAGTCCGCCCAGCCTTCGGTAAGCACCGTCCGAGCCGTACGCAGGAACAACACCGCCACGAGCGTGCCGACCACCAAGTCGGGCCAAGGGCTGTGCAGCCAGGCCACCAGTGCGGCAGCGATGATTACTCCGGCGTTGTTCACTAAGTCATTTCGCGAACACAGCCAGACCGATCGCATGTTCATATCGTCACTGCGAAAGCGCGTGAGCAAAGCGAAGCAGGTGAGGTTCGCGACTAGCGCCACCGCAGCGGCAATGGCCATGTATGAAGGCCGGGGGTCGGCGCCGAGCCAGGCACTGCGAGCGACTTCAATCAACACGCCCAGCCCGAACAGGGCCTGGATCCCACCCTTGAGAAAGACCGCCTTGGTGCGCTGGCGGAGCGTGCCGCCGATGACCATCAAGCTCAACACGTAGACTGACGCATCGCCCAAGCTGTCCAGCGAGTCGGCCTGCAGCGCACTGGAGTCGGACCACCAGCCCACGCTGAATTCGCCGACAAACAAGATTACGTTGATGATCAGCACGATCCACAGCACACGGCGCCGCGCGCGATCCGTATTCGCACTCAGTACCGTTGCCGCGTCATTGCAGCCGCAGCCACTCATCGCGGCGATCCTTCCGTCTTGGCCGCCGGCACAGCAGTTCGCGACGAGCGCATATTCATCCAGAAGCCGATCGCAGCAGCAAGGGCAACGGCAACCTGGGCGATCAGCGACTGCCAGGAGGGATATACGCCCAGCCATTCGATACGCGGTGCACTAACCAGCGCTTGCGCAACCCACCCGGCTTCCTGCAATGCGGCAATACCCTTGCCGACCAACACGACGGCCAGAATCGCAATCAGGATCGAACTGATCGAAAAGAACTGGCTGATCGGCAGGCGGCGACTGATGCGCAGCATCCAGAACGCCACTGCAGCCAGCACGGCGGTGCCCGCGATCAATCCAGCGACAATCGCACCGCCGTTGTGCTCACTCCACATTGCAATGAAGAACAAAATGGTCTCAAACACTTCGCGATAGACGGCGATGAAGGCGAGCGAGAACAGGAAGATGGCCGAGCGCCGAGTGAGCGCAGCTGACATCTTCGCTTGTAGATAATGCTGCCAACGCCCGGCCAGACTTTTCTGGTGCATCCAGATTCCGACGCTGAGCAGCACGGCCGCGGCAAACAAGGCCGAGAGCCCTTCGGTTACCTCTCGATTGGCACCGCTGACCCCCACTAGGTAAGTGGCGATCGCCCAAGTCACCACGCCGGCCAACAAGGCGCCAATCCAGCCAGCGTGCACATACGGCAACACGTCACGGCGTTCGGCCTTGCGCAGGAACGCGATCATGCCGATCACGATCAGCAACGCCTCCAGCCCCTCGCGCAACAAGATGGTAAAGCTGCCCACGAAAGCCGTGGTTGCATCGGTATGGCTCTCTTGCAAGACTGCTTGCGCCCGATCGAAGAGCGTTGCGATCTGCGTGGCCTGCGCGGTCAACGCAGTGTCTGGAACGCCTTCCCCGATTTGCGCGCGAAACCGGCCCATCGCGGTTTCGATCTGGCGCATGAGCTGACGATTGCGCGCTGCCAGCATCGGCTCGACGGGTTCGACGCCGTCCAGATAAGCCGACAGCGCTAGCGCCTTGGCCTGCGCACGATCACCGGCCCGGTAGGACTGCAGTGCATCATTTAATCGATTGCGCGCGATGGAGAACGTGGCAGTCGAAGTTTGGTGTTGCTCCTGCACGGCTTCTGGATGCGCGCGCAGATAGGCGGTGATCGCCTTGGCCTGATCGGCCTGGAGGGATTGCGCGAGGTCTCGCTCGCTAGCGCGCGACAAGGCCTCGAGGGAGGGGACGATCGCGTGCAGCGCGGGATTCTTGCGCCACAAGGCTTCGCCTTGCGCCTTGTCCTCGGGGCCGTACGCGAGCCCGCTCACGTAGAACGCCAGTGCCCATCGGTCGGCATCGGACAGGTGCCCGAAGCTCGTCATCGCAGTTCCTGGCAATCCCTGGCTGATCACTTGGTACAGCGCGAGCGGACTGCGCTGCGCGGCGCGCTGCGCATCCGCAAACGCGATCGGTCGCGGGGTCAGGCTGGCGGCGGCCGGGCCATCGCCATGACCGGATTGGCCATGGCACGCGGCACACTGCTGCGCATAAAGGTGCGCAGCCGCGCCAACACGCGGTGGCGCTTTGGGCCGCGCCTCAATCCCATACGCCGTGAGTAGTTGGTCCGCCAATGCATGCGCTGCCTTGGCCACGCGCTCGGGTGATTCGCGCTTGGCGATGCTTGCATTCAATGCGTCCGCTGCGGCGAGCAGCGTTGGCTGTTGCGGCTGTGCGGGCAACGCCTGCAGCTTCTCGCGTACGGTGGCGCCGAACTCCTGCATCTCTGCATATTCGCCGGCCTCGACGACCTGTCCGTCGCGTACGGCGCCGGCATAGTCGACCGCGATGTAGTCCAGCAACTGCCAGGCTTGGCGCGCCTGGGATTGCGGATCCTCCGCCCAGGCGGCGGTGAACCCGCCGCACCAAAGGACGACCACCAGCGCACACCGCTTCCAGAAATCACTTGAGAGCACAGGCTTTGTCCATTTGGGGCGGGCGTGGTAAGGCCGCGCTTGGAATCCGAATGGCGGGCAGCGTAAAGTCCGTAGCAGCTACAGAGTCAAGCGAGATGCGAATGAAAATCAGTGAGGCGGCATTGTCCAGTGGTTGTCACCTGGAAACCATCCGTTACTACGAACGGATCGGTTTGATGCCGCGCCCCGGGCGCACCGGCAGCGGATACCGCGCATACACCCCGGCGGACGTTGAGCGGCTGCGCTTCATCGCCCGTGGCCGGGATCTGGGCTTCACCCTTGAAGAAATCCGCAGCCTGCTTCGCCTGGCCCAGGACCCGGTGCTCTCCTGCGACGAGGTCGACCTGCTGGCGCGCCAGCATCTCAGCGACATCCAGGCCCGCATTTCCGACCTGCAGCGCATGGCCGCGGAATTGGAGCGCACGATCGGCTGCTGCCGCGGGGGAGAGCGCGGTGCCTGCACGATCCTGGCGACCTTGCGGCAGCCCGTTGCAGCGGTGTCATGAGCCTGCGGCTGGCCCTGGCGCAATTCGATTTTGCGGTCGGAGACCTCGCCGGCAACACGGACCGGATCATTTCCCTAATCGCCGAGGCCCGCGATCGGTACCGCGCCGATTTGGTGCTCTTTCCGGAACTGGCGATCAGCGGTTATCCGCCCGAGGACTTGTTGCTGCGCCCGCAGTTCCTGGCCGACTGTGACCAGGCATTGCAGCGCATCGCCGAGAGCACGTTTGGCATTGTTGCCGTGGTGGGTTGGCCGGAGGCAGCGGGTGCAGTGGTGTACAACGCCGCCAGCGTGTTGCGTGACGGGTGCATCGCCACAACGTATCGCAAACGGGACTTGCCCAACTTCGCGGTGTTCGACGAACGCCGCTATTTCGCAGTCGATCCCGACGCGCGCGCGTGCGTGTTTGAGGTCAACGGCGTTCAGACAGGACTTCTGATTTGCCAGGACCTCTGGGGCATCGATCCTATTGCGGAAACTGCGGCCGCGGGGGCGGACTTGGTGCTGGTTCCCAATGCGTCGCCGTTCGAGCGCGACAAGCACGCTGAGCGCGACGCGCTGCTCGCCCAGCGCACGCGCGAACACAATGTCGCCATCGCCTATGTCAACGTGGTCGGTGGTCAGGACGGCCTTCTCTTTGACGGCGCCTCGTTACTCGCCGACGGCAACGGCCACGTGCACCCGGCGGCGGTGGCGTTCGAGTCGCACTGGCTCATTGCCGACTTCGACAAGGAGCTGAAGAAATTCGCCCCCGCCTCATGGCCGGCCGACGCCGATGAGAGCCGCGATGGTCTGGCTTGGCGCGCAGTGGTGTGCGGCACACGTGACTACTGCCACAAGAATGGCTTTCGCCGCGCTTGGGTCGGACTATCCGGCGGGCTGGACTCCGCCGTCGTGCTCGCGATCGTAGTGGACGCGTTGGGCGCGGAGAACGTCTGTGCGGTGCGAATGCCCTCGAGGTACACAGCTTCACAGTCGAACGACCTGGCCGAGGAGCAGTGCCGGGCACTCGGAGTGGAGTTGCACACGGTGCCCATCGAATCGCCGTTCGAGGGATTCCTTACGGCGCTTTGCCCCCAGTTCGCTTATCAGCAGTCCGACGTCACCGAGGAGAACATCCAATCGCGTGCGCGCGGCACGCTGCTGATGGCCTTGTCGAATAAGCTGGGCGGCTTGCTGCTGACCACGGGTAACAAGAGCGAATACGCGGTCGGTTATACGACGATCTATGGCGATATGTGCGGCGGCTACGCACCTCTCAAGGACCTATACAAGAGTGAGGTCTACGTCTTAGCACGCTGGCGCAACACAGTGGCTGGCGCGCCGGTCATCCCGTGGGGCGTCATCGAACGTCCGCCTTCGGCGGAGCTTCGCGACAATCAGCGCGACCAGGACACCTTGCCGCCCTATGATGTGTTGGATGCAATTCTGTTCCGACATATCGATCAGGAACAGTCCTACGAAGAAATCGCGCGAGCCGGATTCGATTCGTCGATCGTCGAACGCGTGCTGGACCTGGTCCACGCCAGTGAATGGAAGCGTCATCAGGCTGCGCCCGGGCCCAAGATTTCCCGCCGCGCGCTGGGGCGCGAACGTCGGTATCCCATTAGTAACGGTTACCGCGACTAGTCGACCTGCGCATCAGCGGAGAGACCATGATTCCCGATCGTCGCCGAGCCCCTCGTAGGCGCTATCTGCGCACGAGGGTGCTCACCGAGAGAAACGATTGACCGCGTGGTTTGTGCGCGCCTACATTGGCAAATGAATATCTCAAGAGTGATCGACAAAGCCAGTAGCGGTGCCGCCCTTCTGAGCGCGCTCTCGTGCGCCGGCTGTTTCCCTGCATTGGGGTCACTTGGGCTCGCCTTGGGCCTCGGTTTTCTCGCCCCGTACGAAGGCCTGATGTTCCGAAAGCTCCTGCCCGCGTTTGCCGCCCTCGCGCTCCTGGCGAACGCGGTGGCTTGGTACCGCCACCGGAATGCGATGCGTGGCGCCCTCTCCGTGGTCGGCCCGATCGCCGTCTTGCTTGCGCTCCTCGCGGTGTGGCAATTCGATTGGAGCATCTACCTGTTCTATGCGGGCCTGTCGGCAATGGTCCTTGTTTCCTTGTTGGATGTGTTCAAGCCGGTGAAGCCCCAATGTCGGGCGTAGTTCTGCAATCTCGGATTACGTGTCCCCATTGCGGGCATTCCCAAATGGAGACGATGCCGACCGACGCGTGCCAGTGGTTTTATGACTGCACCGACTGTGGGCGAGTACTGGAGCCGAAGGCCGGCGACTGCTGCGTCTACTGCTCGTATGGCACCGTGAAGTGCCCGCCAATACAGCAAGAGCGGCCCTGTTGTAAGTAGCCTCCTGAATCGAATGCGCCGCTTTGGGTCGAAAAGCGACCACCCGCCTGGCTGCACAGAACTGGCGATTACGCGCAGTTGTGTACGGTGGCGCGGACGCCAGTCCGAGCCGGAGGGTAGCGCTATAGGCTTCGACTCCAATGTGCCTCGGTAATGATGGCAACCGGATGCCCTGCCGCCCGCAGTTGCACAGCCTTTTCGATCTTTCGACCGGCGTTACTGTTGATCCAATCCCGCGAACCCAATTCACCGATCACAAGGTAGCGGGAAGCCTTAGAAGGTGTGCCACTGGTCAATCCGCCTCGCATTTCGATGGCTTGGTGAACTGTCGTTCGTTGTCCGTGAAGAAAGGTGCCTGTAACGACAAACGTAGCGCCTCCGAACAGAACTACGGGTTCAGGCTGGTCGACCGGAAGAGTCGTTGCCATCGACACAGTCTCGCCGGCTGAGTCAAGTGCTTCGCCACCCACGAACCGAACTAAGGTGTCGTGTAGATCCGCTGACTCGTCCTGGTCGACAAAGCCGTCCTTGAGAATTGCCGTGAGCTGGGTATAGAGCCGGTTGAATGGATACATGCCGACGAACTCAGCGTTGCGCTCGATCCAATCTTTTAAAAACGCGGCCTCCTGGGGGCTGACGTGCCCATCCGCGAGTAGCCCACGGCACAACCCGACAAGTTCATTCGACGCGCGGTCTGCGCGACGCGTCACGGTCATGTTGGCTTGCGGTGCTCGATCCCGATCTTTTTCCATCTCACCCTTCCCAACGCCGTCCGGCGTCAACGCTGAAGCGGAACAATCATATTGTTTTCGAAACGCACCTTGGCCGCGCGAACGACCGCATCGACCCGATCCTCGATGACTGAACGCAGCTGCACACTCGTGCTCTTGTAGCCAAGCTGGCGGGACACATGTAGGACCAGTTCGGGAACTGTCGCGCCATGGTTGGCGTTGACGATATCGACAATGGCCGCATCGAGTTCCTGGGGCGGCAGGTAGTCCGGACGGCGCAGTGTGGTGGAGAACACGCCGCTGCGATCGCGCACGGAGATTACTTGTTGCGGCAGTGCCAGGAAGTCTTCGTGGCTGCGCTCAATGCGACGCTGCCCAAGCGCACGGGCAATCCCCGCCTCCACAGCAGTTTGGATGCGGCTGCCAGCACGCTGCAGCCCCCACAGATCGCGGGCTCGAGCGACCACTTCCGCGCGATGGATCGGTCCCTCGATGGCCACGACGTCATACACGACATCCGCCATCTTGTCGGCAGGCAGCAGGTGCAACTCATAGTGATTGCTTGGCACCCGAAATGACGCTTCCTCGTACGGGACGCCGTCGCGAGTAGTCTTAAGGTCCGAGGGGATCAACCCCACTTCATCGAAAACATCGCCTTCGACGGTTTCGATCTCCACGGGGACCGGGCGGCGCTGCATCAATGGATTGGCGACATCCTCGGACTCCGCCAGCGCGTGCTCGATCGCGGCCACGGCCCGTTCAAGCTCAGCCTGCGGCCGCTGGAACCACTCAGCCACCCAAATGCGGTGCATCGTCCAGCCCTTATCGCGCAGGGCCTTGTCGCGCAAACGATCGCGGTCGCGTGCGCTGCTCGCCTTCCCATACCAGGCGCCGTCGCACGCAATTCCCAAGGCATATCGCCCCGGTCTTCGCGGATCGGCGATGGCGATGTCGATATAGAGCCCCGCGATGCCAACGTTCGTGTCCAGAGTGTAGCCGCGTGCCCGCAAGGCGGCGGCCACTTCCTCTTCGAACACTTGGTGGGCAACGATGGCTTGCTCGTGCTGATCGATCCCCAAGCGCTTGGTCCGTGCGTAGTGCAAGAACAGCTTGAACGCGACCGTGCCGCGGGCTTGGGTGCCTTCGAGATTAATGTCTTCGTCGGTGATGGACGAGAACACTTCGCACCGGCTCTTGGCTCGGCTGATCAGGACATTGAGTCGCCGTTCCCCGCCCTGTTTGCCTAAGGGACCGAAATTCATGGTCATGCGATTTTGGCTATCGCGGCCGTAGCCCACTGAAATGTAGATGACGTCGCGCTCATCGCCTTGGATATTTTCCAGGCTCTTCACGAAGAACGGCTCGTTCGGGTGGGCGGCGAAGAAGCCTTCAGCTTCCGGATGTTGGCGGCGCAGCAGTTCCACCTGGTCGAACACCGCGCGTCGCTGCTGGGTCGAGAACGCGGCCACGCCAAGACTGAGGTGCGGGCGCTCGAGCGCATGCTGGATCACTGCGCGCGCAACGATCTTGGCTTCTTCGACGTTGGTGCTGGTGCCACCGCGGTCGTAAACAGTGTTGGGATGATGGTGGAACTGCAGCCCCAATCCGGCCTCGCCCGTGTAGGGACTCGGCACGATCAACAGCTTGTTTTCGTAGAACTGCGAATTGGAAACGGCAATCAGCGACTCGTGTCGGCTGCGGTAGTGCCAGCGCAACATGCGATCGGGCAAGCCGCGGGCGCGACACAAGCCGAGCACGCTTTCGACATCCCCAGCTTCGGTGTCGTCCGTGTCCTTATTTTCATCGGCCTCGCCGACGACCTTCGCAAAGAAGCGCGTCGGCGGCAGCTGTCGCTCGTCGCCGACGATGACCAACTGCTTGGCGCGCGCGATGGCCCCCAAGGCATCGACGGGCTGCACCTGGCTTGCCTCGTCGATCACGAGCAAGTCGAATTCGACCTCGCCCGGCGGCAGGAACTGTGCGACCGACAGCGGGCTCATCATGAACACCGGCTTCAGCGCCTGGACCGTCGGACCGCACTTGGACATCAATTGGCGGATGGGCAGATGTCCGCGCTTTTTCGCCATTTCCCCGAGCAGCAGCGCGGTCGGCCCGGTGGCCCCTGCGCGCGACGGGATCTTGCCGTGGTGTGCGGCCTGCACCTGATAACGGGCGTAGTCCATGCGCGCCTCGTCGAGGTGTTCGAACTGCGACACCATTAGGCGCTGACGCTCCCCGTCAAACTGCGCCAGCACCGGCTCGCGCTTGACCATGGCGGCAAGCACGGCTTCGTAGTAGGCGAGCTTAAAGGTGCCGATCGCAGCACTCGGGGAAATGTCTCCGGCGGCCAGCTGATCGACCAACTGCCTCATCCCGCTGTCGCAGGCCTCGCCTGCCCGCGCTTGGTAGGCCACCCATTGAGGAAGCGACTCCGGGTGTTCATGCCAGCGCGAGAGAAGGGTAGCGAGGGCGTCCAAGGGCGCAGTGCCTGGCACGACCCCGACTGCGTCGTTGCCGACAAACTCCAAGCGCGCGAATAGGCTTTGCAGACTGTCTGCCAGGGCGCTGCCTGCCACTGCAAGTTCCTTTGCCTTGGACAACGCACCCTTGGGGTCGTCATTGCGGGCAGCCACAGCCCGGACTTCGCCATGATCGTGCATCCAGCGCGTCGCTGTGCGCACCGCGCTCAGATCCGTGTCGATCTCTGCCCACAGCAGACCCAGGCCCGCTTGACCCGCGGGCGAGGCTTGGTCGAGCGCATCCAGCGCCGCTTTAGTTTCGCGCACGCGTGCGATCGCGTCGGTCGCTTGCGCGACGGTGAGGCGATCGGGGCCGGCAAGCATCGCGCACGTGTTGCTTACTTCGCGCCAATGCGCGCAGCGCGTGCGCAGTTCATCAAGCCTCACGCGGCGCAGGATAGTTTCCTCGCCCCACGGGCGACGATCAGCGGCGATTAGCGCTTCACTGATCGGGAGCAATTGCGAGCGAATGGCGTCGACCAAGGGGCCGACGCGTTTGCCCAGTTCGGCTGCCAGTTCCCGGTCGGCAACATCCGCAAGGCGCTCACGGACGCCGCTTCCAAGGGGACGCAGTGAGCGCATCCACTCCGCCACCCCACGCAAGAAAGCAACCTCCGAGCGCTCGCGCTGCCAGCCTCCACCAAACGCTTCGTCGCCTTGGCGATCACGTTCGGCAATCTTCCGCTGCGCCGCTTGCGCGCCGATCAAATCGTCCAGATGCAACAGTGCTTCGGTGGCGGGCAGTTTCGGGTCCAGCAACTGGCCACGCACCTTGCGATTGGCCGCCCGCCACTTGCCGTTAAAGAAACGCAGGAAACTGCTCCCTAAGGTGGCCAGGTAGCCGCGCGCTTCTTCCCAATTTTGCGACCAGGCGGCGTCGCGGAACACGCCACCCAACCGCGCCTTTGTCTGTTGCACCTGCTCCACGGCTTCGATGAGTTCATCGACCGTGTCGACACCGATATCCCAAATATGCGCGACCAGTGCTTGGCGGTCGATGGCGGGAATGGAGGCCGCGCGCTCGCCGATGGCGGCGATATGCGCGGCACTATCAAGCGTCAGCCGGCCATGCTCGCCCAAGAGCTGCGCCAGCCGGGTGGCGGCTCCAATCAGCCGGTCGAGCTCGGTGTGGTTTCGGGCCAGTGTCGCCAGCTCGTTGCCCAAGACGAAGGTTGGCAATAGTGAATCGAGTGCAGAGACTACCGGTTGCCAGTCAACCGCCAATGCGCCCGGCTCTGCAACTTCCGGCAGCGCCAATCGAAGGCGCTGCGCAGTGGCCAATTCTTCCAGCACCGCGTCGATGGCAACGGGGTCGTCCCAGATCGCATTGGTGAGCGCGGCGGCGCCAAGTTGCGGCGAGGTCAAGAGCAACTCGGCGCGCGCGACGGCGGCATGAATGTCCGCAAAGTGCCGCAGCGCCGACAGTCCGAGGAAGGACAGCAACTCTCCCGCGTCACCTCGCCAGTCGCCGAGTTGTTGGCTTGTCGCGGAAACAATGGCAACGACGCGGTCGCGGTCATTAGGCATCAAGCCCCGGATGCCAACCCCACTCCACGGGTGGCGATTGGGCGTGCCCATGTCCTTGATGCGTTGCACCAGATCCCGCAGCAAGCGCTCGCGTTCGTCTAAACCCGACGGCGACCAGCGCGCTGGGCTTTCAAGATCGACCGTCGCGGTCGTATACCCCTCCCGGCGCAAACGCACGAGGTGGCCGAACACCTGGAACGGGGTGAGCTTGGCCGGATCCAGCGGAGCGTGCAGTCGGTCGGCGTGCGCATTAAGGTCGTCGCGCGCTTGGGTCAGTTGCGCGATGACAACAGCGCCGTCTTTATGCGCCGGCTTGGCCCCAAGCCATGTGCGGTTCAACTCTTCCAGAAGCGTCCGCTTTTGGGCCTTGTGGCTATGGAGCTCCAGGCAAGCCGCGCCGATATTGGCCCCATCGAGACGGCGCTTGACCACATCCAACGCCGCCATCTTCTCGGCGACGAACAGCACGCGCTTGTTGGCATTCACCGCCGTGGCAATGATATTGGTGATCGTCTGCGACTTGCCGGTTCCGGGCGGACCCTGCACCAGAATGCTGGCGCCTTGCTGCACGTCATGGACGACCAAGGCTTGCGAGCTGTCGCAGTCGACCACATGCACCATCTGCGACGGTGGGATCAGCTCGTCGATGCGGATGTTTTCATCGGACAAGCGCGCATTTGGAAACCCGTCGGCGACCACGCCGCGCAACGAGGGCAACGCGTTGAAGCCGCCCCTCGCCTGCCACTGCTGGGCATCCAGGTCGCGATACATCATGAACTTGGCGAACGAATAGAGGCCAAGCACCGCGTCGTCGGCCAGCACGCCCCAGCTCGGCCGCCCTGCGACGAGCGCGGCGACTTCCTCCAGATACTGCTGGATGTCGAAGGATTCAACGTCCGTGATGTCCGGCAGCTTCATGCCGAACTCACGTCGCAGGTACAGCTGTAACGACAGGTTGGTCTGAGGATCCTCCCCCGACCACTTCAAATGGAATTTCTCGCCGGCGTTGCTACGTTCCAGCCGAACTGGCAGCAGCACGAGTGGTCCGAAGCGATCCTGGTCCGGCGTGGAAGTGGCGCGCCAGCGCAGGAAGCCAATTGCCAGATACAAGATGTTGACGCCCTGCTCTTCTTCCAGCGTGCGCGCGTCGATGGCAAGGTCCAACAAGCGCTTTTGCAAGCCGGCCGAGGTCATCCGGGTATTGAGCTTGTTGTCCCACTGGCTCGGACGGCGGCCAGTCTCATCCAGCTCCTCGTCCGGCTGCGCGACAAGTTCAGGATCAGCCGATTCGCTCGGGACCGCCTCCTCCTGCGCTTCGAGGTCGGCTTGGACACGCCCGGGGGCGAAGGTGAAGCGTTTCCCGTCGCCCACCAGGGTCTGATACATCACCCGGGCCAGCTCGCCGACGACTTCCACGGTCTTGGCGCGCCCGCCTCGCGGGGTATGCAGCAATCGATTTCGGGTGGAAAGGTCCAGCAGTTCTGTGCGCGCGCGCTCGATCTTTTGATCGATCGAACCGGCTTCCCGAAACGGCGATACCTCCGGCCACGCTACTTCTTCAACCCCGTCAAATCCCGACATGACGCTCCTTCCCCGTACCCCATTCCCGGGGGGCCCGCTGCGGGCGCCCCGAGCCTTATAGTGCGCCCTGCTGGGCGGTCGTTCCAGTAAAGGGCCGAACGCGGGAGGGGGCGATGACCGGACTAAAAAGCAGCGAGGTCCATTGGGTCGTGCAGGGGTATATCGGGGTGAACGACGGTTACCTCGGTGACTTCAGCTATCGCACCCACCGGGACTTTTACTCGGCCTTTTGCGACTTGGAACTGGATCCCGACGGTTTCCCAGGCAGGACGACCCGGGAAAAGTTCATCGCGATCCTGACCCATTGCGAACCCGTCCAGCAGGCTGCGATCTTACGGGGGGTGGCAAAGCGCTACCCACCCGGCTCCGAGCATCAACGCTCGCAGCAAGCGCACGCGACACTGCTTGAGCTTGCCCGCCGTTGCGTCGAAAGCATCGCCGTTGCCGCGCCCAGCCCCGCAATTTCCAGCCAAGTCGTCGACCACGCATTGAAGGACGCGGCCGCGTTGCTCGAGTCACGCGATCCGACCAGCGCCGTCGACCGGGTGCACACGGCGTTGCATGGCTACTTGAAGGCCGCCTGCGCGCGCGCAGATATAGAAGTGCCCGCCGACAGCACAACCGCGGGCGTTTTCAAACTAATGAAGCAACGCCATCCGGCGCTGACCGACCTCGGGACGCAGCACGAGAGCCTGGTCAAAGTGTTGCATGCCATGAGTGTCATCGTGGATGCGCTGCAACCGGTGCGAAACCGCGGCAGTCTTGCGCATGCGAACGATGAGTTGCTGTTGCGTGACGAAGCCCTGCTTGCGATCAATGCCGCGCGCACGCTCATACAGTACTTGGACGCTAAATTATCGACGATTTGAGGTGAGCGACCTCCCCTGTCGACTCGGAGTTGGTGCTGCGGCGTCGCTGCTACGTAGATACGCTGCGGAGTACCCAATTGTCGCCTGCTCACGCCTACGACCGTGGCTCCGGAGTCACGACGCCCGGGTTCATGGCCGGCCATGGCGCACCTTGAATAATCGTGCTCTCTTCTGGGCGCGCCAAATGAACTGCGGCAAATTCCACGCGAGGTCCACCGTGGCACAGCCGCAGCAACTCGCCTACAGCCAACGCAGCTGCCGCCGCGCCCGTGAACGGCGTGGCGATGCTGCGCCCGGCCAAGCGCAGCACACCGCAACTGTCGCCGCTTGCCGCGTGCAGGTCCTGGTAAGCTTGTTTGCGCGTCGTTGCGTGCGCCGGGTCGACCGACGGCTTCGTAGACTCTAGCCAGCAAGTGTCAGCGGCGCGCGAGGCCGGAAATGTGTGCAGCGTGATTCCCAAGTAGTCGCTGGGGCCGCGCCCCAGACCTGCCTCGATGATGCGGGCGAAGCCCACGCGCTCAATCGTGCGTCGCGTGGCCAGATTGTCGACACCAATTAATGCGACGGACGGCTCGTCCCCGGTGACGGTGAAATCTGCAGCGAAACGTCGTTCGATGATTGATGTCCGAAACCCGCGCTGCTCCGCCCACGCAGCCGCCAAGCGCGTCTTGCGGCGCCCCACGTCAATCTCGCGGCTGAGCAGCGAGGTACTTTTGTTCGCACGCGAGACAATATCGATGTCCTGCAGCAACAGGTTGCACTGGTCCGTGGCGTACGGCAGCAAGCCCAAAGTCCACAAGTACGCTTGACCCAGGTTCCCTAGTCCGACGAGCCAGACCGATTGTGGCAGGGCCGTCAGTTCAGGCCCGCTCGCGGCCTCCGTCCACTTGCTCCACGGTTCCCACAGCGACCAGCCGATTCGGCGTTGGCAGGCGAGCGGCTGCGTGCCACGAAACTGCTGGAAAACTTCGGCAACCGCCATCGCGCCGGCGAGGACTGCGGCTGCTGCGCAATCGCCTCGTTCGGCGAGTGCGTCGTCCTCGAGGGGCACCACCGCTGCCGTCCAGCCGTCGAAGGTTGCGCGAACACCCCCTCCTCGGCGTGGGATTCCGGCGCCGACGGCGATGCACGGTACATTCGCATCGATATCAGTCGTGCGCTGCACGCCAAGCAATTCCAAGGCCGCCGTCAGGCGCGATGGCACAGGCGCATCGCGATGCCCGCGCCAACGCGCTTGCAATGGCTGATCGGGACCGGAGTACGTGACACCTCCCAGCAAGCACGGCAAGGCCGTTGCTGCCGCGGTAAGCAAAGCCACCTGCGCCATTTCGCATAGGCCGTCGCCGAAAACCAACTGCACGCGATAGCGCGAAAAGATAGCCACCGCTTCGGCTTCGCTGGCTGCCTCTCCGGTATCCATGGCGAGCTTCACCACGCGATTCAGTCGCTCGCCAAGATCTTCCATCGACTCATGCATTGTCATCCTCCAATACCAAGAAGCGGTTGTCGCACCCGCCCTTCGCCTGCCAGCGGTGGTCGCCTTCGTATACGTACGCGCCAACGGACCAGCGACGAATCCGCGGTCGGGCAAAGTTGGGCAGGATGAGCGCGACGTGACCGCGCGTAGCAATCAAGGGGTTCTGGCGATCGATTTCGCTTTGGCCGGCGCTGTGCGGGTGTACATGGACGTCGGCGACCACTTGGACGCCGCGTTCGCGAATGATCGCCCACAACGCGCGGAATGCTGCGGCCGGCAGCTCCACCACGCCCCGGGAATGCACCTCGGGATGCAGATCGTCGAAGTACAGCACGTCAGTGACGCGACGGCCCTGCGCGGTCAGGTGCCCGAGCAAGAACGCACCCGATTCGTGGCTTTCGCCGTCGGTGCGTGCGTGCAGCTCGGCTACCAGGCGGTCCCACAACGCCCGGGGAACACAAAGCTCAGTGGGCGCAGGCATAATCGGGCGACCCCAGCAGGTCGGACACGACCCGCACGTAACGGTGAATGCCGACGGCCGGATCCCACAGCAGGGACGGGTGCTGGTGGCGCCACGCTTCATGCCCCTGAATCGCAATTCGATCGCACGGAATGTAGAGCGCGCTCGAATTCCAGTTGGGATTGAACGCGGCCGAGACGCGCGCCTCGCCGCGGGGCCACAGGGCCGGCGACAAGGGCGCGTTCGAAGCTGGACCCCACGGCTGCGCCGTGGGTGCGGTCCGCGGGTAGTTCGACAGCTCGAAGCGCAAAACGATCCGGCTGCCGTCGCCCGCCCGCACCCAGATGAGCGCGTGCGGCCATGTCAGTGAGTCCAGTCCCCAACGGCCCGACAGCGAGCCGTTGAGGAAAGCCCCGGAGTTCACGTCGGCCTCGAAGGCCTGTTGATCCAGAGACGCCATGTCAGCCCTCCACCCGCTTGAAGGGGACCAGGTCGAATGCCACAGCGCACAGCGCGCCGGAGGTAAGCGTGCCGATCTGGGTGTCCGGGTCGGGACGTTCGTCGCTGTCCACCAGCTCGAGCACATGCTCGGCCGCATCGCGCGGCGACATGTCGAAGACGTTGTGCGTGGCCCACTGGTGTACGTGGGCGACGCGGGTCACCGGCGGGAAATCGCGCGATTGGGTTACGCCATTGAAGGTGACGTTCACCGTCACGCGCTGGCAGCGTCCCTGATGCAGCCGCACGATCGGGGCCCCGCCCTCGCCCTTGCCCGATACCAGCGTCTGGACCGCCGTGTGTAGGTCGACCGGCCCGTCGCGATCTTCGGCGAAGAGCAGCTGGCCGCCCTGCCCGATATTCTGGGCGCCGAGTGCCGCGAGCGCCTCGCCCACCGACAGCTCGCCCTTGACGTCGCCGACCAGCACCTGCGCAGCACCTTCGCACTGCAAAACGATCTTGATGTTTTTCACGTTGTGCTACCTCTTGTGCATTGGCCGTTGGGGAATTCCAACGCCGTTACACAACAAGTCGCGTGGTGCGTGAAAAAACCGGAAAGAGACCTCAGTCCGCGCCCGGAATCGCTGGACACAAGAAGAAGAACGGGCAACGGGGGCACTGCTCGACGTCGGTGGTGATCGGAAACTGGCCGGACGCGATAGCCGCGGCGAAGTCGCGTACCTGATCCACTTTCGACTGCAGCTGGTTTTCCTTGAACTCCAGATCGACCGCGTCGTTGGAGGTCAGGTAGTGGATCTGAAGGCGCGCGCCTGGCCCATAGACCTGCCGCCCAGCCAGCAGCCGCAGCACGTCGGGCAGCTCTCGCGTGACGGTCTTCGGGCGCCGCCCCGTGCGATACCTGCGCACCAAACCCCCGCTGCCAGGTTCGGCTTGTTCCAGACGCACGCGCACCGGGACGCCGCCGACCCGCAGGTCGACTTCTTGCGAGGTAGCGCCAGGAGCGCGCAAGTGTTCCTCGGCCACCGTGAGCATGCGCCGGGCATACTCCTTGTATACCGGCGCGAAAGGATGCTCGCACGGTCCCTGTTGCGACCAGACTGCGTCGAGCTTGCGCCAATACTCGTCAAGTGGTACCTCGCGGGCGGCGCGTTCTTGGAGTACCCACGACAGCACCGCATATACCACCCGGTGAAACAATACGTAGCCATCGTCATCGCGGCCGGCGCGCAGCCCCAAGCTCTTGGCGTAGGCGTACTTGCGCGGGCAGCGCTCGTACTGGTCCAAGTCGCGGGCATCATGGATTTCCGGTTCTAGTTTGAGCTCTGGCCTCGCCGGCAGGTCGCCGGGGAGCAACAGCTCCGTCTTGGGGGCCCGCACCAGCTCAAGACGGGCAACGATGGACGGAAGGAACTTCGACTCGCTGGCCTTTTGCGAACCTAGAACTTCCGATCGCGACAGGTGGAGGTGGTCGCGTGCGCGCGACAGCGCCACGTAGAACAGACTTTCTTCTTCGAACTGGTCGCGGATGTCCTCCGCACGCAGCATTCCCTCAGGCGGGGGGCAGGATTTGCCGCGGTTAGACTGCGGGAAATGGCGGGTAGCCAGATACGGCACGTACACCACCGGGAACTCCAGGCCTTTGCTGGCGTGCACTGTCATCAGCCGGACCGCATCTATAGAGGCGGCCGCCGCGGGAAGCTCCCGAAGCGCACGCTCCTCGCCGAACTGCTCCAGGCGCCGAATCCAGCGCAGCAGGTTCTTCTTCGGGTTGCCCTTGCGCGGGTCGAAGTGCTCGGCCGCGAACTGCAGCAACTGAAAGATGGCCAAACGTCGCTGCTCGCCCCCGCTTCCGGGCTGCTCGAGAAACTCGTCGATCAACGCACGGCGTTCGAAGAGAACGTGGTTGAGAACTTCGGCCACCGTGCTCTCGAACCGCACTCCAGCCAAGTCGTCGCGAAGGCGCTCGAGCGCGGCCCGCGCCGGCGCTGCGCAGGCCGCGATGACGGCGGGATCCGACAAGGCTGCTAGCGGCGATCGGTCGGCCGCATGCGCCAGCTCCAGGAACGAACGCACGTCCGCTAGGCCCATGCGATAAGACTCGGTAATGGCCAGTCGCAGCAGCGCGCCGCGACTGGGTTCGGCTACGAAGGAGACCACGGCGAGGAGGTTGCGTACCTCGTCGCGCTCGAAGATGTCGCCCAGGTACATCGATGGCACGTCAAGTGCTTGCAGTCGTTCGGCCACTCGCTCGGCGTGCGTGTGCGTTCGCACCACGATGGCCTGGTCCCGGAAAGGAATGCCGTCCGCGCGATGAGCTTCAATCGCATGCGCGATGGCCGCAACTTCCGAGTCCAACGTCGGGGCGATGACCAACTTCGGTCGTATTCCGCTGCCTCGGATCGCCTCCAAGTGTCCCGCCGCGCGCCAAACAGGATCGTCCAAGCTGCGCGCAAAGGCGGTGTAGGTATCGACGATCTGCTGGCCCGAGCGGTAGTTGAATTTCAACGGCAGCACCACCGCCTCAGGGAAGTCCTGTGCGAACAGACGCATGTTGGCCGGTGAGGCACCGCGGAACCGGTAGATCGATTGTCGGACATCACCAACCACCCACAGATTACGGCCGTCGCCGGCTATCAGCTTGAGCAAGCGTGAGCTGGCGCGATTGACGTCTTGGTACTCATCGACCAATACATGTGGAAACTGCGCGCGAATCATCGCGAGCAGGTCGTCGTTTTGCTCGAGCAGCGTGATCGTCCGCCAAATCAGATCACCAAAGTCGACGCCCCCTTGTTCGCGCAGCATGGCTTCGTAGAGGCCATAGACCCTGGCCACTTCTGCGGCCTTGGCGGCGGCTTCCCGCGCCTCGTCAGTTACCGCATTCGTTTGCATCTGCTCGGCCAAGACGGCGTACTGCTCGGGCGTACACAGCTCGTCCTTGGCACGGGAAATCGCCCCCAAGATCGGCTGCATCAGCGCCAGCGGATCGCTCAAGCGCAGGTAGTAGTGCAGATCCAGGCTGGGAAGCAAGGATTCCAAGCGCTCGAGCGCATCGGCCGGATCTACGATGCGTACCGGCTCCTGGAGGCCGGCCAAGGCCGCGTGTTTGCGCAGCAACTCCAAGCCGAAGGCGTGAAACGTCCCCGCCCACAATTCATTGGCCGACGGGATCGTGCGCGCGATGCGTTCTTTGATTTCGCGCGCTGCCTTGTTGGAAAACGTCAGGGCGAGAATCGAGCGCGGATCCACGCCAGTTTCCAGCAGCCGCTCGATGCGGCCGATGAGGGTCCGCGTTTTTCCCGTCCCCGGCCCGGCCTCGACGAGCGCAGGCCCGCCTTCATGACCGGCGGCGATGCGCTGGGAGGCATCCAAGCCAGGCAAGGGCTTGTCCGCTTGCGCGGGCGGCGGCGATGGGACCAGCAACGCGTACTGCAGCTGCTGGTAGACCAAGCTTGGCGTGACGCCGAGCCGACTCGCGATCTGCGAGGCCGACAATCGCTCGTCAATGAACAGCTGCCTGGCGTGGTGGGTTGGCAACAAAAATTCACGCGCGAACACATTTGCGTAGCGTTCGCGCAACTCCTGCGCGCTGTAGCCCTCCACGCGCCCGGCGCCCAACGGCGTGGATTGCTCGGGACCGCTCGGATCCACGATCGTACTGACCAACACCGGATCGGCCGGCGATTCGATGATCCAGTGCGCGTACTCGTGGGCCTGGACAAAGAATTGGAGCTCAGGACTCAGTGCGCCGGACACGAACATGCGTTGGCGCTTTCGCTGCAAGGCGCCGGCGCCGCCACCCAGCAGCGGGTAGTCGGGCGGGACGACCATCACGCGAAGTCCGGCGTCGTTCATCGCCGCGGCCAGAAGGTTTTGCACCTTTTCGCCACAGCCGCATGCTGCGATCAGTTGCGCGCGTAGCTGCTGGGCCTTAAGGCGAACCGAGGTAAATGCATCCATGAAGACTCACGGGTCAGAGGTTTCTCGAAGCCACTGTTGCTTGAGCGCGTCAGGCAACGATGACTGCTGCACGGCCTGCTGAAAGGTCCATCGCTCAAAGGCTGGCTTCTTGGTGGAATAAGAAACCATCTGCGGTATGGAGTCTTGAAACAACCACGCCCTGACTACCTCGATATGGACTCCTAACGGTCGCGAGAGGGCATCAAGCAAGCGTCGAGGCACGGGCGGGGCAATCATGTGCTCTTCCAGCAGCGCCAAGATAAATTCGTCGATTCCGAGCGCCTCGATCCAAGAGCTCGTCACGCCGTGTGCGCGAAGGGCTTGCTCGAGGCTGTCGATTTGCAGGCGATTGGCGGCCACGGCCACCGCCACCGGCGGTGGCGCCTGCGTCGCCTCGTCCTGTTCCCGAACCAGCATCTGCACGCGGCTCATCGTGCGATTGACGATCTCGTCCTCACGCTGAGGATCCAAGGCTTCGAGGGGAAAACCAACCGTCGCCGCCCATGCGGTCGCAAAATCAACGAGGTCTCGCTCGTACTCGGGATACTTCTTCGCCCATGCGCGCACCAAGGCTTCGGTGGGCCACGCCACCGCCGCCCCGAACGCATCAAGGACTTCATCGCGGGTCATTTTGTTGTTCATGGCGCGGTCCTTTGTTCTAGTGCTTTGGTGACGCGGTCGAGCCAGTTGCGCACGGTTCGGTCGCTGACACCAAAGTGTTCTGCGATTTCTGCCTGGGTTCGCCCGAGCACGCGTGCCTGCAGGTATGCCTCGCAGGCATCGTCGGGCAGACCCGCTAGGCGCTGTTCGACCTGTGCAAGCTCTTCCTGTCCGGCCGCGCGTTCGGCCGGATCCTCGGCTTGACTCAGGATGCGGGCGTCGACTTCAGTCGGCGCGCACTCCCCGTCGCCGTCGTAGCGCTTGGTCCGCTTCCCACGTTCCTTGCGCAGCGCGCTCACCGCCTTCCTGTAGCGCCGCGTCCAAGGATGGTCCTTGGCTTTCATCGCGTCGATCGAACGCCGGAGGATAAATGAGTGGAAGAAGCGCACGCCGTATTCGAGCGCTGGGTCGTCGCGCTGGATGCGACGGACAAGGTTCTCGAAAACTACGCTCAGGTGGTCGTCGAGGTCAGCTTCTGAGATGCCATACAGCGTGCGCATCTGGCTGGCGATCATCGACGTCGCGCACCGAGTCAGGCCCTCGAAGGCCAAGAAAAAGATTTCCTGATCGCCCCTGGCACCCGCCTCGCGCGCGAAGTGCAGCAGTACTTCGGGGGGCAGATCCTTCTGCCGGGCCGCAGCTCGCAGCCGGTCGATCAGCTGTGGGCGCTCCAGCGTGGTCAGGGCGTCAATCGCGGCTTGAACCTCCGGGCGCCGGGCCGATGGCACGGCCGCGGCTTCGGGGTCGGGTGGTTCGAGGTCGGCATTCATGCAGCATTCTCCTCCAAGCGTTCCGACCCCCAAGGTGCAGAATCTGAACTGATTCTTTGCTGGGCGCGGTCACGGCGGACGACGGGCCGTGACGAAGCTATTGTGGGTCGTTCTACCCTTAGTCGAGGCATGGCTCGGAAACCCGGAAATCGCCCGCGCGAGCTCTGTCGAGTGCCGTCTGTATAGCCTGCCTTCGGGGCGACGCACCGATGGGACCGACCTGCAGTCGGAGTACGTCCGCATCGGGTGGAGAGCATGCGTCGCTTAGTGCGCCGCCATTGAAGCCCGTCAGAATCGGGGTCGCGTGATTGCACACATCGTGCACACGTTCTGAGAAAATCAGCGAGAAACTAGCCAAAAAATGTCTATTTCCGTCCAGTCCATCATCGGGGCGACGGACAGGCGCAGGGTGGCGGGATCGATGGTGGGCGTGGGCTTCATCGGACCCGCATTCTACTGCGGGCTAGGCGCGGGCCGCCTCGATCGCCTGCGAGAGCGCCTCGAACGAATACGCCCCGTCGTGCCGCGCGCCGTTGATGAAGAAGGTGGGTGTGCCGTTCACGCCGCTGCGAATGCCTCCGTTGAAATCCGCCTGCACTTTTTCGGTGTAGGTATCGGCGTCGATCTCCGCCTTCAATTGCGAAGGCTCCAGGCCCAGGCCCTGCACGATCTCGAACAACAACTCCGGCCCGAGCCGCGCCTGGTTGGCGTACAGCGCTTCGTGCGCCTGCCAGAAATGCCCGTGCGCGCCGGCGAACTCCGCCGTCACCGCCGCGATCGCCGCCATCGGATGCACTTCGGTGAGCGGGAAATGACGGAACACGAAGCGGATGTCGTCGCCGAAACGATCGAGCACCTTGCGCACCTGCGGCTGCGCGGCGCCGCAATACGGGCACTGGTAGTCGCCGTATTCGACGACGGTGACGGGCGCATCGTCGCGACCCAGGATGTGGTCTTGCGGACCGACCGGAATGCGCAGGCTCATGGCGTCGTTCTCCCGTCCATTGCGTCGAGTGCGTCGAGGATGCCGTCCGCGCCGGGGTTCACCGCCATCGGCGAGCAGTAGCTCCACGCGATGGTTCCCGTCTCGTCGACGACGAACAGCGCGCGTTCGGAAACCCCTTCGCTTTCGCGATAGGCACCGAACGCGCGCGACACGCCCCCCTTGGGTTCGAAGTCCGAGAGCAGCGGGAAATGCAAATTGCGTGCCTCGGTGAACGCCTGGTGGCACCACACGCCATCGACCGACACACCGAACAACTCGGCCTTGCGGCTGCGGAATTCGGAGAGGACCTGGTTGTAGAGCGCCATCTGGTCGCCGCACACCGGGCTGAAATCGGCCGGATAGAACGCGAGCACGTAACGCTTGCCGCGCAACTCATCCGAGGTCAGCACCTGGTCGGGCGTGGCATGCAGCTTGAACGCGGGGGCGGGCTTGCCGGCTTCGAGGATGGCCATGGAAGAGCCTTGCGCGCGGGACGAGCCCGTCGATATAGCAGCCCGACCGTCATGTTTTCGTTGCGCCGTGCCCGTCCGGGCAATCTTCCCCGGAACCAAGGGGCAATTGCCCGCGCGGACAATGTTCGCGCCGGAACGGACGCGGTTTCCTGTCGTCGCCATCCAACGCCTAACGGGGCACACATGGGAATCGACCTGGACTACTTCGAAAAACGCGTGCGCAGCCTCGAACAGGCGCTGCACCGCTTGCAGCACGACCTGGAGGATGCGCACGAAATCGCGGGGCGCATCGTCGAGGAATACCAGCAGTGGGTGAAGAACGAAACGCCGGGCCGCGAGTTGATCCTGCGCCGGCTGGAAGAACTCATCACGCGCGGCAGCCCGCGTAGCGTGTTCGCCAAGACGCTCGTGCTGGAGTTCGGCATTTCGCGTACCAAGTCCTACCAGATGGTGAAGGACTATCTGGCCGAACGCGATGGCATCGCCGTGGCGCAACGCGCGAACGAGAGCGCCGATGCGCCCAACGTGTATTCGATTCGCTGATACGACTAGCGTTCCCCTGGGCCCGTCGCAGGGAAGCGACCGGGCCCTTTTTTCGTCTTGCATTCGGACGCGGCTGCACCAAGGGACAATGGTCGCAACCTGCGCGTGGTGTTCCACTACATGCACCTGCCGAGCGACATCGGCAGGCCGGAGCCGAAGAGACGCGCGAGCACGCCCGTCGGCCGGCGCAGAACCCCCCCCTCTCCCTGAACTGCGCCGGCGGCTCCCTCTCTTACCCAGGAATCACATCAGCGCATCGGGGATGCGCGAGCGCTCCAGCGCAAGCCAACCGGCTTCGGTGATTTCCCAACCTCCCAGCACTTTGCGCGCATAGCCGCGTTCGACCATGCGCGCCATCGCGTGCAGGTCGACCGCGTGGCGCACGGTGATCGATTCGGTGAGCTTGCGCAGCTCTTCGCGGTCGACGGGGTCGAGGCGAGGATTCACGTTGGCGCCCTGCGCTGTGGTCGATGTGTGTAAATGCATTCCACATCGAACGATCCGCGGTTCGACGACAGGACAGCGAAGGTCGCTCGAAGCCAGCCTGGATTCAGCGGCGTGATGATGCGTTCAGTCGTGCGTCAGGTGCGCGAACGCGGCCGTTGCCGCTTCGCGGTCGTTGTCGTCGAACGGGACGATGCGCAGCGATGCGACGGTGCCCACGTCCAGGCACCGCACGTTCACGTCGACGCCGTCGGGATGGCTGCGCGGAATGTAGAACGCCTTGACGCCGCACACCGAACAGAAGCGATGCTTCGCCGCGCCGGTGTTGAACGTGTATTCGGTCAGCGCGTCTTCGCCCGACAACAGGCGAAAGCGCGCGGCCGGCACGATCAGATGCAGGAACCCGGTCATGCGGCAGATCGAACAATTGCAGCCGAGCGCTTCGATGTGGGCGGGCGCATCGACTTCGAAACGCACGCGGCGGCAATGACAGCCGCCGCGATGCACGACGCGATCGGGCGCGTCGCTCATTTCTTGCCGTGGCCCTTGCCGTTGCCGTTTCCGTGGCCCTTGCCGCTGTTGCCGTGGCCGTTGTTGCCATGACCTTGGTCGTCGTACCCGTTGCCACCGTGCGACTTCGACTTGCCCTTGCCGTGGTCGGGATACACGCGCTCGAGCTCCGAATCCAGGACGATCGTGCGGCCCCAACGGTCGTAGGTGGGCACGAAGCCCTTCTTCAGGCGATGGAATTCCGGCGAACCCGGCTTGATGCCCAGTTGCTTGGCGATGCTGCCCCAGCCATTGCCGTGGTCGCGTTCGTAGACGTCGACGACGTAGCGGCAGGGACGCCCGATGATCGAAGCGATGTTGCACGCCATCCAGACATCGCCCGGCGCCCAGCGGCGCGGACCGAGCAATTCATCGACCAGGTCGCGCGGCGCACCGTGGTAACGCACGAGTTCGTCGACGAAGGGATCGCGATAGCGCTGGCCGTAGCGGTTCATGTCGCCGAGCCAGGAATCCATCCACACATCGCCGCTGCGTGGATTCCAACCGAAGGTGAAATCCTGCGCGTGCGCGGTGTGCCCCGCGGCGGCCAGGACGATCGCTAGCGAAAGCGCTTTGAAGGAATGACGCACGTTGCCCCCTGCAGGTGTGGCGGTGATGTGCGCAGTGTGGGCGCGAGGACTGAATGCGTTCTGAAAGAAGTGGCGTTCCGGGCAGGCCGTCACAGTGCCGGCGGACCGGCGGGCGCGAGGACGTGGTTGGGCCCCGCGGTGCGCCCCATGCGATCGACGACGACCAGGTTGCCGGTGCCGTCGATCTCGTAGAGCCGCTCGCCGCCCGAGGTCGCCTGCAAGCGCAGGATGCGGCCTTCGCGCCGCCAGCGGCCGGCCTCGTGGAAATACTCCGCGCCTTCGCCGTCGAGGTAGGCCTCGACCAGTTCGTATTGCGCGACCACCCCGTTGCCGCGCTGCAAGCGCAGGCGCGTGTCGATGCCATCGCAATCGGCGCACGCCAGCACGCCCTGCCAACTGAGCTCTGCATCGGGATTGTCGAAGCGGGCGGTGGTCGCGTCGCGCGGCGCGCCGGCGTCGTTGCAGCCGGCCATCAGGGTCGCCGCGAACAGCGGCAGCAGGAACAGGCGGACGAGCGCGCGCATGCGTCCATTCTGGCCCGTCACGCGTGCACGCGGCCACGACACGGCCGGGCGGAGCATGGCGCCGTCATCGGGGACCGTGCCATGCGCCTGCATCTTTCGCCCTTCGCCTTCCTGCGCCGCCATGCGTGGGGAGCCGCCGTGCTCGTGTTGATCGTCGTGGGCTGGTTCGCGACCATCGGCTGGGTGGCCGGCAAACTCAATACCGACCTGGGGCGCACCTACAAGGCTGCGCCCGTGGTCGAGGATCACGCGCATCGGGCCGAGTGAGCGCGCCTCACCGCTTGCTTAGCGCTTGGAAATCGTGAATTTGCCGAACGAAACGCCGAGGTCCCAGCCTTCGCCGGTCCCGGCGAGTGCGAGCGACACCTCGCCCTTGGTCATCGCACTGGCACCGGACGACTTGACCGCACCGGCATGGGCTTCGCCCTGCGCGTAGCTGCCCAGCAATTCGTGGATGTCCTTGACGCCGGAGAACTCGCCGGTGCCGTTTTCGATCTTCGATTTGCCGAAGGTCAGCCCGCCGCCCTTGGCGACGATGTGGACCGCCATCTTCTGGCCGTTGTCGCAGGTGATCGTGCCGTCGCCCGAGGCGGTCTTGTAGAAGGCCGACCAACCGGCGAGGGAGAACTTGAGCTTGCAGTCGGTCTTGCCCGCTGCCATGGCGAGGGGCGAGGCGAGGACGAGCGCGAGCGGGAGCAACTGGATGAGGCGGAGACGGCGCATGGCAGGACTCTCCTTCGGGGGATCGGTGCGCGGAGGCTAGCACTGGTCGCGTATGGCCGGTACGAAGACGGCGCCCCGCGGGGCGCCGTCGTGGCCAGTGGACGATCAGCGGTCGTCGCCCTGGTCGTCGTCGTGCCCGTGGTGGCCATGGTGGCCGCGGCGGTAGCGGACCGGCCCGTAATACCCACCCCGCCGGTCGTACTGCGGGTCGTAGTACGAGACCGTGCAGTTCCCGGCGCCGTTGCACTTCACCCGACGGGCGGTGCGGTCGTAGGTGTTGCCGTAATAGACCGGCGGGACGTACGGACGGTAGGCATACGGACGATCGACGACGCGGTAATACACCGGCCGCCCGTAGCGATCGCGCACGACGATCAGGCGATCCTGGTCGCGATAGTTGCCATAGCGGTAATACGGCTGGCCGCTGCGCAACACCACGTCGGCGACATCGACGATGACGCGGGTCAGCCCGTCGTCCTGTGCGAGCGCCGGCTTGGGCAGCAGCGCGAAAAAAGCGAACCCCGCCGCGAACACCGCGGGTGCGATGTACTTCGACAGCGTCGACATGATGGTCTCCCTTCGGTCCGCCCTGATGCGGACCTGTGGCGACGATGCGACCGAATCGATTAACGGACGTCTAACCGTCCCGGCGCAGGCTAGCGGCCATTCAGGGAGCTCGCCGCGCGTGCGATGTCGGTCACGGCTTCGGGCAGTTCGCTGGCCTGCGCGACGCGGCGCACGCGCGGTTCGTCGTCCGCGATGTCCGCTTCGGCTTCGTGCGCCCAGGTCACGTGATAGGGCATGTAGACGCCCCACCCGCCGAGCGCGATGACCGGCGCGATGTCCGAGCGCAGCGAATTGCCGACCATCGCGAATTGGTGCGGTGCCAGTTCGAATTCGTCGAACAGGCGCGCGTAGGTTTCCGGATCCTTCTCGCTCACGATCTCGATGCGGCGAAACAGATCCGCGAGCCCCGATTGTTTGACCTTCGCTTCCTGGTGGAACAGATCGCCCTTGGTGATCAGCACCAGGTCGTGCTGCGCACCGATCGCTTCGACGGCTTCGCGGATGCCCGGCAACAATTCCACCGGATGCTGCAACAGGGATTTGCCGAGCGCGACGATGCGATGCAGGTCGCCCGCGCTCACGCGCGCATCGGTGATCTCCACCGCGGCCTCGATCATCGACAACACCATGCCCTTCACGCCGTAGCCGAACAACGCAAGGTTGCGCTTCTCCACCGCGTACAGGCGTTGGTGCGCGTTCGCGTCGGCGAGGTCGACGTAACGCCCGACGATCTGTTCGAAATCCCCTTGCGCGCCGCGGTAATAGTCTTCGCTGCGCCAGAGGGTGTCGTCGCCGTCGAAGCCGACCAGGCGGATGCCATCGGGTGTGGAGTCAGACATGGGGCGTGCGCGTGGGTGGGGCGCACCAGTGTACGAAAACGACACAGGGCGGCCGAAGCCGCCCTGCGCTGTTCGCCTTCAAGGCATCGGCCGGCACCCCTGGGCCGGCCGTTTTTCCTTACGGCGTGCTCGGCGGTGCGCCCGCCGTGCTGGCCGACGTCGGCATCGACGAGGAAGTCGTCGTGTCGCTGGAAGTCGTACCCGTCGTGCCCGACGAGTCCGTGGTGGTCGTGCTCGTCGTCTCGGTCGTCGTCGTCGCGTCCTTGTCGTGCGCGCACGCGGCGAGCGTCAGGGAAGCGACGGTGATTGCGGCAGCGATGCTGATGTTGCGAAGCGTGTTGTTCATTGGGGTCCTCGTCTATGTGCCTTGGAGCGCGAATCCGGCTGGCTCCGAAGAGTCAGCCGGATGGAGCGCCACTATTTCGAAGCGTGCGCGATGCGCGCTTCGACCCGGGTGCGACTGATCAGCCGCCCGAATCCGACTTGGCTCCGCCCTTGCCGTTCGCGGCGAGGTAGGCCTTGTATTCGTCCTGCGTCAGCTCGCCGTCGGCATTGGCGTCAGCCTTGGCGAAAACGGACGAGAGGTTCGACACCGATGCCGCTTCCGACGCGCTCAGCGTGCCGTTCTTGTCGGTATCCAGGTCGGACCAGTTCTTCTTCTCGGGCTGGCCCTTGGACTGCGCCATCGCATCCTTCGACTGGCCCATCGCATCCTGCGTCGCGGCCTGGGTCTGCGCCGTCGCATCCTGCGTGGCCGCCTGCGTGGCGTCCTGCGTCGCTGCGGTGGTCGCATCGGTCGCCGTCGACTTCGCGGCGTCCGTCGCGCTCTGCGTCGCCGAAGTGGCGGCGTTGGTCGCGTCCTGCGTGGCCGACTGCGGCGTGGTGCTCTGCGCGAAGGCCAGCGGTGCAGCCAGCGTCAGCGCGAGGGCGAGGTAAAGCGGCTTGCGATTGGAAAGATTCATTCGTCGGTCTCCATGGGGGAACAAACGTCGCGCCAGATGCATCGGCTTTTTCGGCGACGGTACGCACCTTGCGCCATAGCATCTGAATCTCCGCGACCTGCCGGTTCTGGCCTCCACACCGCATTAACCAACCGGCACGCGAATTGGAGTAACCGCGTGCGGCGGTGTGCAGCATGTCGGGCATTGGCCTGTTTTCAGGCCTTTTCGCCGGCGTTCGCGAGCTTCGCGCCGCCGGCGTCATCGCCGCGCGAACGCCGTCGATGACGCGAACTCGACCGGTGGCGCCGACTTACGAAAGTTTTACATCGGCCATGCAACGGCCTTAATGGCCGCCTCTCCACAGTGGGTCGCAGACACCCGACGCTCTCCCCCGAGGACTCCCCCATGGCCACGCAACGCCACACCCCACGCTCGAAATCCCGCACGGTCGGATCGCAACCTGCCGCACAGCAGAGTTCGCCGCAATCGATGGCCAACAACCACGACGCACCGGCCGATACACAACGCGATCGTCTTCGCGATGCCATGGCGAACCAGGGTGCGCAGGGCCGCCACGTGCCCTTCTCGTTGAAGGAAGAAGAAGACGACGACACGGCGACCCGACACTGAGTCCGCCATGAAAGTCCTCTCGCTCCTGCTGCTGGCGTGCGCATGGCCTGCATTCGCGCAGACGCCGCCCACCGCCGCGACCATCGCCGTGCCTGCGGCGAGTGGCGACGTCTTCTCGCGCCTGGATGCCGACAGGGACGGGCGCGTGAGTTCGACCGAAGCCGACCGCGACGCGGGATTCAGCGCTTCATTCGCGGCGATGGATGCCAACGCCGACGGGTTCGTGACCAGCGACGAACACCGGGCCCATGCCCGAGCCAACGCGAAGCCCGAACCCCGGCACTGACCGGGGGATCAGGCCTCGTCTTCCGACGTCGCCCGTACGATCGGATCGCCATCGCGATCGAAGCCCACGTCGATGACGATGGGCTTGCAACACACCTGGCAATCCTCGATGTAGTGTTGCTCGCCCGCCGAGTCGTCGACGAAGATCGTGATCGTCTCGCCGCAATAAGGGCACTGGATCTCGACGCTCGGCAGCATCTCAGCGCCCCACGTCGCCCAGCCAGTCGGCCTTGCCGATCGGCACGCCGGAGGCGCGCAGGATCGCGTAGGCCATCGAGGCGTGGAAGAAGAAGTTCGGCAGCGCGAAACTGGTGACGTAACCCTGTCCGTCGAAGTTCAGCTCCCCCAGGCGGCTCTTGACCTGCACCGGGCGCGAGGCCGCGCCTTCGAACTGCGCGGCGTCGAAAGATTCCACATACGCGATGCAACGCGCGATGCGCGCCTGGAGTTCCTCGAAGGTCTTCTCTTCGTCGGGGAAGGGCATCGGCTCGGTGGCCGTCAGGCGCGCGCAGCAGTTCTTCGCGTGATCGGTGGCGATCTGCACCTGGCGCACCAGCGGCAACATGTCGGGGATCAGGCGCGTGTTCAACAATACGTCCGGTGCGATGCCCTTCTCAGCGGCGTGCTTCTCGCCGGCGCGCAGGACATGCAGCAGGTTGCGCAGCGTGCGGATGAAAACGGGCGCGGTGAAGGCGTGCAGCGTTTGCGTCATGGTCGGGCTCCGGCGGGCCGGTGCGGCCCGGAAGCGCAACAGGTTACGCCGACGCCCGTGGAGCGATAGTCGCCCTTCCGGGTTTCACTGTCCCAGCCAATGGCCGCACGGCGCCGGATGCGCGAAGCGATAGCCCTGCCCGTACACGCATCCCATCGCACGCAACACCGCCCACTGCGCATCGGTTTCGATGCCCTCGGCCACGATCTCCGTCCCGAGCGCATTGCCCAGCGCGAGGATCGCCTCGATCAACGCCGAGCTGCGCGAAGGCGCGCCGTTGGCGAAAGGCGCCACGAAGCTCTGGTCGATCTTGATCATCTTCAGCGGGAACTGGTGCACGTGGCCGAGCGACGAGTAGCCCGTGCCGAAGTCGTCGAGCGCCGCCACGACGCCGCGTTCGGCCAGGCGGTGCAGCATCGCCACCACGTTTTCCGGATCGCCGAGCAGCGTGCCTTCGGTGACTTCCAGGCGCAGCGCGCGCGGATCGAAACCGATCTCGTCGACCAGTTCGAGCAGGCGCCGGTCGAAGTCGGTGTGCAGGAACAGCCGCGGCGAGACATTCAGCGTGAGGTAGCGCAGCACGCCGTCGTGCGATTGGCACACCATCGGGCGCGCGGCTTCCAGCGCCAGGCGGAACATGCGCCAGTCGACCTGGCCGATCAGGCCGCTGTCCTCGGCGACCTTGAGGAACTTCGACGGCGTGAGCACGCCGCGCGTGGGATGTCGCCAGCGCAGCAGGGCTTCGTAACCGACGACGCTCGCATCCTCCAGGCGCACGATGGGCTGGAACCAGGGCTCGAACTCGTCGCGCATCAGCGCATCGCGCAAGTCCTGTTCGAGGTCGAGGACGTCCATCGCGGTCTGGTGCATCGCATCGTCGAACATCACGAAGCGGTTGCGGCCCGCATCCTTCGCGCGGTACAGCGCGACGTCGGCATCGTGCAGGATGCGGTCGACCGATTCGCAATCCTGCCGGGCGATCGCGATACCGATGCTGCAGGACAGCTGGATCTCGCGGCCGGCCACGTGCAGCGGCGGCGTCAGCGCGCGCAACACGCGCTGGGCGACCTTGCTCGCGGTTTCGGGCGCCTGCACGTGTTCGAGCAGCATCACGAACTCATCGCCCGCGATGCGCGCGACCACGTCGGGATTGCGCACGCACGCGGCCAGTCGCTTGGACACTTGTTGCAGCACGGCATCGCCGGCGCTGTGGCCGAGGCTGTCGTTGACGACCTTGAAGCGGTCGACGTCGATGTAGAGCAGGCCGAAGGCCCAGCTCCGGTCGCGGCGCAGGCCGGCGAGCGCGCGCTCGATCCGGTCGCGCAGGTAGACGCGATTGGGCAGGCCGGTCAGCGCATCGTGCATGACCTGGTGCTGCAGCTGCGCTTCGACCTGTTCGCGCACGGAGATCTGTTCGCGCAACTCCAGGGTGCGCGCTTCGACGCGATGTTCGAGTTCCGCATTCGCCTGGCGCAGCAGTTCGGCCGCGCGACGGCGTTGCAGCGAGCTGCCGATCTGGTAGGAAACGAAGGTCAGCAGTTCGGCGTCGCGTTCGTTGTAGACATCGCTGCGGTCGTAACTCTGCACGGCGACCACGCCGATCGCGCCTTCGGTGCTCAGCAGCGGCGCGCCCAGCCAGACCAGCGTCGGTGCGCCGAGCATGCCGCTGTCGATTTCGCCCGCCGCCACCATCGTGGCGGCATGGTCGCGCGAGACCAGCGCGGGGCGCTGCGTGCGCAGCACGTGTTCGGTCAGGCCGCGGCCATAGGACCGCGCGCTCCAGTCGCGCTCGTGTTCGTCGGCCGCGTACGGGAACGACACGGTGCTCCCGTCTTCGGAAAGCAGCGCGATATAGAAGTTCTTCGCTTCGATCAGCTCGCCGACCACCGCGTGGACGTGGCGATAGAAGTTGTCGGTCGTCTCGTCCAGGCTCGCCAGCGCGGCGATGCGGTACAGCGCGGCCTGCAGGCGTTCGCCGCGTTCGCGCTCGCCGACTTCGCGGCGCAGCTCGCTGTTGGCGACCTGCAACTGCTGCGTGCGCTCGACGACGTGCCGCTCCAGTTCCACGCGGCCGCTCTTGCGTTCCAGCGCGGTGAGGATGTGTTCGGCGACGAAGGCGAGCAGCGACATCTCCGCCGTCGTGTAGCAACGCTCGCCGGTGTAGCTCTGCACGACCACCACGCCGTGCACGTCGCCATCGCGCAGCATCGGCACGCCGAGCCAGTCCGAGCTGTCCGCGCCGTGCAGGCGCAGCGGGCCGGAGACCTGCTGCATCAAGTCGGCGGTGGCGCCCATCAGCGGGCGCTTGTCGCGCGTGAGGTACCAAGTCAGGCCGCGTTCGATCCGCGCGAGCGGGATCTCTTCCTCGGGCGCGAGCAGCTGGTCGTCGACGACGTCGGAGAAATACAGGAAGCGCAATGCATCGCGGTCGCGGTCGTACAGCGCGATGTAGAAGTTCTCCGCGTACATCAGGTCGGCGACGATGCGGTGCAGGCCGCGCAGCATGTCCGGCATCTCGAGGTCCGAGCCGGCCATGTCGGCGATCGCGTACAGCGAACGCTGCAGCTTCTCGGCCTGTTCCAGGCGCGCCACGCTTTCGCGCATGCGGCGCAGGTCGAGCGTTTCGGCCAGGCGCGCGATGGTGGTCGCGCAGGGCGCGATTCCCATGTACGGGCTGTTGAGCACGGCGACCGCGCCCTCGCCGTCGTCGTAGAGCACGCGCGGGTTGCTGTCGTCGTTCTCGCCCGCGCGGATGCGCGAGACCGCGTCGATGGCATCGGCGATGATGCCGGCGTCCGCGCAGGCAGCCGGGAACGCCTCGATGTCGCGCGGCCAATGCGTCGACCACAGGACGCAGGCGCAGTGCATGTCGAGTTGCGGGTCGGCCTCGAACCAGGCCTGGACGACTTCTTGCGGGGTCGAGGCGCGCAACAGGCGTTCGGGCAGCGGCAGCTGCGCCGCACCCTCCTGCGCCGGCGATCGACCGAATTTCACGACCATGGAACGTGGATCCCCCTGAGGGTCGCAGCGTACGGTGGCGTCCGGGGTTGATTCCGTGCGCTACGTCACTGAGTGGCTGATACCCACGTCTCGGCAGATGAACGGTTTAGTGGCGCATCGTCACGTCGGCTGCACCCGCCGCCGGCGAGCGTGCATCCACGCGCCCGACAGGGCGCCAGGGGGAACACCATGAGTGAGCACGCCATTGCGGGGCAGGCGGTCGATCTTGGGCCGGCACTGGAAGCCGAACTGGAAGCGCTGGACCGCGAGATGCCCCGCATCCAATCGATGTCCGGCAACGTCTTCGCCCTCGCCAGCGCATGGGCCGAACGCCACGCCGCGATCCTGGAGCGCACGCCACCGTCGATGCGCGCGGCGATGGAAGCACGCCTGCATCGCATCGGCATCCGCTGGGGCGTCGTGCACGGTGCGCGCATGACCACGCAATTTCCGGCGCTGGGTTCACCACGCTGAATCGCGTTAGCGACACCTTCACTGCTCGCACGAAGTTCGCTAACGCCCGCATGCGTAACGTCGTGCGACGGCAATTTCGGCCGTAGTCGGAGAAGTCGAAATGGGTAATCAGAACGAAGGCTCGCAGGGCGCATCGTCTCAGAACCAATCTTCGCAGAAGCAAGCGTCCGGCCAGCAGCAACAGGGTTGGCAGCAGCAAGGTTCCGAACAGTATTGGAAGCAGCAGTTCCAGAACGAGCCCTACTATCAACAGGGCAAGCAGTTCGAGGACTACCAGTCTGCCTACCAGACCGGCGAACAGGGCCGGCAGCAGTACGGCAGTGGCGGCCAGAGCTTCAGCCAGTCCGAAAGCCAGTTGCGCAGCCAGTACGAGAACAGCATCAAGGGCAACGAAAAGGCGCTGAAGTGGGACCAGGGCGCGAACAAGGCGGCCGAAGCGGCGTGGAATCGTGCCGGTTCGCAATCCAGCGACCGCGACATGCAGGGCTCGCAGAACGCATCGCAGCAGCAGAATCGTGGTGAGAGCACCGGGCGTACGAGCTAAGTCGCCGAACCGAGCAACCCCCTCCCCAGCCCCTCCCCTGCCTTCGCGGGGAGGGGTTTTTCATGCGCGGTGTTTCATGCGCAGCAGCGAGTCGACGAGGTTCTCCAACGCGGCCGGATCCACCGGCTTCACCACATGCGCGTCGAAGCCTGCTTCCGCCGTGCGCGTGCGCACTTCCGGCTGGCCCCATCCGGTGATCGCGATGACCACCAGGCGCTCGCCGCCATCGGCCGCACGCATGCGACGGCACACCTCGTAACCGTCCACGCCGGGCATGCCCAGGTCGAGCAGCACCGCGTCGGGCGCGAAGGCGACCTGCCAGGTCAGCGCCGAGGCCGCATCGTAAGCGGTCCGCACCTGGTGCCCCTGCATGCGCAGGAACAGCGCGAGCGAATCGGTGTGCTCGCGATTGTCGTCGACGACCAGCAAGCGCATGCGCGTGCCGGAGCTCGGCTCCGATTCCCTCGCGGCAAGCGGATCGGCGTCGCCCTGCGCGAGCGGCAATCGCACTTCGAACTCGCTGCCCAGGCCCAGCCCCGCACTGCGCGCGATCACCGAACCGCCGTGCATCTCCACCAGGCTGCGCACCAGCGTCAGCCCGATGCCGAGTCCGCCCGCCGCGTGACCGATGGAATGTTCGGCTTGGCTGAAGAGATCGAACACGCGCGCGATCTGGTCGGTCGCGATGCCCAAGCCATTGTCCTGCACGACGATCACCGCTTCGTCGCCATCGGCGCGTGCGTCCAGCGCGATGCGTCCGCCCGGCTCGGTGTATTTGGCCGCGTTGTTGAGCAGGTTGGACAGCACCTGCGCCAGGCGCACCGGATCGGCGTGCAGCACCAGCGGCCTGGTGGGCACCGACACCACGAGTTCGTGGTGCGCCCCATCGATGAGGGGCCGGCTGGTTTCGACCGCGCGATCGACGACATCCGACAGCGACACCAACTGCAGGTGCAAAGGCACCATGCCGCGCGTGATGCGCGAAACCTCCAGCAGATCGTCGACCAAACGCACCAGTTGCGAGACCTGGCGTTCCATCACGCCATGCAGGCGCTGGATGTCGACGTGCGCGCCCGCCTCGCCCTGTTCGGCGATGCGCAGGATATGCAGGCAGTTGCGCAGCGGCGCGAGCGGATTGCGCAACTCGTGCGCGAGCGTGGCGAGGAATTCGTCCTTGCGCTGGTCCACCTCGCGCAGCGCCTGTTCGGCGAGCTTGTGGTCGTGGATGTCGGTGGTCGCGCCGTACCACCCGGTGAGCTTGCCGGTCTCATCGTGCGAGGGATTTGCGCGCACCAGGAACCAGCGATAGGCGCCATCGCGCCGGCGCAGCCGCAATTCGGTTTCGAAGGGTTCGCCCTGGAACGCACGATGCCATGCACTCGCCACCGCCTCGCGATCGGTCGGATGGATCAGGCTGTTGCGTTCCTCGCGGCTGACGTCCAGGCCCTGGCCCGTGTATTCGGTCCACCGATCGCTGAGCCAGGTCATCGCGCCGTCGGACGTCGCACTCCAGAGGATCGTCGGCGAAGCGTTGGCCAGGCAGCGGAAACGCTCTTCGCTGTCGCGCAGCGCGACCTCGGTGCGCGTTCGCGTCGAGATGTCCTCGAACAGCACGGCCACTCGACCGCTGTTCGCGGCGCCGAACGGGAACGCATGCACCTCGTACCAGCGCCCGAGCGCCTGCGCGGGGAGCATCGTGCGCGCCGCGCGACGGCTGCGCGCGACATCGCCATAGAAGTGATACCAGTGCGCCTCGTGGTCGGGCACGAGTTCGCGCATGGTCCTGCCGACCACGTCGACCAGGCCGGTATCGCGCTCGAATTCGCGATTGGTTTCGATGTAGCGATAGTCGACGGGCGCATCGCCGTCGAACAACACTTCGATCACGCAGAAGCCCTGGTCGATGTCCTCGAACAGCGCGCGATAACTCATGTCGGAGGCGATGGCTTCGCGCGGCCGCTGCGGTTCGATGAGCGTCGGCAGCTCGCCCGCGTCCAGTTCCAGCAAGGTGATCGTGGCGGCGCGCAGCACGCCGGTGAAATCGCGCACCGCGGTGAAGCGCGCCATCGCCGCGAGCGATCCGCCATCGGGGCGTGCGATCTGGATCGCGATGGTCGAAGGCCGCTTTCCTGCGTGCAAGGCGCCCATCGCGCGTTGCATCGCGTCGCGATCGGCGATGTCGCCCAGCGAATCGAACGCCATGCCGCGCAACACGTCGATGCCGCGCCCGAGCAAACGCGCGGCGGCAGCGTTCACGTCGACCAGGTGCCCGCCCGCATCCACCCGCAACAAACCGACATCCGCGCGATCGGCGATCTCCAGCCACCGCATCGACGGCTGCGGCGCACCATCCGCGCGCGGTTGCATGGCCGGCGGCGCGGGCTCTTCGATCATGGCGGCGTCGGAGGATCGATGATCGCGAGCGCTTCGGCGATCGGGCCGGGCGTCGTGGGACGCACGAGGCGTGCGACCTCCTCGCCGTCGCGCAAGAAGATCAGCGTGGGCCACAGCTTCACGCGGAACGAACGTCCCAGCGGCTGGCCGCGGCCGTCCTCGATCTTCAGGTGATGGACGTCGGCGTGCGTGGCGAAGGCCGCCTCGAGCGGCGATTGCGCCGCAATGCAATGACCGCACCACGGTGCACCGAACTCGAGCACTGCAGGGCCGGCGCGCACGTCCACGCTCGCCCGCTCGGGCTCGGTGGGTTCGTAACGATGAGCGAAGGACATCGTGCTTCCATGCGCGGCCGGCGGTGCATCGAGGCTAGCGCCTGCGCGGTGAGCGCAGCGTCCCCAGGCTCAGCTTCTGGTTGCGACCGGCTTCTTCAGCGCCGTGCGGTAGCGCGCGTACAGCGCCTGCACCTTTTCGACGTAATCCTCGGTCTCCGCGTACGGCGGCACGCCACCGTAGCGGTCGACCGCGCCGGTGCCTGCGTTGTAGGCGGCGGCGACGAGCACCAGGTCGCCCTTGTAGCGACGCATGAGATCGCGGATGTGGCGCGCGGCGCCGTCGATGCACTGCGCCGATTGATACGGATCGGCCACGCCGTAGGCGCGCGCGAGCGCCGGCATCAGTTGCATCACGCCCTGCGCGCCCTTCGGCGACAGCGCACGCGCATTGAAGTCGCTCTCGGCATGGGCGATGGCGCGCAACCACGCATCCTCGACGCCCGTCTTCTTCGCCGCGGCGACGAACTGCGCCGCGAACACATCCAGGCGCGGCGAACCGAGTTCGCCGTAGCCTTCATGCGCCCACGAATCGCGCGGCGCGCGGATGCGCACCGGCTCGGCGACTTCCTTCCAGCCGCGGATCGGCCGCGTGCTGTACGCGGCGATGCCGTTGATGCGCGTCGTGTACAGGTTGCCGCGCACGGGGCCCTGGTCGCCCCAGAAATTCGGGACCTTGGCCTTGCGATCGTTCACGCGCTTGGGTTTGCACTTCGAACCGGGCTCGGGAACCGTCGACAGGCTCAGCCGATCATCGCGCAGGCATTCGTAAACGGTGCGCGCCTGCGCACCCGCGAACGGCAACAGGCACAACACGGCGGCGGTGGCGAGGCGGGCGTACATCGGGCGCCATGAAACGCGCCGACTGCTCAGCATCGCGTGAAGGCCGCGTGTGCGCCGCAGCAAATGGCGGCTTAACGGCGGGCCTTGGCCGGCTTGGTCATCGCGGTGCGATAGCGGTCGTACAAGGCCTGCACCTTCGCCACGTATTCGATGGTCTCGCGATACGGCGGCACGCCCTTGTACTGCGCCACCGTGCCGATGCCGGCGTTGTAGGCCGCGGCGACCAGATCCAGGTCGCCCTTGTAGCGCTGCAGCAACAACTTCAGGTGGCGCGCGCCGGCGTCGATGGATTGCGCGGCCGAATACGGATCGGCGACCGCGTACTCGCGCGCGACGTCGGGCATCAACTGCATCACGCCCTGCGCGCCCTTGCTCGAGGTCGCCATCGGATCGAATCCGCTTTCGGCATGCGCGAACGCGCGCAGCATTGCGTCTTCCACGCCGGTGCGCTTGGCCGCGGCGCGGAACTCGGCATTGAAGCGCTTCAACTGCGGCGGCCCGAGTTCGCCCAGCCCGACGTGCGCCGATGAATTCGGCGGTGTTTGCACGGTGAAGGCGAGCACCGGCGTCGACCCCGGCAACTTGCGGGTGCCGTACACGGTGACCCCGTCCTGTTGGCGCTCGTACAGCGTGCCCTGCACGACGCCGAGATTGCCCCAGAGGTTCGGCACTTTCGCCGCGTCGTCGTCGAAGTGTTTGGCCACGCACTTCGAGCCGGGTTCAGGCGCGGTGGCCAGACTGACGGTGCCATCGCGCACGCACCGGTACACAGTCCGTGCGTGCGCAGGCCACGCGGCGCAAGCCGCGATGAGGCAAACCGTGAGAAGGGGCGCGCGCATCAGGCGGAGCGTACACACCCGGAGGTCGAATGCGCGTGCAAGGCAAGCTGTGGGTCCTGGTGGCGACGCTCCTGCTCGCCGCGGGCTGTGCAACCAAGCCCAAACCGGCGGAACAACCGCCATCGACCACGCTCGAATTCCCCGTAGCGCCGACCACGACCCGCGGCGAGTTCACCATCGAGGCCGACAAGAACGAAACCTGGAATGCCGTCGGCGCGATCGTCGTGAACACCCCGGGCGTCGAGTACGAAGGCCGCTCGCAGATGCTCGACATGTACACCTTGCGTTACCGCGGCCAGGAACTGCTGGTGTTGACGAAGGCCTTGCTGCTCTCCGACAGGATCCGCAAGACCACCACGCGTGTCACGGCGACCACGCCGGATGGGAAACCGATCGACACCGATGCGAGCGCGGAATTGCTTGCGACGTTGCAGGAAAAGCTGCCGACGGCGATTGTCGACGTGCAGGCGCGCTTCGCCGCGGAGGCGAAGGCGAAGAGCAAGGCCAAGCACAAGTCGAAATCGAAGAAGAAGAAAAAGAAGTGAAGCGCTCTTATCGGTGAGACGACGACAGCCAAGCCATCAGTCCAATGTTGGCGATCACCGTCAGCCAGAACGCGAACTGGAACGACGCCTTCTTCGACTTGTGCCGCAGCAGCCCCTGCGCGAGCAGCGCACCTGGCCAGCCGCACGCGAGCGACAACAAATGCAGTTCGGCTTCCGGCGTTCGCCGCGCGCTCTCCTGAGCGGCGCGTTTGTCGCGCAAATAGTAGGCGAACGTCGCCACGCTCATCACCGTGTAGATGACGACGGCCAGCACGGGCAACCAACCCCACCACGCAGCGATCGCCATCGCAGCGATCGCGATGAAGCCCAGGAATGTGTGCGGGATGCGCAACTTGCGTTGGTTGTGTTCTGCAACGACTGGCTGCCCCGCGATCCGCACGCGCATCGCAGCAAGCCGGCCTTTTTCATCGCGCCCGACTTCATACGACAACAGATCGCCCTGTTCCGGACGACGCCGGAGACGTTCGAATCGTTTCACGTGCACGAAGGCGCGCTCGCCCCCGCCATTGGGAACGACGAACCCGTAACCCTTCTCGTCGTGCCATTCGGTGATGCGGCCGGCGAAGCGCATGGAGCCCCCTGGAACACGCCGGCCCCCATGCCGGTCGAGCGCATTCTAGCGGGCGATCTGGCGGGCAATCAGCCGCCCGCCTTGGCCTCGTCCACCTTGTGCAGGAACTTCAGCAAGCCGGCGAAGTACGCGTCCTGGTCGTCGTAGTAAGCGCAGTGGCTGCCGTTGGGGAGATAGAGGTAGTCGCCGTGCGGCAGCTTCTTGCTCATCATCTCCATGTACTTCGGGTCCATGGTGTCGTAACGCGCGCCGATCACGAGCGTGGGCACGGTGATGTTCTTCAGGTCTTCCGTGCGGTCCCAGTCGACGAGGATGCCGCTGGCACCGAGTTCGCTCGGGCCCTGCATCGGGACGTAGACCTTCTTGTTGAGGTGGCGCGCGAAGCCGCGCAGCAGCGGTTCGGGCCATTCGGTCATCGGGCGGCGCAGGATGTGGTGTTCGTAGTGCGGCTGGAGGAGTTGTTCGAAGCGCGGGTTGTCGTAGTCCTTGGCCGCGTCGAGTTTGTGCAGTTCGGCCAGTGCTTCGGGGCCGAGCTCCGGCATCAGCACGTCGTTCGCGTATTTGTTGTAAGCGGGGATGCTGGAGACCATGTTCGAAATGATCAGGCCCTTGAGGTGGTCCTGGTGCTTGAGGGCGTACTCGATGGCGAGCATGCCGCCCCAGGAGTGGCCGTAGAGGTAGAAGTTGTCCTTGTCCAGGTGCAGGGCCTGACGGACTTGTTCGACTTCGTCGACGAAGCGATCGAGGTTGAGGAGTTTCGGGTCGTCGGGCTGGTCGCTGTAGTAGGAGCCGAGTTGGTCGTAGTAGTAGTACTCCACGCCATCGGCGGGGAGGAAGCTGTCGAAGACTTCGAAGGGTTCGTGGGTCGCGCCCGGGCCGCCGTGCAACAGCAGGACCTTGATGCGGGGGTTGTTGCCGACGCGTTTGGTCCAGACTTTGAAGTCGCCGACCGGGGTGTGGATCGGGATCATGCGGACGCCGCCTTGCCAGGCGTCGGGGTGGCCGGTGTTCGCGTGGTATTCGCGGAGGGTGGGCTGTGCTGCGATGGCGGGGGATGCGACGAGCAGGCCGAGCGACAAGGCGAGCAGGTACCGGAGCATGGTGTTCCCCGCGGGTGGCGTTTTGCGGAGTCTAGCGCTGGTTGTGCAGTGCGGAGTTCGGGCCGGTTGAACGGGCTTCCTCCATCATTGGCGCGCCGCCCGAACGTGTGAAGTTCCAAATTTTTTTGGGAAAAAAATTTGAAACTCCCCACGCTGGGGCATTACCTTGCGGGTCGCTTCGATCCGGGGATTTCGCCCGAGCGGTTGTTGGGGGCTGCAAAGCGTGCTTTGCAGGAAGCCGATCGTTGTCGGGAGCGTGCGTCGTTCGATCATTTTGCTGGCGTCGGCAAGATGATCTCGCGCTTCACTCCTCGTCCGATGTATTCGCCTCCGCGAACAACATCGCGAATTCATCACTCGTCAGTTCGATCCCCTCTACGCGCGCGACTTCGCGATTGCGGTCCCAGAGTTCACGAATCGCCACTTCGATGCCCTCACCCCAATTCATTTGCGCGGCGACGATCTGTTGCCATGTGCCTTCGCGGCCCAGGGACGCTGCGAGTTTGGGCGCCATCTCTTCCAGGGCGGCGCGCTGGTCGGGGTCGAGTGCATCGATAGCGTCGAGTGCGAGGCACTCCAGCAAGCGGAGGAAGGGCCGGTCGGCGTAGCGGTCTTCAGGTGCACTCATTTCGGATGCCTGGGTCTTGGGTCTTGGGGTGCCGATCATTTTACGCATCAACACCCCGTGTCCCGGCACGCGTTCGCGAGCCTGGAGCAAACGTTCTTACGCAGCCTTTTTCTGCTCCGCCCGCGCAAGAATCTTTCCCATCTGGGCATGCAGCTTTGCGAACTCGCCACGAATCTCGCGAGCAAGCGCGATCATTTCGTCATGCCGGGTGGCCTTGTCGCGGGACTGGCTGGGCGTGCTGTTGGCATTCATCGTCATCTCCATTTCTCCTGTTCCTGCCTCTCACTCGTGATCGTGGTGGGATCCGCTGTGGCACCTGAGCTTGTGCATGATGTCGTCGTACTCAGGTTGGTTGGCGTGCTTCAACGCGATGTGAACCCGGCGAATCAGGTGGATGCATTGTTGACAGTCGATCAGCTGTAGCTCGACCTCGATCGGCAAATCGCCGGGAAAAAACCCGTCAAGCATCTTGTTCATCAACTCATCGATCTTGCTGATGCTGCTGATGATTTCCTCGATACTCGGGTCCGCGAGCTCCAGATACTTTTCGTATCCGTGGGCATCACCCTTCAGCACGTCCTTGATATGGGCAACGATGTCGTCCCAAATCCCGGCGACCAGCGCCTCTGCCTCGTTGTCGCGCTCGATTTTCCCGCCGCGCACCAGAGTGACCGGCCCGGCTGAAGGGCATCCGGAGGTTTTCTGGGGCGTACTCTCTTCCATGCGCGGGGGCGGGACGCATGCATCGAGCAAGACCATATCGCGCTCCTCATTTCATGCGGTTGGTTCACGCAGACCGGCGCCGAACCTGCGAGATACGCTAACAAGCTAGCTGGCGGCGCACTGCTCACTCTGTCGGGAAATGCGATGCGAGCGCAATCGCGTGACGGGCAAGACGAAAGCGTGCGGTGCGATCTTCAGGCCTCGCGGCTGTTTGTTGCGGATCGGCGTTCGGAGATTTGAAACTCCGAGGTGGATCGTGCGCCTGCCGCTTGCCGAGCGGGATCAGACGCAAGCGCACGATCCAACAGACTGATCACTTCACGTTTCGGATTCGCCTTCAGGCTTTTCCGACGTGCCGTAGCGAGGTTGCAGGGCGGAGTCTCCGCCAGGGAGCGAGGGAACGTAATTGTTCCAGTGGGCAACCTGTTTGGGATCTTGTGAGGGCCGTACCCACAAACGAAAGAGGGACTCGCCTGGAGTCCCTCGTGTATCGATCTCATAGCCTCGATTACCCACCGAGGACGTCAACCGGGCATCACCCGCACTTGCTGTACCCACAATTCAAGCAAGTCGCACACCCATCCATGATCACCACGGCCTTCGTGCTGCACTTATGGCACATCGTCGCGCTCGGCGGAAAACTCGCGCCGTCGCCCGTCACTTCGATCACTTCTTCCGTGCGTGCGTCGCTGCCCGTCGCCAGGCCCAGGCTCACTTCACTGTTTTTTTTTGAGCCGCGGTTCTCGTAGGCCGCGCGCTTTTCGGCGATGAGGGCGCGCTGCGCCGGGCTCATCTCGGGGTCGTGGATCAGGCCGATGGACTTCATGTGGTCTTCGACGATCGCGCCGAGTTCGGCCACCAGGGACGGCATGTAGACGCCGCCGGCCTTGAAGTAGCCGCCACGGGGGTCGAACACCGCCTTCATTTCTTCCACCAGGAACGTCACGTCGCCGCCCTTGCGGAACACGGCCGACATGATGCGCGTGAGCGCGACGATCCACTGGAAGTGCTCCATCGACTTGGAGTTGATGAAGATCTCGAACGGGCGGCGCAGTTCGTGTTCGGTGCCGGCGTTGAGCACGATGTCGTTGAGCGTCACGTACATGGCGTGTTCGACCAGCGGCGACTTGATCTTGTAGGTGCTGCCGATCAGCACCTCCGGGCGCTCGATGCGCTCGTGCATCTGGATCACGTCGGCCGTCGGGAGCTCCGCTTCCAGCGTGGCGCGGGCCACTGCGTCGGCTTTCGCCTCGCGTGCCTTGTCTTCCGCGCTGATGACGGCGTAGCCCTTGATCTTCTTGTCGATTTTGACGGCCATGTGCGTTCTCTGAATTTGGTTCCAAAAAATCCCCTCCCGTTCGCCGGGAGGGGACGTTGTCGCTTACGCGCTCTTGCGCGCCGTCTTGCGGGCGGTCTTGCGAGCGCCGGTCTTCTTGGCAGCGGTCTTGCGGGCGGGCGCCTTGCGGGCCGAGGTCTTGCGCGCCGTTTTCTTCGTGGCGCGCTTCACTGCGCCCTTCTTGGCGGCGACCTTGCGGCCGACCTTCTTCGCCGTCTTCTTGACCGCGCGCTTGGTCGCGGCGACCTTCCGCCCGACTTTCTTCGCCGTCTTCTTGACTGCGCGCTTGGTCGAGGCCTTCTTGTTGGCAGCCTTGCGACCGGTCTTCTTCGCCGCGCGCTTGGCGGCGGCCTTCTTGCCGGCCACCTTGCGCTTCAGCGTTGCGGCTTCCTTCTTCGCCGCCGCGCTCGCAGCGGAGAGCTTCTTCTTCGCCTTGGTCACGGCCTTCTTGGCGGACTTGGCCGCCTTGGATGCCGTCTTCTTCGCGCCCGACACTGCCTTGCCCGCGCGCTTGGCGACGGACTTGGCGGTCTCGACCACCGTATCGGCGGCGTTGGAAAGGGTCGCCGTGACCCCGTTGCCGTTGCTCATTGGTGCTCCTCGTTGGCCAGGTTTGTGGAACAACGCGATCCTATACCCGTCACGTGCGTGAACAAGTAGTCGAGACGCTCTGTCGGTGTTCCTCAAAACTTCCCGTAATACCCTTCCTTGAGTGCATCGAACAGGTTGGCGGCGGTGTGCATCTCGCCGTCGTACTCGATCTGCTCGTTGCCCTTGACCTCCAGGACCGAGCCGTCTTCCAGCTCGAAACGGTAGGTCGTGTTCTCCAGGTCCGCTTCCTTCACCAGCACGCCCTGGAAGGCGGCGGGGTTGAAGCGGAAGGTGGTGCAGCCCTTCAGGCCTTGCTGGTGGGCGTAGCGGTAGATGTCCTTGAAGTCTTCGTACGGGTAGTCCGTGGGGACGTTGGCCGTCTTGGAGATCGAGGAGTCCACCCACTTCTGGGCGGCGGCCTGGACGTCGACGTGTTCCTTCGGCGAGATGTCGTCGGCGGAGATGAAGTAGTCGGGAAGCTTGGCGCCGGCTTCGTCCGAGAAAGGCATGGCCTTGGCGTTGACCAGCTCGCGGTAGGCCAGCAGTTCGAAGGAATAGACGTCCACCTTCTCCTTGGTCTTCTTGCCTTCGCGGATCACGTTGCGGCTGTAGTGGTGCGCGAACGAGGGCTCGATGCCGTTGGAGGCGTTGTTGGCCAGCGACAGCGAGATCGTGCCGGTCGGGGCGATCGAGGAGTGGTGGGTGAAGCGCGCGCCGACTTCGGCCAGCTCGTCCACCAGTTCCGGCGCCACTTCGGCCACGCGCTGCATGTAGCGCGAGTACTTGGCGTGCAGCACCTTGCCTTCGATGTCCTGGCCGATCTTCCAGCCATCGCGCACCATCTCGGGGCGCTTGCGCAGCATCTCGGCGGTCACCGGGAAGCGCTCTTCCATGATCGGGGCGGCACCCTTTTCCTTGGAGAGCACCAGGCCCATTTCCCAGCCGGCCACGGCCATGTCGCGGGCGATGCGGTCGGTGAATTCGCAGGATTCGGGCGAGCCGTACTTCATGCGCAGCATCGTCATCGTGCTGCCCAGGCCCAAAAAGCCCATGCCGTGGCGGCGCTTGCGCATGATCTCGTCGCGCTGCTGCTGCAACGGCAGGCCGTTCACTTCGACCACGTTGTCGAGCATGCGGGTGAACACGCGCACGACTTCCTTGTATTCCTCCCAGTCGAATTCGGCCTGGTCGGTGAAGGCGTTGCGCACGAACTTGGTCAGGTTCACCGAGCCCAGCAGGCATGCGCCGTAGGCCGGCAGCGGTTGTTCGCCGCAGGGGTTGGTCGCGCGGATATTCTCGCACCACCAGTTGTTGTTCATCTCGTTGACGCGGTCGATCAGGATGAAGCCCGGCTCGGCGTAGTCGTACGTCGAGACCATGATCATGTCCCACAGGTGCCGCGCGCGGATGTGGCCGTAGATGCGGCAGGCGACCAGGCCGTCTTCGCGCACGATGTAGTTCTTGTGCGTGGGCCATTCGCGCCAGACCACCGTCTGCGCGTCGGCCAGGTCGATGTCGCCCTGTTCCTTGGCGTTGACCGGGAAGACCAGCGGCCAGTCGGCGTCGTTTTCCACCGCTTCCATGAAGCCGTCGGTGATCAGCAGCGAGAGGTTGAACTGGCGCAGGCGCCCGTCTTCGCGCTTGGCACGGATGAAGTCCTTCACGTCGGGGTGCGAGACGTCGAAGGTGCCCATCTGCGCGCCACGACGGCCACCGGCCGAGGAGACGGTGAAACACATCTTGTCGTAGATATCCATGAAGGACATCGGGCCCGACGTGTAGGCGCCGGCGCCGGCGACGAACGCGCCTCGCGGGCGCAGCGTCGAGAATTCATAGCCGATGCCGCAACCGGCCTTCAGCGTCAGGCCCGCTTCGTGCACCTTCTCCAGGATGCCGTCCATCGAGTCTTCGATCGTGCCGGAGACCGTGCAGTTGATCGTCGAGGTGGCCGGCTTGTGTTCCAGGGCGCCTGCGTTGGACGTGATGCGGCCGGCGGGAATCGCACCGCGGCGCAGCGCCCAGACGAAACGCTCGTGCCAGTACTTCTGCTTCTCGGGCGAACCCTCGGCTTCGGCCAGCGCCCTGGCGACACGCTGGTAGGTGCCGTCGATGTCGGCATCGATCGCTTCACCCGACTTCGTCTTCAGCCGGTACTTCTTGTCCCAGATGTCGGCCGAGGCCGGCTGCATCGGGATCTCCTGCGCTGCGTTGTCCATCTTGACCGCCTCGAGGCGCACCGTGCTCATGCTGCTCCATCTCCTCGTCGTGGCCGGGTCGTGCCCGGTTCTCATCGTTTTATCTGGTGGCGATCGGGTCGCTCCGGTTCCACGGAAGCAAGCCGGAAACGCCACCCCATGGGCGTATCCCTCGCCACCTTCGAACGCTGGTTTTCCCCTGACGCAACCGGGATTCCGGTCACGTTATCGCCTGTGTTCGTGGATGGGCCTGAAAGTTCGTGGAACACAACATTCAGGTCCGTCCTACGCTGCCACCACTATATGTTGTGGCAACGGAAGGCGAAACTACGCCCCGGCCGCGAGCTGTGTCAACGGGCTGGCGAAAATATTTGTCGAGCCTGTGATGCGCGCGCCGAAGGCGCAGAAACGCGTTGTCCGCAAGCATCCGGCCACGCGACCAAAAATACGCCCCTGTTCAGCGACGTCTTGATTCGATGGCGGCCTGCCGCGATTTCACATCACTGACTCACTTGCCCCCGGGACAATGAACTCATGCGCCATGCTCCCCTGAAAACGCTCGCCGCCCTCACGATCGCCGCTGGTTTCGGCGGCTTCGCGGCGACTGCGATGCGCGAAGGACTGCAATCCCCCGCGATGGCCGAACCGGCGCCCGCCGCCGTGCCGCTGGTGGCCGCGTTGCCGACCGCCGTGGATGGCCAGGCGCTGCCGTCGCTGGCGCCGATGCTGGAGAAGGTCACGCCCGCGGTGGTGAGCGTGCATACCAAGCAACGCGTGCGCGTGCGCAATCCCTTCGCCGACGATCCGGTGTTCCGCCGCCTGTTCCCGCAGGTGCCGCAGGAACGGATCAACCAGTCGCTGGGCTCGGGCGTGATCGTCGATGCGGCCAAGGGCCTGGTGCTGACCAACCACCACGTCATCGAGGGCGCGGACGAAGTGTCGGTGACGCTGGCCGATGGACGCACCTTCGTCGCCAACTTCGTCGGCTCCGATCCGGATACGGATGTCGCGCTGATGCGCATCCAGGCCGACAAGCTCACCGCGTTGCCGCTGGCGAACTCCGATCAGTTGCGCGTGGGCGACTTCGTCGTCGCGGTCGGCAATCCCTTCGGCTTCAGCCAGACGGTGACCTCGGGCATCGTCTCGGCGGTCGGGCGCAATGGCTTGCCTGGCTTGGGCTTCCAGAACTTCATCCAGACCGATGCGTCGATCAACCCGGGCAATTCGGGCGGCGCGTTGGTCAACCTGCGCGGCGAACTGGTCGGCATCAACACCGCGACCTTCAATCCGCAGGGCAGCCGCGCCGGCGACATCGGCCTGGGCTTCGCGATTCCCGCCAACCTGGCCGGCAACGTGATGCGCCAGCTGGCGAGCACGGGCGAAGTACGGCGCGGCACGCTGGGCATCGAGACGCAGACGGTCGACGACCAGCTCTACAAGGGCCTGGGGCTGGATACGCCGCGCGGTGCGGTGGTGACGCGCGTGTTCCCGAACTCGGCCGCCTCGGCCGCCGGCGTGCGCGTGGGCGATGTCGTGCTGTCGGCCAACGGCCAGCGCATGGACACGCGCGAGGCGCTGCACAACTTCGAAGGCTTGCAGGCGGTCGGCAGCGACGTCGCGCTGGAGCTGCGCCGCGACAAGGCGCCGCTCACCCTCAAGGCCACGCTGCGCGAACAGCCGCGCGCCTACGATGGCAGCGTGCTCGATGCGCGCCTGGCCGGCGCCACCTTCTCCGAACTGCCCGAGCGCCTGCGCCAGGCGGGCCTGGACGGCGTGCTGGTGAGTGCGGTCGCACGCGGCAGCCGCGCGGCGCAGAATGGCTTGCAGAAGGACGACGTCGTGCTTGCCGCCACCAGCGGCGAATTCATCGATCTTGGCGGCTTCCGCGCCAGTTTCGGGCAGACCCCGCAACGCCTGGTGCTGCGCGTGCTGCGCGGCAACGCGCGCGGCGACCTGGCCATGCAGTAATCCCCCACCCCCCAAGGAGAACGCGATGTCCCCGGACAACAACGGTCGTGCGACCGATTCGATGAAGGCCGATCTCGGCGAAGCGGGCCAGCACTTCAAGGGCGCCGCGGTGGCCGCGGGCGATGCGATCAAAGGCGCGGCCGTCGCCGCGGGCGACGAGATGCGCCTGGGCAAGGCGCAAATGAAGGCCGAACTGGCCGACGGCACGCTCTCCTCCATTTCGGCGGCCGAAAACCTCGGTGCGGCCTCGCGCGAACAAGTCGACGCGATCATGGACAAGGGCCGCGACCTGATCGACAGCGCAGCCGAATTGATCCGCGAGCGCCCGCTCGCTTCCTTCGGCGTCGCTTTTGCCGCGGGCTGGATCATCGCCAAGCTCGGTCGCAGCAGCGACAAGTAAGGCAGCGCCGCGATGGGGAGCGAGGGCAGCGGGGACACGACGGACGACGGCACGCAAGCGCGTGCCGCCGCGCCGGGCATCGCCGATGCGCTGAAGGAACTCGGCGACACCGGCAAGGCCACGTGGGCCGCCGGCCGCGAAGCCGCGACCGCGCTGCGCATCCTCATCACCGCGGACTTCGCGCTCGCGCGCAGCGCCGCGGGGCGCACGCTGGCGCTGACCGCGCTGGCGATCATCTTCGGCGCATCGGCGTGGTTGTTGTTGATGGCCTCGCTGATCGCGTGGCTGTCGCTCAATGTCGGCTGGGCGTGGTGGCTTTCGCTCGTCGTGTGCGGCGGCACCAGCCTGGTGCTGACCGTGGCCGCCGCCTGGCTGGCGACGCATTACTTCGAACACACGCGCATGAAAGCCACGCGTCGCCAACTCGCACGCCTGGGCATCGGCGAGCTCGGCGACATGATGGCGGGCGCCGATTCGAGCAAGTCGGCGAAGAAGAGTGCCGAACAAGTCGCCGACGCGACCGCAGACGGCGTCAAGAAAGGCCTCGGCGTCGATGTCACGCCGCCATGAATCACACGGCCGTCAACCAGCGTTACGCCAGCATCCCCACATCCAAACTGCAGAGTCGCGCGTGAACTTCGAATCGCTCCAGCGCAAAGTCCGCCAGGCCGAAGTCGCGCTCGAGGCGAAGGAGCGCCAGGCCGCCGCCGATTGGCGACAGGCGAAGTCGACGTGGCTCGCGTCGTGGACGCCGGGCCGCATCGTCATCGCCGGGCTCGCATCGGGTTTCCTCGTCGGCAAGCTCGAGCCGGGCAAGAGTGTCGCGAAGGGCAACACGCTGCTGCAGATGCTGACCGCGGTCGCGGGCATGTTCGCCGGTGGCAGCGCGCAGGCTGCGGCAGGCAAGGCCGAAGAGGCCGCGCAATCCGCCGAAGAAGTGGCGCAAACGCCGCCGGTGGGCGCATGAGCTTCCAGTTCGAGACCGACCAGGCCGAACAACCGCCGTCTCCGCCGCGCCCGCGCTCCTCCAGCGCGGCGATCGTGCTCGCGGTGCTCGCCGTCGCCTTCACCCTGTACCTGGCGCAGGACTTGTTGCTGCCGGTGTTGCTCGCCGCGTTCTTCGCGCTGGTCGGCAATCCGATCATCCGCCTGTTGCGCAAACTGTGGGTGCCGCGCTTCGTTTCCGCGATCCTGGTGTTGGGCCTGGGCATGTTCGCCACGTATTCGCTCGGGCGCGTGCTGGTGCAGCCCGGCGCCGAGTGGGTCCGCGAAGTCCCCCGGCAGATGCGCGACCTCGCGCCGAAGCTGCGCAACCTGACCAAGCCGATGACCGAAGCCAACCGCGCCGCCGAGAACATCGCGCGCGCGGCCGGCGGTGAAACCTCCTCGAAGGTCCAGGTCGTCAAGACCGAGGTCAACGATCCCTACCGCGTGCTGACCTCCACGCCGCGCGTGGTCGCCTCCTTCCTCGCTGTGGTGTTGCTGACGTTCTTCTTCATGGTTTACGGCGGCGATCTGCAGCGCAACGCGATCGCGTTGCTGCCATCGCGGCAGCAGAAGAAACTCACCGTCGAGATCCTGCAGGCGATCGAAACCGAGATCTCGCGCTACGTCCTCACCATCAGCATCATCAACGTGATCGTCGGCCTGGTGTTCGCCGGTTTGTTGTACCTGCTGTTCGACCTGCCCGCCGACGAAGCCTTGCTGTGGGGCACGATGGCGGGCCTGTTGAACTTCGCGCCCTATGTCGGGCCGCTGATCGGCATCTGCATCATGTTGGTGATGGGCTTCGTCAGTTACGGCGGCACGCTCGAATCGCTTGGGCCGGCGGCGCTGTACCTGGGCCTGCACACGCTGGAAGGCCAGATCGTCACGCCGATCGTGCTCGGCCGCCGCATGGCGCTCTCGCCGCTGGTGCTGATCCTCTCGCTGATGGTCTTCGGCTGGTTGTGGGGAATCATCGGCCTGCTGCTGGCCGTGCCGCTGTTGGTGTGCGTCAAGCTGGTGCTGGCGCGCATCGATGGCCTGGACGGGTGGGCCAAGCTGCTGGAGTGACTGCGGCGGTGCGGCGTGGCCTTCGGCCCATACCGTTTAGAATCCGCTGGGTGAACCTCCGCATCCGCGCCATCACCCTCGATCTGGACGACACCCTGTGGCCGTTCGCGCCCATCGGCGCGCGCGTGGACCACGTGCAGCACGACTGGCTGCGCGCGAACTGCCCGCGCACGGCCGAGCGCTTCCCGGTCGATGCCATGCGTCGCCTGCGCGAGGTGGTCAACGCCGAACATCCGCACCTGGCCCACGACTTCAGCCGGCTGCGCAAGCTCACCCTGGCGCGCGCGATGGAACTGGCCGGCGATGACCTCTCGCAGGTCGAGCCCGCGTTCGAAGCCTTCTTCGCCGAGCGCAATCGCGTGGAGTGCTATCCCGATGCCGTCGCCGCGCTCGAACGGATCGCCGCGCGCGTGCCCGTCGCCGCGGTGACCAACGGCAATGCCGACCTCGCGCGCATCGGCTTGAAGCACCACTTCGCCTTCCAGCTCGGCGCCAGCCAGCACGGCGCGCCGAAGCCCGATCCCACGATCTTCCGCGCCGCGTGCGAGCGCCTCGGGCATGCGCCGCAACATGTGCTGCACGTCGGCGACGACATCGAGCTCGACGTGCTCGGCGCCGCGCGCGCCGGCCTGCGCACGTGCTGGATCCATCGCGACGACCTGCATCCCGAACCGACGTGGCCGCACGCGCACGTGCGCCCCGACCTCGCCTTTCCCACCCTCGATGCGTTGGCCGACTGGCTGGACGCGCACCTCCAGGACGACGTCGCATGACCGATTCGAACGGGTTCGCACCGCCGGGGACCAAGGGCTTGCCGCTGTATTGCGTCGAACGCACGGGCTTCGACGCATGGCGGCAATTGCAGGTCCCCGAAATCGGGAGCTGGATCGACGCGCATTCCTTCAGCGGCGTCTCCGGCAGCGTATTGCTGCTGCCGGGCGATGGCGGGATCGCGGGCGCGGTGCTGGGCGTCGGCGATCCGCTGGATCCCTATTCCTATGCGCATGCACCCTTCGCCTTGCCGCCGGGGGACTGGGCGCTGGCGAGCGAACTCGATGCCGACGCGCTGCGTGCGCTGCACCTGGGCTGGGGCCTGGGCGCGTATCGCTTCACGCGGTACAAGGCGCCGCTGCGTGCGCCGGCGCGTCTGGTCGCAGGCGCGATCGACGACGAAACGCGCGACACGCTCGCCGCCTGCGTGCGCGTGCGCGACCTGGTCAACACGCCCGCCGAAGACATGGGCCCCGACCAACTCGAACAGGCCTGCTGCGAACTGGCCGAAGCGCACGGCGCGCACATCGAAGTGGTCAGCGGCGAGGATCTGCTGGCCCACAACTATCCGGCGATCTACGCCGTCGGCCGCGCCTCGCATCGCGCGCCGCGCCTGATCGCCGTGCGTTGGGGCGATGCCGATGCGCCGAAGCTGACGCTCGTCGGCAAGGGCGTGTGCTTCGACACCGGCGGCCTGGACATCAAGGCCGCCGATGGCATGCGCAACATGAAGAAGGACATGGGCGGCGCCGCGCATGCGATCGCGCTCGCCGGCCTGGTGATGGCGCAAAAACTGCCCGTGCGGCTGACCTTGTTCGTCGCGGCGGTCGAAAACGCGATCGGGCCGATGAGTTATCGCCCGGGCGATGTCGTGAACACGCGGCTCGGCGTGTCGGTCGAAATCGACAACACCGATGCCGAAGGGCGCGTGGTGTTGTGCGATGCGCTGGCGCGCGCGGCCGAAGACAAGCCCGCGTTGCTGGTCGACTTCGCGACGCTGACGGGCGCGGCGCGCATCGCGCTGGGCCCGGACCTGCCCGCGTTGTACGCGAACGACGAGTCGGTCGCCGCCGATTGGCTCGAAGCCTCCGGCGCGCAACGCGACCCGGTGTGGCGCATGCCCTTGTGGCGTCCGTACCTGCGATATCTCGTCAGCAGCGTGGCGGACATCGCCAACGGCGGGCCTTCGCGCATGGCCGGCAGCGTGACCGCGGCGCTGTATCTCGAACGCTTCGTGCCGTCCACGCAGCCGTGGGCGCACCTGGACGTGTATTCGTGGAACGACACCGATCGCCCGGGACGTCCCGCGGGTGGCGAAGCGCAGGGCTTGCGTGCGGCGTGGGCGATGCTCAGGCAGCGCTTCGGGTAGTTACAACCAACCCTTCTGTCGCGCGAGGCGATAGGCCTCGATGCGGTTGCCGACGCCGAGCTTCCCGATCGCTTCGGACAGATAGTTGCGCACCGTGCCGCCCGACAGGTTCAACTGGGCGGCGATTTCCGACGCGGACATGCCGTCGCCGGCCAGGCGCAGCACCTGCCGTTCGCGATCGTTGAGCGGATCGGCATCGCTCCATGCATCGATCGCCAGTTGCGGGTCGATCGCGCGGCCGCCGCGATGCACCTTGCGCAAGGCTTCGGCGAGATCTTCGGCAGGCGCGTCCTTCAGCAAATAACCCGACACACCGGCGTCGAGCGCGCGACGCAGGAAACCGGCACGCGCGAAGGTCGTGACGATGACGACCTTGATCGGCAGTTCGTGGCGCTGGATGCGTTGCGCGAGTTCCAGCCCCGACATGCCGGGCATTTCGATGTCGGTGACGAGAACGTCGGGTTTGAGGCGCTGCACTTCACGCCAGGCCGCTTCGCCATCGGGCGCGGTGCCGACGACCTCCAGGTCGCTTTCCAATGAAAGCAGCGCCGACAAGGCGCCGCGCACGAGCGCCTGGTCTTCGGCCAACAGGATGCGGATCATCCTGGCAACCCCGCGCGCACGAGCAGCTTCGTGCCGCTGCCCTTGGTCGAGTCGATGCTCAGCGTGCCGCCCATGCCGCGCACGCGATCGCGCATGCCGGCCAGCCCGTTGCCATCGTCGGTGACGCCGCCGCGCCCGTTGTCTTCCACGCACATGCGCACGCTGCGCGCATCGGTGTCGAAGGCGACGCGCGCACTGGTCGCCTGCGCGTGGCGCGCGATGTTGGTCGCCGCTTCGCGCAGTACCAGCGACAGCCCGCGTTCGACATCCGGCGGCAGGCCCGTGGGCGGCGCGCCGTATTCCAGGTGCACGTTCGAGGATTCCAGCAGCAATCGCGCCGAGGCGAGTTCCGCGGCCAGGTCGGCCGAACGGATACCGGTGACGGCACTGCGCACTTCGGCCAGCGCGTGGCGCGCGACGCGTTCAGCTTCTTCCAGCTCGCGGCGCGAGCCCGGCGGATCGCGCTCGCTGAGCTTGCGTGCGAGTTCGAGCTTGAGCGTGATCAGCGACAGCGTGTGGCCGAGCAGGTCGTGCAGGTCGCGACCGATGCGTTCGCGCTCGGCGGTGGCGGCCAGGCGCCGCACTTCGTCGTGCGAGAGTTTCAGCGCGATGTCCTTGTCGGCGCTCGCGCGTTCGACGTTGATGATCAGGCCGATGATCAACGTCATCACCGGCATCCACACGATCATCTGCCAGGGATAGCCCACCGCGGTCGCGATGCCCGCGTACACCGCGTTCATCACCAGCCACTGCAGCAGGTACACCGGGATCGCGCGGTGCCGCTTGCCCGCATGCAGCATCACGCAACCGAACACGAAGTAGCTGATGCCCGAGGGATACCAGGGCAACAACACGAAACACAGGACCGCCATGCCGTAGGCGTAGCGGTCGGAAATGCGGCGCGAGGACAACAAGGTCTTCGCATACAGCGCGATGAACACCGGATACGAGAGCGCCGTGAGCCCGACCCACTTCCACGTGTAGCCCATGCCGAACATCGGGGTGATGAACACCCACAGCGACCAGAGCAGGTGGACCGCGTCGGTCCACGGCGATTTGCCCTGGCGGATGAGGTCGGCGATCGCCGAATCCGGCGCGGGCGCGAACCCGCAGCGCGCGAGCAACTGCGCGATGCGGGGCGGGATGGGCGCGGCGGCGGCGGTGTTCATGCGGGCCAATGCTAGCGGGCTTCAACCCACCTTGCGCAGGCGGCGCGCGGCGAGCCACGACACGCCGACCGTGAAGCCCAGCAAGAGCGTGACGTGCGGCCACGGATTGACGTGCGCGATGTCCACCGCGTCCAGCGCGAGCGCGTTGAGATGGAAACTCGGAAGCGCCGGCGCGATGGCCTGCATCGCCTTGGGCAGGCTCGCGACCGGGAACCACAGGCCCGAGAGGAAGGCCATCGGCAGGTACAGCATGTTGATGACCGCGGGCGCGCCCTGTCCCTTCACCAGTGTGCCGAGCAGCAGGCCCAGCGCGCAGAACGGCAACACGCCCGGCACGTTCGACAGATACAGCGCGGCGATCTGCGCACCGGTCACCGGCACGTGCGCGACGAATACCGCGAGCAACACCAGCAGCGTCAGCACGCCGGCCGCCACGCCCATCGCCATGACCATCTTGCCGAACAGATACGCGAAGGGCGGCATCGGCAGTGCGCGCTTGAGCGTGAGCAGGCCGTTCTCGCGTTCCATCGCCATCGACACGCCGAAACCGAACAGGCCCGGCGCCATCACGCCGAAGGTGCCGTAGGCGGCGAGCAGATAACGGCCCGCTTCGCTGCCGGGGCGTGCGAGGAACACGCCGAACATCAGGTAGAACACCGTCGGGAACAACAGCGTCGGCAGCATGAAGCCCGGGTTGCGCAGGTAACGCAGGCATTCGGCGCGCATTTCCTGCAGATACGCGTTGAGCACGCGGATGCGCGGCATCGCATCGATGCGCGGGCGTTCGGAGAGGATCGACAGATCGTTCATCACGCGGCCTCCTGCAAGGTGGCGACGGCATCGTCGCGCGTCAGTTCGGTGAAGGCTTCGGCCAGGCCCGCTGCGCGGACTTCCAGGCCGCGCAGGTCGGCGTCGAGTGCGAGCAGGCGACGCACCACGTCTTCGGCCTGCTCGGTGCTGATGCACAGCCGATCGCCTTCGCGCGTGATTTCCACCACGCCCGGCCAGGCCTGGATGATTTCGATCGGCAACTGCGTCACGCAGCGCACGCGCTTCATGGCGACGCGCGCGCGTAGCGCATCGACGCTGCCCTCGCTGATCACGCGGCCCTTCGCCATCACGCACACGCGGTCGGCGAGCGCTTCGGCTTCCTCCAGGTAATGCGTGGTCAGCACGACGCCATTGCCTTCGGCGACGAGGTGGCGGATCGCGGCCCAGAGTTTGCGGCGCGCTTCGATGTCCATGCCCACGGTCGGTTCGTCGAGGAACAACAGCTTGGGCCGGCCGCACAGTGCGAGCGCAAATTGCACGCGACGCTGCTGGCCGCCGGACAACTTGCCGTACGGACGCTTCAACAGATCGGCGACACCGGCCAGGTCCGCGCTTTCCTGCACACCGCGCGGGGCGGGGTAATAGCTGGCGGCCAGGCGAATGAGTTCGCCGACGCGCAAGGTCGGCGGCAGTTGCGCGTCCTGCAGCATCACGCCGATATGGCGACGCGCGGCGATGTCCTGCGGATCCTGGCCGAACAGTTCGACCGTGCCGCCGTCGGCGCGCAGCAGTCCGAGGAACAGGCCGATCGCGGTGGTCTTGCCCGCACCGTTGGGGCCGAGCAGCGCGAGCAACTCGCCGCCGCGCAGCGTCAGGTCCACGCCGTCCAGCGCGCGCACCTTGCCGTAGGACTTGCTTGCCTGGTGCAGGCGCGCGAGTGCGCCCTCGAAGCTGGACATGGCGAAGCTCCACGTGAATGTGGAGACGATGCTGCGCTCGCGCCGGGGCGCGTCCCAGTCCGGACCTTCATGCAAAGCACATGACATGCGTCAGGTGCGCCCGGGGGCGGCCTTCCGTAGGCTGCGCCCCTGCAATGGCATCCGCCTGCCTGCTTGGTCACACTAGGCGCCTCCCTCCGTCCCTGGACCACCATGCCCAACGCGTCCGCCGATCTGTTGAAGGAATTGCGCATCGACCGCAGTGCGCCCCCGCCCGCGCCGCCGTCGCGGAAGCGCTGGGCATTGCTCGCCATCTTCGGCGGCGTGTTCGCGGCGCTGGTCGGCGCATGGGTCGCGTTCGGTCACGACAAGGCGATCGAAGTCGAAACCGCGCAGGTGACCACCGTCGGTGGCGCCAGCGGCGGCGGGGCGGCCACGGTGCTCGATGCGACCGGTTACATGGTCGCGCGGCGCATGGCGACGGTGTCGGCGAAGATCACCGGCAAGGTGCGCGAGATCAAGATCGAGGAAGGCATGCATGTCGAGGCCGGCCAGGTCATGGCGACGCTCGATCCGATCGACGCAGACGCCGAACGTTCGCTCATGTCTTCGCAGGTCGGCGCCGCGCAAAGCCAGATCGGCATGGTGCAGGCACAGCTCAAGGAAGCCGAAGCCAACGTCGGTCGTTTGAACGGGCTGGTCAAGCAGCAGCTCGTCGCCAAAGCGCAGTACGACCAGGCCGTCGCCGAACGCGATGCATTGCGCGCGCAATTGCTCACCGCGCAGCGCAACGCGCGCGTGGCCGGCGATCGCCTGCGCATCGCCGACCTGGGCATGGACAACACGATCGTGCGGGCGCCGTTCGCGGGCATCGTGATCGCCAAGGCCGCGCAGCCGGGCGAAATCGTCTCGCCGCTGTCCGCCGGTGGCGGCTTCACGCGCACGGGCATCGGCACCATCGTCGACATGGATTCGCTGGAAGTGGAAGTGGAAGTCGGCGAGGCCTTCATCGGCCGCGTGAAACCCGGCATGCCGACGCAGACCATGCTCAACGCCTATCCCGACTGGAAGATCCCCGGCCACGTCATCGCCATCATTCCCGCCGCCGACCGCGGCAAGGCGACGGTGAAGGTGCGCGTGGCGGTGGACCAGAAGGACGCGCGCATCGTGCCCGACATGGGCGCGCGCGTGAGCTTCCTGGAAGCCGCGCCGCCGAAGGACGCGCCGCCGCGCAAGCCGACGGTGCTCGCACCGGCGAACGCGATCGTCGATCGCGGCGGCAACGACGTCGTATTCGTGGTCGCCGACGACAAGGCGCAGCAGCGCGCGGTCAAGGTCGGCCGCACGCTGGGCGACGACCGCGAGATCGTCGATGGACTGAGCGGCGGCGACACCGTCGTGCTCAGCCCGCCCGAATCGCTGGTCGATGGCGGCCGCATCAAGCAGAAGAAACCAGAAGCGCAGTAACTCCCCACCGCACCCACCCCCCGGAGTTCGCATGTCCACCCTCGTCAGCATCCGCAACCTGCACAAGAAGTACCGCCGCGGTCCGGAGACCGTCGACGTTCTGAACGGCCTGGACCTGGATATCGACGAGGGCGATTTCGTCGCGCTGATGGGCCCGTCGGGTTCGGGCAAGACCACGCTGCTCAATCTCATCGGCGGCCTGGATACGCCTTCGGGCGGCGAGATCTCGGTGGGCGGCGCACGCATCGACCAGCTCGCGTCGGGGCAGTTGTCGAACTGGCGCAGCAACCACGTCGGCTTCGTCTTCCAGTTCTACAACCTGATGCCGACGCTCACCGCGCAGAAGAACGTCGAACTGCCGCTGCTGCTCACCAAGCTCTCGGCCGCGCAGCGCAAGCGCAACGCAGAAATCGCGCTGGAACTGGTCGGATTGAAGGATCGCGGCAAGCATCGGCCGTCCGAACTCTCCGGCGGCCAGCAGCAGCGCGTGGCAATCGCGCGCGCCATCGTGTCCGACCCCACGCTGCTGATCTGCGACGAACCCACCGGCGACCTGGACCGCGCATCGGCCGAGGAAATCCTGGGGCTGCTGCAGATGCTCAATCGCGATCACAACAAGACCATCGTGATGGTCACGCACGATCCGAAGGCGGCCGAGTACGCCACGCACACGCTGCACCTCGACAAGGGCAACCTCGTCGAACAAGCCATCCACGCGTGATCGCCGGAGGCCAGCGATGAAATATTTCCATTTGATCTGGGCGGCCCTGTTCCGCTCCAAGACACGCACGTTCCTCACTCTGTTCTCGGTGATCACGGCGTTCTTCCTGTTCGGCATGCTGGACTCGGTGCGCGTCGCCTTCAATTCCGGCGGCAGCGTGACCGGCGCCAACCGCATGATCGCGTCCTCGCGCCTGTCGCTGACGCAGATGCTGCCTTACAGCCTGGACTCGCAGATCCGTTCGATCGACGGGGTGAAGAAATCCTCGTACGCGGCGTGGTTCGGCGGCATCTACCAGAAGCCGGAAAACTTCTTCCCGAACTTCTCCGTCGGCCCCGACTACCTGGATCTGTATCCGGAGTACGTGTTGCCGGCCGACCAGCGCAAGGCCTGGGAATCCGATCGCGTCGGCGCGGTGGTCGGCGAAACGCTGGCCAAGAAGTTCGGCTGGAAGATCGGCGACACGATCCCGCTGCAGGCGACGATCTTCCCGACCAAGGGCAGCAACGACTGGACCTTCCGCCTCGACGGCATCTTCAAGGTCGAAGACGAAAAGCGGAAAGGCCAGGAAGCGGTGATGCTGTTCCACTGGAATTACTTCGACGAGTCCAACGACTACGTCAAGGGGCGCGTGGGCTGGTACATCGTGCAACTGGACAACGCCGACAGCGCCGATCGCGTCGCCAAGGCGATCGACAAGCTCTCGGCCAACTCCGACCACGAGACCAAGACGCAGACCGAGGAAGCGTTCAACAAGGCCTTCATCAAGCAGATCGCCGACATCGGCATGATCGTGAGCGGGATCATGGGCGCGGTCTTCTTCACCCTGTTGCTGCTGACGGGCAACACGATGGCGCAGGCCGTGCGCGAACGCATCCCGGAACTGGCGGTGCTCAAGACGATCGGTTTCACCAACCGCAGCATCCTGCTGCTGGTGCTGGGCGAATCGGTCTTGCTTGTCGCCATCGGCGCGATCATCGGCCTGGCGCTCGCGCCCATCGCGATGATCGCCACGACCAAGGGCAGCGGCGGGTTCATCCAGTTGCCGTCGTCCTTGCCGGCCGAAAGCTGGATCACCGGGCTGGTGCTCATGTTGGCCTTCGGTGTGTTGTCCGGCCTGCTGCCGGCACTGCGCGCGATGCGCCTGAACATCGTCGACGCCCTCGCGGGCCGCTGAGGAGATCCACATGAAGATTCTTGTGAACTTGCTCCTCCTGCTCCTGCTCGCCGTGGTGCTGGTGGCCGCGGCGTTCGTGCCCTACGGCATGCTCGGCCTCGCCACGATCGTCGCCATCTGGTTGTTCACCACGCGCAGCGGCGCACTCGCACGCGCAGCCACGAGCATCGGCATCGCCGGTCTCCCGCAACGCTGGGGTCCGTCGGTCGTGATCGTGGTCGGCATCGCCGGCGTGGTCGGCGTGCTGGTCGCGATGCTCGCGATGGGCGAAGGCTTCCGCGCCACGCTGTCCAACACCGGCGGTACCGACACGGCGATCGTGTTGCGCGGTGGCTCGCAAGCGGAGACCAACTCGGTGATCACGCGCGACCAGGTCCCGCTGATCTCCGCGTTGGCCGGCATCGCGCGCGGCCCCGACGGGCGTCCGATCGTGTCGCCGGAGCTCTCCCAGGTCGTCAACCTGCAGAGCAAGGCCGACGGCACCGACACCAACGTGCAGTTCCGCGGCGTCGGGCCGGATGCGTGGACGATCCGCCCGAACCTGAAGATCGTCGAAGGCCGCAAGTTCAACGGCGGCCTGCGCGAGATGGTCGTCGGGCGCGGCGCGCAACGGCAGTTCCGTGGCCTGGAAGTCGGCAAGCAGCTCAACCTCGCCAACCAGATCTGGACGGTGGTGGGCGTGTTCGAATCGGGCGATTCGAACGAGTCGGAGTTGTGGGCCGATGCCGACGTGCTGGGCCCGGCCTACCAGCGCCAGGCCTTCCAGTCGGTGACGGTGAAGCTGGATGGCAAGACGGGCTTCAAGCAGTTGAGCGGCGCACTCGCCGCCGATCCGCGCTTGAAGCTCGACGTGTCGACAACGCACGACTACTACGCCAAGCAATCGGAAAACCTCACCAAGTTCCTGTCGATCCTCGGCATCGTGATCGGCACGATCATGGCGGTCGGCGCGATCTTCGGCGCGCTGAACTCGATGTACGCAGCGGTGGCCGGGCGTGCGCGCGAAATCGCGACGATGCGCGCGATCGGTTTCCGCGGCCTGCCGGTGGTGACGGCGGTGATGCTGGAAACGATGTTGCTCGCGCTGCTCGGCGGTTTGCTCGGCGCGGCGATCGCGTGGCTGTTGTTCAACGGGCACACGGTCTCGACGCTGGGCAACAACTTCAGCCAGGTCGTGTTCCAGTTCCGCGTCACCCCGCAGTTGCTCTGGACCGGGCTGAAGTGGGCGCTCGGCATCGGCCTGGTCGGCGGCTTGTTCCCGGCGCTGCGCGCGGCGCGGCTGCCGGTGACGGAGGCGTTGCGCGCGGCGTGAGGGTTGGCGCATGGTTGCATTCCGAAGGCCGCGCATTGCGCGGCCTTTCCTTATCTGAAGCAAGGCACACGCGGGACGATTCGCGCTGACGCTTGCAAGTTCGTTCGACACCATTGCGCGTGGCGCAATCGGCGCCAACGATAAGGATTTCGGGTGAATCGAATCTGCAACACGCGCACTGTCGTCACGACGCTCGCGCTGCTCGGCGCTTTCGCGTCCGGTACGGCGTCGGCGAAATCACCATGGACCCTCGACGCCAAGGCCCTCACATATGCCCACGCCGATCCGGTCGTCGAACAACCTTCGACGGACGGTTCGGGCTGGAAGGCGCTGAATAGCAACCAGGCGACCTACCAGGTGAGCTACGCCACGTCGGGCGAAACACTCGATCCCCTGTTCCCCATGCGCATCCGGTACGAGTTCCTGTCGCACAGCCCCCGCAGGGCCGATGCACGCCTGTTCGGTTTCCAGCTGATGGATGCGAGCGTGGTGAACACCTCGCTCCACCACGACGGACAAGGCTGCGCGATGAAGGGGGATTACCTCAGCATCGGCTTCCAGTGGCTGGGGCAGTTCTCCGCGCCATGTGGCGGTGCCTTCGACCCGCACATGGCGAATCTCGTGGCCGTGCGCGGTGCGGGACACCAAGTGGTCGACAAACGCCCCTCCCCGGTCCGCCTGGCCTGCATGAATTACCAGTCGATGCCCGACGAGCGCGTTCCGGAGTACGAGTGCATGTCGCGCGAGGAAGGCATCGCCAAGGGATTCGTGCGCAGCGTGGATGCCACGTTGACGCCGAAGGCGAACAACGGCGGGTTCCTGTTCGACCTCTCCCTTGACGGGCACGTCGTCTATGACGCGCAGGATTTCGCCATCGCGCCGCCGGACCGCCTGCGCTTCGGCTTGTTCTCGTATGTGGACACCAGCGGCAGCGCGCATGAGGTGCGCCGCGTGCGCGTGACACAGGACGCGCTGCTGGTCAGCAATCTCGACAACCGCTGCCTCGAAGCACAGGGCGGCGCCGGGGCAACACGCCCGGTGGGCGCCCGCACGTGCAGCGGTGCAACAGGCCAGGTGTTCCGCCGTGTCGGCAAGCAGCTCCAGGTTGGCGGGAAGTGCCTCGAGGCGTCGCAGTCGCCCTCGTTGAACCTCATCGCCGCAACCTGCGACGGCGGCGTCCGCCAAGCCTGGGTGCGCGACGTGCATGGCCGGTTGCGCGCGGACGGCACGCAGATGTGCATCACGGTGGCCCCGGGCGAACTTCGCCCGGCGCTGAAGACTTGCGCAAACGCTGTGCAACAACGCTTCCTTGCGATGACGCCCTAACGCATCGCCCCCCTCTCCCCTCCAGGGAGAGGGGTTCAGGCGGCGGGAACGAGCGGTGTGCGCGCATTCGCACGGCGCGCACGCAGCGCGCCGTCGATCGCGAAGATCGCCAGGGCGATCCAGATGAAGGCGAAGCCGACCGCGCGGTCGCGGTCGAAGGCTTCGTGGAAGACGAACACGCCGATCAGGAATTGCATCGTCGGCGCGACGTACTGCAGCAAGCCAATGATCGACAAGGGCACGCGCCTCACCGCGTAGGCGAAGCCCACGAGCGGCAGCGCCGTGAGCGCGCCGCTGACGATCAGCATCACGCTCATCAACGCGCCGTAGCCATCGAAGAAGCCGCCCTGCCCGTGCGTTTCGCTCCACGCGAGCATCGCGACGACCGGCAGGAACAGATACGCGCCTTCGACACCCAGGCCATCGATCGAGTCGACCGCCGCGAGCTTGCGGATCAAGCCGTACAGCGCGAACGACGCCGCGAGCGCCAGCGCGATCCACGGCAACTGGCCGAAGCGGAACGTCAGCCACGCCACGCCGATTGTCGCGATCGCCACCGACACCCACTGCACGCGGCCGAGGCGCTCGCGCAGGAAGACGACGCCAAGCAATACGTTGAGCAGCGGATTGATGAAGTACCCCAGGCTCGATTCCACGACGTGGCCGGCGTTCACCGCCCAGATGTACAGGCCCCAGTTGAAGCCGATCAGCACGCCGGACAGGGCGAGCATCCACCACGTGTTGGGCTTCGACAGCGCGCGCTTGAGCCAGCCGCGCCCGTCGCGCCAGAACAGGAACGCGCCGACGATCACCGCGCTCCACGCGATGCGATGCAACACGATCTGCAGCGAGGGCACCGACTTCATCAGGTGCCACCACAGCGGCATGACGCCCCACAGCAGGAAGGAGGCGATCGCGATCCACAGGCCGCGGCGATCGAGCGTCTGCTCGCTCACGCCACGGGCTCCTCGGCCGCTTCGCGCACGGCCGCCGCTGTCGGCGCCGGCGATGCAGCGCGCGCTTTCGCCAACGTGATCAACACCACGCCGGCGAGGATCACCGCCATCGCGCCGAGATCGTGCGTGGTGAAGGATTCGCCACCGATCAGCGCGCCGATCAACACCGCGAGCGGCGGATTGACGTAGGCATAGCTGGTCGCAAGCGCCGGCCGCACGTGATGCAACAACCAGATGTAGGCGGTGAAGCCGAAGATCGAACCGGCGACGACCAGGTACAGCAGCGCGGCGGTGGATTCGACACTCGGCATCGTCGTGATGCGTTCGCCCGCGACGAGCGCGACGACGACCAACCACAGCGTGCCGACGAGCATCTGGCCCGCGGCGGCCATGAAGGGTTCGGGCAAGTCCTGGTCGCGCGACCAGATCGAGCCCCATGCCCACGCCAGCGGCGCGATGATCAGGCAGATCAGCCCGAGCTTCGAACCCGAGAGCTCACCGCCGACACTGAGCCAGATCACGCCGAGGAAACCCACGATCAGGCCGGCCCATTCCATGCGCGTGGGATGGCGGCCCTTGAGCATTGCGAACACGCCCGCGAACAGCGGCATCGACGCGACCGCGATCGCCGCCAGGCCCGAACCCACTTGCGTCTCGGCCTTGTTCACCAACGCATTGGACAGCACGACCATGAAGACCGAGAGCTTGGCCAGCGTGATCCATTGCTGCTTGGTCGGTGCGGCCACGCCGCGCATGCGCAACACCGCGTACATGATCGAACCGGCGATCGCCATGCGGATCGCCGCGAGCAGGAACGGCGGATAGCCGTGCAGGGCGAAGCGGATCGCGAGGTAGGTCGAACCCCACAGGATGTAGACCGACGCGAGCGCCAGGCCGACGGCGAGCGGGGTGGCGGGTTTGAGAGGCGTGCTCATGCGAGGGCTCGTGCGGCGAGCCATTGCAGGCCCGCGAGGTGTTGGTGGTCGTGGCTGCACAACAGATGCATCAGGCTGCGCACGGTCACCGGGCCGAAGCCGTCGAAGGTCGCCGGGCGTTCGAGTTGTCCGGGGGTTAGGTCGGTGAGCAGGGCGATGGTTTGCGCGCGCGCGGCTTCGAATTCGTCGAGCGCCTCTTCCGCGCTGCCGCGTTCGCCCCTGGATTCGGCGAGCGCGTAACTGTCGATGTCGGCGAGCAGTGGTGCGTGCTCGGCCAGCGTGCGGCCGAAGCGCACGTGGTAACCCTCGCGCTCGATGTCGCGTAGGTGCCAGAGCTGGTGGAGCGGGTCGAAGTGTTCGCTCGGGCAGCCGTCCCAGGCCTGGGGACGGAAGCGGGCCTGGCCGGGTGGAATCGTGGCGAAATGCGCGCGCAGGAGCTGCGGGAACTGCGCGAGGGAGGCGAGGATCGGGTCCTGCATCTGGGCTCCCGACGAGGGGGTTGTCGGAAGCGAGCACTCTAGCGAGCCGTCCGGAATCGCGCTTGAAAATTCGTGCGTTTGCGCGCAAGAATCTTGCATGGCGCGAAGACGCGCATCACCCTGCGAGCGAACACGATGTCGACCACGCCCTTCGCACTGGACGAATTCGACCACCGGCTGCTCGAACTGCTGCAACGCGACGCCGACGCCACGCTGTCGGCGCTCGGCGACGAAGTGGGGCTGTCCGCCAGCGCCGTGCAGCGGCGCATCAAGCGCTATCGCGAATCGGGCTTGATGCGGCAGGTGGCCGTGCTGAATCCGGCGATGCTCGGCAACGTCACATTGGCCACGGTGCTGGTGGCGCTGGAGCGGGAATCGGCGCGCCACCACGCGGCGTTCTATGCGCGCATGCGCAGCTCGGCCGAAGTGCAGCAGTGTTACGTGCTGGCCGGCGAGTGGGATTACCTGGTGATTCTCGCAACGACGGGGCTGCCGCATACGCGCGAAGTCGCCGAGCGCCTGTTCGGCAATGACGAAACGCTCAAGCGCTATGAGACGCGCATGGTGTTCGAGCCGATCAAGTTGGGGTTGCATCTGCCGACGCGTGCGCCTGTAAAGCGGAAGAAGTAGCGCGCGAAACGCGCAACCCCTCCCCGGCCCTCCCTGCCTTCGCAGGGGAGGGAGTTACGCGGCGGCTTGCTCGCGACGCAGCAAGTGTTCCTTCAGCGGCAGGCCCCAGCGGTAGCCGCCGAGCGTCCCATCGTTGCGCACCACGCGATGGCAGGGAACGAGGATTGCGACGCGGTTGTGTGCGCAGGCGTTGGCGATCGCACGTGCCCCCAGGGGCGCGCCGACGTCGGTGGCGAGCGCCGAGTAACTGCGGGTTTCGCCGCGCGGAATGCGCATCAGCGCGTCCCAGACTTTTTTCTGGAAGGCGGTGCCCAGCAGGTCGAGGTCGACATGCGCCTGCTTGCCCGCCAGCGCGTCAGCCACGGCGCGCACGCGCGGTGTGAGGAATTCGTCGCGGCCGGCGTCGACGCGTTCCAGGTGCGCCTGCGGGAATTCCATGTGCAGGCTGCGCTCCAGGCCCGTGGCGTCGCGACCGAGTTCCACCATGCAGATGCCGCGCTCGGTGGTCGCGACCAGCGCCTGGCCCAATGCGGTGTCGACGATGCTCCAGCGAATGCGTTCGCCCTGCCCGCCCGCGCGGTAACGCGCCGGCGTCATGCCGAGTTTCGCGGCGCCGTCTTCATACACGCGCGAGGGCGAGCCATACCCGGCGTCGTAGAGCGCACCGCTCACGTCGTCGCCGTCGCGCAGCGCGGTCTTCAGCGCGCCGAGCTTGCGCTGTGCCAGGAATTGCGCCGGGCTGAGCCCGAACCGCGCGGTGAAACTGCGCTGCAGATGCGACGCGCTGAGGCCCACGATCTCGGCGAGTGCCTCGAGCGTGGGCTCGTCGGTTTCCAGCACGCGGCGGGCGTGCTCGAGCTTGCGGATCGTCGTGTCGCTGGCTTTGGTTGCGATCATGTCCATGTGCAAACGATACGGGCGCCCGAAGGCGCCCGATATCCGATTCTTGCCCGCCGCCGCGTCGGGAAACTCCGACGCGAGCCGCGCCTGGCCGGCGTTACTCGGACCAGTGCCCCATCGTCCGCGAAGCCGGCAGCACCTGCTGCGAAAGCTTCTGGTCGTTGGTCAGCAGCGTGAGCGCATCGGCGAGGATCGCGGCGGATTCGCGGAGCAGCGGATCCGGGCGCTTCTCTTCCAGCTTCTCGCGCTTGGCGTCTTCGGCAATGTTGCGCTCGTTGGCCTGCAAGCCGTCGTCGCTGTCGTTGGCGAAGGGATCCAGCGGCAGGCCCAGCGCCTTGCGTTCGGCCTGGCGCTGCTTGGTCTTGGCTTCGAACTTGTCGCGCTCGGCGCGGCGCTCGGCTTCGTTGAGCGAGACCGACTTCTTCGCCGACTCGGCGCGGAACTGCGCCACGTCCTGCGCCCACCACTGGAACTCCTTGTCCTTGGCCACGCGCGCGGCGTGCAGGGAATCCAGGCGCGGAATGATCGGCGCGAAGTTGCCGTACTGCGTGTGGTCGACCGCCTGGATGCGCGACCACGGCAGCGCGTTGTCGTAGGTGCTCTCGCCGAATTCGCTGGCATCCACCGACACCGGGAAGGCGATGTCCGGCACCACGCCCTTGTGCTGCGTGCTGCCGCCGCTGATGCGGAAGAACTGCGCGATGGTGAGCTTCACCTGGCCGTACTTGTCGCCGTCGTTCTGCGGCCAACGATCCAGGTCGATCAGGTTCTGCACCGTGCCCTTGCCGAAGGTCGTTTCACCGATGACCAGGCCGCGGCCGTAATCCTGGATCGCGCCGGCGAAGATTTCCGACGCCGAGGCCGAGCCACGATTGGTCAGCACCGCGAGCGGGCCGTCCCATGCGACGCCGGCGCGCGTGTCGTCCTCGACGCTCACGCGTCCGCCGGATTCGACCACCTGCACCACCGGGCCGCGATCGACGAACAGGCCGGTCAACTCCACCGCTTCGGTGAGCGAACCGCCGCCGTTGTTGCGCAGGTCGAGCACCACGCCGTCGACCTTCTGCGCCTTGAGCTGCGCGAGCAGCTTGGCGACGTCGCGCGTGGCCGACGCATAGTCGTTCGCGTTCTTCCGGCGGCCTTCGAAGTCCTGGTAGAACGCCGGCAGCTTGATCACGCCGATCTTGCGCGAGGGCGCGCCATCGGCGCCCGGCACGGTGATGGTCTGCGCCTTGGCGGCCTGTTCTTCCAGGCGCACCTTGTCGCGCGTGAGCACCAGGCGCTCGGGCTTGGAATCGGCGGGCGATTCGGCCGGCACGACATCCAGGCGCACGGGCGTGCCCTTGTTGCCGCGGATCTGCTCGACGACATCGTCGATGCGCCAGCCGACCACGTCCTTCATCTCGCCCGACGTGCCCTGCCCGACGGCGACGATGCGGTCGCCCGGCTTGAGCTTGCCGCTGCGCGAAGCAGGGCCGCCCGGGATGATCTCGCGGATCACCACCACTTCGTCCTGCTTCTGCAGCACCGCGCCGATGCCTTCCAGCGACAGCGACATGGTGAGGTTGAAGTTGGCCGCGGTGCGCGGGTTGAAGTAATCGGTGTGCGGGTCGATCGAATTCGCGTAGGAGGTCAGGAACGTCTGGAAGATGTCCTCGCCGTTGAGATCCTCGACGCCCTTGACCAGGTTGCCGTAGCGCTTGTCGAGCGTCTTGCGGATGTCGTCGGGCGCCTTGCCGGCGAGCTTCAGGCGCAGCCAGTCGTTGCGCACCGACTGCATCCAGATCTTGTCGAGCGTGGCCGCGTCGGCCCACGCCGCTTTTTCGCGGTCGTAGTCGTAGCGGTCGGTGCCGCTGAAATCGAACTTGTCGGTCTTCAGCGCCTTGCGCGCGAACGCGGTGCGTTCGGCGACGCGCTGCTTGTAGATGGCGAACATCGCGTAGGGCGCGTCCATCGAACCGCTCTTGATCGCGTCGTCCAGTTGCGTCTGGTACGGCGCGAACTTCGCGATGTCCTGCGCGGTGAAGAACAGCTTCCCGGGATCCATCGCTTCGAGGTAGCGCTTGTAGATGTCTTTCGACAGCGCGTCGTCGAGATTGCGCGGGCGATAGGCGAAGCGGCTGTCCGACAACAGGCCGTAGACCAGTTCGGCGGTCTTCGCCTGCGCGGCGTTGGGACCATCCGGCAACTGGGTGTCGTTGTCGGCGCGCGCGAGCAGCGCGAGTGGCGCCGACAGCGCGAGGGCGATGGTGAGGACGGGCAGGGTCTTGCTGAGCTTCATGGGCGCTTCCGGGCCCGGTGGGGCGGGCCGACAAGGGAACAACGGGGTGCCGCTGGGATTGAACGGCAAGTCCAGACTGCGACTGGCATCGATAGGCCGACAGTGCCGAAAGTTTCCGGCGCGCGCCAGCGGCAAAAGGTGAGACTGAGCGTTCAGGCCATGGGGATCGTTCATTCCCCACGCCCGCTTTCGCGTGGCGTTAACGAAATCCGAAGGCCAACCCGAACCGCGCCTTTACGCGGCGACGAAGCCCGCGTCGATCGCCTGCCGATCAGCGTGGTACGACGAACGCACCAACGGGCCCGAGGCGACGTGGGTGAACCCGAGCGACATGCCGTAGACCTCGAGCGCCTTGAATTCGTCCGGCGTCCAGTAACGCAGCACCGGATGGTGGTGCGGGCTGGGCTGGAGGTACTGGCCGATGGTGATCATGTCCACGTCGTGTGCGCGCAAATCGCGCAGCGTCGCCTGCACCTGCTCCATCGTCTCGCCGAGGCCGAGCATGATCCCGGACTTGGTGGCGACGTCCGGGTGCTGCGCCTTGAACTTCTTCAGCAGCGTGAGCGACCAGGCGTAGTCCGCGCCGGGGCGCACGTTCGGATACAGGTCCGGCACCGTCTCGACATTGTGGTTGAACACGTCGGGCGGGTTGGTCGCCAGGATCTCCAGCGCGCGGTCCATGCGGCCCTTGCCCCGGAAATCGGGCGTGAGGATTTCGATCTTCGTGCGCGGGCTGTGGTGGCGCACCGCGCTGATGCAGTCGACGAAGTGCTGGGCACCGCCGTCGCGCAGGTCGTCGCGGTCGACCGAAGTGATCACCACGTACTTCAGGCCCATGTCGGCGATGGTGGTCGCCAGGTGCAGGGGCTCGCCGGCATCGGGCGGCTTCGGGCGGCCATGGGCGACGTCGCAGAACGAGCAGCGGCGCGTGCAGACCTCGCCGAGGATCATGAAGGTCGCCGTGCCGTGGCTGAAGCACTCGTGGATGTTCGGGCAGCTGGCTTCCTCGCACACCGTGACCAGGCGGTTCTCGCGCAGCTTGGCCTTGAGGTTGGCCACCGAATTGCCCGAGGGAATGCGCACGCGGATCCAGGACGGTTTGCGCAACACGGGCGTGTCGGCGAATTGCACCGGCGAGCGCGCGATCTTGTCGCCGGCCACTTGCTTGGCGCCCGGCACGAGCGACGGTGCGACGTCGCCGACGATGGTCAGCGGGATGGCCTTGGACTCGGTTTCGCTCATGGGGAAGGTGCCGCGAATGATTCAGGGGGCGCAGGCTGGAGCCGCAGGCCGAATTGTACGGCCAGGTGCTCCAGCAGCCGGGGTTTGACGGCGTCCAGGTCGTTCGGGCCGCCCAGGTCTTGCATCGAGACCACCTGCAACCCCGCGTAGCCGCACGGATTGATGCGGTGGAAGGGTTCCAGGTCCATCGCGATGTTGAATGCGAGGCCGTGGAAGGTGCAGCCGCGTCGCACGCGGATGCCCAGCGCGGCGACCTTGGCGTCGTTCACGTACACACCCGGCGCGCCGTCGCGGCGCTGCGCGTGGATGTTCCAGTCGCCCAGCGTGTCGATGATGGCCTGTTCGATGCGATGGACGTACTCGCGCACGCCCACCTTCAGCCGCTTCAGGTCGAGCAAGGGGTAGGCCACGATCTGGCCCGGGCCGTGATAGGTCACCTGCCCGCCGCGATCGACGTGGATCACGGGGATATCGCCCGGCATCAGGACGTGTTCGGGCTTGCCGGCCTGGCCGAGCGTGAAAACCGGATCGTGCTCCACGAGCCAGATTTCGTCGGGGGTTTCATCGGTGCGCGCATCCGTGAAGGCCTGCATCGCGCGCCACACCGGTTCGTAGGACCTGCGGCCCAGGTCGCGAACGAACGCCGGGCGCGCGACGAGCTCGCGTGCGATCCCCGCCTGCGGCGCGATGGCGACGCTCACAGCGTCCACTTCACCTCGGGGTGCGCACGCAGGGCGGCGTGCGCGGCGTCGTACTGCTCGCGCGAGTCGGCCTTGAAGGCGATGCGCACGGAGACGTATTTCCCGTTGGAGGAGTGCTTCCAGCTGACCGACTCGCTCACCACGTCGATGCCGGCGGCCATCAGCAGGCGCGGAAGTTCGGCCTGCAGGTCCTTGTCGGCCGCGCCCATGGCGGAGAGCTCGAAGGTGCCGGGAAACTGGAAGCCGTGATCGGGGTTGTCGGACTTGATCTCCATCGGCCGATTATGGGACCGCCAAGGAGCGAACCCAACCCCGGCGCCCCCGAAGCGGCTTCAACCCGTCAGCTGTTCCACCACATCATCAGCTCGTCCCACATGCGCTTGAAGAAGCCGCCTTCTTCCACCGCGTTGAGCGCCACCAGCGGCCGCTCGGCGATCACCTTGCCGTCGAGCGTGACCTTCACGCTGCCGATCTTCTGGCCCTTCGCGATCGGCGCGACCAGCGTCTTGGGGATGTCCATGCTCGGCTTGAGCTGCGCGTACTTGCCGCGCGGCGTGCTCACCAGCATCGGCGAGTCCACGCCGAGCTGCACTTCGTCGGCATCGCCCTTCCACACCTTCTGCTTGGAGATCGCCTTGTTCGCCTCGTACAGGCGATGGGTTTCGAAGAAACGGAAGCCCCAGTTGAGCAGCGCCTGCGAATCCACCGCACGCTGGTTTTCGCTGGTCGAACCCATGACCACCGAAATCAGGCGCTGGTCGCCGCGCTTGGCCGAGGCCATCAGGCAGTAACCGGCGCCGCTGTGGTGGCCGGTCTTGATGCCGTCGACGGAAGGATCGCGCCACAGCAGCAGGTTGCGATTGCGCTGCGTGATCGGGCCGACCGTGTATTCCTTGATCTTGTTGTACGAATAGGCCTCGGGGAAATCGCGGATCAATGCGCGGCCGAGAATCGCCAGGTCGTGCGCGGTGGAGACGTGGCCCGGCTGCGAAAGCCCGTGCGGATTCTCGAAGTGCGAATGCTGCATGCCGATGCGCTGCGCGTAGGCATTCATCAGCGCGGCGAAGGCGTCTTCGCTGCCGGCGACGTGTTCGGCGAGCGCGATGGCCGCGTCGTTGCCCGACTGCACGACCATGCCCTTTTCCATCTCCACCAGCGGCGCGGTCTTGTTCACTTCGAAACCGCTGTAGCTGCCCTCGGTGCCGGCGCCGCCTTCGCGCCAGGCGTGCTCGCTCATCATCACCGGGTCGGTGCCCTTCACCTTGCCCGACTTCATCTCGGCGACGACGACATAGCTGGTCATCACCTTGGTGATGCTCGCCGGTTCGAGTTGCGCATCGCCGTTCTGCCCTGCGATGACCTGGCCGGTCGCGTAATCCATCAGGACCCAGGCTTTGCCCTGGATCTGCGGCGGCGGCGGCACGGGCAGCGAATCGCTCAGCGCGGCGGGCGCGGCGGGCTTGCCCGCAGGCGCCGGCGTTTGCGCGAGCGCCAGGCCGATGAAGGAAGTGGCGAGGGCCGCGAGGGTGAGGGCGGCGAGGGGACGGACGTTCATCAGGACGGCGGGTTCCGGAAATGCGGCGAAGGGGGAAAGAACGCGATTCTAAGGAGAATCAATCGCGCACGATGTTTGGGCGGCCGAATCCGAGACCGGCGACGGTCGCGCTGAGTTCCGCAACGCGTTCGCCCGGCACCGGGCCGACGCGCAGGCGCCAGACTTTCTGGCCCGCGGCGGTGGCATCGAACAGGCGTGCATCGCGAATGCCGGCGCCTTCAAGCATCGCCAGCGCGCGCTCTGCATTGGCGCGTGCGGCGAAACTGGCGATCTGCAACACGACGGCGTCGCCCTTCACGGTCGGCGCAGGTTGCGCGGGGGGTGTTTCGGGCGCGGCCGGCGGTGGCGTGGAAGCGGCCGTTGCGGTGGGGAGCGGTGCCTTCACCGGTTCGGTGGGCGGGCGCGGGGCGGGCGTACCGGACTGGCCGGTCGCCACGTGCACCTGCCGCTGTTTCATCCACTTGTCGAACTCGTCGGCCGTCATCGCCTTGCCGTCCTGGCGCATGTCGAAGCGCCAGGGGCCGGGCGGCGTGGGTTCGGGCTCCGCGCTGGCGGGCGTCGGTTTGCGTTCGCCGGCTTGCGCGCTGGCGATCGGAAGCGCATCGACCATGCGGTCCATCGCGCTCGGCGACACAGGCGGCGGCGCGGGATCGGGTGAAGCCACGCGCATGTCGGGGCCGCGATCGTTCACGGTGAGCGCGCGCACTTCCACGTTCGCGGTGCCTGCCGGATACACGCCGAGCTTCACCGCAGCCGCGTAGCTGAGGTCGATCACGCGCCCGTCGTGGAAGGGGCCGCGATCGTTGACGCGCACGATCACCGACTTGCCGTTCGCCAGGTTGGTGACGCGTGCGAAGGACGGCAACGGCAAGGTCTTGTGCGCGGCGCTGAAGGCGTACATGTCGTACACCTCGAGCGACGAGGTGCGCCGGCCGTGGAATTTCTGGCCGTAGAACGACGCGGTGCCGCGTTCGACATAGCCGGAGGGATCGTCGAGCACGTGGTATTGCTTGCCGAGCACCGCGTAATCACGATTGCCGTAGCGCGAACGCGGTTCGGCGACGACCTCGGGTTCGGGGATCAGGTGCACGTCGTCGATCGGCGGCGGCGCGCTGTCCTTGATGCCCGGTGCGTAGAGGCCGCCGGCGGTGTAATCGCCGCGCTTGGAAAGGTCTTCCTGCGCGGGCGCGTAAGGCGAACGGCGTTTGCCGCCGGGCGTGTTCGCCGACGTGTTCGAAACGGTGGTGGAAGATTGCGAAGGCGTCGGCGCCTTGGTGGTCGGCGCGCCGCCGCAGGCGGCCAGCAACAGGCACATCGCCGGCAGCGCGCGCTTCATGGCGGCGTGGCCTGCGCCTGCACGGGCGGCGGCGGAACGGTCGCCAGCTGCGTCTGCTGCGCGATTTGCGCATCGCGCCCGGCGATCGATTCGGCGAGTTGGTACACGGCCGTCGCATACAAACGCGAGGTGTTGTACTTGGTGATCGCGCGGAAGTTGTCGAACACCATCCAGTATTCGGTGCCGCCGGCGCCGTCGAAGCGCACGATCTGCGCGGGCGTGGCGGGCGCGAGCGGAAGGTTGGTGCGATAGCCGATCGGCGCGAAGCTCTCGAAGGGCTGCATCACGTCGATGTTTTCGGCGCTGTAGTCGGTGGCCGACGGATCGCGCAGCGCGGCCGTCATCACCGGGCCGCCGCGTTTCCAGCCGCCCTTCTTCGCGAAATAGTTGGCGACCGATTCCACCGCGTCGTCGATGTTGACGAACAGATCGCGCTTGCCGTCGTTGTCGCCATCCACCGCGTACTGCCGGTAGCTGGACGGCATGAACTGGCCGTAGCCCATCGCGCCGGCATAGCTGCCCTTGAGCTGCGTGATGTCCAGGCCCGTTTCCTTGCCCAGGGCGAAGAATTGGCCGAGCTCGTCGCGGAAGAAAGCTTCGCGCTGGTTCTCGCGCGCGACCTTGGCCGGATCGCCGGTGCGCGGATAGTTGAAGGCGAGCGTGTACAGCGCATCGATGACCGGATAGCTGCCCTTGTTGCCGCCGTAGCTGGTTTCCACGCCGATGATCGCGGTGATGATTTCCGCCGGCACGCCGAAGCGGGCCTCGGCACGCGCGAGCGCATCGCGATTGGTCGACATGAAGGCCTTGCCGCCGTCGATGCGCCCTTGCGTGATGAAGATCGGGCGGTAGTCGCGCCAGGGTTTGGCTTCGGCCGGGCGCGACATCGCGGCGATGATGCCGTCGCGGATCTGCGCCTTCGCCAGCACCGATTCGATGTACGCAGGATCGATGTCGTACTTCGCCGCGGTCAGGCGCACGAAGTCGGCGCGCGCGGCGCTGATGTCGCGCAATTGCGCCGGGACGGGCGGTGCGGGCGTCGTGCTGCGGGTTGCGGCGGAAGCCGGCTTGACCTGCGTGATGGCGGGCGTCGGCGCGGTTTGCGGGGAAGGCGGGGCCTGGGTCGCGCACGCGGTCAGCGCGGCCAATGGAATGAGCAGTGCGGCACGGAACGTCATTGCGCCGGAGGGTAGCGCGTGGACGGGGAATGGGGAATAGGGAATGGGGAATTGTTGATCCGCCATGCATCAACCATTCCCTATTCCCTATTCCCGCCTTTGCTTCATGTCGTATGGCGCGGACGATGCGCGCCGACCGCCATCACCAGGCCCAGGCCCGCCAGCAGGGAAACCGCGGACGTACCGCCGTAACTCAGGAGCGGCATGGGCACGCCGACGACCGGCAACATGCCCGAAATCATCCCGCCGTTGACGATGACGTAGACGAAGAAGGACAGGCCCAACGCGCCCGCGAGCAGACGCGAATAGCCATCGCGCGCTTCGGCCGCGATCCACAGGCAGCGTCCGATCACGAACAGATACAGCGTGAGCACCGTGGCCACGCCGATCCAGCCGAACTCTTCGCTCAACACGGCGAAGATGAAATCGGTGGTGTGTTCGGGCAGGTAATCCAGGTGCGACTGCGAGCCCTGCCCCCAGCCCTTGCCCGTCATGCCGCCCGCGCCGATCGCGATCTTCGACTGGATGATGTTCCAGCCGGCGCCGAGCGGATCGGATTCGGGATTGAGGAAGGTCAGGATGCGTTCCTTCTGGTACTCGCGCAGCATGAAGAACCACGCGGCCGGCGCGACCGCCGCCACGCCGGCGAAGGCGGCGACGAACCACCACCACGACAAGCCGGCGAGGAACAGCGCGAACACGCCGCTGGAGGCCACCAGCATCCCCGTGCCGAAATCCGGTTGCAGCAGGATCAGCCCGAGCGGAATCGCGATCAGGGCGCCGGAGACCAGCACGACGCGGAAGCTCGGTGGCAAGGGTTCGCGCTGCAGGAACCACGCGACCATCATCGGCAGGCTCAACTTGATCACTTCCGAAGGCTGGAAGTAGAAGAAGCCCAGGTTGATCCAGTGGTTGCCGTGCTTGCCCTGCCCGATCGCGAGCACGAGCAGCAAGGGCAGCAGCGAAATGCCGTACACCAGCGGCGACCAGTGCCGCAGCCGCGTGGGCGGAATGCGCGACAGGCCCCACATCGCGGCCAGCCCCACGACGAAGCGCACGCCCTGCGCATAAACGAGTTTCGGGGTTTCGGCGCCCGCGCTGTACAACACGGCCAGGCCGATGGTCATCAAGGCCAGCAGCGCGGCGAGCAGCCACGGATCGACCGTGCGCATCACGCGCCCGGTGACATCCACGCCGATGCGGAGGATGGCGTTCATCGCGGCGGCGCCGGTGTCGGCGAAGGCGTCGCCGGGACTGCAGCGGCGACGGGAAGCTGCGTCGCCGGCGCCACTTCGGGCATCTTGCCCAGCAGGTAGGCGTCGAAGATCTTGCGTGCGATCGGGCCGGCGGTGCTCGCGCCGAAACCACCGTGTTCGACGGCGACGGCGACGGCGATCGTCGGGTTGTCCGCCGGCGCATAGCCGACGAACAAGGCCTGGTGGCGCAGGTTGAACGGCAACTGGTGCGGATCCACGCTTACGCCGCCACGGCGGCTGATCTTCTGCGCCGTGCCGGTCTTGCCCGCCATCAGGTACGGCGCGCCGCGCACGAGGCTGAAGCCCGTGCCGCCCGGCTGCATCGTCATCATCATGCCTTCCTGCACGGCACGCAGGTTGTCGGGATGGTCGGTGATGCGCACCGCGGGCGGCTGCGCGATCGGCAACCACGGCGTGTCGTATCCATCGCGACGCGCGGCGGCCAAGTGCGGGCGGATCAGGCGACCGCCGTTGGCGATCGCCGACACACCGCGCGCCAGCTGCAGCGTCGTGGCGACCCAATAGCCCTGCCCGATGCCTGCGATCACGGTTTCGCCGGCGTACCACTGGTCCTTCGTGCGCGTGGCCTTCCACGCCGGCGAAGGCACGATGCCGCTGGTTTCGCCGGCCAGGTCGATGCCCGAGGGCGCGCCGAATCCGTATTTGTGCATGTACGCGGCGAAGCGCTCGATGCCCATGTCGTAGGCGAGCTTGTAGTAGTAGAAGTTCACCGACGCGGCGATCGACTTGCGCAGGTCGGTCCACCCCGCGCCGCCGTGCGCGTCGCGATAGCCGCGCTTCTGGCCGGGAATGTGGAATTCGCCGGTGGAGAACACCTTGTCTTCCGGACGGCGCAGGCCGCTGTCCAGGCCCGCGAGCGCGATCAGCGGCTTCACCGTCGAACCCGGCGGCCCACCTCCGAGCACGTTGCGATTGAACAGCGGGCGCGAGGGATCATCCATCAGCGCCTTGTATTGCGCGTGCGAGATGCCGTTGACGAACAGGTTGGGGTCGTAGGAGGGCAGGCTCACCATCGCGAGGATTTCGCCGGTGCGCGGGTCGATCGCGACCGCCGAACCATCGTGATCCTCGAACGCGGCGACCATCGCCTTCTGCAGATCCAGGTCGATCGACAGGCGCAGGTCCGCGCCCGGCACCGCGGGCACCTGGCCGAGGCGACGCAGCGCGCGGCCTTCGACGTTGGTTTCGATCTTCTCGAAACCCACCTTGCCGCGCAGCGCTTCCTCGTAATAGCGCTCCAGCCCCGTCTTGCCGGTGTGCGTGAGCGCGGCGTCGACCTCGCCCATCTTCGCCAGGTCCGCCTGGTCGATGCGGCCGACGTAACCGATGATGTGCGCGAGCAGATCGCCGTAGGGGTAATGGCGATTGAGATAGGGCACGAGTTCGACGCCCGGGAAACGCCAGCGGTCGACGGCGAAGCGCGCCGCCTCTTCCTCGCCCACGCGCATCTTCAGCGTGATCGGGCGCCAGCCGTGCTTGCCCTTGCGTTCGATATCGAAACGTTCGATCTCTTCGGGATCGAGGGCGACGATCTTCGACAGGCTCGCGACCAGCTGTTGGGTGTCACCCGCCTGGTCGGGCACGACGTCCAGGCGGAAGGCCGGCACGTTTTCGGCGAGCACGCGGCCCTTGCGGTCGAGAATGAGCCCGCGGCCCGGCACGACCGGGCGCGGCTTGATGCGGTTGGCTTCCGAGCGCGTCGCGTATTCGTCGTGCTCGAGCACCTGCAGGCGGAAGTACCAGCCGCCCAGCCCGAACAGCGCGAGCGCGACCGCCGCGAACGCGATCAACGCGCGGGTGCGGAACTGCATCGCCTCGGCGAATGCGTTCTTCAGCTGGCGGCGGCGCATGCGACGGCCTTCAGCGGTTGCGCCACGCCCGCAGGCGCAGCGTGTCGAACAACAGGAACAACGGCGCCCACAGCACCATCCCGATCGCCGGCGCCACCCACGCCAGCGGCGGGAGCAGCGATTCGCCCAGCGCCAGATGCAGCGCGGTGGTCACGATGCGATCGTTGAGCAACAGCGCGCCGATCGCCAGTGCCTGTTGCGAGAGCGGGAAAAAGCGCAGCCGCGCGCGGAAGCGCTGCAGGATGAACGCGAGGATGGTCAGGCGCAGCGCCTGTTCGCCGAGCAGGCTGCCGAAACACAGGTCCGCGATGAGGCCGACGACGAACGCGAAGCCCAGGCCCACGCGATCGGGTTCTTCGAGCACCCAGTACGCCAGCGCGAGCGCGAGCCAGTACGGCCGCAGCGGCGCGACCTGCGCCGGAAGCGGCAGCAAGCCGAGCAGCAGCGCGACCACGATGCTGACGGGAAGGACCCAGGCGGCGCGTTCGCGGCTCATGGGCGCGCCCCGGTGGTGGCGGGCGCGGGCTGCGTCGTTGCGGGCGCGGGCTGCGTCGTTGCGGCGGGCTTGGCCGATGCCGCCGGCGCGCGCGCCTTGAGCTGCGCACGCGTGGGAATGGCGGCGGTCGATGCGGGAACGGCGGCGCTCGATGCGCTGGCCGGCGCGGTGGTCGCCGGCGCGGGGCCGATCACCGGGCGTTCGGGTGCGCTGCGCAGCAGCAGCACGTCGCGGCCGCGATCCAGTTGCGCGGCGGGCGTGACATCGCCGACGAGGAACGCGCGGCTGTCGTCGGGCCGCAGCGCGGAGATCCTGCCGACGGGGAAACCCGCGGGAAAACGTTCGCCGAGACCGGACGTGACGACGACATCGCCGACCTTCACGTCGCTCGACAAGGGGATGCTCGCCAGCGCGAGCCGATCGCTGCGCCCCGTGCCGTAGGCGACCAGGCGTACGCCGTTGCGCATCACGGCGACGGGCACGGCATGGTCGGGATCGGTGAGCAACAAGGCGGTCGAATGCGACGCGGTGGTGGCGATGACCTGGCCGACCACGCCGCCGGCATCGATCACGACCTGGCCCACGCGCACGCCGTCGCTGCTGCCGGCATCGAGCACCAGGCGTTGCCGCGTGGGATCCAGGTCGATGTCGAGGATGGGCGCGAGCTGCACGTCCAGGCCGCCGCGCTGCACGACGCCGAGCATGCGGCGCAGGCGATCGTTGTCGGCGGCCGCCGCCTGCAGGCGCGCCATGCGCGCGCTGTCGACGAGCATCTGGTTGCGCATGCGGCGGTTTTCTTCGATGAGCGAGGTGCGCGTGCCGGCATCGTCGCTGATCGAATCGATCATGGCCCCGGGCCAGCCGGCCACGGCCCACATCGGTTGCACGAACGCCTGCGCCTGCTGGCGGACCTGCGAGAGCCAACCGCCGCGATGGTCCAGCAGGATCAGCGCGAAGGCCGCGGCCAGATACGCCAGCAGCCGAAGCGTGCCGACGATTTCGCCGGGGCGGGCAGCTGCTGGACCGGCGTAGGACGGCACGATGGCGGCGAGGAAGGAAGGCCTGGCGGGAAAGGGGCTCGCTTATTCCGGAGCGAAGAACTCGTTGCCGTGCATGTCGAGCATCTCCAGCGCACGGCCACCGCCACGCGCCACGCACGTCAGCGGATCGTCGGCCACCTGCACATGCAGGCCGGTTTCTTCGGTCAGCAGGCGATCCAGGTCGCGCAACAGCGCGCCACCACCGGTGAGCACGATGCCGCGCTCGGCGACGTCGGCGCACAGTTCCGGCGGGGTCTGCTCCAGCGCCTGCTTCACCGCCGCCACGATGCCGGCGAGCGGCTCGCGCAGCGCTTCGAGGACTTCGTTGGAGGTGATGGTGATCATCTTCGGCACGCCCTCGGCCAGGTGGCGGCCCGAGATTTCCATCGTGCGCACTTCCTTCGGCGGGTAGGCGCAACCGATTTCGAGCTTGATGCGCTCGGCCGTCGCGTCGCCGATCAGCATGCCCTGCGTGCGGCGGACGTAGGCGATGATCGCCTCGTCGAAGCGGTCGCCGCCGATGCGGGCCGACTGCGAGTACACGATGCCGTTGAGGGCGATGACCGCGACTTCCGTCGTGCCGCCGCCGATGTCCACGACCATCGAGCCGCAGGCTTCGGTCACCGGCATGCCGGCGCCGATGGCGGCGGCCATGGGTTCTTCGACCAGGTGGACCTCGCGGGCACCGGCTTCTTCGGCCGATTCCTTGATCGCGCGGCGCTCGACCTGGGTCGAACCGCAGGGCACGCACACCAGCACGCGCGGGCTGGGGCGCAGCAGGCGCGACTTGTGCACCTTGCGGATGAAGTGCTTCAGCATTTCCTCGGTGTAGGTGAAGTCGGCGATGACGCCGTCCTTCATCGGCCGGATCGTGGTGATGTGGCCCGGGGTGCGGCCCAGCATCTGCTTGGCCTCCGTGCCGACCGCCGCGACCGTCTTGGAGCCGCCGCCGAGGCGATCCTGGCGCACGGCGACCACGGACGGCTCGTTGAGCACGATGCCCTGCCCGCGGACGTAGATGAGGGTGTTGGCCGTGCCCAGATCGATGGACAGGTCGCTGGAGAAGTAGCGGCCGAGGAACTTGAACATTCGGGGGGAGTCGCCTGCATGCGGGCGGCACTGGAAATCGTGCCGCGAAGGTGCGCTAGCCTATCCTTCCCCCTGCCCCCCAGCAAGCGCGGAGTGCGCGTTTTTTCCGGGGATTTCGGGCAATTCGACGGCCTCCGCAGAATCGCCTCCGAAGTGGCCCGTTCTGGCCATGCGGGCAACGGGCCGCTACCCTGTGCGCCCCGCGGGCCCAGCCCGGCCCGAATACAAGGTTTCCCGATGTCCGCCCTGATCTGCGGTTCCCTGGCCTACGACACCATCATGGTGTTCCCCGACCAGTTCAAGAACCACATCCTGCCGGACAAGGTGCACATCCTGAATGTCTCCTTCCTCGTGCCGAGGATGCGCCGGGAGTTCGGTGGTTGCGCGGGCAACATCGCCTACAACCTCAAGCTGCTGGGCGGCGATCCGATCCCGATGGCCACCGTCGGCCAGGATTTCGGCCCGTATCGCGAGTGGTTCGTCGAACAGGACATCCGCCTGGACCAGGTCAAGGTGATCGACGAGTTGTTCACGCCGCAGGCTTTCATCACCACCGACCACGACAACAACCAGATCACCGCCTTCCATCCGGGCGCGATGATGCGCAGCTACGAAAACCACGTGAAGGACGTGGCGGGCGTGAGCTTCGGCATCGTGAGCCCCGACGGCCGCGAAGGCATGTTGCAGAACGCCAAGGAATTCGCCGAGGGCAGCATCCCCTTCATCTTCGATCCGGGCCAGGCGATGCCGCTGTTCAACGGGCAGGAACTGCGCGAGTTCATCGAGCTGGCCGACTACGTCACCGTCAACGATTACGAATCCAACCTGCTGCAGGAGCGCACGGGCTGGAACGAGAAGGACATCGTTTCGCGCACGAAGGCCTACATCGTCACGCGCGGCCCGCAGGGCGCGCAGATCCACACGCCGGGCAAGTCCTACGACGTGCCGCCCGCGCACGAGCGCCGCGTCACCGACCCCACCGGTTGCGGCGACGCATTCCGCGCGGGCCTGATCTTCGGCATCGAAAAGGGCGCGGACTGGATGACGATCGGGCGCATCGGAAATCTGATGGGCGCGCTGAAGGTCGAACACCCGGGCACGCAGAACCAGCGCTTCGATTACGCGGACTTCAGCGAGCAATTCCGCCAGCAGTTCGGCTACGCGCTGTAATCACATCACGTGCGCCAGCCAGAGCAACTCTGGCTGCGCGAGGCGCTCGAATTCCTTGTACGGCATCTGCACCGCATCGGTGTGCGTGCCGGCGTTGAACGCGATTTCGTGGTGCGAGGCCAGGCGCGAGTCGACGAACACCGGCATCCCGTAGAGGTTGCCGAACGGCGGCATCGCACCGACTTCGCAATCGGGGAATGCGTCCTTGAATTCGGTTTCTTCGGCCAGTTCGGTCATGCGCCCGCCCAGGGCGCGCGACAGCCGCGTCAGGTCGACGCGATACGCCGCGGGCATTACCATCATCGCGAGCGTGCCGTCGACTTTCAGCATCACGGTCTTGGCGAACACCTGGCGGCTGACTTGCGCGGCACTGGCGGTTTCGTGCGCGGTGACCGTGCGATCGTGCACCAGCGTGGAATAGTGGGAATGTTGCTGGTCGAGATAGTTGTGCAGGCGCGGTGACAGCATGGTCGCCTCCGCTCCGGTGGGGACGTCGAGCTTAGTCCCCTCGCGCTAACCCGGCGTGATCGTTCGTCGGACTACTTCCACTTCGGCAGCTTGCCCTTGTCCACGCCACCGGTTTCGAACACCGCCGTGCGCGTGCCGCCGGCCTTCACCGGGAACTCGATCGACAGGGCCGTCTTCGCCTGCGCGGCCATGCGCCACAACGCGCCCTGGTCGGTGATGAACATCGCGATCGCCTCATCGGTCTTCGGGCGCGAAGCCGCCATCGCCTTCGGTTTTCCGTCGTCGATCGCCACCTTCACCTTGCACCCCGAATAGCAATCGAAGTCGCCCTTCTCCAGCACCAGGTACGCGCTCTTTCCCCATTCGGGATGGTCGCGGAAGATCAGGCGAACGGGGCGCTTGCCGCCGCCGGTGTCGACTTCCTCCTTCGAATAGATCGCCGCCGAAATTTGCGTGCCGCCCTTCGCCGGTTGTGTCTGGTAGGCCCACAGTGCGGCGCGGCGTCGCGCATCGTCTTCGGCGTGCAGATGCGCGCGCGCGTCATCGAGCTTGGCCTGGATGCGCTTGGCGGCGGCGGAGTTCGGATAATCCATCTGCAGCGAATCGCCGTAGCCGCGCGCGAGTTTCCAATCGCTGCGCGCGTACGCGTCCTCGAATTCCTTTTCCTTGCCGGCGGCGAGTTGATCCACGCGCGCCGACTCGGCGGCCGCGGCCTTCGCGGCGGCCTGCGGATCTTCCTTCGGGCCACAGGCGGCAAGCAGCAGCGCGACGGTGAGCGTGGAGCCAATGCGGGCGTTCATCGGGGCTGGCCTCGTTCGATGAGTCGGTCGATGGCGATGGCGACGTCTTCGGGCCGTTCCATGATCGACATGTGGCCGCAATCATCGAGCATCACGCCCGTCGCCTGCGGAATGCGGTCAGCGTACAACCCGAGCGCGCTGGGATCGATCACGGTGTCCTGCCGGCACCACAGCAACAACGTGGGCTGGCGGATGCGTGCGGCTTCGTTGCCGGGAAGAAACCGTTCGGGGCCGCGGCCGATCGCGGCGAGCACCTGTTGTTCGAATTCCGCATCGCGCATGCGACGCGCGATGTAGGCCTTGTCGGCCGGCCACGGCACCCACGGCCGCATGTCTTCCCGATGGAAGACGGTGGCGAAGAAACGATCCAGGCTCGCGCGATCGCGCACGGCATATGGATTGCCACCGGCGAGGACCTGTTTGCCGAAGTCGTTGTCGTTGAAGCGCACGCCTGCCGCATCGATCAACGCCACGCGCGAGACCAGGTCCGGATGGCCCGCCGCGACGAGCGCCGCGATGCCGCCGCCCATCGAGTGCCCGACGAGCACGACCGGCTTGCCTGGCGAGACATTGCGGATGAACGCGGCCAGGCGCTCGCTCTGCGCGAGGAAGCCGTAGTTCTCGTTCGGAATGCGCTGGCTTTCGCCCCACCCCGGCAGGTCGGGAATCACGAGGCGATATTTGCCCGCCAGCGCACGCGCGACGGGATAGAAGTTTTCCTTGCCGCCGACGAAGCCGTGCACCATCACGATCGTCGGCGCATCGGCCGTCTTCGCTTCGCGCGTCGCGTAGACCCAGCGGTGTCCGGCGACGTCCCGCGTTTCCCGCGACAACTTCGCATCGTGCCGTTGCCGCGCGAAATCCATGCGGATCGCCGCGTCCGGATCGACGAGGACGTACGCGAACAACGCAAGCAACGCGGCCGCCACGAGGGCGGCCGCGAGGGCGACTTGGCGGGATCGCGTCATCCGCTTATTGCGCGTTCTTGGACTTCGCCGCGTCGATCACCGCTTGCACCGAACCGGTGGTGATCGGGTGGTAGCCCGGCTTGGCCTTGGCGAAGGTTTCCTCGGCGAGCTTCAGGCCGGCCGGCGTTTTCACCAACTCGTTGTACGTCGGCATGATCAGCTTGCGACGGCCGATCTTCTGCAGGAACGCGGCGATGGCTTCATTGGCCTGCGTGTAACCGCTGCGCACCGCGAGCGGATACCAGCGCTGCGCGATCTCGCCGTTCGGCGTGCCGGTGAACTTGTACGCCGTGTCCAGTTCTTCCATCTGCTTGGTGTTGAGCGTGGTGGGCATGCCTTCGATGAAGTGCACCCACTCCTGCGTCGACCACTTGCCGGTGGCATCGGCGGCCGGCAGCGTGCCGTCCTGCAGCCAGGCCTTGCGTGCGGCATCGACGGCGTCGAAGCGCGGCGACGCGGTCTGCGGCGCATCGGAGGGGACGCCGGGCTGGTGCAGCCATTCGTCGAACTCCTGCTGCGTGACCTTGCCCGGATACTTGTCGAGCAGGTTGGCCTTCGCGTAGTCGGCGAATTGCTGCGAGGAGATCGACTGGAACGCGAAATGGTCGAAGTAGCCGCGCAGGAACGCATCGAAGTTGTCGCGGCCGAAGCGCTGCTCGAGGAACTGCATGAACCACGCGCCCTTGGTGTAGACCGTCGAGCTGAGGTTGTCGTCGGGATCCTTCAGTTCGCCCGGCGCGCCGGCGAGCTTCTGCAGCGGCTTGTTGTCCTCGGTGTATTCGGACTTCAGCTCGTTGCGGTTGATCACCAGCTCCATGTCCGAACGCGGCTTGCCGTACAGCGCTTCGACGATGCGGTTTTCGACGTAGCTGGTCACGCCTTCGTTGAGCCAGGCGTCCTTCGCGGTGGAGAAGGTCACCAGGTTGCCCGACCAGCTGTGCGCGAGTTCATGCGCCACCAGCGAGACGAGCGACTTGTCGCCGACGATCACGGTCGGCGTAGCGAAGGTCAGGCGCGGATTTTCCATGCCGCCGTAGGGGAACGACGGCGGCAGCACGAGGATGTCGTAGCGGTCCCAGCGATACGGGCCGTACAGCTTTTCGGCGGTGTCGATCATCTTGCCGGTGTCGGCGAATTCGGCGGCCGCCGGCTTCACGGTGCCCGGTTCGGCCCACACGCCGGCCCTGTCGGTGATCGGCTGGAAGACCAGGTCGCCGGCCGCGATCGCGAGCAGGTAGGACGGGATCTTCTGCGGCATCTTGAAGCTGTAGTCGCCGTCGCGCGCGGCCTTGGGATCGTTGTCGGCGCTCATCAGCACCATCGCGTCCTTCGGTGCGGTGACGTGCGCGGTGTAGGAGAAGCGCACGATCGGCGTGTCCTGCAAGGGCACCCACGAACGCGCGTGGATCTGCTGCGACTGGCTGAACATGAAAGGCTGCTTCTTGCCGGCCGTCATCGACGGTTCGAGCCACTGCAGGCCCGAGGCATTCGGCGACGTCGTGTACGTCACGCGCACTTGCTTGGGGCGCTGCGGCGTTTCGATGGTGAGCTTCGTGCCGAGCACCTTGTCGGCGCCGTCGGCGAGCTTGAACTGCAGCGGTGCCCACTTCCCGTCGGCGCCCAGGCCCTCGGCCTTCGCGATGGTGAGATCGCGGGTGTCGAGCACCAGTTGCGTGGCGGTGGGGTCGACCCAGTCCAGCGAATAGGTGGCGGTACCCGACAGGGTCTTCTTCGCGAAGTCGAGCGCGAGGTCGAGCGCGAGGTCGGTCGTGCGGACCTTGTCGGGTTGCGAATAGGAGTGTTCGTCGGTCACGGCGGCGGCCTGCGTGGCGGGGGCGGCGGCGGCAGTCGAGGACGCAGCGGGCGTGGCCGGCGTCGCAGGGGTTTCGTTCTTCGCGCAGGCGCTGAGCGCGAGCGTGACGGCCAGGGACAGCATGAGGGGGGCGTGGCGCATGCGGGCGGACTCTCCGGGGAACCGAGGCGGCCGAGTGTAGCCTCGACGCCGCCCGCACGCGCAAAGGCGCCCTGAACGACGCAGCCCGGCCGAAGCCGGGCTGCGGGTGGCGATGGCAGGACCTGTCCGGCGGTGAATCACCAGCTCATGCGCGGGCCGACGAACCATTGGGTATCGCCGCCGATGAACTTCACGTCCGCCGCAAGGCCGAAGGATTGGCTGAACTTGGCCTGCGCGCCGACGCGGGCGTAGAACTCGCCGTTGCCGTACGCCACGTCGCCGTATCCGCCGAGTGCGTAGCCTTCGAAGTGCTTGCCCATCGCGGCACGCACGCCGCCTTCGATGGAAGCGCCGTTGTTGTCGTTGCTGAACTTGCGGCCGTAGCTGATGTATTCCGAATCCGCCATGGTCCAGGCCAGCCGGCCGACGAAATCGACGTTGTCGCTGAGGCCGTGGCGGTAGCCCATGCCGAGCGACCACTGCGTGGTGTCGAAATCGGAGTAGACGTTCGAAACGGCAATGCTGTGATCGGCGTAGCTGCCGAAGACGTGGAAGTTCTCGTTCAACGCCCAGGAGCCGTTGATCGCCCAGCCATCGGCGTCGCGGCCGGCGTCGCTGTGAACGTAACCAGCTTCGGCGTAGGTGTAGGACAGGTCGGGGGCCTTGGCAGATGCCGCAAACGGCAGGGCGGCGAGCAGGACGAGGGCGAAACAGGAACGTTGCATTTGCTTGGAACCTCGGGGTTGGTGTGCGGGCGATGCTGACGGCGGCGTCGGCGCGGCTCCATCGGCCTTTGGTGAGGCCGTGTCCACAACGGGACGCAATGCCTCCACGCCCCGACTTCCGGCACGCTCGCCGCGCGAGGCGAATCTCCATGCTCCGCGCCCATGCCTGTCCTGACTTCGAGCGGCCCGCTCCGGCGCGCCCTGTTCTGCCTTGTCGCGCTCGTCGCGGCCACGCCCGCCCTCGCGCAGACCGCGGCCCCCGCCGCGCCCGCGACCCGGACCGTCGTGCGCGACATTCCGCGCGCGCCCTCGGACATCGTCGTCGACGGCGTGCTCGACGATGTCGCGTGGGCCTCGGCGACGCCGATCGACCTGGTCTTCGAGGTCACGCCGAACGACAACACGCCCGCGCCGGTGAAGACCACCGCGCGCATGGCCTACACCGACGACGCGCTGCTGATTTCCTTCCACGCCGAGGATCCCGATCCGACGAAGCTGCGCGCGTTCCTGCGCGATCGCGATTCGCTGTACAGCGACGACTTCGTCGGCGTGATGCTCGACACCTTCGACGACCAACGCCGCGCGTACGAGTTCTTCGTCAATCCCTTCGGCGTGCAGGCCGACCTGATCAAGGAAGAGTCGACCAACTCCGAGGACGACAGCTGGGACGGCCTGTGGGAAAGCGCGGCGAAGGTGACCGAACACGGTTACGACGTGGAAATGCGCATCCCCTTCGCGACGCTGCGCTTCCGCGACACCGACGGCACGCGCCGCTGGGGCGCGACGTTCCTGCGCGTGCGTCCGCGCGATTTCCGGTACCAGTACTTCAGTAACCGCGTCGAGCGCGGTTCGAAGTGCATGACGTGCACCTTCGACAAGGTCGATGGCTTCGTCGGTGTGAAGCAGGGCAAGAACCTGGAGATCACGCCGACGCTCACGATGTTGCACGCCGAAGAGCGCGCGCGCCCCGGCGCGGAATGGACCAACGACGGCACCGACATCGAACCGGGCGTCGACGTGGCCTGGGCGCCGAGCCCGAACCTGACGCTCAACGCGACGCTGAATCCGGATTTCTCGCAGGTCGAAACCGACCAGGCGCAGCTCGACCTCAATACGAGCTTCGCGTTGTTTTTCCCGGAGAAGCGGCCGTTCTTCCTCGAAGGCGCCGATTACTTCACCACGCCGCTGCAGGTGCTCTACACGCGCCAGATCGCCGACCCCGATGGCGGTTTGCGCGTCACCGGCCGTAACGGCGGGCAGGCCTACGGCGCGATCCTCGCGCGCGACGCGACCACGCAATTGCTCGTGCCGGGACCGCTGGGTTCGTCGTTCCGTTTCCTCGAGCAATCGGCGGACGATTTCGTCGGCCGCTATCGCTACGACCTGGACGCGTACACCAGCGTGGGCGCGATCGCGACCTACCGTTCCGGCGATGGCTATCGCAACTCGGTCGGCGGCATCGACGCGCGCTACCAGAAGGACGAGCACACGCTGATCGGCCAGTGGCTGGGCAGCGATTCGGTGTATCCCGATGGCCTCGCGCTGCGCGACACGTCGCCGAAGGGCGACGCGCTGTACCTCAAATATGCGTTCGCCAACCGCAACTGGCGTTTCAATGTGCAGCACCAGGCCGTCGACGACGGTTTCCGCGCGGACCTGGGCTTCATCACGCAGGTCGGTTACGACAAGCAGACGATCGGTGGCGGCCGCACGTGGTTCATGCCGAAGGGTTCGACGGTGAGCCGGATCGAATTCAACGGCGATTGGGACATCACGCATCGCTTCGACGGGCAGTTGCTCGAGAAGGAGCTCGAGGGCTATCTCTCGGCGCGCGCGTCACGCCAAGGGTATTACGAACTCGGTGGGCTGTCGCGCACGCGTTTCTGGAGCGGCCGGATGTTCGACGAGCAGTGGGGCACGTTCTACTTCGAACTGGTGCCGTGGGCGCCGATCAAGGTCGGCGGTAATTTCCAGGACGGTGCCGCGCTGGATCTGCTCGCTTCGCGCACGGGGCATCTGGTCGACGCCGAGCCGTTCGTGCAGTTGGACATCGGGCGGGGGATCAATCTCAACGTGACGTACACCTTGCAGCAGTTGCATCGGGACGGTGGCACGGCGTACGACGCGCGCGTTCTGGACGGGCGGCTGAGTTGGCAGTTCGATCCGCGTCAGCGGGTGCGTCTGTCGGTGCAGAGCAGCGACATCGATCGGGATCCGGCGTTGTACGAGGTTCCGGTGTTGCGCCATTCGAGCGATGTTGCGGCGCAGGTGTTGTATTCGTACAAGCTCAATCCGCGCAGTGCGCTGTATGCGGGGTATTCGGAAGGCGGGTTCGAGGACGACGAGGTGCGCAATATGTTCACCAATACGCGCAGTTTGTTCCTCAAGATCAGTTATGCGTGGCAGCCGGGCTGATTAAAGGCGGTGCGCAGAAGCGTCTGCGGCTTGTTGGGAGCGCCTCCACGAGGGCGGCGCATCGGCCGCCGCATTGGAGGCCACATTGCTCCGCAAGAGCTCACGCTCCGCAATGTGGCCTCCAACACGACGACCACTGCGCACCACGCTTTGGGTGGCGCGACACCTGTGTTTGAGTGGCTTCGTCGCGATTGATCGATTCGCGCCTGCAGCCAGCACACCCGACGGGCGGCGCCTTGCCCGTCGAGGACATCGCGGCATACGTGGGTGCATGTCCTCGCCAGCGCGATGTCCTCTCTCGGGCAAGGCACCTTCGCGGCGACCTGAGATAAGCCTTTGCACTTTCGCGCCGAAGGAGCAGCCGCCTCAGTCGAGGTGAGCCTCGCCGCGTGGCGTCCCTCCGAAGAGGACTCGCTCTTTACACCTTGTATCCGGTATGCACCGCAACGATGCCGGCATTGAGGTTCTTGAAGTCGCATCGTGCAAAGCCGGCGGCTTCCATCATCGCCTTCAACTGCTCCTGCGGCGGATGCTTGCGGATCGACTCGGCCAGGTACTGGTAGCTGCCGGAATCCTGCGCGAACAACTTGCCCAGTTGCGGCAGCACCTTGAAGGAATGGAAGTCGTAGATCGGCTTGAACCACTCCGCCTTCACTTCGGAGAACTCCAGCACGCGCATCTGGCCGCCGACTTTCAGCACGCGATGCATCTCGCGTAGCGCGGCGTCCTTGTCGGTCACGTTGCGCAGGCCGAAGGCGATCGTCACCAGGTCGAAGCTCGCGTCGGGGAACGGCAGGGCTTCGGCGTTCATCTGCACATACGACAGTCCGCGTACGTTGCCGCGGTCGGTCATGCGATCGCGGCCCACGCGCAACATCGCGCCGTTGATGTCGCCGATGACGACTTCGCCCTGCTCGCCGACGCGATCGCGCAACAGTGCTGCGATGTCGCCGGTGCCGCCCGCCAGGTCGAGCACGCGATCGCCGGGCTTCGCTTGCGCGGTGGCGACGAAGTAACGCTTCCACACGCGATGGATGCCGAGCGACATCAGGTCGTTCATCAAATCGTATTTGCCGGCGACCGAAGAGAAGACTTCGCCGACGAGCTTCTGCTTCTCGCGCACGGGCACGTCGCGGAAGCCGAAATGGGTGGTGTCGCGGTCGTTGGGCTGGCTCATGCGTTGGATTATCGCCCACAACGCCAAGGCCGGTTCCATCCGCGCGATGCGTTGGCGGTGGCACACCCCAACGGGAGTCGATCCGTGAAGACCACCGCCCTGTTCACCCTTGCCCTGGTGCCCGCGCTTGCCTTGGCACAGACCGCGTCTGCGCAGGAGGCCGGCGCGTCGGGCGCCCACGTCATGGTCAAGGCGGCCGACACCAAGTGGGGCGACGGTCCGGCGTTCCTGCCCAAGGGCGTGCAGGCGGCCGTGCTGTACGGCGACCCCGCGAAGTCGGGGCCCTTCGCGATCCGCCTGAAGGCGCCGGCGGGCGGGAAGATCCCGCGCCATTGGCATCCCACCGATGAGCAGGTGACGATCATCGAAGGCGACTTCCACCTGGCGATGGACGAAGGCGCCAAGGCGCACGACGCGGACTTCGTCGCCGGCGATTACGTCAACCTGCCCGCGAAGATGCAGCACGAGGCGTCGACCAAAGGCGGCGCCGTCGTGCAGGTCAACGGGATGGGGCCGTTCCAGATCAACTACGTGAATCCGAAGGACGATCCGCGGAACGCCAAGCCCTAGAGGATGTAGCGCGACAAATCCGGGTCCTGCACCAGTTCGCCCAGGTGCTGCTCGACGTAGTCGCGGTCGATCGTCAGCGAGGTCCCGTCCTTGTCCGGCGCTTCGAAGCTCAGGGTATCGAGCAGGCGTTCCATCACCGTGTGCAGGCGGCGCGCGCCGATGTTTTCCTGGCGGTCGTTCACCTGTTCGGCGATGTCGGCCAGGCGATCGATCGCTGCGTCGTCGAAGCGCAGCGACACGCCTTCGGTCTTCAGCAGTTCGACGTACTGGCGCGTGAGTGCGGCGCGCGGTTCGGTGAGGATGCGGACGAAGTCGGCCTTGCTCAGCGCCGAGAGCTCCACGCGGATCGGGAAGCGGCCCTGCATTTCGGGGATGAGGTCGCTGGGCTTGGCCAGGTGGAACGCACCGGAGGCGATGAACAGGATGTGGTCGGTGTTCACCGGGCCGTACTTGGTGCTCACCGTCGAGCCTTCCACCAGCGGCAGCAGGTCGCGCTGCACGCCTTCGCGCGAGACATCGGCGCCGTAGCCTTCCGAGCGCTTGGCGACCTTGTCGATCTCGTCGATGAACACGATGCCGTGCTGTTCGCAGGCTTCGATCGCCGAAGCGCGGACGTCGTCTTCATTGACGAGCTTGCCCGCTTCTTCCTCGATCAGCAGCGGGCGGGCGGCCTTGATCGACATCCGCTTGGTGTGCGTCTTGCCGCCGGCCACCTGCGAGAACATCTGCCGCAACTGTTGGCCCATCTCTTCCATGCCGGGCGGCGCCATGATGTCCACGCCGACGTTCATCGCGATCTCCAGTTCGATCTCGCGCTCGTCCAGCGTTCCCGCGCGCAGCTGCTTGCGCAGCTTGGCGCGCGTGGCCGTTTCTTCCGGCGAGACCTCTTCGGGCGTCTCTTCGCTGGTGAAACCGAACACGGTCGGCACCTGCCGCTTGGGCAGCAGCGAGGCGAGGATGCGTTCTTCGGCGCGATCTTCGGCCTGCGTGCGCACGCGCAGCTTGGCCTGTTCGCGATACATCTTCACCGCGGTGTCGGCGAGGTCGCGCACGATCTGTTCGACGTCCTTGCCCACGTAACCGACTTCGGTGAAGCGCGTGGCTTCCACTTTCACGAAGGGCGCGTTGGCGAGCGTCGCCAGGCGGCGCGCGATTTCGGTCTTGCCCACGCCGGTGGGGCCGATCATCAGGATGTTCTTGGGCATCACCTCGTCGCGCAGGTCGGGTTCCAGCTGCATGCGGCGCCAGCGATTGCGCAACGCGATGGCGACCGCGCGCTTGGCGGCGTGCTGGCCGACGATGTGCTTGTCGAGTTCCTGCACGATTTCGCGCGGCGTCATGGTGGAGGAGGTTTGGACGGCGAAGTTGGTCATCAGAGCTCTTCCACCACGATGTTGCGGTTCGTGTAGATGCAAACGTCGCCGGCGATGTTCAGCGCTTCGGTGACGATGGCCTTCGCGTCGAGCGATGTGTGCGCGTAAAGCGCGCGCGCCGCCGACAGCGCATACGGGCCGCCGGAACCGATCGCGATGATCCCGTCCTCGGGTTCGATCACGTCGCCCGTGCCGGACACGATGAGCGAGGTCTCCTTGTCTGCGACCGCCAGCAACGCCTCGAGTTTCCCGAGGCGGCGTTCGGTGCGCCAATCCTTCGCCAATTCCACCGCGGCGCGGGTGAGTTGGCCGTGTTTTTCGAGTTTCGATTCGAACAGTTCGAACAACGTGAACGCGTCGGCCGCCGCGCCGGCGAACCCGGCGAGCACCTGCCCGCCGCGCCCGAGGCGGCGCACCTTGCGCGCATTGGCCTTCATCACGGTGTTGCCGAGCGTGACCTGGCCATCGCCACCGACGGCGACTTTGCCGTCCCTGCGGACGGACAGGATGGTGGTGGCGTGGAAACGATTGGGATCCATCGGGGGAGTGGCTCCGGAACGGTTTAGCTTGAGGTGGGGACGTCCGACGGGGGATCAAGCCGAATCGATGGAGGCGTCGGCCCTGGCGGGGGGAACGTTCGGGGTCTGCAGTGCGCGGGGGCCTCGACAGACTGTTCCGATGCCCGCCGTGCCCTTCTCCCGCCGATTCCTGCGCGATCTCGCCTGCGCCTTCGCCCTGCCGCTCGCGTTTGCAGCGGCGGGTGCGCATGCCGCAGACGCGGATCATGCACCGTCGCCGCAGGGCCTGGTGCGCACCTTGCTCGCTTCGTTCGACCCGGTGCGCACGACATCGGGGTTCGCGGCGCGGCGCCATCCGGTGAAGAAGCGCGTGCACTTCCACCATGGCGTGGATTTCGCCGCGCCGCACGGCACGCCGGTGCGATCCGTGGCCGATGGGCGCGTCACCTTCGCCGGATGGCAGAAGGGATACGGCAAGGTCGTCTACATCGAACACAAACCTGGCGAGCACACCGTTTACGCGCATCTGAGCCGCATCGATGTGCGCTCGGGCGACACCGTCGCGGTGGGACGCACCATCGGCGCGGTCGGGAATACGGGCGTTGCGACCGGGCCGCACCTGCATTTCGAAGTGCGCGAACACGGCAAGCCGGTCGATCCCATGAAATGGGCGCTGCCCTCCCTGCGCGATGCGGTGCCCCCGGCCATGCACGCGGTCGTGGAGACACCCGACACCACGCGATGCGTGGCACTGCTGCAGAAATTCTCCCTCGAGTCGTTGAGCGCCGACGAACTCGATCTCCTTCGCCGAGGATGTGCCCAATGAAACCCCAGTCGTTCTTCCTGCGCCTTTCAGGCGTGTTCGCGATGCTCGCATTGCTCGGCGCATGCGCGACGAAACCGGTCGTCGTGCAGGGCCCGGTTCCGTTCGACGAGGCCGTGCGCGATGCCACCGACGCGTTGGTCGCGCAGACCCATGCCATGCCGTCCTTCATCGCACAACTGTCGAAGCGGGGCATCGTGCACGACCCGACGCTCGATGCCGAGACCGCGCAGCAAACCATGACCACGCAGCGGCTCGACACGCTCGCCACGACGCATCTGCAAACGCAGTACAAGCAGTTCGACCTGCTTCCATTCCGTTCCGCAAACCTGGCGAATGCCGAATATCTGCTGGTCAGCACCCTCTCGCGCGATGGCGCCGCGGGTGCGCGCATCTTGCGCGTCGATCTGGCGCTCGTGGAGATCGCAACGGGCATGGTCGCCGCGCAGGCCGGCGCGCTCGCGATCGACGACCGGCTGGACCACGCGCCGCTGCCCTACTACCGCGACAGCCCGGTGCTGGTGAAGGACCAGGTCGTCGAAGGCTACGTGCGTACCGCGCGCACGCCGCGCGGCCAACAGGGCGATCGTGTTTACCTGGAACGCATCGCGTCTGCGACGGTGACAAACGAAGCGACCGATCTGTACAACCAGGCGCGCTACCGCGAGGCGCTCGGCGAATATCGCAGCGCGCTGGCCGCTCCCTTCGGCGAACAACTGCGCGTCCTCAACGGCATCTACATGGCGGCGGCGAAACTCGGGCAGACCGAAGAATCCGAAGCCGCCTTCGCGCGCGTGGTCGCCATGGGCATCGCGTATCGGCAGCTGAGCGTGAAGTTCCTCTTCGAACCCGGCGGCACGGCGTTCCATGTCGATCCGCGCATCCACAGTCCATATCCGATGTGGTTGCGCCAGATCGCGCGCGAGGCCGTCGCCGCCGATGTCTGCCTGGATGTTGCGGGGCACGCCAGCCGCACCGGGAAGCAGTCCGTGAACCAGGCGCTGTCGTTGCGTCGCGCCGCGCGCATCCAGGCGGGTCTGATCGCGGAGGCGCCGGTGTTGAAGACGCGCACGAAGGCGATCGGCCTGGGCTTCGAGGAGAACCTCATCGGCTCGGGCACCGACGATGCAATCGACGTGCTGGATCGGCGCGTGGAATTCCGCATCGTGCCCTGCGGCACGACGGCGGGCTAAACCTTCTTGCGCCTGGCCCTGGGGTGTGCGGCGTCGTACACCTTCGACAGGTGGCCGAAATCCAGGTGCGTGTAGATCTGCGTGGTGGAGATGTCGGCGTGGCCGAGCAATTCCTGCACGCCGCGCAGATCGCCGGAGGATTCCAGCACGTGGCTGGCGAAGCTGTGGCGCAGCAGATGCGGGTGCACGTTCTTGAACAGGCCCTGCCGTTGCGCGAGCGTGCGCAGGCGCAGTTGCACGGCGCGCGAGGTCAGCGGGCCGTTGCGGCCGGGAAAGAGGAACGCATCGTCGGCGGAGGGTTTCTGCTCGGCCTTCCATTCGCCCAGGGCTGCGCGCGCGAAGGAACCGACCGGCACCGTGCGCTGCTTCTTGCCCTTGCCGAGCACGGTGACCATGCCGGCGCCCAGGTCGAGGTCGCGCCAGCGCAGTGCGCATAGCTCCGACAAACGCAGGCCGGAGGAATAAAACAGTTCGAGCAACGCGCGGTCGCGCAGGCCGAGTGGCACGTCGGTCGGGACTTCGACGAGGACCTTCGCCTCATCGGCATCGAGGATCTGCGGCAACTTGCGCGGCGCTTTCGGCGCACGGATCGGTTGCGCGGGATTGGCCGGAATGCGCCCGTGACGCAGCAACCAGCGATAGAAACTGCGGCACGCCGAGAGCCGGCGTTGCAGGCTCTTCGGCGAAAGGCCACGCCGATGTTCCGACGCGATGAATGCGCGCAGCTGCTCGGTATGGATCGATTCGACGTCCAGTCCCTGCACGGTCGCGAACGCCTGCAATCCCTCCAGGTCGCGACGATAGCCGTCGAGCGTGTGGGGCGACATGCGCCGCTCCACTTCCAGGTGCGCGAGGTACTCGGCGATCGCGGCCATGGCCGTGCGCGCCGACGTCAGCCCGGGAAGCGCTGCAAGGCGACCGAGAGCGTCTCGCCCATCATGCGCAGGAACAAGGTGCCCATGCCGGGGAAGAAGCGGTTGGGATCGCGGCTGCCGACGCCGATCAAACCGATGCCCGGAATCGAAAGCAGCGCGGTGGACTGCACTTCCTCGGCGCGCGCTCCGTAGAGCAGCGCGTGCTTGTCCGGATGCAGGCGACCGCAGATCGGCTCGCCATCGGTGATCGCGTCGCGGAACGGCGCCAGGCGTGGATCGCCGGCGGGAATCGACTGCCACCAATCGGCGTCGTCGAGACCGGCGATCGGCGCGAACGTGAGGATGCGCACCAGGTCGCCCTGGAAATCTTCTTCGAGCGTCGCGGCCATGGCGCGCAGCGTTGCCGCCGGCGTGTCCTGGCGCATCAGGCCCAGGGCGAGTTGGTGCGTGCGCACCGCGAGGCGTTCGTTTTCCTGCGCGTTGGCGAACAACTCCTGCAGGCGGCGCGCGAGCTCGCGGTTCTTGTCGCGCAACACTTCGAGTTGGTAACTCGCCAGCGATGCGGCGGGGCCGTCTTCACGCGGCACGACCAGGCTGATCGCCAGGTCCGGGAACTGTTTGAGGAACGTGGGATGCCGGCGCAACCAGGCGGCGACTTCGTGGGCACCGAGTTTTTCGGTCGTCTCGCTCATGGCAACCACTCCCCTTCGAATACGAATGCGGCCGGACCGGCCATGGTGATCGGGCTGTTGTCGTCGGGCCAGGCGACGCGGAGCTCGCCGCCCGGCAGGGCGACGACGACATCGCGATCGATGCGGCCGCGCCGCATCAGGATCGCCGCGGCCGCGCACGCACCGCTGCCGCAGGCGAGCGTTTCGCCGACCCCGCGTTCGTACACGCGCAGGCGGATGCGGTCGCGCGATTGCACTTCCGCGAAACCGACGTTCACCGATTCGGGAAACGCCGCGCTGCGCTGCAGCGCCGGGCCCTGCACGCCGACGCGCGCGGTGGCGATGTCGTCGACCTCGACCAGCGCGTGCGGGTTGCCCATCGATGCGGCGCCGAAGCGCAAGGTCGCGCCATCGACCTGGATCTCGTACGCATCGCGCACCTGCTCGCCCTGTCCGGCGAGCGGAACATGCGCCGGCGCAAAATCAGGCACGCCCATCGCGATGCGATAACGATTGCCGGGCAACACATCGACCGCATGCGTCCCCGCAGGGCTGTCGAGTTCGAAGCGCGCGCCTTGGGCCGTGCCGTCGCGCACGACGAACGCGGCGACGCAACGTGCGCCATTGCCGCATTGTTGGGCCTGCGAGCCGTCGGCATTCCAGATGCGATAGCTGGCGGCGGACGAGGCGTTGCGCGGTGCTTCGATCGTGATGATCTGGTCGCAGCCCACGCCGGCGTGGCGATCGCCGAGCGCGCGACACAACGACGCATCGGGCACGGCCTGTCCATGCCGGAGGTCGACCATGACGAAGTCGTTGCCGGCGCCGTGCATTTTGGTGAAGCGCAGGGAGCGGCCGCCGGCCGCGTGCGGCTGGGTCATCGGATCGGTTTCAGCGCGGCTTGCCGGGCGTCCCATCGGTGTCGGCCGGCGGTGCGGTCGTCGTTGCGGGCGGAGGGGCGATGGACGTGGCAGGCGGCGGCGCGACCGTCGACGACGACGGCGGCGCCATCGATGCCGCCACTTCCGGCGGCATCTCCTGCGGTTCGGGATTGAGGATCAGCTGCCCCTTGTTGCCGCAGCCGGCGAGCGGCAGGGCGGCGAACAGGGCGACGGCGACGAGGTGGACTCGGTTCATGGGCGCCAGTGTGTCACTTCGCGGCGGCGGTTTGCACGCCGCCCGCGTCGGCCCGCAGTTGCGTCAGCAGGAACGCATACATCTCCGACAACTCGCGATAGCGGCGGAAACGCCCCGACTTGCCGCCGTGGCCCGCATCCATGTTCACGCGGAACAGCACCGGGCGATCCGGGCCGGAGGTATCCAGGTCGCGCAGGCGCGCGACGTACTTGGCCGGTTCGAAGTACTGGACCTGCGAATCCCACAGACCCGTGCCGACGAACATCGCCGGGTAGGCCTGCGCCTTGAGGTTGTCGTAGGGCGAGTACGACAGCATGTAGTCGTAGTAGTCCTTCTTCTCGGGATTGCCCCACTCGTCGTATTCGTTGGTGGTCAGCGGGATCGACGGGTCGAGCATCGTGGTCACGACGTCGACGAAGGGCACCTGCGAGAGGATCACGCGGTATTTCTCCGGCGCCATGTTGGCGATGGCGCCCATCAGCAGACCACCGGCGCTGCCGCCGTAGGCCGCGACGCGATCCTTCGACGCATAGCCTTCCTTGACCAGGAAATCGGTGACGTCGATGAAGTCGGTGAACGTGTTCTTCTTCTTGAACAGGTGGCCGTCGTCGTACCACTGGCGGCCCATTTCCTGGCCACCGCGGATGTGGGCGAGCACGTACACCATGCCGCGATCGAGCAGGCTCACCACCGGCAGGTTGAAGCCGGGGTCGGTGGAGGAGCCGTAGCTGCCGTAGGCGTATTGCAGCAGCGCGGCCGTGCCGTCCTTCTTGAAGCCCTTCTTGTAGACGACCGAGACCGGCACCTTCGTGCCGTCGCGCGCGGTCGCCCACAGGCGCTCGGTGGTGTACTTGTCCGGGTCGTAGCCGATCACCGGGTCGCGCTTCATCAGCTTGCGCACGCCGGTCTTCGTGTTGAGTTCGTACACGGTGGCCGGCGTGGTCATCGACGTATAGGTGTAACGCAGCCAATCGGTATCCGGTTCGGCGTTGACCGACAGGCCCATGCCGTAGGCCGGTTCATCGGCCTTGACGTATTCGGACTTGCCGTCGGCGCGCAGCAGGCGCAGGCGTTCCAGGCCTTCGCTGCGTTCGGCGATCGCGGCGAAGCCGTCGAACAGTTCGAAGCCGTCGATGAAGACCGCATCGTTGTGCGGGATCCAATCCTTCCATTCCTTGCGCGAGCCCGAACCATCGGGCGCGGTCACGACCTTGTAGTTCTTCGCGCCGTCGGCGTTGGTGCGGATGACCCAGCGGCCGCCGTGGTGGTCGGCTTCGTATTCGACGTCGCGCTCGCGCGGGGCGAGCACGGCGAAGGCCTTCGGGTCGGCGGCCGGCGCGCAGCGGAATTCGCTCGACACGGTGCTGTCCATCTGGATGCAGATGAACTTGTCGTCGCGCGTGCGGCCCACGCCCATGTAGAAGCTGTCGTCCTTTTCCGTATAGACGACTTCGTCGGCCTTCGCCGGCGTGCCGAGCACGTGCTTCTGCACGCGCGTGGTGAGCAGCGTCTTCGGATCGTTCCAGACGTAGAAGAGCGTCTTGTTGTCGTCGGCCCACACCAGGTTCGGCGCGACGCCCGTCACCTCGTCCGAATACACCTCACCCGTGGCGAGGTTCTTGATCTTGATCGTGTACTGGCGGCGGCCAACGGCGTCCTCGGCCCAGGCGAGCAGATTGTTGTCCTGGCTGACTTCCCAATCGCCGACGCTGAAGTAATCCTTGCCGGCGGCCATGGCGTTGACGTCGAGCAACACTTCCTCGGCCGCATCCATCGCGCCCTTGCGGCGCGCGTACACCGCGTAGTCCTTGCCGGTTTCGAAGCGCGAGTAATACCAGTAGCCGCGCTCGTGGTACGGCACCGAGCTGTCGTCCTGCTTGATGCGGCCGACGATTTCCTCGTACAGCTTTTCCTGCAGCGGCTTCAGCGGCGCCATGACGGCGTCGGTGTACGCATTCTCGGCGTTGAGGTAGGCGAGCATCTCCGGGTTCTTGCGCGTGTCGTCGCGCAGCCAGTAGTACTCGTCGTTGCGCGTCGCGCCGAAGGGCGCCTTGACGACGTGCGGCTTCTTGGCGACGTCGGGAGGTTGCGGGAGGTCTGCGGCGAAAGAGGTGGTCGAAGTCATCAGCGTCAGGGCGAGAAGGCAGGGAGTGAGTTTCATGTCGGGTCCGTTAGCGGCGGGTTACTTCGACAGTTCGTTCCACAGGAAGGTGTAGGCGAGCGCGTTCATGTGGGCCGACTGCGCGTTGTTCGCCGCGCCGCCATGCCCGCCCTCGATGTTTTCGTAGTAACGCACGTCCTTGTTCGCCGCGAGCATCTTGGCCATCATCTTGCGGGCGTGCCCCGGGTGCACGCGGTCGTCCTTGGTGGACGTGGCGAACAACACCGGCGGGTAGGTTTTCGTCGCATCGAACAGGTGATACGGCGAGAAGGTCTTGATGAAGTCCCAGTCGGCGGTGTCCGGATCGCCGTATTCGGCCATCCACGAAGCACCGGCGAGCAGGTGGCTGTAGCGCTTCATGTCGAGCAGCGGCACCTGCACGACGACCGCACCGAACAACTCCGGATACTGCGTGAGCATGTTGCCCATCAGCAGGCCGCCGTTGCTGCCGCCCATGATGCCCAGGCGCTGGTGCGTGGTGAGTTTGGACGCGACCAGGTCGTTGGCGACCGCCGCGAAGTCTTCGTAGGCCTTGTGGCGATTGGCCTTCAGCGCGGCCTGGTGCCAGCGCGGGCCGTATTCGCCGCCGCCGCGGATGTTGGCGACCGCATACGCGCCGCCCTTCTCCAGCCAGCCCTTGCCGACGCCGCCGGAATATCCGGGCGTCATCGACACTTCGAATCCACCGTAGCCGTAAAGCAACGTCGGCGTCGAACCATCGTTCTTCGCACCCTTTGGCTTCACGAGGAAGTACGGGATGCGCGTGCCGTCCTTCGAGGTGGCGAAATGTTGTTCGATGACGTGCGTGGCGGCGTCGAAGAACTGCGGGTTGGACTTGAGGACTTCGGGTGCTGCGTCGCTCGAGACGTCGGCGATCGCCAGCGTGGTCGGCGTGAGGTAGTCGGTGGCGGTGACCCAGACCGCATCGCTTTCGTCGGCATCCACCGCGCCCACGCTCACGGTGCCGATCGTCGGCGCGCCCGCGAGCGGCTTGCGCGCCCATGCGCCCTCGCCCGGCGTCAGCACCGTCAGCTTGTTCTTGACGTCTTCCATGACATTGAGGACCAGGTGGTCCTTCGTCCAGGACGATCCGGCGAGCGAGGTGTTGTCGGTGGGCGCGAAGAGTTCGGTGAACGCGCGCTTGCCCGCCATGAAGTCGTCGAACTTCGTCGCGATGAGCGCGCCGGACGGCCAGGTCTTGCCACCTGCTTCGTAGGGATCGCGCAACTCCAGCAACAACCATTCCTTGTGGACGGACTTGATCGCCGAGTTGGGCGCATCGACCTTCGTCAGCGTGCCATCGCTGCCGCGCAGATAGAGTTCATCGTTGTAGAACGCGATGGTGCGCTGAACGAAATCGCGCTGGAAACCTGGCGTCAGGTCGCGCCCCGCGGCGATGTACATGTCCTCGGGCTGGCCTTCGTAGACTTTCGTGGCCCTCGAAAGCGGCGTGCCGCGCGACCACTGCTTCACGATGCGCGGGTAGCCCGAAGGCGTCATCGAACCTGCGCCGAAATCGGTATAGACATACGTGGTGTCGCGATCGATCCAGCCCATGCCGCCCTTGGCTTCGGGGCGGAAGAAACCGTCTTTCACCCACGCCTTCGCGGTGAGGTCGAACTCACGCGTGACGTCGGCGTCCGAACCGCCGCGCGAGAGCGCGATCAAACAGCGCGTGTAATCGGGCTTGAGGCAATCGGCGCCGTGCCAGACCCAGTTTTCCTTCTCGGCGCGGTTGAGTGCGTCGAGATCGAGGATGGTTTCCCACTTCGGGTCGGGCTTGCGGTACTCGGCGAGCGTCGTGCGACGCCAAAGACCACGCTCGTGGTCCTTGTCCTTCCAGAAGTTGTAGTAGTAGGGGCCGATCTTCTCGACGCCGGGGATCTTCGCGGTCGAATCCAGGATCGCGCGGATGTCGGATTCGAGTTTGCGGAACTGCGGGGTCGCGGCGAGTTCGGCTTCGCTCTTCGCGTTCTGCTCGCGAACCCAGGCGATCGCCTTGTCGCCGTTCACATCCTCGAGCCATTGATAGGGATCGTCGTTCGCCACGGCGGGCTCCTGCTTCGCGGGGGGCCCATCGGCGGTTTGCGCGTTGGCGGCGGCACCTACGCCGCTGAGTGCGGCGAGCCCGAAGGCGATTCCTGCGACGAGGCGGAAAGACGACCCTTGGGGCATGACGGCTCCGGCAGCGATGGGAGGGCCGTCACGCTATCACGGCCCGCTCAGCGCGCGCGCACCCACCTGGCGTGGACCCGGCGCAGGGCCCAGAGCGCGCTCGCGGGCATCGCGATCAGCCACATCGGAAGGAAGCCGACGGGGGTGTTGGTACGCGCGGCGGGAAGCAGGAGCACGGCAAGGACGCCGAAGGTCAGGACGATGCGCAACAGGCTGGCGAGGCGGGTGGTCTGGGCGGGATGCATGGCGGGCGCGCTCCTTGGTGGTTGGAGCGGAGCTTCTAGGCACGCCATCTCACGGGTTGCGATCAATAGCCGGCGGCGTCGAGCGCCTTGTCGGCTTCCTTCCGGCCGATATCGATCAATTCCTTCGCCCGCCAGAATTCATAGAACTGGCACGCATCGCGCGGGATGCGGATGACGAGTTCGGGCGGGTCCAGCGCGAGTTGCACGCGCGCGATCTGCGCCTGCATCGTATCCAGCGAGCGCGCCATGAGGTCGGTGAAGCCCAGGCGCACGCGCGCGGCATCGGCCGACGCATCGGTGGCGCGCGTGTGCTTCCACGCGGTGAGCCAGCTGCGGTTGGTCGGGCCCGATGGCGCGTCGGCTTCGGCCGGCTCGCCGGGCGGGTGTTGCGGCCAGCCGTGCATGTCGACGGCGATCAGGCGATGCGCGTCGGACAGACGCGTCGCGGCGATCGGCAGCGGCGCAAGCAGGCCACCATCGACCAGCGCGCGACCGTGGATCACGTGCGGCGTGAACAAGCCGGGGATCGCGAACGAGGCGCGGATCGCATCCCACATGTCGCCTTCGCGCAACCAGACTTCGCGCTGCCGCAACAGGTCGACGGCGACCGCGGTGAAGTCGACCGGCAGGTCTTCGATCTTCGGCGAGCCCGCGATCTCGCGCAGCGCGGCGATCAGGCGCGTGCCTTCGAACAAGGCCGAGCGACCGAAACCCGGATCGAGCAGCCGCAACATCCCGCGGCGATCCAGCGACAGCAGCCAATCGCGATATTCGGGCAACTTGCCCGACGCATGCAGGCCGCCGACCAGCGCGCCGCTCGACGAACCGGCGATCGCGGAGATCACCATGCCGCGCGCCTGCAGCGCTTCGATCACGCCAATTTGCGCCAGCCCGCGCGCACCGCCCGCGCCAAGGACCAGCGCGACCTTTTCCCCGCTGCGGATCTTCGGAGGATCGGCGGGCGACATCAGCGCTCGTAGTTGGAAATGGCGAGCGAAAGCAAGGAGCGCGCCTGCTCCCGCAGCACCGGCGGCTCGACGATTTCCGCGTCGCTGCCGTAATGCAGCACGTCCATCAACAGCTCGCGCGAGTTGCTGTAGGGCAGCTTCAATTCGTAACGGCCATCGGGCAGGAAGCGGCCCTGCTGCTGCGAATGCCAGCGTTCGTCGGCGACCCAGCGCGCAGCCTTCGGACTGAACACGATCGTCGCCCAGTTCTTCGGCGGCCCGGAGAAGATGCCGTAGCTGGAGGCCAGGTGTTCGTCGAGCTGCGCGTCCTCGATGTCGCGCGCCTCCCCCTCGCCCATCTTCGCCGAGGCGATGCGGTCGACGGCGAAGCTCCGCAGCCCTTCGCGGTCTTCGTCCCACGCATCCAGGTACCAGTTGTCGCGATAGTGCGTGACGCGCTGCGGCGACACGGTGCGCCGCGTCTTTTCGTCCGTCGAACGCGCGCGGTAGTCGAACGTCAGCTTGCGCCGCCCGAGCACGGCCGAGGCGACGATGCGGAAGCTGTGTTCATCCAGGCGGCGCGGGCGGCTGGCGATCACGCGCACGCGCTCGACCGGCCAGCGTTTGCCGCCGGCCTGCTCCTCGAGCAGCTTTTCCACGCGCGATTGCAGAGGTGCGAGCGCGGTGGAGAGCAGGCCGCCGCCGCTGCGCGAGAGCAACTGCTGCGCGGCGAGCAGCGCATGCAGCTCTTCGGAGTTCAGCCACAGGCCGGGCAGCTCGAAGCGATCGTCCTCGTTGGCGTCGTACTTGAAGCCGGCCTCGCCGTCGCCGACCACCGGCGCCATCAGCCCGTCGCGAAGGAAGGCGAGGTCGCGGTAGACGGTGGCGCGCGAGCAGCCCAGTTCGTCCTGCAACCGCGCGACGGTCACCGGGTAGCGCGCCGCCTTGAGCAGGCGGTGGAGGGCGTTGATGCGTTCGTAGCGGTCCATGGGGGAATTAGAGCAGGGAATGGGGAATAGGGAATAGGGAATGGAGGTCCTGCGCTCCCTATTCCCCATTCCCCATTCCCGCTTCTTCTACAATCCACCGATGCGCGAGCCCAAGCTCAACCCGTCTCCCTCCCCGGGCGACGCTGTCCACTCCACCACCTGCTACATGTGTGCGTGCCGTTGCGGCATCCGGGTGTGGACCCTCGAGGGGCGGATCCGCTACATCCAAGGCAACCCCGACCATCCGGTGAACCGCGGCGTGCTGTGCGCCAAGGGCTCGGCCGGGCTGATGCAGCACTACTCGCCGGCGCGCCTGACGCGCCCGCTGCTCCGCACGGGCGAGCGCGGCAAGGGCGAGTTCAAGGAAATCACGTGGGACGAGGCGCTTGCAATCGCCACGTCCTGGCTCGCGCCGATCCGCGAACGCAATCCCGACGAACTGGCCTTCTTCACGGGCCGCGACCAATCGCAGGCGCTCACCGGCTGGTGGGCGCAGCAGTTCGGCACGATCAACTACGCCGCGCACGGCGGGTTCTGTTCGGTGAACATGGCCGCGGGCGGGCTCTACACGCTGGGCGGCTCGTTCTGGGAATTCGGCGAACCCGACTGGGACCACACGCAGTACCTGATGCTGTGGGGCGTGGCCGAAGACCACGACTCCAATCCGATCAAGCTCGGCCTGGGCAAGCTGAAGGCGCGCGGCGCGAAGATCGTCGCGGTGAACCCGGTGCGCACCGGTTACGGCGCGATCGCCGATGAATGGATCGGCATCCGTCCGGGCACCGATGGCTTGTTCGCCTTCGCGCTGATCCATGAATTGCTGCGCAGCGACCGCATCGACCTGGATTACATGGTGCGCTACGCCAACGCGCATTGGCTGGTGATCCGCAATCCCGGCGGCGCCGACGACGGCCTGTTCGCCCGCGATGCGAATGGCGAAGCGCTCTGCTGGACCCACGACGGTGCGCAGTCGGCGAATGCGATCGACATCAGCCCCGCCGTCGTCGGCGAATACACCCTGCCCGACGGGCGCACCGCCGTCCCGGTCTTCCAGTTGCTCGCCGAGCGTTACCTCGACCCGCAGTATTCGCCCGACGCCGTCAGCGAACGCTGCGGCGTGCCGGCCGACACGATTCGCCGCATCGCGCGCGAACTGGCGAGCGCGGCCTTCGATTCGAAGCTCACGCTTCCCATCGCGTGGACCGACAGCTGGGGCCGCGAACACGCCGACATGCAAGGCCGGCCGGTGTCGATGCACGCGATGCGCGGCATCAGCGCGCACAGCAACGGCTTCCATACGTGTCGCGCGCTGCACGTGTTGCAGTTGCTGCTCGGTGCGGTGGATGCGCCGGGATCGTTCCGGTTCCAGCCGCCCTTCCCCAAGCCGATTCCGCCGGCGAACCGCCCCGGCAAGAAGCGCCGCGACGACGGCGGCCTCGACGCCGCGCCGCTGGGCTTCGTGCATTCGCCCGAAGACCTGGTCGTCGACGCAGATGGCCAGCCGCGCCGCATCGACCACGCGTATTCGTGGGCCTATCCGCTCGCCGCGCACGGCATGATGCACACGATGATCCGCAACGCGTGGGCAGGCGATCCCTACCGCATCGACACGCTGCTGATGTTCATGGCGAATATGAGCTGGAACTCGGCGATGAATACCGCGCAGACGATGCACTGGCTCACCGACAAGTTCGCCGACGGTGAGTACCGCATCCCGCACATCATCTACAGCGATGCGTACGCCTCGGAGATGGTGGCCTACGCCGACCTGGTGTTGCCGGATACGACCTACCTCGAGCGTCACGACGCGATCTCGTTGCTCGATCGCCCGATCTCCGACGCCGATGGCGCGAGCGATGCGATCCGCCATCCGATCTTCGACGCCGCCACGCAACCGACCGACGACGGCCGCCCGCGCGACGTGCGCGGCTTCCAGAGCGTGCTGCTCGACATCGGCGCACGCCTGGGCCTGCCCGGCATGGTCGAAGCCGATGGCACGCCGAAGTACCGCGACTACGCCGATTACATCGTGCGCCACGAGCGCATGCCGGGCGTGGGCCTGCTCGCCGGTTGGCGCGGCGCGGATGGATCGCTCGAAGGCAAGGGCCCGCCGAATCCGAACCAGCTGCAGAAGTACATCGAGCACGGCGGATTCTGGCACGCGCCCATTCCCGAATCGGCGCGCTATTACAAGATGGCCAATCGCGATTACCTGCGCTGGGCGCACGGCTTCGGATTCGTGCCCAACGAGCAACCGATCGTGATGCAGCTGTATTCGGAGACGCTGCAGAAGTTCCGCCTGGCGGCGCAGGGCTTCGGTGCGAACCAACCGCCCGACGAACATCGCACGCGCGTGGCCACGTATTTCGATCCGTTGCCGATCTGGTACGAGCCTTTCGAGCACGACGAGACATCGCGCGACACCTATCCGCTGAGCGCGATCACGCAGCGCCCGATGTACATGTATCACGCGTGGGGTTCGCAGAACGCGTGGCTGCGGCAGATCCAGACGCGCAATGCGCTGTACGTGCATCCGACGACGGGTGCGCAATACGGGCTCGAAGAAGGCGACTGGGCCGACGTGACCTCGCACAACGGCACGATCACGGTGGAAGTCCGCTTCGCCGGCAACGTGCAGCCCGACACCGTGTGGAGCTGGAACGCGATCGGCAAGCGCCGCGGCGCGTGGCGATTGTCGAAAGATGCGCCGGAGAGCAAGCGCGGCTTCCTGCTCAATCACCTGATTTCCGATGTCACGCCGAAGGGCGATTACGCGAATGCCGATCCGGTGACGGGCCAGGCGGCGTGGTTCGACCTGCGCGTGCGCATCCAGAAGGCCGAGACCGCCGGCGAAAGCGCCCCGCAATTCGCGCCGCTGCATTTCGCCGAGGCGCCCGAACATCCGCTGCGTTACGGCGCGCAATCGCGCAATCGCGAACACCCGAGCAAGACCTCGACGGACGACACGCTGCCATGACCGATCTGCCGCCGCCGTCGAAGAAGAAGCTCGGCCTCGTCATCGACCTGGATACCTGCGTGGGTTGCCACGCATGCGCAACCGGTTGCAAGCAGTGGAACAGCGGCGGCATGGCCGGCCCGGTGACCGACGAGGATCCGTATGGCAAGGACCCCTCGGGCGTGTGGTTCAACCGCATCCACAGCTACGAACTCGAACAGGTGCCCGCGACGGATCAAGCGCCTGCGCAGCCTGCGATGACGCTGCACTTCCCGCGCTCTTGCCTGCATTGCGAAACGCCCGCATGCGTCACCGTTTGCCCGACGGGCGCGAGTTACAAACGCGCCTCCGATGGCATCGTGCTCGTCGACGAAGACAAGTGCATCGGCTGCAAACTGTGTTCGTGGGCCTGCCCGTACGGCGCGCGCGAATACAGCGAAGTGGAGGGCGTGATGAAGAAATGCACGCTCTGCGTCGACCGCATCTACAACGAGAACCTCCCCGAATCCGAACGCGAGCCCGCCTGCGTGCAGGTGTGCCCCACGAAGGCGCGCCATTTCGGCGACCTGGGCGATCCGGAGTCGAAGGTTTCGAAACTTGTCGCCGAGCGCGGCGGACTTCCGCTGTTGCCGGAACTGGGATACGCCCCGGTCAATCGTTATCTCCCGCCGCGTCCGCGTCGCGCCGGTGGCGGCGAAGCCGTTGCCATCGCCGAACCCACCGTCGAAGTCACGCCCAAACGCTGGCTCGACCGCATCTTCCGTCGCTGAGGACTCCTGCCATGGCCGATCAAACGCCGGTGCTCGTCACCACCACCAACACGGTCGAAGGCCGCCGCATCGTCGAGTACCACGGCCTTGTCGGCGGCGACGCGATCCTCGGCGCCAACATGTTCCGCGATTTCTTCGCCGGCATCCGCGACATCCTCGGTGGGCGTTCGGGTTCCTACGAGAAGGTCCTGCGCAAGGCGAAGACCGAAGCGGTCAACGACATGATCGAACAGGCGCGCGAACTGGGCGCGAACGCGGTCGTCGGCGTCGACCTGGATTACGAGACCATCCAGATCCAGGATGGCGGTTCGATGCTGATGGTGTCGGCGTCGGGTACCGCGGTCGTGCTGGAGTGATGCGTTAAATGCATCCCGCGCTTTCGGTCATTTTCTTCACCACGCTGTCGGGCGCGGGCTACGGGCTGTTGTTCTGGGCCGCGTGGCATGCGCTGACCGGGCAGAGCGCGGCGCGCACGCTGTTGGCGTCCATCGCGATCGCGATCGTGCTTTCGACGATCGGCCTGCTCAGCTCGATGTTGCACCTGGGCAAGCCGATGCGTGCTTGGCGCGCGTTCTCGCAATGGCGCACCTCGTGGTTGTCGCGCGAGGGCGTGGCGGCGATGGCGACGTTCTTCATCGCGGCCGTGTTGGCGACCGCAATGCTCCCTCCCCTGCTCGCAGGGGAGGGCTGGGGAGGGGTCGCACTGGGCGCGCTCGGCAAAACCGTTGCGCTCTTGGCCATGCTCGCCGCACTGATCACCGTCCACTGCACCGCGATGATCTACGCCTCGCTCAAGCCGATCCCGGCCTGGCGCCACGGCCTGGTGCCGTTCGCCTACCAGGGCTTCGGCCTGTTCACCGGCGGCCTGTTGTTCTGCGCGATCGCCACGCTGCTCGGCCGCCCGATGTCGAACATCGCCGCGCTCGCAGGCGCGCTGGTCGCGATCGTGCTCGTCGTGCTGAAGGTGAAGTACTGGCGCGACATCGACGTGCCGCTGCCCGCCACGCGCGGTGATGCGATCGGCCTGCCGCAGCGCACGGCGACGGTCTTCGAACGCCCGCACACCGAAGCGAACTACCTCACGAAGGAAATGGGCTTCGTGGTCGCGCGCAAGCATGCGAAGCAATTGCGGCTGCTGGCGATCGTGTTGTTCGCGGTGTTGCCGATCCTGCTGTTGTTGCCGGCCTGGCTGCTCGTGCACGCGAACCCGGCGCCCTGGTACACCGCCGCCGCGCTCAGCGCGCTGGCCGGCGCCTTCGTCGAACGCTGGCTGTTCTTCGCACAAGCCAAGCACATGGTGACCTTGTATTACTGAGCGTCGATGAAGTCCCGCGCGCCTTGCGCAAGCAGGCGCTGCGCGACCTCCAGACCCAGCGCTTCGCGATCGGCGCCCGTGCTTTCGGCGCGCACGACGCGCCCATCGTTCGCCGACCCCACCAGCCCCTGCAGATGCAGCGTGGTTCCTTCGCGGCGCGCGAACGCAGCCACCGGCACGTGGCAACTCCCGTGCAACGCGCGGTTCATCGCGCGCTCGGCTTCGACGCATTCGCGCGTGGCCGCATCATCGAGCGCTGCCAGCAACGCGAAGGTTTCCGGCGTGTCGTCGCGGCATTCGATCGCGATCGCGCCCTGCGCCGGCGCGGGCAACCAATCGGGTGCATCCAGGCGCCCGCGGATGCGCGATTCGAAGCCCAGGCGCGCAAGGCCGGCGCACGCGAGCACGATGGCGTCGTAGTCGCCCGCGTCGAGTTTCGCCAGCCGCGTATTGACGTTGCCGCGCAGGTCGCGCAGATCCAGGTCCGGGCGCCGCGCGCGCAATTGCGCCTGCCGACGCAACGATGAGGTGCCCACCACCGCGCCCTGCGGCAGCGCATCGATGTTCTCGAAGCGATTGCTGACGAAGGCGTCGGCGTGATCGGCACGCGCCAGGATCGCCGGCAAGGCGAAGCCCGGCTCGAGCACCATCGGCACGTCCTTCAGCGAATGCACCGCGCAATCGGCTTGCCCGCGCTGCATCGCGACTTCGAGTTCCTTGAGGAACAGGCCCTTGCCGCCGATCGCCGCGAGCGAACGATCGAGGACTTCGTCGCCGCGCGTGCTCATCGGCACCAGTTCGACGTGCAGCCCCGGATGCGCGGCGCGCAAACGTGCGGCGACGTGTTCGGTCTGCCAGAGGGCCAGCGGGGATTTGCGGGTGGCGATCCGGAGCGTTTGCATGCCCCATTATCGCCCGCGGCGCACTACAGGTGCTTCACCGTCTCGCGCAGATGCGCCACGCAGCGGCGGCTGACTTCCAGCGGATGCTCGCCGTGCCGCAACACGGCCTGCACGTGGCCGTCGGGGGCGCGCTTGAGCTCGACGATCTCGTGCCGCGCCACCAGGCAATTGCGATGGATGCGGACGAAGCGGTCGCCGAATTCCTCTTCCAGCGACTTCAGCGATTCCTCGATGAGGTCCTCGCCACGCGCGTGGTGCACGACGACGTACTTTTCCTCGGCCTGCAGGTAATGCACGTCTTCGATGGGGATCAGGCGCAGGCTGCCGCGCAGGCGCGCGCACAGATGGGTGCGGTGTTGTTCGTGGCGGGGCTCGCCGTCGAGGGCGGCGCCGTTGCCGTTGCGGCCCGCGGCGAAGGTGCGCGCGCGTTCGAGTGCGGCGGCCAGGCGTTCGGGACGCACGGGCTTGACGAGGTAGTCGATCGCCGCGGCCTCGAAGGCCGACAGCGCGTGCGCGTCGTATGCGGTGCAGAACACCACGGCCGGGCGCGGTTCAAATGCGGCCAGATGCCGCGCGGTCTCCAGGCCGTCGATGCCCGGCATCGCGATGTCGAGCAACACCAGGTCGGGGTGGTGGGTGGCGCAGGCGTGCAGCGCCTCGCGCCCGTCGCCCGCCTCGGCGACCAGTTCGATGCCCGGCTGCTCGGCAAGCAGATCCCGCAGGCGTTCGCGCGCCAGGGGTTCGTCGTCGGCGATCAACACTCTCACGAGCGACCTCCTGCTTGGAGCGGGACCCGAAGCTCAGCCAGATAGTAGCCCTCGTGCCAGTGTCCGGTCACGCGGGCCTTGGAACCGAATGCGTAAGCCAGCCGATGCGCGATGGAACGCTGCGCATGGCCGCTGCCTCCCCTCCCCCGGGCGGGCAGGTTGTCCGGCGTCATGTCCCGTTCCCTCGGCGGGGGTGCTGGGTTATGAACGCTGATATGCAGCCCATCCGGCCGTTGGGCGAGTTCGATGTCGATCGTCCCGCCCGCCGGAAGGCGCGAAATGCCGTGCAGGACCGCGTTTTCGACCAGGGGCTGCAGGACCAGGCGCGGCAGGCGCAGCTGCCAGGGCAAGGCGGCCTCGCGCCCGCGCCAGCGCACCTGCAGGCGCTCGCCCAGGCGGAGTTGCTCGATCGAGAGGTAGCGTTCGGCCAGCTCGATTTCCTCGGCCAGGCTCGAATCGCCTTCGCCCGCGCCCAGCGCCGCGCGGAACAGGTCGGACAGGTCGAGCACTGCGCGCTCGGCCACGTCCGGGTCGCGGCGGACCAGACCGGCGATGGTGTTCATGCTGTTGAAAAGGAAATGGGGCTTGATCCGCGCCTGCAGCGCGTCGGCCTCGGCGCGCGCGCTCGCACGCACCTGCTTCTGCCAACCATCCACTGCGTAGAGGTAACGCAGCACGACGCTGACGATCAGCGTCGCGATCGCCGCGCTGCCGCCGATGAAGCGATGGATGTGCACGGTGCCGGGCACCAAGCCGAGCGCCAGGCCGCGATCCACTGCATGCACGAGCGCCGCGCCGGTGGCGGCGATCAGCGCGGCGATGAGTACCGCGGCCGTGCCGCCCATCCAGGGCTTCATCCCCGACAGGGACCGGCGCGCGACGCACAACACCACCGAGACGGTGAGCGAGAGCCACAACGCGAACGCACTGGCCGACGCGAAGCGCGCGGGCGTCCATTCGGCTTCGGAGGCGGGCGCGAGCGCGATGATGCAGACGACGAGCTCGGCCACGCCGAGCATGATCGCAAGTCGCCCGAGCCGGCACAGGTCCGGCAACCAGGGTTCGCCGGGCGTGGCCGTCATGGTCAGGCGGCGAACCTGCGATCGAACCAGTCGCGCAGATCGCGCACTTCTTCCGGGCAGACCGCATGCGGCATCGCATACGACCGCCAGGTCACGTCGAAGCCCAGGTCGCCGAGCGTCTTGGCCGTGGCCACGCCGGCCTGGACAGGGATGACCGGATCGGCCTCGCCGTGCGCGAGGAAGATCGGTTGCTGCCGGGCTTCCGCCGTCGCCTTTTCGCCTGCGATGTCGTGCGACATCGGGATGTAGGTCGACAGCGCGATGATCCCCGCCAGCGGCGTCTTGCGCGTCAGCATCGCGGACAGCGCGATCGCCCCGCCCTGCGAAAAACCGGCGAGGAAGATGCGTTCGGGTGGAATGCCGCGCGCCTGTTCGCGGTCGAGCAGCGCGCCGACCTGGGCCGTCGAGACCGCGACGCCTTCGGCATCGGCGCGATTGGCCAGGTCGAAATCGCGGATGTCGTACCACGCGCGCATGCGCATGCCGGCGTTGATCGTCACCGCGCGCACGGGCGCATGCGGAAAGACGAAGCGGATCGCGGGCCACTGCGGGCGCACCAGTTCGGGCACCAGCGGGACGAAGTCGTGGCCGTCGGCGCCCAGCCCGTGCAACCAGAGCACGGCCCAGCGCGGATCCGGTCCAGTCTCTTCCTCGATGGTCTCGAGCAGGTCGATGGCGTCCATGATGTCTCCCGCGGTCCTCCGGCGCAGTCTAGTGCAAGGAGGCTGCACCGGATGCTGTCCGACGCCGGCCGTGCGCCCCGTTTGCTTGGCGATGGGGGCGCGTCTCCGCGTTCCCTGAGGGAGGCGCGCATGGCGAGTTCGCTCGGGCGGCTGTTCGCGGAACTGCGCCGGCGGCGCGTGGTGCGCGTGCTGGCCGTCTACGCCATCGCCGGTTGGCTGGTGATCCAGGTCGCCGCCACCGTGCTGCCGAGCCTGCACCTGCCGCCGTGGACGGTCACGCTGGTCATCGTGCTTGTCGTGCTGGGCCTGCCGATCGCCATCGCGATGGCCTGGATGTTCGACGCCGGGCCGCGCGGGCTGGAACGCACACCGCCGTTGTCGGCCGACCCGCCAGCCGTCGAACCGCCCACGGCCGCGCCGGCACTCGTGCGTGCGCCGATCCCGCCGCCGCCCGAACCCGCGACCGAAGCCCCCACGCCAACATCGCGCGCAACGCCCGGCACCGACGGCCGCCGCACCATCGCCGTGCTGCCCTTCGTGAACATGAGCGGCGATGCGGAGAACGAATACTTCAGCGACGGCATCGCCGAGGAAATCCTCAACCTGCTGACGCAACTGCCGCAGTTGAAGGTGGCCTCGCGCACGTCCGCATTCGCCTACAAGGGCAAGGACTTCACCATTCCCGACGTCGCCCGCGACCTGGGCGTCACCACGCTGCTCGAAGGCAGCGTGCGCAAGGCCGGCGAGCGCGTGCGCATCACCGCGCAGCTGATCGACACCGGCAGCGACTCGCACCTGTGGTCGGAAACCTACGATCGCGAAATGAAGGATGTGTTCACCATCCAGGACGACATCGCGCACAGCATCGTCAAGGCGCTTCAGGTGACGCTGACACCGCAGGAACGTCGCGCGCTCGTCTCGGTGGCGACCTCCGATCCTGAGGCCTACGACTACTACCTGCGCGGCCGCAGCTACATGTATTCGATGGCACGCCGCGATTACGAGCACGCGATCCGCATGTTCGAACAGGCGATCGCGGTGGATTCGAAATACGCGCTCGCCTACGCGGGCATGGCCGATGCTTACTCGCATTTGTATCGCTACGCCGCGGCCACGCCCGAGAACGCCACGCGCGCCAACCGCGCGAGCGAACAGGCCGTCGTGCTGGATCCCGAATCGGCCGAAGCGCACGCTTCGCGCGGGCTGGCGCTGCTGATCGGCGAGCAATACGACGCGGCCGAACAGGAATTCGAAACCGCGGTCGCGCAAAACCCGAACCTGTTCGACGCCTGGTACTACTATGGCCTGGCGTGCTCCTCGCGCGGCGACCACGAGAACGCCGCGAAGAAATACGCGCGCGCCGCCGAAGTGAATCCCACCGATTTCCAGGTGCCGATGTTCCTGGCGCAGACGCTGGCCTCGCTGGGCCGCAAGCAGGACGAAATGCGCGTGCGCCTCGGTGCGTTGAACACGCTCGAGCGCCACATCAAGCTCAACCCGCACGACACGCGCGCCCTGTATTTCGCCGCGCAGGACCTGTGGCGCGTGGGCGAGAAGGAACGCGCGATCCTGATGGCCGAGCAGGCGCTGAAACAGGCGCAGGACGAACCGGTCGTGCTGTACAACCTCGCCTGCTTCTATTGCGAGCAGGAAGACATCGAACGCGCGATCGACCTGCTGGAGCAGGCGGTCGCCCTGGGCTGGGGCGATCGCGCGTGGATGGAACACGACAGCGACCTGGACCCCCTGCACGGCAACCCGCGCTTCGAGGCCCTGCTGTCGCGGATCAAGTGATCCCTCAGCGGTCCTTCCGCACCACCGCGCCCTGCTTCATGACGAACACGGGCCGCTCGGTCGCGCGGATGTCCTGCAATACATCGCCCGGGACCGCCACGATGTCCGCGAACTTGCCGGCTTCCAGCGTGCCGGTCTCCTTGTCGATGCCGAGCAAACGTGCCGAGCCCTGGCTGCTCGTCATCAGCGCCTGCGCCGGCGCCATCCCGAGCTCGACGTAATCGCCGAACTCCTGCGCGTTGATCCCGTGCGGATAGACCGATGCATCGGTGCCGTAAGCGATCGGCACGCCGATGCGCAGCGCGTTCTTCATCATGCCGCCGTGCGAAGCCGCGGCCTCCCGCGCTTTCTTGCCGACCTGCGGCGGATACGTGTCCGCCTGCTTCAGCACGAACTTCACCGCCACGCGCGTGGGGACCAGGTACACGCCCTTGTCCTTCATCCGCTGCAGGGTTTCGGGCGTGAGGAAGCTGCCGTGTTCGATCGAATCCACGCCCGCATCGACGGCCATACGCGCCGCCCGATCGCCATGCGCGTGCGCGGCGACTTTGCGGCGCCACGCGTGCGCTTCGTCGATGATGGCGTGCAGTTCTTCAGGCGTGAGCTGCGGCACGTCGACCGGATCGGTTTCCGACAACACACCGCCCGACGCGCAGATCTTGATGTTGTCCGCACCGGCCTTGAGTTGCTCGCGCACCGCGCGACGGCAGGAATCGGCGCCGTTGCACACACCATCCTTCTCGCCGAACTCGCGCACCACGCCGGGCGGGAAGTTGGGCGCATCGCAATGGCCGCCGGTCGAACCGATCGCGTGCACCGAGACCAACATGCGCGGCCCTTCGGCCAGGCCTTCGGCGATCGCATTGCGGAGCGCGACGTCGATGGCATCGGGCGCGCCCAGTTCGCGAATGGTGGTGACGCCGGCCTGCAAGGTGACGTGCGCGTTGTGTTCGGCGTGATAGGCCTGCTCCACGGGCAGGCGCATCATCGAATTGTAGAAACCGCGCGTCCACGATTCGTCGTAATCGCTGGTCATGTGCGTGTGCGCGTCGATGAACCCGGGCACGAGCGTCGCGTCGCCCAGGTCGATCACCTGCGCCCCCGCGGGCGCGACGACGTCGCTGCCCACCGCCTCGATGGTCTTCCCGCGCACGAGGATGCGGCCGGGCGAGACGAGCTTGCCGCTCGCGCCGTCGAACAAGTGCGCGGCCTGTAAAACGATCGGCGCCGTTTCCGGCGCCGGTGTCTGTGCCCTGCCGGCGAGCGTGGCGAATCCGGCGACGACGGTCAGGCAAGCGATCCCAGCGATCCGGCGCATTGCGATCCCCATGACGTGGCGGGCGCCACGTCCGACCGGACCGATGTTACTGCGTCTTGACCGGGGTGAAGAGCAGGTCCTGGTAGTCGAAGCTGAAGTCGGCGATCGGCGAGACGGCCTTCATCGTCACGCGCGCGATCTTGCCTTCCGCGTCCAGGCCGAAGGTCACGTAGGCCGGTTCGATGTTGGCGTCGTCCCACACGGCGCGGAAGGTGTCGTGGTGCGCGTGCTCCAGGCGACCGACCATGCCGGGCGTGCGCGTGAAGTCGATGCGCAGGCCGCCCTTGTCGTTGGTGATCGCGATCGGGCCGTACCAGGGATCGTTGTAGCGACCCGCGTAGTCGGCGGTCGCGAGCGATGCCTTGCCCGGCGACGGGCCGCGCGCCTTCGCCGCTTCGTCGAGCGCGGCGACGCCGCCGGCGATGCGGTTGTCGGCGAATTCGTCGAACGCGGCCAGCCAATCGGTGTCCGGCGCGCCGAGGTAATGGTCGAGCAACTCCATCGCGACGCCGCGCATCGCCTGGAAGTCCTCGGAGTTGATCTGCACCGCGATGCCGAGATTCTTTTCCGGCACGAGCGCAACGTAGGTCTGCACGCCGAAGACCGCGCCGCCGTGGTCGATGACCTTGAAGCCGCGGTAATCGCGCACGCTCCAGCCCAACGCGTAGGCGGAGAACTTCGGCGAGAACGGAGCGAGCTTGCCCGGATACATCGCGGTCGGCGTGAGGATCGCCGGCGTCCACATCTGCTGCGACTGCGCTTCGCTGAACACTTTGATCTGCTTGCCGTCGGCGTTCGTCCACGTGCCGTGGCCGAGCTGCACCTGCATCCAGTGCGCCATGTCGTTCGCGCTCGACGAAATGCCACCGGCCGGCGCGGCGTTGTCGCCGAGCGTCTTGCGCTCGTCGAGCACCTGCTGGTCGCCCAGGCCGCGCACGCGACCGCCGATGCGGGCATGCGGCCACGCGCGGTTGGGATTGGCGAAGCGCGCGGATTGCTCGGTCACCGAACTGGTCATGCCCGCGGGCTTGAGCACGCGTTCGCGCACGAACACTTCCCACGTTTGCCCGCTGACTTCTTCGATCAGCTGGCCGGCGACGGCGTACAGCAGGTTGTCGTACGCATAACCGCTGCGGAAGCTCGTCGCGGGCTTGATGTAACGCAGCGCGCGCACGGTGTCGGCGCGGCTGCGCGAGGAACTGGGGACGAACATCAGGTCGCCCGCGCCCAGGCCCAGGCCGCTGCGATGCGTGAGCAGGTCGCGCACCGTCATCTCGTTGGTCACCCACGGGTCGTACATGCGGAACCACGGCATGTGGTCGATGATCTTGTCGTCCCACTGCAGCTTGCCGTCATCGACGAGCACGGCGAGCGCCGCGGTGGTGACCGCCTTGCCGGTCGAGCCGGTGGGGAAGATCGTGTCGGCATCCACGCGCTCGGGCGAACCGAGCTTGCGCACGCCGTAACCCTTGGCGAGGACCGGCTTGCCGTCTTCGACGATCGCGATCGCCATGCCCGGCACGCCGTTGGCACGCATCGCGGCTTCCACCTGCGCGTCGAGGTCGGTGGGCACCGCGGCGAATGCACCATCGGCGACAAGCAGCAGCGTCGCCATGGCGAGCGCGGAACGAACCAGGGATCGGGACATCGAACGTTTCCTTCGAAGAGGGTTTTTAGTTTTGCGGCGCGGCGATCGGCCGCGGCGCGCGATTCCGCAGGCGCCACACGCCGACGGTGAGCAAGGGGAGGACGTAAACGACGAGGAACAGCCACGCCAGTCCGCGATAACCACGCGCGATCAGGGCGACCAGGCCGAAGCGCGAGGCGATGAAGATCGAGCCGATCAACAGGACCGTGGCGATCGCGAAGCGCGCGCCGCTCGACAGCTCGACGCCGCGCGAGGTGCGCCACGTGGCCGCGATGCGTTCGTTGGCCGCGTGCACGCAGGCCGCGCCACTTTCGAGCAACGCGCTGAAGATCATCAGCTGGAACAGCACGTGGAAGATCGGCATGTTCAATTGCCGCAACATGAAATCCGACGGCAAGGCTTCGGCCCCGATCGACGGATACCAGGCGATCATGCAAATGAAGAACAGCAAGCCCGGCAGCATCGCAAGCGGCCCGGCGAGCACGCCTGCGACGACCGCATCGCGCTGCGTGAGAAAGTGACGCACCAGCGGCAGGACCATCACGGCGCCGACGATGTTGTATCCGGCGTAGGTGAGGCCACCGGACAGCCAGCCATCGGTGGGCACGGGTGTCGCGAACTGTTGCGCGGCCTGCCCGCCGAACTTGGTGACCACGAAGACGATCAGCAACACGTACACGCCGTACAACAGGAACGAGACGTACTTGAACAAGCGTTCGACCGAGTGATTGCCGAACGCCGTGAACGCGCCGATCGCCAGCATCAGCAGCAGGGTGCCGACGAGCGTCGGCCAACCGAACACCGCCTGCCCGATCGCGCCTGCCGCCGCGCCGAACACGGCGAGGATCAACACCATGAACACCAGGTACGCGAGCTCGAAGACGAACGCGAACGGCCCCAGCAGGTTCGCGAAGAACGTCCGGTAGTCGTAACTCCGCGTCGCGTGCGCGAGCGCGAAGGTCAGCGCGCACAACGCACTCCACGCGAACATCGCGACCAGGATCGCCATCACCCCGCCCTGCGGGCCGCTGGGGATGAAGTACTCCGCCAGTTCGCGGCCCGTCGCGTAACCGCCGCCGATGACCGCGGCCTTGAACGCCAGCCCCGGCAGGATCCAGCGCCGGAAGCGCCCGGTGTGGGCGGGTGCGCTCATGCCAGACAGGCGTCGACGAGGCGTTCGAACGCATCGCCGCCGCGGATCGGATCGGCGACGGGCAACCCCAGGCGCTGGCTTTCGGACGCGATCAGGCGGTGCGCTTGTTCAGCGTCGAGCTTGCCGGTATTGAGGCTGATGCCCCCGCAACGAATGCGCGGCGAGGTCCTTGCACCCAGGCGCAAGGCGAGTTCGATCGTTTCGCGCAACCCCGGCACCGGATAGTCCGGATGGCCCAGCACGCGCTCGCGTCCCGGTTCGTGGCACACGACGATCACGTCGGGCTGGCTCCCGTGCAGCAGCGCGAGCGACACGCCCGCATACGCCGGATGATGCAGCGAGCCCTGGCCTTCGACCACGTCCCAATGCGTCGGTGCGGCATCGGGCGTGAGGAGCTCGGCGGCCCCGGCGGCGAAGTCGGCCACGACTGCATCCATCGGGATCCCGCCGCCGGCAATCAATATGCCGGTCTGTCCCGTCGCACGGAACGTCGCATCGACGCCTCGGGACTGGAACGCACGCGCGAGCGAGAGCGCGGTGTATTTCTTGCCCAATGCGCAGTCGGTGCCGATGGTCAGCAATCGGCGGCCGGTGCGCGCTTTGCCGGAAGCGACCGGAATGCGTTCGGGTGGAATGCGAATGTCGATCAGGCGACGCCCGAGGCGCTCGGCGGTTTCGCGCAGTCGCGCGAAATCACGCAGCCGCGCATGCATGCCGCCGATCAGGTCGAGCCCTGCTTCCATGGCTTCGACCAGGGCATCGAGCCACGCAGGCGGAATGAACCCGCCTGCGTTGGCCACGCCGATCACCATCGCCTGCGCACCGGCGGCATGCGCCTGTGCGGGCGTGAGGAACGGCAGGCCCGTCGTGACCGTGGCGCCCGCGATCGAGAACTCGCCGATGCAGCGTTCGGGCGCCCAATCGCGCAACCCGAACGCCGTCTTCGCATAGCCAGGCTCGGTGGTATCGCCGAGGAACAACAGGTAAGGCTGGGGCAACGCAATGGTGGTCATCGCGGCGGTTTCACCAAGTTCGTACGAGGTCGGTGGATCAGAAGCGGTAATCGACCTCGAGCCCGATGGTCCGCGGCATGATCGGCGTCGCCGCCGTGTGGTGGGTGACCCCGGTGACCTGGTTGGTGACGTCGGCCATCGTCGAATAGGCGCGCTCGTCGAACGCGTTCTTCATGTAACCGCGGATCGACCAATGTGCGTTGGAGACCGACACATACAGATCGAGCGCGTCGTAGCTGTCGATGTTCAGGCCGGGCGTCAGTTCGGTGTCGACCGGCGTGCCGCCGACGGCGATGACCTGGCGCTGCGTGGTCGCCGTGGTGCGGTCGTCGACGTAGCGGTAACCGCCGCCGATGTTCATGCCCCAGTCGCCCGAGAACGGCAGGTAGTAATCGGCGGTGGCCGACCAGGTCAGGTCGGGCACGTAGGGCATGCGATCGCCCTTCAGGCCGGTGTTGATCAATACATCCACGCCGGGGCCGCCGGACACCGTGATCAGCGGGAAGTCTTCGTCGATGTTGGAGTCGTTGTAGGCCGCGTTGAGACCGAGCGTCAGGCCGTCGATGGGACGGAAGTTCGCCGCGACTTCCAGGCCCCGGCTCGTCGCCTGGCCGCCGTTGACCAGGCCGCTGACGCCGTTGACGAGCGAAGCCACCTGGATGTCCTTCCAATCGATCTGGTAGGCGACGACATCCAGCAGCACGCGGTTGTCGTCGAACGCCGACTTCATGCCGAGTTCGTAGCTGGTGAGCGTCGAGGAATCGACCTGCGGCGGCAGGCCGTTGATGATGATGTTCGGGCCGCCGGGCTGGTAGCCGGTGGAGACCTTGCCGTACACCATCACGTCCTTGGACACCTGGAACTGCGGCGTCACGCTCCACGTCACGACGTCTTCTTCGGACGTGTTGAACTGCGTGCCGACCGGTGCGAGCAGGCCAGCCACGACGTCCTGGGTGAATTCCTGTTTGTTGCGCGCCCAACGCACGCCGGCGCCGAGCTTGAACCAATCGTTGAACTTGTACGCGCCGTTGGCGAAGACCGCGGTTTCTTCGTACGTGCTCGGCAGGTACAGGTCGCCGAGGACGCCCAGGATGGAGTCGAACGGGGGCGGCAGCGGCGTGCCATCGAGCTGCGTCAGCGGCACGAACTGGTGGTTGTCGCCGCGCTCGTCGTCGTAGAAGCCGCCGAGCAGCCATTCGAACGGCGCGTCGGCCTTCGAGCTCAGGCGGAATTCCTGGGTGAACTGCTTCAGGCGCAGGTCGTTGGTGAGATACGCGCTGCCGTCCGGCAGGCCGCCCAGGGCCGTGTAGGGGCCGTAGGTGTAGGTCTGGTCGCTGGTGATCGAGGTGAACACATCGCCGTAGCTCGTCGCCGAGACCAGGTTCGCCCAGCCCAGGTCGTAGTCGACGGTCAGCGCGTAATTCTCGACGTCCTTCTTGAACACTTCATCGACGACGACGAAGTTCGCAAGACCGTAGATGTCGTCGTGCGTGGTCGGATCCAGCGCGATCGTCGCATTGTTCGGGCTGTCGATCTTCTGCTTCATCAGGGCGAACTGCACGCTCGCCTTGTCGTTCTTCCACAGGAACGACGCGCGGCCGCTGCTCTGCGAGGAATCGTTGATGTCTTCGCGGCCGTTGACGAGGTTGTCGACGTAGCCGTTGGGCTGGTTGCTCGCGAAGCTGCCGCGCAAGGCGATGCTGTCCTGCACGAGCACTAGGTTGCCGCCGATGCGGTAGTCGTAGGACGCGCCGCCGGCGCCCTGGGTGTCGGAGATGCCCATGCCCACGCGGAATTCGTTCTGCGTGGTGTCGGGCTTCTTCATCACGTACTTGATCAGGCCGCCCATCGCGCCGGCGCCGTACAGCGTGCCCTGCGGGCCGCGCAGCACTTCGATGCTGTCGATGTCGTAAGGCAGCAGGTCGAGCGCGAACAGCGTGGCCTGCTGGTAGAGGCTGTTGGAACCGACCGGCGCTTCATCGACATACGTGCCGACGGTCGAACCCGGGGACATCGCCGCGATGCCGCGCATCGACACCTGCGTCTGGCCCGGCGAACCCGAATCCTGCACCTGCAGGCCCGGCACGTAGTTCGCGTAGTCGGACATCTGCGTGGCGTTGATGTTTTCCAGCTGCTGGTCGCTCAGCTTGGTCACCGAGGTGGCGACTTCGCGGATGTTCTCGGTGCGCTTGTTCGCGGTGACGGTGACGACGTCCAGTTCCTGCGCGGTCGCGGACTGTTGGCCGGCCTGTGCATCGGCCGGCGCGGCCTGCTGCGCCAAGGCCGGGCCTGCGAGGCCGATCGCCAGGGTGAGGGTGATCGCCGAGGTCAGCGAATGACGACGCATCGACTTGGCGCGGTGGTGCTGTTGCATGCCTTTCTCCCCAGAAGGTTTTTGTGTTGCCTTATCAGGATGTAAGCATCCTGATCGGAAAATTGTCAATCGGTGTAGGACGGTTTCAGGTGCCGCCCGTCGGATGCCGGCGCATTCATCGCTTCGGCGCGGACGACCGCGGTGTGGAGCAGTCGCAGCAAGGTCCCCGCGAGCGCGGCGACACCGGCCATGACGACGAAGAACGCCGCGTGCCCCATCGAACTCCAGAGCGTGCCGAGCGCGCCGGCCAGCAGGTTTCCGCCGAAGGAGGCGAAGTACCAGGCGGCGATCGACGTCGCCGCGTAACCGGCGGGCGCCAGGCGCGCGAACAGGCTCAGCCCGATCGGCAGGATGAAAAGCTCGCCCGCGGTGAACAGGACGAAGAACGCAGCAAGCCACACCCAGTGCGCATGTCCCTGCGCGCTCGCATCGACCATGGCCAGCAACAGGAATGCCAGCGACACGCCGAATGCGCCGAGCGCCATCTTCTTCGCCGGCGCCGGTTCGCGGCCGCGGCTGGCCTGCTTCGTCCACAGCGCGACGAGCAAGGGCGTGAGGAAAATCACGAGGAAAGGATTGAGCGACTGGAACCACGTCATCGGGATGACAAAGTTGCCGGCGCTGCGATCCAGGCCGACATCGGCCCACAAGGCGATGGTGTTGCCTGTCTGTTCGTATGCGCCGCGGAAGATCATCACGCACACGGCCACGGCCGACAGGGTGAGGATGCGTTGCTTCATCGCGAACAGCGGCATGCGCGCGGACGGTGCGAGGTCGCGCACCTTCGGGCGTTCGGGCGGCAACCACTTCCCGCCGAGCGTGTAGATCGCCAGGCCCGCCAACATGCCGACGCCCGCCGCGCCGAAGCCGTAATGCCATCCGTACAACTCGCCGAGCGTGCCGCACACCAAAGGCGCGAGCAGCCCGCCGACATTGATGCCCACGTAATAGAAGTTGTACGCCGACCCGCGCCGCGGATCGTCCTTCGCGTACAGATCGTCGATCTGGCTCGGCAGGCTCGGCAGGAACAGGCCATTGCCCAATGCGATCGCGGCGAGCGCAAAATACAGCATCGATTCGGAGGCCATCAGGAAATGGCCGAAGGACATCACCACCGCGCCGATGATCACCGAGCGCTTCCGCCCGAGCCAACGGTCGGACACGATGCCGCCGAGCAAGGGCGTGAAGTAGAACGTCGCGATGTACACGCCGTACACCATCGAGGCGTGCTGTTGCGAGAACAGCAACTGCTTCGTCATGTAATAGACGAGCAGCGTGCGCATGCCGTAGTAGGAGAAGATCTCCCACATCTGCGTGAAGAACAGGACCGCCAGGCCCGGTGGCTGCCGCAGCCAGCCGGGTTTGGCGATGGCTTGCGGCAGCGCGTTCACAACACGACGTCCGGTGAGCCCCACACCGCGGCCGGGCAATCGACGAGGCCGTCGAAATACACCACGCCCGGCGTGCGATCGCGCTGCAGGAAGATCGGGCCGTCGAGGTCGACGATGTCGCAGAACTGCCCGAGCAGGAACGCGGGCGCCATCGCCAGGCTCGTTCCCACCATGTTGCCGACCATGACCTTCAGGCCGAGTTCGCGCGCACGCTGCGCCATCAACAGGCCTTCGGTGAGCCCGCCGCACTTGTCGAGCTTGATGTTGACGACGTCGAACCAGTGCGCGCGTTCTTCGAGTTCGACCAGCGACAGGATGCTTTCGTCGGCGGCGATCGGCACGGTGCGATCGATGCCGTCGAGCTCGCTCTCGCGGCCGCGGCGGCAGGGTTGTTCGAGCAGCGCGACCTTCGCCTCGACGAGCGCGGGCAGCAGGCGCTGCAGCGTCGCCGGCACGTAGCCCTGGTTGGCGTCGACGCCGATCCAGGCTTCGGGACGCACGGCACGAACCGCATTCAAACGCGCGATGTCGAGATCGACGTCGCCGGTGAGCTTGAGCTTGATCGCGCGGGCATGCGTGTAAGCCAACGCCTTCTCGGCCATGACGTCGGGGCGATCGGCGCCGACGGTGAACGTCGTCGTCAGCGCCTTGGGCTTTTGCATGCCGGCCAGTTGCCAGGCCGGAATGCCGAGGATGCGCGCTTCGAGTTCCCACAACGCGCAGTCCAGGGCGTTGCGTGCGCCGCCGGGCGGCAGGATCTCGCGCAGTTCTTCGCGCGTGATGCCCGCTTCGATGCGCTCGCGCATCGAATCGAGCGTGCGCAGCATGTCGGCGGGTTCATCGCGCAGGTAATAGACGCCCGATGCTTCGCCGCGTCCGATGGCGTGGCCCTGTCGCAGGTTGACCACGGTGACGGGCGAGACTTCGAAGACATGGCCGGAGATGCGGAAAGGTTCGGACAGGCGCAGCAGTTCATTCCGCAGCACGAGCTCGACGCGGTCGGTCTGGATCACGGGAAATTCTCTGGAAAAAAATGCGCGGCGGCTTTCGGCCGCCGCGCGGGGGTCCGTCAGTAGTCGGCGGTGAAGCCGATGACGTGGCAAGCGAAACCGATGAACAGCAGGCTGAGGAAGGCGGCGGCGAGCACGACGGCCCACAACTTCGCCCACTTCCTGCGCTGGCTGGTGAGCACCTTCCAGGCATTCCACAGCGCGACGATCGCACCGAGCGGCAACAGGATTGACACCAGCGAACGCACCGCGATGATCATGCCGTCCTGCGCGGGCGTCATGAGGTCGAAGTTCGACAACATCGCGACCACCAGGCCGAGCATGCCGCCGAAGGAGGCGAGCACCGCGAGCGAAGCGATGCGGATCCAGCGATGCGCGCGCGCATCCTGGCCCGTCAGCGTGTAACGCGTGCCGTAATGGCGGCGCACCATCGCCGAGACCGGCCAAGCAAGGACCGTCAGCAACAACACGGCCAGGCTGCCGAACAACATCGTCAGGAACACCGGCGGGGTCTGCCAGAACGCGGCGCGCTGGAACACCATGATCGACGCGTAGGGTTCGCCGCTGAAGCGCGTGACCTTGCCGTCGACGACGTCGGCCGCGAGGCGGTCGCCGCTGTTGGTGTCCTGCCACACGAAGGGGCTGATCTCGCGCCACTTCTTCGGTGCGCCGCTGTAGGTGGAGAACATCGGCGAGCTGATGGTGCCGTCGTCGTTCGCGACCACCTTGATCTGGCCGAGCATGTAGACCAGGTTCATGAAGTTCGAATCGGCGCGGCGGCTGCTGTTGTACGTGCCGGCCATCATCTGTGCGTGCTGCTTCGCGGTGGCCGCATCGACGCCGGCCACTTCAGGCGCCGGGTTCTTCGGCGGCAGGTAACGGTTGACGAAGGCGGTGACCAGGCCGTCGCGGATCAGGCGGGCACTGCCGTCCTTGCCGGCGCTGTTGGTCGAGACGTAGATGCCGACGTTGTCGTCGAGGAACAGCTGCAGGTCGCTGTGGAACCACTGCGTGTCGCCGCCGTGCGCGATCGCGCGGTGGCCGTTGGCGGTGGTTTCGTAGAAGCCGAGCATCATCTTGTTGAGCGGGCCGACCGAGGTCTGGCCGGTCTCGTGCATCTCGTGCGCGGTTTCCTCGCGCAGGATGCGCTGGCCGTCGAACGCGCCGTTTTGCAGGTGCGCGATCATGAAGTTGCCCATGTCCGCGCCGGTGGAGGTCAGGCTGCCGGCCGGCGCGAGGTTGATGTACTCGTACGGCTTGGCCTTGCCGTCGGACGCGGTCGAATACCCCTTCGACGTGGTCTCGAGGAATTCCTTCTGCACCGGCTGGCTGAAGGAGGAATGCTTCATGTCCAGCGGCGTGAAGATATGCTTGGCGATGTACTGGTCGAACGGCTCGCCCGACGTGCGCTGCACGATGTAACCGGCGATCGCGGTGGCGTAGTTCGAATACGCGGGCGTGGTGCCCGGCGCGTAGATGCGCGCGGGGATCCAGTGCTTGAGGGTCGCGTCGAGCGGGAGGATCTCGCTCTCGTTGTTCGCGATCAGCCCGCGCACCACCTCTTCCATCCCGGTGGTGTGGGTCATGATGTTGCGCAACGTGACCGGCTTGCCTTCGTACGGCGGGATCTTGAAGTCGATGTACTGGTTGACGTCGGCGTCCAGGTCCAGCTTGCCCTGCTCGACCAGCTGCATCACGGCCGTCCAGGTGAACAGCTTGGAGATCGAACCCGGGCGGAACAGCGTCTTGTCGGCATCCACCGGCGTGCGCTTGGCCACATCGGAGAAGCCGTAGCCCTTCTTCAGCAGCACCTTGCCGTCCTTCACCACCACGACCACCGAGCCGGCGACGTCGGTCTGCTCCAGCGCGTAGGGCATGAAGCCGTCGAGCCAGGCTTCGACATCGGTGGCGGTCATGCGGTCCGCCGGGGCGGGCACCGCATCGGGCGACAACGGCGCGGCGGCCGCCGCGGGTGCTTGCATGGCGGGCGGCGCCGTCACCGGCGGCTGCTGCGCGGCCGCGGTGAACGCGACGCCCAGCGCCAACAAGGCGGTGAACAACGGTCGTTGGATCAAACGCATCTTTTCTCTCCCCAGAGTCATCTCGATGGCCCCCGCGCCCCGCGGTGATTTGGCCGTTAATGAGAATAAACGTCCTGATCGGAGAAATGTCAACCTACTTTGGTCATTCCAGCCTAGAATCCTCTCCAGTAATGTCGCACTGGCGTCCCTGACTGGGGCGCAGAACAGCCGCTGGGGGCACGGAAACCGCATGACACCGCAACACCCGACGATCGGCGCACTCCTCCGCGGGCTGCGCACCCGAAACGATTGGACGCTGAAGGAAATGAGCCAGCGGTGCGGCATCCCGCTGTCGACGCTGTCGAAAGTCGAACACGACCGCCTCAGCCTCACCTACGACAAGCTGCTGCAGATCAGCCAGCGCTTGAACTTGCGCATGTCGGAATTGTTCGCCGAAGAAACCGCGGCGCCGGAACCGGCGGTCACCGCGCGCCGCAGCATCGGCCGCATCGACGACGCCGTGCGCGTCACCACGCCGAACTACGATTACTTCTATCTGTGCCCGGAATTGCGCCGCAAACGCATGATCCCGGTCCTCACGCGCGTGCGTGCGAAGAGCATCGCCGAGTTCGGCGAACTCGTGCGCCACCCTGGCGAGGAATACATCCACGTCATCGAAGGCCGCGCCGAAGTGCACACCGAGTTCTACGACCCGATCGTGCTCGAAGCCGGCGAATCGGTGTACATCGACTCGAACATGGGCCACGCGTACATCGCCGCCGAAGGCTGCGAGGAAGTGCTGCTGCTCGGCGTGTGCTCGAGCGCGGACGAGCACATGATGGAATCGATGATGCACATGCACGACGAGATGTCGGGGAAGCTCGTCTCGGTGAAGTGAGTCGCGGCGCCGTGGTGTGCGACTAGAATTTCTCGCCCACCGGGAAATAACGCCACGTCCCCACCGGCATCTTGCCCAGCGACACTTTGCCGATGCGGATGCGGCGAATCGCCACCACGTCCAGGCCCACCTGCTTGCACATGTCGCGCAGCTGCCCGGGTTCGGCGCCCTTGATCGCGAAACGCAGGCGGATCTCGTTCTGCCAACTCACCTTGCAGGGCGGCAACTCGCGTCGCTTGAAAAACAACCCGTGGTTCAGCCGTCGCAGACCCCACGGCGCGATCTCGCCGGACACCTCGACGATGTACTCGTGCTCGATGCTGTCCGCGTCTTCGGTGAGCCGACGCCAGATCCGGCCGTCCTGCGTGAACACCATCATGCCGCTGTCTTCGCGATCCAGCGGCACGAGCGGCGTGAGGCGGACGAAGTGGTCGTCGATCGAAGCGATGCCCGTCGTGTCTTCGGGCCAGCGCGCTTCGGGGGTGATCAAGGTGCGCGTGAGTTTGCGGCCCTCGATCGCGTCGAAGCCGACGGGCTTGTGCAGCACGATGGTGGTGGGGTCGGGGGCGGTCATGCGGGCAGTGTAGGCGCATGCCGCGAGGGCGACGGTGGTGGGCCCACCAGGACTCGAACCTGGAACCAAAGGATTATGAGTCCTCTGCTCTAACCATTGAGCTATAGGCCCGTCGCGGGCGCATTAAAGCAGAAACCCCGCTTTCGCGGGGCTTCGTGGATTTCGATGCCGCGTCGCTCAGCGCCCCAACATCAAACTCGCCGCCTCGCCCGCCGCGCGCAACCCCGACAACGCCGCGCCTTCCATGAAGCCTTGCCACTCGTAGAAGCTGCTGGTCTGGTCGCCGGCGAAGTAGATGTTGCCGATCGGCTTGGCTTCGTTGTGCGCGATGGTCGTGAAGTAGCCGGGGCGCGGTGCGGGGTAGGCACCGAGCGCATTCGGATCCAGCGACCAGTTGTGCATGGCGGCCTGCAGGTTGCCCCTCGCGTCGCGGCGGACGGCGGTGGCGGCGCCCGGGAGCACGCGTTCGAGGTCGCTCAGGAAGGCCTTCGCGTCGGACTGCATCGTTTCCTGGCGCAGCACGCGTGCGGCCGCGCCGCCGACGTGGTGCGTGAGCACCGCGCGCGTTGCGGCACCGTGCGTGGGGTTGGATTCCCAGGTGTTGCGCAGGCGCGGGAGATTGGCCGACACCGTGCCGTTCGCATTGTCGCGCGTGGCCCAGTACGGCTGGTTGAAGCCGAGCATCAACTTGCTCGCATCGCCCGTGCGCGATTGGTCGATCGCCAGGCGCTTGTACGCCGGCATCTCGACGCTCGAATCGAACGCCACCTTGCGCAGCACGCTGAAGGGCAGCGCGAGCACGACCGCATCGTGGTCGTAGTCGACGTAACGCCCCGCGACGGCGAAGGTCAGGCGCACCGCGCCACCGGCGGTCTTGCGCACCGCGGCCAGGCGATGGCCGAGCGCGACGGGCGTGGGCAGCTTCGCCGCCAGGCCCGTGGCGATCAAATCATTGCCGCCGGCGACGTGCAGGTGATCTTCGCGACCATCGTTGTACGCACCGAACTTGGTGCGGCGATCGCCGTGCACGAAGCGCAGGAACGCGATCGCGCTGAGCTCGCTCGGCTCGACGCCGAATTCGGCTTCGCACGCGGCCTGCATCATCGCGCGCAGCAGGTCGCCGGCGCCGTACAGGTCGAGGAAGTCCGACAGGCTCATCAGATCGAGCAGCGTCGCCGCTTCGATGTGATTGTCGGCGGTCGGCGATTTGATACGCGCGAGTTCGTCGCCGATGGCGCCGGTGAACGCGCGGTATTCGTCGACGACCTGCGATTCGGAATACGCGCGACCGGCGAAGTGGAATTTCTCCACGCCGGCGCGGGCGAAGGGTTCGAGCTGCAGGTTCAGCTGACGCGCATAGCCGAGCATCACGTGGTGCGAGGTGCCGATGAATTCGGCGCCGCGCTCGGCCACCTGGCCCGGGAAGAAACCGCGCAGGCTGAAGATGCGGCCGCCGACGCGCGTGCCCGCTTCGAACACACGCGCAGTGACGCCCAAGCGCGCGAGTTCGGTCGCGCACGCAAGGCCCGCGATGCCGGCGCCGATGACAGCCACGCCGCGGGTGTTGGTCGTTTTCGCGACGACCGTGCGCACCGCCTGCGTCGCCGCGGCCCACGCGCCCGGCGCCATCGCGCCGGCCGCCGCGATCGCCGCGCCCGCGGTCGCTCCCTGGAAGAGGCGGCGACGATCTTCGTTCTGCACGCCTTCCTGGCCGATCGCTTCGTCGGCGCTTTCGCCGGTGCGCTCGCAACGCTCCGCGAGGCGGGCGATTCGCAGCAGTTCACTCATCGTGCGGCTACGGCTCATGTCGGTTCCCCGCTCAGTAGGACTTCTGGAAGATCAGCTGCAAGGCGTTGTCGCGATCGCCCGACGAACTGAAGACGCCGCGATATTCGACGCGGATGGAGTAAGCGCCGTCGACCACGAAGTTGGCGCCCAGGCCGAGCATCCAGCGCGAACGATCGAAGCCCGCCACGTCGGCGCCGTACACCGGACCGGAGATCAGGTCGGCGTAGCGCATCGTCGTGAAGCCGTCGGCCTTGAAGTCGTGCTGGTATTCGGCGCGGAACGTCGGCGTGAACACACCCCAATCCGTGTCGTGCTTCATCTCCACGCGCAGGCCGACGTTGCCGGTCGTCGCATCGACGTTCTGTTCGCCGTAGGCCAGCGAATACACCGCGTCGCCCTGCTCGGTGTACGCATCGAGCGTGGCGCGCGAAACGTCCAGGCGCGCGTACGGGGTGTATTGCACGTTGCCCTGCACGATGTCCGCGCCGCTGGAGAGCGAACCGAACCACTGCGTGCCATCGCGCGCACCGGTCACCGATCCGCCGTTGATGGTGAGATAGCGGCGCAGGTCGAAGCGCATGTCCTGGTAACCGACCAGGCCGTCGAGGAAGAACGTCTCGCCCGGGTGGTAGCTGGCGTAGGCGACGACGGAGAAGGATTCGCCATCGACCTGGCTGTTGCGCTCGCCCACGTCGCTCTGGTCGCGGCCGTAGCCCACGCCCGCGCCGAACACGAAGGACTTCGACAAGCGCCAGTCGGCACCGACGCTGAGACCGTCGGTTTCGAAATCGGCACCGGCCGCGCCATTGCGCGCATCGGTCGAACCCGAACGGATCGCACCGCCGATCCATGCGCCCCACGCGCCGTCGCCCGTGGTGGCGGGCAGCGTGCTGTCGGGCGCATCAGCAAGCGAGGCGCCGTTTTGCATCGCCGATTGCGGCGTGCACAGGTCCTGCTTCGGGCCGCGGAGCGCTTCGGGGCAACGCATGCGTGCGTTGATGCTCACGCTGTTGGTCAGGCCGCGTGCGCCGGCGCCGTGCAGGCTTTCCAGGCGTTGCTGGAAGTTGTTGATCTGCGCGTTGGCGAAGCGTTGCGTGGCTTGCGCCTGCGCATCGAGCAGGCCGCGCACTTCGGCATCGCGCGTGGGATCCGGACGCGCGATGACGGCGAAGGCGTAGGCCTGCGTGGCGGTGAAGCCGAGCGCATCGGTCGCGGTGACGGTGAAGCTGTAGTTGCCATCCGTCGTCGGCGTGCCCGAGAGCGCGCCGCCCGTCGTGAGCGTGAGCCCGTCGGGCAATGCACCCGCGGTGACGGCGAAGGTGTACGGCGCCGAGCCACCGGTCGCGGTCAAGGTCTGCGCGTAGGCCTGGTTTTGCGTGCCCACGGTCAGCGTCGTCGGCGTGATGGTGATCGTCGGCGCGGAGATCGCCAGCGTGTACGCGTGCGATGCAGTCGCGGCCGTACCGGTCGTGCTGTCGACGACATCGACGGTGAAGGTGAAGCTGCCGGCGACCGTCGGCGTGCCCGAGAGCGCGCCCGTCGAAGCATTCAACGCCAGGCCCGCCGGAAGTGCGCCGGCCGTGATCGCGTAGGTGTACGGCGCGATGCCGCCGGTGGTCGCGAAGGTCTGCGCGTACGCAACGCCCGCGGTGCCCGCCGCCAGCGTCGCCGGCGTGAGCGCCAGCGTCGGCGATGCGATCACCAGCGTGTACGCGTTGGTGACCGTGGCCGCGGTGCCGCCCGTGCTGTCAGCGACGGCGACCGAAACGTTGAACGTACCGGCCTGCGTCGGCGTGCCGCTGAACGTGCGCGTCGCCGAATCGAACGCGATGCCCGCCGGCAGCGCGCCGGTGAGCGTCGCCGTGTACGGCGCGATGCCGCCGGAGATCGTCAGCACCTGCGTGTACGCGGTGCCCGCGGTCCCGCCGGCGAGCGTGGCGGGCGTCAGCGCGATGGTCGGCACCGCGACGTTCAAGGTGTAAGCGTGCGTGGCGACCTGGTTATTCGCATCGCTCGCCTGCACGGTGAAGTTGAACGTGCCCGATGCGGTCGGCGTGCCGGCGAGTGCGCCGGCCGGCGACAGCGTCACGCCCGCGGGCAGCGCGCCCGCGGTGATCGCGAAGGTGTACGGCGCGACTGCACCGCTGGCCGAGAGCGCTTGCGAATACGCGGCGCCCGCCGTCGCATTCGGCACGGTCGCCGGCGTGACGGCGATCGTCGGCGCACCGACGTTGATCGTGTAAGCCTGCGCGATCGTGAACGGCGCGCCCGCGCCCGTCGCACCGGTGTCGGTCGCGGTGATGGTCACGTTGTACGTGCCCGGCACCGTCGGCGTGCCCGAGAGCGTGTTGCCCGAGAAGGTCACGCCTGCCGGCAAGGTGCCGGTCTGCGCGTAGGTGTAAGGGCCGACGCCGCCGCTGGCGGTGAAGGCCTGCGAGAACGCGGCCGCATACGGCGCATTGAACGTCGTCGCACCCGGTGCAAGCGCGATCGTCGGCACCGCGACATCCAGCGAGAACGCCTGCGTCGTGGTGAACGGACCGGTGCCCGTGCTGCTGTCGGTGGCCGACACCGAGAGCGCGAACGTACCGGCCTGCGTCGGCGTGCCCGCGATGGTCACGCTGTTCGCGGTGGTGCCGGTGACCGACACGCCGGCCGGCAGGTTCGTCACCTGGTAACCGGAGTACGGCGCGGCGCCGCCGCTGAAGGTGAAGGTCTGCGTGTAAGCCGCGGCGACCATTGCATTGAAGCCCGCGGTCGCGGCGATCGCGATGGTGGGATCGGCGACCGTGACCGAGACCGTCGCCGGCGCGGACGTGCCGCCGCTGTTGGTCGCGGTGTAGGTGAAGCTGTCGGTGCCTGCGAAGCCGGCGTTGGGCTGGTAAGTGATGGTCACGCCGCTGGCGTTGACGACGCCGTTCGTCGCGCCGGTCGCGACCGTGACATTCGTCGGCGCACCACCGGTGATGTCGAGCGTCACGGCGGCGGCGGCGGAACCGTAGGCCGCGGCATGCGTGCTCGCATTCGCGACGGGCGTGAGGTCGGTGATGCCGATCGTGTAGTTGCGCGCCGTCGACGCGAACGGACCGGTACCCGTGCTGCTGTCGGTCGCGACGATGGCGAAGTTGAAGGTGCCCATCGCGGTCGGCGTGCCGGTGATCGCGCCGGTGGATGCGTTGAGCGCAAGACCACCCGGCAACGCGCCGCTGGACACGGCGTAGGAATAGGGCGCGGTGCCGCCCGATGCCGCATTGAGCGAAGCACTGTAGGCCTGCGACAACGTGCCACCCGGCAGGGTCGTCGCGGGCAGCGTGATCGTCGCTGCGCTGACGGTCAGCGTGTAGGCCCGGCTCGCGGTGAACGGGCCCGGCGACGGGCTGCTGTCGGTCGCGGTGACGGTGAAGTTGAACGCGCCGCCGGCGGTCGGCGTGCCGGAGAGCGTGCCGGACGTCGACAGCGTCAGGCCGGCGGGCAACGCGCCCGCGGTGACTGCGTACGAATACGGTGCGGCGCCGCCCGTGGCGGAAATCGATTGGCTGTAGGCCGTGGCAACCGTGGCGTTCGGCACCGTCGCGGTCGTGATGCTGACCGGCACGTCGTCGTTGAGGATCGTGACCTGCGCGCTGGCGTCGGCGATGGTCGCGTTCGTCGCACCGGACAGGTTGACGCTGAAGGTTTCGTCGGCCTCGGGCGAGATGTCGCCCACGATGCCCACGGAAAGCGTGCGCACGGTCGCGCCGGCCGGGAAGGTGACCGTGCCCGAACCGGCCACGTAATCGCCGGGCGCTGCGGCCGTGCCATCGGCCGTCGCGTAATTCACGGTGACCGCCTGGCCGCTGGCTGCGCTCAGGCGCACCGTGACGGGGTTGGCCGCGGTCGCGACGTTGCCTTCGTTGGCCGACAGATCGTCGATCGAGAGCGTCGGCGCCGCATCGTTGTCGGTGATCTGGCCCTGGCCCTGCGCGTCGGCGACGGTCGCGCCGGTCACGTTGGCGACGTTGACGAAGTAATTCTCCGACGCCTCGTTCAGTGCGTCGTCGTTGATCGCGACGGTGAAGGTGTAGGTGCTGCTGCCTGCCGCAATGGTCTGGCTGACCAGGCTGTTTGCCGTGTAGTCCGCGCCCGCGGTGGCGCTACCATTCGCGGTCGCGATGTCGAACGTCACGCCGCCGGCCAACGCAGGCGCGCTGAGCGACACGGTGAAGGTCGCCGTGCCCGCGCCCTCGGAGACGGAGACATCGTTGATCGTCAGCGTCGGCAGATCGTCGTTGGCGATGATGCCGGTGGCGCCGATCGGCAGCGCCGTGGTGTAGCCGGCGCCCGGGTTGAGCACGACCACGACGGTTTCATCCGGCTCGGGCGTCGCATCGGCGGTGGGATCCACGATCACCGTGCCGCTCGTCGCACCGGCGGGGATGACCAGCGGGCCGACGACGTTCGCGAAGTCCGTGCCCGCCGTCGCCGAGCCTGCACCGAAGGCCCAGTTGATCGAGGTGCTGGTGAGTGCGGGCTGGCTGAGCGTGAAGGTGTAGACGAGGTTCGTGGCGCCGTCCTCGGACACCGATGCCGGCGAGACGGTGACCGACACCGCAGGCAAGTCGTCGTTGAGGATCGTGCCGGTCGCCGCGGCGGGCGCGCCGACGGTGTAACCGGCACCGCTGGCGACGGTGACGATCGCGGTTTCGTTGGCTTCGACGGTGCCATCGTCGGTCGGATCGATCGTCAGCGTGACCGAGCTGCTGCCATTGGGAATGACGACCGTGGCGGTGTTGCCGGTGTAGTCGGTGCCTGCCGTCGCGGTGCCGCCGTAGGTCAGGTTCACCGTGAGCGCGCCGCTGGTGATCGCGCCGCGGCTGATCGTGTAGACCAGGTTGGTCGCGCCGTCTTCGCTGACGCTGGCCGGCGAAACGCTGATCGACACGGTCGGCAGCGTGGTCACGGCGATGGTCAGGGTTTCGAGTTCGAAATACGTGCCCGGGCCGGCGCTAGCATCGGTGACGCGCAGCGTGACGGTGTAATTGCCGGAGGCGACGCTGGTCGTGCCGCTCAGCAGGCCGGCGGTCGAGAGCGTCAGGCCCGCAGGCAAGGAACCGGTTTCGACGGTGAAGATATAAGGCGCGATGCCACCGGTGGCGGTGAGCGTCTGCGAGGTGGCGATGTTCTGCGGAACGGTGATCGTCGAAGTACCGAGTGCGAGGCTCGGATTGCCGACGGTGCCGGTGTAACCCTTCTCGGAGGATTCGACGCCATCGCTCGAAACCGCGCCGAAGCTGTAGGGGCCGCGCTGCGTCGGTACACCACTGAGCGTGCCGTTCGCCGCGAGGCTCAGGCCCGCCGGCAATGCGCCGCTGCCGACCGAATAGGTATAGGGCCCGCCATTGCCGCCGGTGGACGAAAGGGTCTGCGAGAACGCGGCGCCGACGACCATCGCGTTGAGCGAGGCCGGGGACACGACGATGGTGGACGTGGCCGCGGTGATGGTCACGTTGACCTGCACCAGCGCGCCGTCGTTGTCTTCCAGGCGGAAAACATCGGAGGTGGCCGTGTCGCCGTTGTGGGCGTAGGTGACGAACTGCACGCCGGCGTTGTTCGCCTCGATCGTCACGGTGCCGTGGCTCGCGCCGAAGCCGGCGAGCGGTTCGCTCATGCCGCCGTCGAAGGGACCGTCGCAATCGCTCACGTCGATCTGCACCGACGCGCCCTGGGCGACGGCGTCGTCGATCGTCGGGCAGTAGAGGGAATTCTGCGCGAACGCCAGGGAGGGAAAGAGCGCGCCGAAGCACAGCAAAATCGAAAAAAGAAACGCAAAACGACGGACGTCGCACGCGCGACGCGTGATCGGAAGCTGCATTCGGATTGTCCCCTGATTCCCTGGATCCGTCGCACGGCCCCATCCCCGGGGCGACGCGCGCGGCTACAAAAGCGTTGGCGATTGAAACACGCCGCGGTGACAAGGGTAAAGCGTGACGGCTTCAGCTACCGAAAGGAGACATTCGTTCCAGATACTTGCCGACACGAACGGATGCCTGCACAGTGTCGCGTCGCGACGGCCGGGGGAAACGGTGTCGTCGCGGGGTTCCGTCGCCACGTCGACGCAGGGGAAAACAACGCGATGTCCGAGTTCTACCTTGGCCAGGTCATGCTGGTCGGTTTCGGCTTTGCGCCGAAATATTGGGCGCAGTGCAACGGCCAGCTGATGTCGATCCAGCAGAACGCCGCCTTGTTCTCGCTGCTCGGCACTTATTACGGCGGCAACGGCGTCCAGACCTTTGCATTGCCGGACCTGCGCGGTCGCACGCCGGTCGGCGCGGGCAGTTCGGTCGACCCGGGCTGGCAGTCGTACATGGAACAGGGCCAGGTGGGCGGCGCCGAAAACGTCACGCTCAACAACGCGCAGGTGCCCTCGCACGCGCACCAGGCCAGGGCGTCCACCGGCGCGGGCAACAACCGGCTGCCGAGTGCGCGCGTCTTCGCGCAGAGCACCAACACCGCCGGCGCGGCCGTGCCCTTGTATGCGCCCGCGGGCGGCACGACGGTGCAGTTGAATCCGGCCACCGTCGCGCAGGCGGGCCAGAACCAGCCGCACCCGAACATGCAGCCGTACACGGCGCTGAATTTCTGCATCGCCCTCTCGGGCGTCTATCCCTCGCGCAGCTGACGCCGCCGGAGACCGCGAACATGGAACCTTATATCGGCGAAATTCGCCTGTTTCCGTACAACTTCGCGCCGCGCGGATGGATGGACTGCGCGGGGCAACTGTTGTCGATCGCGGATTACGAGGTGCTCTACGTGCTCCTCGGCACCACGTACGGCGGCGACGGCGTCACGACCTTCGGCTTGCCCGACCTGCGCGGCCGTGCGCCGATCCATGTCGGACAAGGCCCGGGCCTGAGCAATCGCATTCTCGGCGAACGCGCGGGCACCGAAACGGTGACGCTCACCACCGCGCAGATGCCTGCGCACACGCACCCGGTCTACGCGACGACGGCCGCGGCGACATCGACGACGCCCGGACCGGGCCTGCTGCCCGCCGCGGTGAGCGGCGATACGTTCTACGTCAACGGGCTCGCGGGCAACAACGCCGCGGCGATGTCGCCGGCGTCGACCACGCCTGCAGGCTCGAACCAGCCGCACGACAACACGATGCCGACCCTGACCGCGCGCTGGTGCATCGCGTGGGAAGGCATCTTCCCGAGCCAGAATTGATCCGGAGCCTGACGTGACTGAACCCTTCCTCGGCGAGATCCAGATCTTCGGATTCAATTTCAATCCGAACGGCTGGGCGTTCTGCAACGGCGCGACGATGGCGATCCAGCAGAACACCGCCCTGTTCTCGCTGCTCGGCACCACCTACGGCGGCAACGGGATGACGACCTACCAGTTGCCGAACTTCACCGGACGCGCGGCCGCCGGCCAGGGCCAGGGCGCCGGGTTGTCGCCGCGCCAGATCGGCGAGACCTTCGGCAGCGCGAGCGTCGCGCTGTTGCAGACCGAAGTCCCCACGCACACGCATGCGTTCAACGCGTACTCGCAGACCGCGCCGGGCAGCGGCACGGGCACGCCGGTCGCCAACGGCGGGCTGTCGTTTCTCGCGGCCAGCACGACCTCGCGCACGTTCAACGCATCGCCCGATACGACCTTGGCGCCGGGCATGCTCGGCCCCTTCTCCGGCGGTTCGCAGCCGCACGAAAACAGCCAGCCCTACCTCGCGATGAACTTCTGCATCGCGTTGCAAGGCATCTTCCCCGCGCGCGACTGATGACCGCGGCATTGCGCGCACTCGGCGTTCGCCTTCGTGCGCTCACCGAGGACGACACGGCCTGGCAGCACACGCTGTTCGCGCAATCGCGGCCGGAACTGACGTGGGTGCCCTTGCCCGCCCTCGCGCGTGAGCATTTGATCGCGCAGCAGTACGGGCTGCAGCGCAACCATTTCATCGCGCACCATGCGTGCGCGGACTTCCTCGCGATCGAACATGAAAGCGAGGGCGCGATCGGCCGCTGGATCCTCGATCGCTCCTACGACGCGGGCGAATGGCGCATCGTGGACATCGCACTGCAGGCGCACTGGCGCGGCCGTGGCATCGGCGGCGCGTTGTTGCGCGAGTGCCAGCAGCAGGCAGCCGCCGACGGTTGCGCGGTCACGCTGCATGTGTCGCACCAGAATCGCAACGCGCGGCGCCTCTACGAAAAGCTGGGGTTTTCGGTGGCCGGCGACACCGGGACGCACGCGCTGATGCGCTGGTCGGCGTCGCTCAGTTAAAGACGGCCTGGTACAGGAACCCGCCCCGCTCCTGCGCGATGGGCACGATGAAGATGCCCAGCTCACCCATCTTGTCGTGGCGCATCGGATAGATCTGCTGCGGGAACACGATGGGCGAGGTGTTGCGGAACAACAGCGAGAACGGTGCGCGCATCGCGCCCGGCGTGCGTTGCGGCAGCGCGCGCGCTTCGACGAGTTCGAACGGCACTTCCATCCCGTCGTAAGACGCGGAGAAGGTGGTGTTCACGTGCGGCGCGAAGTGTTCGAGGCGGAGCAGGTCCATGCGCGCATGTTAAAGCAGAAGCCCCGCTTTCGCGGGGCTTCGGGTGTTGCGGTCAATCGATGTCGAGGAAGCTGCGGAGCTGTTCGCTCCGGCTGGGATGGCGCAGCTTGCGCAACGCCTTGGCTTCGATCTGGCGGATGCGCTCGCGCGTGACATCGAACTGCTTGCCGACCTCTTCCAGCGTGTGGTCGGTATTCATGTCGATGCCGAAGCGCATGCGCAACACCTTGGCTTCCCGCGGCGTCAGGCCCGCGAGCACGTCGCGCACCGTTTCGGACAGGTTGATGTTGGTGGTGCTTTCGATCGGGGACTCCACGTTGGTGTCCTCGATGAAGTCGCCCAGGTGCGAATCCTCGTCGTCGCCGATCGGCGTCTCCATGGAGATCGGTTCCTTCGCGATCTTCATGACCTTGCGGATCTTGTCCTCGGGCATGTCCATCTCTTTCGCCAACTCTTCCGGCGTGGCCTCGCGGCCGAACTGCTGGAGCATCTGGCGGGAGATGCGATTGAGCTTGTTGATCGTCTCGATCATGTGCACCGGGATGCGGATGGTGCGCGCCTGGTCGGCGATCGAACGCGTGATGGCCTGGCGGATCCACCAGGTGGCATACGTGGAGAACTTGTAGCCGCGGCGGTATTCGAACTTGTCGACCGCCTTCATCAGGCCGATGTTGCCTTCCTGGATGAGGTCGAGGAACTGCAGGCCGCGGTTGGTGTACTTCTTGGCGATGGAGATCACCAGGCGCAGGTTGGCCTCGACCATCTCCTTCTTGGCCTTGCGGGCCTTCGCCTCGCCGTAGGCCATCGCGCGCGAGATTTCCTTGATGTCGGGCAGTTGCAGGTACAGCGCCTGCTCCACCGCGATGGTGGCTTCCTGCTCGGCGACGATCTGTTCCTTGACGTCGCGCAGGCCCGACGACCACTTCTGCTTGCGCTTGAGGACGTCGTCCACCCAACCCAGGTTGGTCTGGTTGCCTTCCCAGGCGCGCAGGAAATCCTTGCGCGGCATGCGCGCCACGCGCGTGGCCAGGTCGAGGATGCGGCGCTCGTGGTCCTTGATCTCGCCCACCACGTCGCGCAGCTTGCGGACCAGCGTATCGGTCAGCGGCAGCGGCAGCTTGAGCGTCATGAAGATTTCGGCCATCTCCTCGCGGAGCTTGGCGACCGGCTTCGCGGTCGGGCCGTTCTTCTGGTAGGACTTCTGGAACTTCTGGTAGAGGGCGCCCATCGCTTCCATGCGGCGCAGGACTTCGGCCGGATCCGGACCGGTCGGGCCCGTTTCCTCGGCGGCTTCCTCGCCTTCGGCGACTTCTTCTTCCTCGACTTCGGCGGCGTTCTCGTCGACTTCGGCGGGCACCGGGATTTCGGCGACCGGCTCCTCGATGTCGTTGAAGCCCGCGACGATTTCCGCAAGGCGCTTCTTGCCGGCCTTGTGCAGGTCGTATTCCTCCAGCAGCAGCTGGATCGACCACGGGAAACTCGCCAGTGCCGAGAGCATCTGGTTGAGGCCTTCCTCGATGCGCTTGGCGATGGCGATTTCGCCTTCGCGCGTCAGCAGTTCGACCGTGCCCATCTCGCGCATGTACATGCGGACGGGGTCGGTCGTGCGGCCGCCTTCGGAGTCCAGCGCGGTCAGCGCGGCCGCGGCTTCTTCGGCCGCGGTGTCGTCGACTTCGCGACCGCCGCCGGACGAGCCGGCGAGGAGGAGGGTTTCGGCGTCGGGTGCAACTTCGTGCACTTCGATGCCCATGCCGTTGATCATGCCGATGATGTCTTCGATCTGTTCGGGATCGACGACGTCGTCGGGCAGGTGATCGTTGACTTCGGCGTAGGTCAGGTATCCCTGTTCCAGGCCCTTGCTGATCAGCTGCTTGATGTCGGACTGGGGGGCCTGGCGTTCGGTTGCCATGTGGTGCGCCACCGTTTATGAGGGTCTGAGGGAACCCGGCATTATACCCGCCGGGGGTGATGATCAGGGTCGGAGAAGGAAGGTGACCGGCCCGTCATTGACGAGACGAACGATCATATGGGCCCTGAACCGGCCTGTTTCCACCCTTCCCGCATGCCGCTGCCGGCAAGCTTCGACAAGTTTGTTGAAGCCGGGTTCAGCGACTTCCGGCGGCGCGGCGGTGCTGAAGCTGGGGCGCATGCCCGATTGCGTGTCCGCGGCCAGGGTGAACTGGCTGACGAGCAGCAGCCCGCCTCCCGTGTCCTTCAGCCCGAGGTTCATCTTGCCTTGCGCGTCTTCGAAAACACGGTATCCGAGGAGGCGTTCGGCCATCCGCGCGATCTGCGCGTCGGTATCCCCAGGTTCCATGCCGACGAAGGCGAGCAGGCCGGCGTCGATGGCCCCGACGATGGCGCCGTCGACCTCCACGCTGGCTTGAGTGACGCGCTGGATCAGGGCGAGCATGGCGTTGCGATCGTGGCCGGGTACGCCAAGCTAGCAGACCGCGCCCGCTAGACTTCCCACGTGACCGACTTCGCCGCAGGCCTCATCCACCTCCTCGCCACCTGGTTCGCCCGCCTGCCCTGGCCGTGGCTGCGGGGGCTGGCGGACGCCTTCGCCCGCATCTGGGGCGGCCGCGATGCGCGCAGCGCCCGGGTGGTGCGGCGGAACCTCGAGCTGGCCTATCCCGAATGGCTGCCTGCGCAGCGGGCGCAGCGGACCGCCGATGTCCTGCGGACCACCACGCGACAGGCGCTGGAAACCCTGCGGTTCTGGACACGGCCGCACGCGCAGAACCTCGCACTGATCCGCGAATCGCAAGGCGTGGAACTGTTCGATGCCGCGCTCGCCGCGGGCAAGGGCCTGATCGTCGCTGCGCCGCATTACGGCAACTGGGAACTGTTGAACCAGTGGCTGGCCTCGCGCACGCAGTTGGCGATCCTCTATGCACCGCCCGATTCGAAGATCGGCGAAGCCTTCCTGCGCCGCGTGCGCGCCGCGCACGGCGATGCCGACCGCGTGACGCAGGTGCGCGCCGAAGGCCCGGCGATCCGCGGCTTGTTCAAGTTGCTGCAGGGCGGCGGTGTCGCCGGGATCCTGCCCGACCAGCAGCCCAAGGCCGGCGATGGCGAGTTCGCGCCGTTCTTCGGGATCCCGGCGTTGACGATGACGCTGCTCACGCGTCTGGCGCAGCGCACGGGCGCAACCGTGCTGGTCGGCTATTGCGAACGCATCGGGCAGACCGACGACGGCCCGGCCTTCGCATTGCGCTTCGAAGCGGTGCCCGATGCGGCACAGGATGTCGCCGCGTTGAATGCAGCCATCGAACGCGTCGCGCGCCGCGACCCTGCGCAATATCAATGGACGTACAAGCGCTTCTCGATTCCCGCGCCCGGTAGTCCGCTCGGCAATCCGTACTGGCCCGACTGCTACCCTGCGAGCGCGCAACGCGCGCTGGCGCGCACCGGGGATGAGGGGTCGCAGTGAGCGAAGCCGCAACGGACGAAGCGATGCCGATCGACGCGCAGTGGCGGCCGTTGTCGCCACGCGCGAAGACCTTGTACGCCTTGCGCCATGGTGCGATCGGGTTCGTCGCGGGCATTCCGGTCGCGGTGCTGGCGTTTTCCTTCGGCGCGCGCATCGGCACCGGGGGCGCAGCCGCCATCGCGTTGTTGTCGTGGGCGTTGTTGCTGACGCTCGGCATCCTCGTGGGCATCAAGCGTTTTCGATCGAGTGCGTGGCGCCTTGGCGAGGACGGATTCGCCTATCGCCGCGGTCGCCTGTTCTTTCGCGAGACGCGCGTGCCCGCCTCGCGCGTGCAACACCTGGACCTCAAGCACGGCCCGCTCGAGCGACGCTGGAACCTCGCCACGTTGGTCGTCCACACCGCGGGCAGCAAGATGAGCGCGGTCTCGGTGACCGGGCTGGACGCCGGGGATGCCGAAGCCCTGCGCGACCGCCTCGCGCGGCAGCTCGACGACGATGACGCCCTCTGACGCGGCGCCGCCGGATCGGCGGCTGCATCCGTGGTCGTGGTTGTTCGTGCTGCTGCAGCAATTGCGGCAGTTCATCGTTCCGATCATCGCCGCGTTCTTCTTCGGCGGCGACCGCAACGAGTTGTGGCCGCTGATCGGCGTGGGCGTGCTGACGCTGACCTCGGTGCTGCAATACGTCACCTATCGCTACAGCGTCGGCCGCGACGGGCTGACGATCCGCAGCGGCTGGCTGCATCGGCAACGCCGCGAGATCCCTTACGCGCGCATCCACAACGTGTCGGTGAACCAGACGGTGTTGCATCGGATGTTCGGCGTGGCCGAACTGCGGCTGGATTCGGCAGGCGGCGATAAACCCGAAGCCACGATGCGCGTGCTGCGCATGGACGATGCGCTCGCACTGGAGCGGCTGATCCGGCATCGCGGCGCGACGGTGGATGTCGCGGCCGAAGACCAGGCGCCGTCGTCGCACGTGCTGCTCGCCCTGTCGCCGGGCGAAGTCCTGCGCCTGGGCCTGCTCTCCAATCGCGGGCTGCTCGTCCTGCTCGGCGGTTACGCCGCTTCGATGCAGTTCTCGCCGGGCCTGGCGCAAAACCTGTTCGAAACCTGGGGCAAGGCGATGTTCGGCTGGGCCGAATCGCACCACTTCGGCGTGCAGGATTACGCCATCGCCGGTGCGACGCTGGTCATCGCACTGCTGGCCATGATGCGGCTGTTGTCCCTCGCGCTGGCCTTGCTGCAGTACTACGGCTTCGTGCTGAGCGAAGACGGGCCGCGGCTCACGGTGGAGCGCGGACTGCTCGCGCGTTCGCGCAACTCCGCGTCGAAGCGCCGGCTGCAAGCGTGGACCCTGCAGGAAGGCGTGCTGCATCGCTTGCTCGGGCGCCGCAGTTTGCAGGTCGATACCGCGGGCGGACAAACGCGCGAGGGCCAGGCACCGCGTGCGTTCCGTGAATTGGCGCCGGTCGCCACGCCCGCGCAATGCGATGCGCTGATCGAACACCTGCTGCCCGACGTGGGCTGGTCTTCGCTCGAGTGGCAACGCGTGCATCCGAAATCGGCGATCCGCGTTTTCCTCGCGAATGCGTGGTTCCCCGTACTCGTCGTGATCGCGCTGACCTGGCGCTTCGGCTGGATCGGCCTGCTCGCGCTCGCGTGGCCGGCGTGGACCTGGTTCGTCGCGCGCCACCACGCGCGTCGCTCGGGCTACGCGGTGAACGAGAAGATCATCGCGGTGCGCGCGGGTTGGTGGTCGCGGCAATGGCGGTTCGCGGAGATCGACAAGTTGCAGGCGCTGCGCATCGCAACCGGCCCGCTCGACCGGCGCTGGGGCATGGCGACCCTGTGGCTCGACACCGCGGGCGTCGGCGCGATGTCCGGCCCGCTGCGCATCGCGCACATGCCCGAAGCGGAAGCACGCGCGTTGTGCGATCGGCTCGCGCGGCGGCTTGCGGCGCGCAAACTGCGCTGGTGATTCAGCGCGCGAGTTCCAGGCACAGCGCTTCGTAGCGCTGGTGCATCAGTTCGCGACCGTATTTTTCCTGCGCGGACCGGCGCGCCGCGGCGCCCAAGCGTGTCGCCAGCGCATCGTCGGTCAACAGGTCCTGCAACACATCGGCCAAGGCCACGTCGTCGTTCTCGGGAACCAGGCGGCCGTCGACGCCATCGTCGATCACTTCGCGCACGCCGGGCACGGCGCTGCCCACCACCGCGCACCCTGCGGCCATGCCTTCGATGAGCGCGAGCGGCATGCCCTCCCAGTGCGTGGACAGCACCGCGATGCGATGCGTCAGCAGCAACTCCGGCACGTTGCGCGCGACACCGAGGAAACGCACCTGGTCTTCCAGGCCCAGCAAACGCACCAGTTGTTCCAGCGGCGCGCGATGGCGCGTCTTGCCGCCGCCGGCGAAGGACACCGGCACGACATGTCCACGATCGCGCAGATGCGCGACGGCGCGGATCAGGGTCGCGTGGTCCTTCTGCTTCGACAGGCGCGCGACCATGACGATGCCCGGGATGCGTTGCGCGAGCGGATGCGCATCGGCGCCGTCGAACGGTGCAAGACGGATGCCGTTGGGAATCGCGATCGTCCGATCCGGCGGCATGCCCTGCGCGAGCAATTCGTCCTTCACGCCTTCCGAGCAACCGACGATGCGCGCGCTGCGCTTGGCCAACCATCGCGACTGCTTCAGGCGCCACGCGGTGTAGCGCTCGCGCGTGTTGTGTTCGACGTGCACCAGGTGGGGCACCTTCGCGATCAGCCCCGCGTAGCGACCCCACAGGTGTTCGCTGAAGCCGTGCGCGATCAGCACGTCGGGCTTGAATTCGCGGCAGATCTTCACCAGCGCCCAAATCGTCGCGGCGTGCGACCAACCCGGCACCACGCGCAAGGGCACGCCGGCCTGTTCGAGCTCGGCGATGCGGCGCGGATCGGTGCGGCGCTTGCGGCGCAGGACAAGCAGCGGTTCGATCTGCGGGCTGTCCACGCCTGCCTGGGTCAGCGCGATCGCCACCTGCGTCGCACCGCCGGAAAATCCGCCGGTGACGAAATGCAGGACGCGGACGGGCCGCGGCGCGGGCGGATTGGCGTCGACGGGGGCGGACATGGCGCGCAGTCTACCGGCCGCGGCGGGCATAATCCCGTGCATGTCGCAGCCCCTGCCCCTGTCCGGCGTCGTGATCACGAAGAACGAGGCCGACCGCATCGCGCGATGCGTCGCGTCGATGCTGCCCTTGTGCAGCGAAGTGATCGTGCTCGATTCCGGTTCGACCGACGACACGGTGCGTATCGCCGCCGAACTCGGCGCGCGCATCGAACAACTGGAATGGCAGGGCTTCGCCTTGCAGAAGAACGCGGCGATCGCGATGGCGCGCGAGCGCTGGGTGCTGCTGCTCGACGCGGATGAATGGCTGGAGCCCGCCGCGCAGGAACAGGTGCGCAAACTCTTCGCCGGCGACATCGAACAATCCGATGTCTGGCTGTTGATGCGGCGCACGCATTTCCTCGGCCATGCCCTGCGCGGCGGGAGTTTCGCGCGCGAGCCCGTGCATCGCCTGTTCCGGTCCAACATCCGCCACGGCCTGCGCGCGGTGCACGAATACCTGGATGTCGAAGGCCGCACGGTGCGTCCTTCGCAGATCGTGCTCGAGCACGACACCGCGCGCAGCGCCGAGGATTACTGGTCGAAGTTGCAGCGCTACGCCGCGTTGTGGGCGGGCGAGCAACATGCGAAGGGAAAGAAAGCGGGCCCGCTGCGCGGTTGGTTCGCGGCGGCCGCCTACCTGCTCAAGAATCTGTTGTTGCGGGGCGGCCTGGTCGATGGCGCCGCTGGCTGGCAGTTCCACTGGCTGCATGCGCGCTACGCCAAGCGCAAGTACGACCTGCTCGCGCGCGTGTCAGCGGCCTGACACGCGGCACGCCGGCGCGATCGCCGAAGCGTCGAACAACCACCACGTGCGGCGATTCGCCGTGCCCACTGCCTGCCCGCGCTCGCGCAGCAGGCACGCATCCAACGCATCCTGCTGCACGAACAGGCGGCGTTTTTCGGGCGCCGCTTCCAGCCAAGCGATACCGGCGCGCAGTTGCTGGTCGACAGGTTTGCGGAAACCGAATTCTTCGACCGGGCCCTGTGCCTGCAACAGGTTCTGTTCCTTCCATGCGACCAGGCCGAGCGTCGCATCGCCGGCCATCGCGCGGCCGCGTTCCATCACCGCGCGCGCGGAGTTCTCCGCATCGAGCAGCACCGCGGTGCCCGAGAACAGCACCACGACCAGCAACGACAGCGCGATGCCCGAAGCCTTCAATGCATCGCGTCGCCACCAGGCGCACACGGCGAGCATGACGGCGCCCGTGATCGCAAGCAGCCACCACAACGCGTCGCTCGCCGGGGCCAGGCCGCGTTCGGCTTCGATCTTCACTTCGAACGAGGGATCGCCGTGCAGCGCCGCGACGCCCGCGCCGACGAACGCCAACCCGAGCACGACGACCAACGCGAGCAGGATGCGACGGAACCATTTCGACGCGGCCACGCCTTCCAGATAAGGCGCGGCGGCGACCGCCACCATCGGCAACATCGGCAGGATGTACATGTCGCGCTTGCCGGGGCTCGCGCTGAAGAACACCAGCACCAGCAGCGACCAACCCAGCGGCAGCCACACGCGCGCATCGCGCGCACGGAAGGCATCGCGCCAACGCGGGAACAGCCACGGCAGCGCCAGCGCGAAGGGCATCCAGTAGAAGGCGATCACTTCGAGGAAATACCAGACCGGCTGCGTGTGGTGCCAGGCGCTGGTGTAGCGGGTCGCGGTCTGCTTGAAGAGCAATTCGTTGACGTAGGCCTGATGCTCGGGATCGCCGCTCGTCGTCGCGGTGAGGATCATCGGCACGAACCACAGCGCGATCGCGGCAAGGAAGGCGAGCGCGCCGCCGCTCCAGCGCAAGGCATTGCCGCGGCCCAGGTCGGGCAGCCCGTTCCATCCGCGCCAACGCATCAGCGCATACGGAACCAGGGCCAGCAGCGCGAGGAAGCCGACGCCCTTGCTGATCACGCCCAGGCCCGCGGCGAAGCAACCGATCCAGAACCAACGCCACGCAGGGCCGAGCAATACATGCCGCGCGATGCCGTACACGCCGAGCGTGATGAAGCAGACCACCGTCGGATCGATCTGCGCGCGCTTGGCCTGGTACAGAAACTGGAAGCAGGCGATCACGGCGATCGCCGACCACAGGCCCGCGCGATGCGACCAGAGCCGGCGCGCGAGGTCGTAGGTCAACCACAGCGTGGCCATCGCCGCGACGAGCGACGGCAGCAGGAAGGCCCACGTCCAGTCGCGCACCACCGCGTACGCCGCGCCGAGCAGCCAGAAGAAGAGCGGCGGCTTGTCGGCATACAACTCGTGACCGCGATGCGGGAACAACCAGTCGCCGCTGTCCCACATCTGCTTGGCGACCAGGACGAAGCGCGGTTCGTCCGCCGGCCACGGCGCGCGCAGGCCGATGCCCGCGCCCAGCACGAGCAGGGCGAGAGCGAAGAACCAGAACAACTCGCGGCGGCGGACATCGGTCATGACGCCGCGCACCTTACCTCAGCGTCTGCTCAGGCGTCCGTAAAAGAAGCCGTCCATGCCGTCTTCGCCGGGCAATCGCTGGCGACCTGCGCCGGATTCGCGACCGAGACGGGCATCGAGCGGCTCGACGACGGCGCCGGGCGTGCGCTGGAGGAATGCGTCGACCTGCGCGGCGTTCTCCTCGTGGAGGATCGAACACGTCGCATACAACAGCGTCCCGCCAGCCGCGAGCATCGTCCACGCGGCGTCGAGCAGGCGCGCCTGGATCTCGCGCAGCGAATCGATATCGGTCTCGCGCCGATGCAACAGCACGTCGGGCTGGCGGCGCACGATGCCGGTGGCCGAACACGGCGCGTCGATCAGGATCGCGTCGAAGGGCACGCCGTCCCACCACGTGTCGGGTGCGGCGGCATCGGCGGCTTGAAGGTGTGCATTCGCGCCGACGCCCAGGCGTGTGTGCGTTTCGTGCACGCGCCGCAGGCGTTGCGCATCGATGTCGAGCGCGAACATGTGCAGCGTCGGATCGCGTTCGAGCAGATGCGCCGACTTCCCACCGGGCGCCGCGCACGCGTCGAGCACGCGCGCACCCTTGCGCGGCGACAGTGCATCGGCGACGCATTGCGCGCTACCGTCCTGCACCGACACCAGGCCTTCCGCGAAACCAGGCAGTTCGCTCACCGCGACAGGCTTGGCGAGCACGAGCGCATCTTCGGGAAACGCGGGCGCCGTCGCCTCGATGCCGGCGTCCTGCAAACGCGCGCGATACGCATCGCGATCGATGCGCGTGCGATTCACGCGCAGCCACATCGGCGCGGGAATCGCGCTCGCGGCGAAGACCGAAGCCGCTGCATCGCCCCAATCGCGCTGCACGCGCGTGCGCAGCCAAGTGGGCCACGCGGTCTCGGGTGCGACGTCAGGCAATCCTTCGCGCAATGCGCGACGGAGGATGGCGTTGACCATGCCGGCCTGGTGCGTGCGGCCCATCGCGCGCGTGGCTTCGACCGTCGCATCGACGGCGGCGTGCGCGGGAAGTCCCATCTCGACCTGCGCCAGGCCGACATACAACAGCGTGCGCAGATCTTCGTCGCGGTAACCGAGCGGTTTGGCGATCCAGGTCTTCAACGCGGCGTCGTAACGCGGCTGCCCGCGGATCGCGGTGAACACGATGGCTTCCAGCAGCGCGCGATCGCGCACGTCGCGCAGCGTCGGCAGGCGTTGCGCCAGTTCGGCCTTGAGCGAACGCTGCCGCTGCAGCACGACGCCCAGCGTTTGCGTGGCCGCGATGCGCAGTGCGACGCCCGGTGCAGGCTTCATGTGCCGATGCGCAGGTCGCGACGACCGTTGAGGTAATCGGCGGCCGTGATCGCCTTGCCGCCCGCGCGTTGCAGCACGCGGATGCGCAAGGCGCCTTCACCACAGGCGATGTCGATCCCGTCGCGGCCCGCAGCGAGCACGGTTCCGGGCGTGCCGCGGCCTTCGATCGGCGCGGCGCGATGGATGCGGACGATGTCGCCGGCGATCTCGCCTTCGGCCATCGGCCAGGGGTCGAACGCACGCACCTTGCGCGCGAGCACGTCGGCCGCCTGCGTCCAATCCAGGCGCGCTTCGGATTTCTCGAGCTTGCGCGCGTAGGTCGCACCCGCTTCGGGCTGCGGCTGCGGCACCGGGCGCATGCCCGCGCGCAACAGGCCGAGGCCATCGGCGAGCACCTGCGCGCCGAGCGTCGACAGGCGATCGTGCAACTGGCCGGCGGTTTCGTACTGGCCGATCTCGAGCGACTGCTTGAGCAGCACCGGGCCGGTGTCCAGGCCTTTTTCCATCTGCATCAGGCACGCGCCGGTCTGCGTGTCGCCGGCTTCGATCGCGCGCTGGATCGGCGCGGCGCCGCGCCAGCGCGGGAGCAAGGAAGCGTGCACGTTCCAGCAACCGAACTTCGGAATGTCGAGGATCGATTGCGGCAACAGCAATCCGTAGGCGACCACGACCAGCACGTCGGGTTGCAGCGCGCGCAGGACATCGCGCGCGAGCTCGGTCTTCAGCGTTTCGGGTTGCAGCACGGGTAGGCCGCGCTTGAGTGCTTCGCGTTTGATCGGCGAGGGCGCCAGGGTGCGGCCGCGGCCCGCGGGGCGATCGGGCTGCGTGTAGACCGCAACCACTTCATTGCGTTGTGCGGCCGCGACCAGCGACGGCACGGCGAATTCCGGCGTGCCGGCGAAGACGATGCGCATGCGTGCGTCAGGCGGCCGCGGTGCGGCGCGCTTTCGCGAGCTTCTTGCGGACCATCTCGCGCTTGAGCGGCGAGAGGTAGTCCACGAACAGCTTGCCTTCCAGGTGGTCCATCTCGTGCTGGATGCACACGGCGAGCAGGCCATCCACGCGCATTTCGAACGGCTGGCCGTTGCGGTCGAGGGCCTTGACCAGGATCTCGTTGGCGCGCGTGACGTCGGCGAAGATGTTGGGCACCGACAGGCAACCTTCCTGGTAGACCTGCTCGCCCGCGCGTTCGAGGATTTCCGGATTGACGAACACCAGCGGCCGGTTCTTCTCTTCCGACACGTCAATCACCATGAAGCGCTGGTGGACGTCGACCTGGCTCGCCGCCAGCCCGATGCCCGGCGCTTCGTACATGGTCTCGAACATGTCGTCGACCAGGCGCTGGAACGCCGGGTCGGCCACCTGCTCCGGCGTCAGGGGGGCGGCCTTCGTGCGAAGACGCGGATCGGGAAACTCGAGGATGGGGAGAAGGGCCATGGTGTCGAAATGGGGGCGCCGGTCACAGGCGCAAGCGATGGGGTGTCCTAGGGTCGCGATTGTAGCGCCGCGCGCTTGCAAAGGCCCGAGGATTGTGGGCTATAGTGGCCCGGCTACAAGGGGAAAAACTCAAGGGGAGCGGGCACATGGCCGCCATGCTTAAACGGCTTCTTCCGGTTTGCGCGGTCGCGTTGCTGACGGTCGGCAGTTATGCCGCTGCCGTGGAAACGCGCGGCGACCATCCGGACACCTACGTCGTCAAGAAAGGCGACACGTTGTGGGACATCGCGGGCAAGTTCCTCAAGCGCCCGTGGCTGTGGCCGGAGATCTGGCAGGCCAACCCGCAGGTCCAGAACCCGCATCTGATCTACCCCGGCGACGTGCTGTCGCTGGCCTACCTCGACCGCGTCGCGGTGCAGGAAGGTCCTCGCGAGGAGGCGCCGATCACGGGCGTGCCGCTGTCGGAGGTCGAGCCGTTCCTGAAGGACCTGCGCGTCGTCGACGAATTCGAGCACCTGCCCTACGTGGTCGGCCTCGAGGCGGACCGCAACCACGCGATTTCCGGAATGTCCGCCTACGTGAAGGGCCTGGAGGGCGCGCAGCCCGGGCAGCGCTACCTGATCGTGCGCCCGACGGTGCGCTTCACGTGGCTGGACCGCACGCAGTGCTGCGACTTCGGCTACAAGACCGACCTGGACTTCCGCGGCGCACGCGTGTTCGCCGACTACCAGGAGTACTGGACCACGGCCGTCACCCCGGACAAGGGGTATGAGCAGCTGGGTTACGAGCTCCGGACGATGAACGCCGGTTCGGTCACCCAGGTGGCAGGCGGCGGCGTCGAAGCCACCACCGTCGTGATGGACGCCGGCGGCATGGAAGTGCGCGTCGGCGATCGCCTGATCCCGGTGCAGGCACAGCCCTACGACCTGCAGTTCTTCCCGCATCCGCCGCGCCAGCAGTTCGAATACGGCCGCGCGCAGGTGATCGGCGTGCCCGATGCGCTGTATACCGGCGGCACGCGCGATGTCATCGCGCTGTCGGTGGGGACGCGCGAAGGCGTCGACAACGGCACGGTGTTCTCGGTGTGGCGCGTGGGCAGCAACGTGCCCGACCGCGTGGAGTACTCCAACAACCGCAGCGAAGACCTGTTCGGCGATGCCAGCCGCGTACGCCTGCCCGACGAATATGTCGGCCACGTCATGGTGTTCCGCACCTTCGACAAGATGAGCTACGGCCTGCTCATGGACGGCATCAAGCCGACCCGGATCGGCTACGAGCTCAAGCATCCGGACGCGATGCAGTAAAAATCAGGTTGCTGTAAATCAGGATTCCCTGACGCAACAACGCGACGGCGCCCCAGGGCGCCGTCGTCGTTTGCATCGCACGCTTGCGCGATGCACGAGTGCCTGACGATCGACCACCCGGACTACCCCGCCCTGTTGCGCCGCCTGCCCGACGCACCGGCGCAGTTGTACGTGCGCGGCGACGTCGCGTGCCTGTGGCATCCGGCGATCGCCATCGTCGGCAGCCGCACCGCCACGCCCAACGGGTTCGACAACGCGCGCACCTTCGCCCGGGCGTTCGCACGCGCCGGCTGGTGCGTGGTGAGCGGAATGGCGGCCGGCATCGACACCGCGGCGCATCGTGGCGCGCTCGACCTGCAGGCGCCGACCGTCGCGGTGCTCGGCACGGGCATCGACCAGCCGTATCCGCGAGGCAATGCGCCGCTGATGGAGGAGATTGCGCAATCCGGCGCAGTCGTCAGCGAATACCCGCCTGGCGTGCCGGCCCACCGTGGCCAGTTCCCGCGGCGCAACCGCATCGTGGCGGCGCTCTGCCTCGGCACGGTGGTGGTGGAGGCGCAGCACAGGTCCGGCGCCCTCATCACCGCGCGCCTGGCCGCCGAGGCCGGGCGCGAGGTGTTCGCCCTCCCCGGTTCCATCCACAACCCCATGGCGCGCGGCTGCCACCGGCTGATCCGCGAGGGCGTGCAACTGGTCGAGTCGCCGGCGGAAGTCATCGCCGCGCTGAAGCCCCTGTTGACGGCCTACGCCGGCGACTTGCGTACGCGTCTTCACATCCCCAACTCTGCGGTCGTGGCACGAAGCGATTCATCTGGCTTCGATGCGAACAACAAGCGCTTGTGGGACGCGCTCGGATACGACCCAACCCCTATGGACGTGCTGGTGGCAAGAACTGGATTGACGAGTGCGCAACTTGTCTCCATGCTGCTGGTCATGGAGCTGGAAGGGCGCGTGGTTTCCGAACACGGCCGCTACACCCGCAAGGCATCCTGAACCTCCACAGCGCCCACGGGCGCAGGCCGAGGGAAATGAAAGAGAGCATCCTGGACGTCCTGCTTTACCTGTTCGAGCACTACTTCACCAACGACACCGTTCCACCGGTGGGCGACCGCGACACCCTCCAAAGCAGCCCGTTGTTTTCCGAACTCACCGGAGCGGGTTTCAGCCCTGCGGAAATCACCAAGGCCTTCGACTGGCTGGACGCCCTCGCGGAGCAGCGTCCGGAATCGGCTGCGCCCCGCACCAACGGCCCGACCCGCGTCTTCCACGGCCCCGAACTCGACAAGCTCGACGTCGAATGCCGCGGATTCCTGCTGTTCCTGGAACAGCACGGCGTCCTCGACCCCGACCAGCGCGAACTCGTCCTCGACCGTGCGATCGCGCTGGACCAGGACGAACTGGACCTGGACGACCTCAAATGGGTGGTCCTGATGGTCCTGTTCAACCAGCCCGGGTCCGAGGCGGCCTACGCCTGGATGGAGACCCAGATGTTCCTGGACGAGCCCGAACCGGTCCACTGAACGCCGGTCCAGGGCTTCGACGGGGGTCGCCATTCGGGGGGATGGACGGCGGTCCGGCTTGACACGGCCGCCGGCCGCGTGACACCACTAAAAAAGGAATCCACTCACGCCCGTGGCCAGATGGCCCCGGGCGTCGCCTTCTTCGCGTTGGGAATTCCCGACGCCGCCGGACCCATCCAGCCCCCATGGCCAAGAACCTCCTCATCGTCGAATCGCCCGCCAAGGCCAAGACGATCAACAAGTACCTCGGCCCGGACTTCACCGTCCTGGCCTCCTACGGCCACGTGCGCGACCTGGTGCCGAAGGAAGGCGCGGTGGACCCCGACAACGGGTTCGCGATGCGCTACGACCTCATCGACAAGAACGAGAAACACGTCGATGCGATCGCCAAGGCCGCCAAGAGCGCCACCGCCCTGTTCCTCGCGACCGACCCGGACCGCGAAGGCGAGGCGATCTCCTGGCACATCGCCGAGATCCTCAAGGAGCGCGGGCTGCTGAAGGACAAGACGCTGCAACGCGTCGTGTTCACCGAGATCACGCCGCGCGCGATCCGCGAAGCGATGACGCACCCGCGTGCGATCGCCTCGGACCTGGTCGATGCGCAGCAGGCGCGCCGCGCGCTGGATTACCTGGTCGGCTTCAATCTCTCCCCGGTGTTGTGGCGCAAGGTGCAGCGCGGTTTGTCCGCGGGCCGCGTGCAGTCGCCGGCGCTGCGCATGATCGTGGAGCGCGAGGAAGAGATCGAAGCCTTCGTCGCACGCGAGTACTGGAGCATCGAGGCCGAGCTCGCGCATCCCTCGCAGAACTTCACCGCCAAGCTGACGAAGCTCGACGGCAAGAAGTTCGAACAATTCACCGTCACCGACGGCGACACCGCCGAGGACGCGCGCCAGCGCATCCTCAAGGCCGCCGGCGGTGCGCTGCACGTCACCGACGTCGCGAGCAAGGAACGCAAGCGCCGTCCCGCGCCGCCCTTCACCACCTCCACGCTGCAGCAGGAAGCCGCGCGCAAGCTCGGCTTCACTACCAAGCGCACGATGCAGGTCGCGCAGAAGTTGTACGAAGGCGTGGCGATCGGCGATGAAGGCACCGTCGGCCTGATCAGCTACATGCGTACCGACTCGGTGCATCTGTCGGCCGAAGCGCTGAGCGAAATGCGTGATGTCATCGCCCGCGACTTCGGGACGCGCGCACTGCCCGACAAGCCGAACTTCTACCAGACCAAATCCAAGAACGCGCAGGAAGCGCACGAAGCCGTGCGCCCGACCTCCGCGTTGCGCACGCCCTCGCAGGTCTCGCGTTATCTCAACGACGACGAGCGCCGCCTGTACGAATTGATCTGGAAGCGCGCGCTCGCTTCGCAGATGGTGCCGGCCACGCTCAACACCGTGAGCGTCGACCTGGCCGCGGGCAGCGAGCACAACTTCCGCGCCAGCGGCACGACCGTCGTCGATCCGGGCTTCCTCGCCGTCTACGAAGAAGGCAAGGACACCAAGTCGGCGGACGACGAAGACGAAGGCCGCAAGCTGCCCGCGATGAAGACGGGCGATCGCATTCCGCTCGACCGCGTGCATGCCGACCAGCATTTCACGCAGCCGCCGCCGCGCTTCACCGAAGCGGCGCTGGTCAAGGCGCTCGAGGAATACGGCATCGGCCGTCCGTCCACGTACGCCTCCATCATCCAGACGCTGTTGTTCCGCAAGTACGTCGAGATGGAAAGCCGCAGCTTCCGTCCGACGGATGTGGGCCGCGCGGTCTCGAACTTCCTCAGCAGCCACTTCACGCGCTACGTGGACTACGACTTCACCGCCAAGCTCGAAGACGAGCTCGATGCGGTGTCGCGCGGCGAAGAGGATTGGGTGCCGCTGATGGAGAAGTTCTGGGGCCCGTTCAAGGAACTGGTCGAGGACAAGACCGAAAGCGTCGACCGTTCCGAAGCCACCGGCGCGCGCGAACTCGGCGTCGATCCGAAATCCGGCAAGCCGGTGAGCGTGCGCCTGGGCCGTTACGGGCCGTACGTGGCCATCGGCACGGCCGAGGACGAAGACAAGCCGACGTTCGCCTCGCTGCGCCCGGGCCAGTCGATGCACACCATCTCGCTGGAGAATGCGCTGGAGCTGTTCAAGCTGCCGCGCAAGCTCGGCCAGAGCGACGGGCACGAAGTCAGCGTCGGCATCGGGCGCTTCGGTGCGTTCGCCAAGCGCGGCACCACCTACGCCTCGCTGAAGAAGGACGACGACCCGTACACGATCGAGCTGGCGCAGGCCGTCGCCCTGATCGAGGAAAAGGAAGAGATCGCGCGCAACCGCATCATCAAGTCCTTCGACGGCAGCGACATCCAGGTGCTCAACGGGCGTTACGGCCCCTACATCAGCGACGGCAAGCTCAACGGCCGCATTCCCAAGGATCGCGAGCCCGCCTCGCTGACCCTGGAGGAAGTGCAGAAGCTGATGGAGGAAACCGGCAAGCCGATGCGTGGGCGCTTCGGGAAGAAGTTCGCGGCGAAGAAGACGGCGGCAAAGAAGGAGCCGGTCGAGAAGGTCGCGAAGAAGACGGTCAAGAAAGCAGCCAAGAAGACTGCGAAGAAAGCCGCGAAAAAGGCGACGAAAAAGACCGCTGCAAAGAAGGCCACCAAGAAGACCGTTGCGAAGAAGACGGTTTCCAAGGCGACCTGATGCAACGCCTGTCGCCCGCCGCTGCCGCAACGCTGCTGCGCGGCGGCGGCGTGCTCGCCTATCCCACCGAAGCGGTGTGGGGACTGGGCTGCGATCCCTTCGATGAAGCCGCGGTCATGCGCCTGCTGGCGATCAAGCAGCGGCCCGTCGACAAGGGCGTGATCCTCGTCGGCGCCGATGTCTCGCAATTCGACGATCTCCTTGCATGGGATGCGCTGCCGCGCGAGCGCGCCGATCTCGTGCGCGCGCAATGGCCCGGCCCGCGCACGTGGATCGTTCCGGTGACTTCGCGCGTGCCGCGCTGGATCACCGGCACGCACAGCGGCGTCGCCGTGCGCGTCAGCGATCACCCGGAGGTGGTGGCGGTGTGTCTCGCCTTCGGCGGCCCGATCGTGTCGACCAGCGCCAACCTGGCCGGCGAGCCGCCGGCCTTCACCTTCGATGCGCTGTCGACGGCGGTGCTGGCGCAGGTGGACGGCATCGGCGCGGGCGAAACCGGCGGCCTGCGTGCGCCCACCGCGATCCGCGACGCCGCCACGGGTGCCGAACTGCGCGCCGGCTGAACCGCCGGTCGGCCGCCACGATCCGGCCGCTTTCAATCGGCGCAAGATGCGCGCATGGCAAGTGCAACGCGCGAGATCGTCCTGCTGATCGCCGGGCTGGCGGCCATGGGCGCGCTGCGCTTCGCGCACGCACAGGACGTGACGATCTACCGGTGCATCGACAACAAGGGCCACCTCACGCTGCGCGACACGCCGTGCGAGAAGGACCAGAAACAAGAGGCGCGCACGATGGCGCGCCCGCAGGACGCGCCGCGCAAACACGCCGAGCCCGCCACCAGCCAGCCGCCGCCGCAGCAGCACGAATACGAACAACCGCAGGTCGCCTCGCGCGATACCTATCTCGCACCGCCGCGACCGATGTACGAATGCATCACGCCCGACGGCGTGAGTTACACCAGCGACACCGGCGATGGAAATCCGCGCTGGGTGCCGTTGTGGACGGTGGGTTACCCCGCCTTCAACCGGGTGGGCTCGGGGATGATCGGGCCGAGCTGGAGCGGGCCGAGCAACTACAACGGCACCTACGTCCGCGACACCTGCTACATGCTGCCGCCCGCCGACGTGTGCGCGCGCACCCGCGACCGCCGCGACGAAGTGCGCACGCGCTTCTTCAACGCGATGCCCAGCGAGCGGGATGTGCTGCGCGTCGAGGAACGCAGCCTCAATGCACGCCTGGACAACGATTGCGGCGGCCAATGAGGTTTGCGTGTGGCACGCTTGCCGCATGAGCCGCGCATCGTCCTTCGCCCTGGTCGCCCTGCTGTTGGCGCTGTCGTCCTTCGTGGCGCCGGGCGCGCGCGCGACCACGATCTACAAGTGCACCGATGCCAAGGGCACGGTGACGATGCAGAACGACAAGCCGTGCGCACCGGGCGAAAAGCAGGAAGTGCGCACGATCGGCGAGCTGCCGACGGCGCCGGCGCCCGCACCGCGCGCGGAAACGGTGAAACCGCCGAGCGAGCCACCCGCGGGCGCGTCATTCGAACTCGTCCGCGGCCCGGCGACCGAGGCGCTGCCCGAATCGCAGGTGCCCGAGGCCGATCGCAAGCCGCCGCCGCCCCTGTTCGAATGCAAGACCTGGGAATCCAAGGTCTATCTCAGTGAGGCCGATACCCCCGAGGAGCGCTGCGCGCCCATGGACACCGTGGGCCTGAATGGCGGCGGTGGCGCGGGCCAGGCCTGCGAAATCAAACGCGATGTATGTACGGCCCTCACCGACAAGGCGCTCTGCAGCGGTTGGCAGCGCCGCATCGATGAAGCGAAATTCCGCGTGGCCTACGCCGCGCCCGCCGACAAAGCGCAGCGCGAAGCCGATTACGAGCGCCAACGCACTGCATTCATCGACAGCACGTGCCGCTGACACGGCGCTGAAACATTTCGTGCGTTGATGACGATTCGCGCCCGATGCATGGATGAATTGCGCCGACTTACTATTTCTTGACCTGTACCACGCAACTTCCTAACTCACATCTCCCTATGGTCGCTGTTCCCTCCCCCGAGCACCGAGGCGTACAGCATGGCGAACCAGACCCGCGGCACCAGCAATCGCGGATTCGCGAGCATGGATCCGGAAACGCAACGCAAGATCGCGCAAAAAGGCGGCGAAGCGGTCAGCCGCGATCGTGAACACATGTCGATGATCGGCCGGAAGGGTGGCGAAGCTTCCGGCGGCAACCGCACCCAGAACACTCCGCAGAACGCGCCCCCCAACCAATTCGGCGGCAACGAACCCGGCGGTAACCGCTGAGCCACTGTTCGACCGACCACACGAAAACGCCCGCGCATGCGGGCGTTTTCGTTCAGGGTTGTGCGGCCTGCGCGCGCAGGCGTTCGTAGTACTTCCGCACGCACACGAAGCCCTGCCCGCCGATCACCATCTGCCCATCGACCCAGCGCACGGTGTGTCCGTCCCAGGCTTCGGCGCACCAATGGCGCTTCACCGTGGATGTCTGCCGCTGTGCGCGCGATTGCACCGGCACGGGCCGCGATGGGCCAGGACCGGGCACGGGTTCGATCACGAAGATCTCGCCATCCAGGTCGGCGATGTACACGTTGCCCGACTGATCGGTGCCGAACGCGACGGGGTTGTCGATCACGCCCGCATCCGGCGCGAACGTCGCGTTGCGCAAGGTGAACAGGTCGCTCGTCACCGGCGTGATCCCATACAGATCGTCGACCGGCAGCGACCACAGGTTGCCTTCGATGAAATCGGCGAACAGGTATTGCCCGCGCAGCGATTCCACCGGCCCGCGATACACCACGCCACCGATCACCGTGTTGCCCACGCGCGGCCCGTTGCCGTGCAGGTATTCGGCCGCGGGCAAGCGGAATGCGGGACTGTCGGGGCCCTTGAAGGGCTGCGATCCCTCGCGTATCGACCATCCGAAGTTCACGCCCTGGTTGTCGTCGGGCCCGAGCATCACGTCGATTTCCTCGACCGCGGTTTCGCCGACGTCGCCGATGATCAGGCCGCCTTCGCCCGTGCCCAGCGGACCGAAGTCGAAGCTTGCGCGGAAGGGATTGCGCAGGCCCAGCGCCCACACTTCCGGTGCGCCGCCCGCGATGGAGAACGGGTTGTCCGGCGGGATCGCGTAATTGCGCGTGTCGTCGAGCGGGAAATCGTCGGCCGCGACGTCGATGCGCAGGATCTTGCCGAGCAAGGTATCGCGGTTCTGTCCGTTGTTGTCGGGATCGCCCGCGCCGCCGCCATCGCCGATCGCGATGTAGAGCAGGCCCCTAGCGTCGAACCCGATCCATCCGCCGTTGTGGTTGATGCGTGGGTGCGGCTGGCGAAGGATCACGCGCATCGTCGAGGGATCGGCGACATCGTGGTTGGTCGCACTCACCGTGTAGCGCCGCACTTCGATGGTGCCGACGGGGTCGGTCAGGAAGACGTAGAACACGCCGGAGGTCGCGAAGTCCGGCGCGGTGGCGAAGCCCAGCAGTCCGCGCTCGCCGTTGGTCGAGACCTGGTCGTGCACGTCGAGGAAGGGCGTCGCTGCGAACGTGCCGGTGTTCGGCGACAGGATGCGGACCAGGCCCCCAAGCTCGACGACGAAAACGCGCCCGGTTCCATTGGGCACGGCCGCGACGAACACCGGCGAGGCCGCGCCTGCCACGACGCGCCGCACGCGGAACGCAGCGCTGGGACGATTGGTCACGGTGACGGTCAGCAGCATCTGGGATTCGACGAACCCATCGCTCACGGCGAGGATCACGCGATAGACGTTGTCGAGCCCGACGTCGGTGGGTGCTTCGAAATCCGGCGGCGCGGCGAACGACAACGCCCCTGCCGTGGTGATGCGGAACGCGGCCGCGTCTTCACCGCCAGCGATGGAATAGCTGAGCGATTGCCCATCCATGTCGGTGGCCGTGGACGCGTAGAACGCGCCGGCGGTGTCTTCCTGCACGGCGACGGTACTGGGCGAGCTGAAGACGGGCGGCGCATTGCCGACGTTGATCGTGCCGCTGGTGCTGCCGCCGCCGCATGCGGCGATGGCGAGCGTGCCTGCGAGAACCATTGTCCTGGCGATGCGCAGCAGCATGGGCCCGAGCCTGTCTGGCGATGTGGGCGCAGGATGCCTGCCGGTGCTGAAGCGGCGGGTGAAGCGACGCGCCGTTCGTCAGAAACCGTAGCGCAGGAATCCGCCGTCCACCGCGATGCATTCACCGGTGACGTAGGACGCCGCAGGCAGGCACAGGAACGCGACGGCGGCGGCGACTTCCTCGGGTTCGCCGATGCGGCCCAGCGGCGTGCGCAGCAGCACCTCGTCGAGGTAATCGGGATCGGCGAGTTTGTCGTGCGTGCGCCGCGTGCGGATGTACCACGGCGCCACCGCGTTGACGCGGATGCCGTCCTCGGCCCATTCGACGGCCAGGTTCTTCGTCATCTGGTGCATCGCGGCCTTGCTCATGCCGTAGGGCGCGCCGCTGCGCACGTGCGTGTCGCCGGAAACGCTGCCGACGTTGACGATGCTCGACGCTGCGTGTTTCGTCAGCAGCGGATGGGCGTAACGCGAGAGCTCGAAGGCGGAGAACAAGTTGATCTCGAAGATCTTCCGCCACTCGTCTTCGGTGTAATCCACGGCCGCGCGGGTGAGGTTGCCGCCGGCGTTGTTGACCAGGATGTGCAGGCCTTCGCCGAAATCCTCGACCCAGTCGAGCAGTTCGCGGCGTTGGTCGTCTTCGGCGACATCGGCGACGAAGCCCTGCACGTCGCGATCGGGGAAGTCTTCGGACAGTTCGGCGCGCGTGGATTCCAGCGCAGCGGCATCGCGCGCGGCGAGCAAGACGTCGGCGCCGAAGCCGAGCAGTTCGCGTGCGATCGCGCGGCCGATGCCGGCGCTCCCCCCGGTCACCAGGGCGAGTTGTCCATCCAGCCGCCAGCGCTTCGGATCCATGCTGCCTGCCTCGTTTGCATCCGCCCGGGTCGGCGTAGGATAGCCGCTGCCTTCCAATGGACGCCGCCGCGATGTCGCGAACCCTGGTTGCCGTGTTGTGCGTGCTGGCCCTGAGTGCTTGTTCCAAGCCCGAAAAGCCCGAGACCGAACGCCCGCCGGCCCCGCAGGCGGCGGCGAGCCAGCCCGATCCGGACACCTGGAACGACGCGAGCAAGCGCGAGAAGCCCGCGACCGAACTCAGCGACGCGATCCAGCGGCCGATCAACAAGGCCAAGTCGGCCGAAGCCACGACCCTCGAGGCGGCCGACGCGCAACGCGCGTCCATCGATGCGCAGGAGCAGGGCGATGCCCCGCCGCCGTCGGATCAGTAACCGACGCGCGCGTCGCGCCTGACGCGCATCAGAGTTCGCAGAAGCAGTACGCCAGCGCCTTCACCGGCGCGCCCGGGCGGCGCTGGAGCGCGGCGTCGAGGAAGCGCAGGTCCGCATCCATCTGCGGCACGCTGCGCGCGACGATCGCGCGCGCCACGCCTTGCGCGAAACCCGAGTCGCGCATCATCGTCGCGCCCGCGCGGCTGGAAACGAAGCCGGCGAAGAAGCGTTCGAACGGCGTGGCTTCGCGTTCGATGTAATGCACGTTGTAGGCGTCGGGCTTGCCGAGTTTCGCGCGCGCCGCCGCATCGGCGACCGCCGCCTGCAGCCCGCCGAAGTCGTCGACCAGGCCGCGTTCGCGCGCCTGCGCGCCGGTCCACACGCGGCCGCGTGCGATGGCGTCGATCTCGTCCACCGAACGCTTGCGCGCCTGCGCAACGCGGCCGGTGAAATCGCGATAGCCCTTGTCGATCACCGACTGCACGATGTCGCCGACGGCCGGATCCAGTTGGCGCGTGATGTCGAACGCACCGGCGAAGCGCGTGGTGCCCACGCCGTCGGTGTGCACGCCGATCTTGTCCAGCGCGCGCGGCAGCGTCGGGATCACGCCGAAGATGCCGATCGAACCGGTGATGGTCGAGGGATCGGCATAGATGCGATCGGCGTTCATCGAGATCCAGTAGCCGCCCGATGCGGCGAGGTCGCCCATCGAGACGACGACGGGTTTGCCGGCGGCTTTCAGCGCGACGACTTCGCGGCGGATCTGTTCGGAAGCGAAGACTTCACCGCCGGGCGAATCCACGCGCAGCACGACGGCCTTGACGTGATCGTCGTCGCGCGCTTCGCGCAACAGCGCGGCGGTGGACACGCCACCAATCTTGCCCGGCGGCTTCTCGCCGCCTTCGATTTCGCCTTCGGCGACGACGACGGCGACTTGCGGACGCAGGTCGGTCGCCGGCAGCGTGGTGTCGATGTGGCGCAGGTAGGTCTCGAACGAGACCTGGCGGAAACCGCCTTCGGCATCGGCGTCGGCGACGCCGCGCTCGGTGAGCAGGCGATCGACTTCTTCTTCGGTCTTCAGGCCGTCGACGAGTTTTTGTTGCAACGCATAGCGACCCAGGTCGCCGCGCGCGGCGGCGAGGCCTTCGGGCAGGGTGTCGATGCCGGCGGCGAGCTGCTGCGCGGACAGGTCGCGCGCCTTGGCGACGTCGCCGAGGTAGCGTTGCCACACATCGTTCATCCAGTACAGGTCGGCTTCCTTCGCCTGCGGCGAGGCGGCGTCGAGCACGTAGGGCTCGGCGGCCGATTTGTATTCGCCGACCTTGAACAGGTGCACGTCGACGCCGAGCTTGTCCTGCAAACCTTCGCGGTAGTACTGGCGATAACGGTCGAGGCCTTCGAGCACCAGGCCGCCCATCGGATCCAGGTACACCTCGTTGGCCTGCGCGGCGAGCAGGTACTGCTCCTGCATGAAGCTTTCGCCGAACGCGACGACCTGCTTGCCCGACGCGCGCACCTTCGCCAGCGCCGCGGCCAGTTCGCGCAGCGATGCATAGCCGGTGGGTTGCAGGCGATCGAAGCGCACGAAGACGCGTTCGATGCGCTTGTCGTTCGCCGCGGCGTCGAGCGCGCGCAACAGGTCGCGCAACTGCACTTCCTCGTTGCCGCCATCGCCCATCGCCTTGGACAGCGCGCGGCTGGCGATGTCGGTGCTGTACTGCTCGACCAGGCGGCCTTCCGGCGCGATCACCAGCGTCGTGCGGTCGTTCAGTGGCGCCAGCGAGCCGCCGGAGAAGGCGAACATCAGGAACAGGATCAGCAGCGCGAAGAACACCAGGTTGAACACCAGGCGCCGCGTGAAGTTCATGGCGTCCCAGATGCCCACGATGGCGCGGGCGATGGGGCCACGACGGCTGGGTTCGTTCATTGCGGTGAAGCTCCTGGAAGGGGGTGCGCCGGGGCCGGGGCCCGGAGAATGCGACAGGTTAGCGGCAGGCGTGTGTGGACTTCATGCGCCGTCGGTCATGGCGACGATTCGCTTGCCGTGCCTGCGTTCATGGGGACACGGCGCGATGAGCGCAAGAAGCGCGTGGACAACAGGACGGCGGCGGTCGTGAGGCCGACGATCAGGCCCACCCACATCCCTTGCGGCCCCCAACGCAGCCCGAGCCCCAGGCCCGCGCCGAGCGGCATGCCGACCCCCCAATAGGCGAGCGCGGCGAGCAGCATCGGGCGGCGCGTGTCGCGCAGGCCGCGCAAGGCGCCGGCGGAGAGCACCTGCACGCCGTCGGGGAACTGGAAGGCGGCCGCATACAACAGCAGCGTCGCCGCCAGCGTGGCCACCGTCGTGTCCGCGGTGTAGAGCCCGGCGAGCGCGTGGTTGCCGAACAACAGCAGCAGGCCCGACACCGCCTGCGTGGCGAACATCAGCACGAAGCCGGCGAAGGCCGCACGGCGCAGGCCCCCGCGATCGCCCCGGCCGAGCGCATGGCCGACGCGGACCGTCGTCGCCTCGGCCAGTCCGAAGGGAATCATGAAGCACAGGCTCGCGACGTTGATCGCGATCTGGTGCGCGGCCACTTCCACGCCGCCGAGCCGCCCGATGAGCAACGCGGTCACGATGAACAAGCTGCCTTCCATCATCACGGTCACGCCGATGGGCAGGCCGGTGGCGAGCAGGTCGCGCAGGTCGCGCCAGCGCGGTGGTTCGAACTTCGCGAACAGGCGCAGCGGTTCGAAGCGTTTCGAACGCCGCAGATACAACGCGAACGCGATCGCCTGCGCCCACATCATCGCCGCCGACGCCAGCCCGAGCCCGCCGGCGCCGAGTTCAGGCAATCCGCCCACGCCCCAGGTGAGCGAATAGCCCAGTGGCACGAGGACGACCAGGCCGCCGAAGCCGAGCACCATCGTCGGCAGCGTCCAATGCAGGCCATCGCTGAGATAGCGCATGCACAGGTACAGCGTCAGCGCCGGCACGCCCCAGCGGATGCCATGCAGGAATGCGATCGCCCCGGGGCGGATCTCGGGCGCGATGCCCATCGGTTCCAGCGCGATGGTCACCACGCTCAGGAACGCGAACAACACCACGCCGAGCATCGCCGCCAACCACAGCGCCTGGCGGAACAGGGGCGCGATCTCGTCGCGACGCCCGGCACCATCCAGCTGCGAGACCGCGGGCGGAAAGGCCATCAGCGTCCCCATCGGCACCATCATCGGCAGCCAGAACAAGGCCGTGCCCACGGCGACGGCCGCGAGCGTGCGCGTGCCGTGGTGGCCGGCGATCACGCTGTCGACGAAGCCGATCAGGCCGGTCGACAGGTGGCCGAGGACGAGGGGCGCGGCGAGGGTTGCGCTGGTGCGCAGTTCCCGCGCGAACGGAGGCTGGGGGGACATCGCAAGGGCTTGATCGGGAAGGGGCGCGGGGATTTGAAGGGCGCCGCGTACTATCTTAGCCGCCAGACGGGGAGCCTCATGGGCAGTCAGATGACGAACACCAGCGCCGCCGCGCCGCCCAGGCCGACGTGCCAGAACTGCGGGGTTCCGCTGCTGGGCGAGCATTGCCACGCCTGCGGCCAGCCCGTGAAGGGCCTGGTGCGTCACTTCAGCAGCATCATGGGCGACCTGCTGGACACGGTCTTCAACATCGACGCGCGCGTGTTCCGCACGCTGGGGCCGCTGTTCACCAAGCCCGGTTGCCTGTCGCTGGAATATTTCGCGGGCCACCGCGTCCGCTACGTCAGCCCGGTGCGGCTGTTCGTGTTCCTGAGCATCGTGACGTTCTTCGTCGCGCAACTGTCGGTCGACTTCAGCGGCATGAAGGTGGGCTTCGACGGCGGCGGCGACCAGGAGATCGCGAAGGCGACCACCGTCGCGCAGGTCAACGCGCGCCGCGACGGGGCGGTGCGCGAACTCGAAAAGGCGCGGAAAGAAACCGCCGACACGCCGGGCGTGAGCGTGGGCCTGGATGCGGCGAAGACCGCGATCAACAAGCAGGCCGACCGCCGCATCGCGATGCTGGAAGCCGCCTCCAAGGCCGGTCGCCCGCCGCCGCCTCCGGGCGTGACCTCACCCGACAGCGACGAGGCCGACGACGACATCTCCTTCAACGGCAAGCCCTGGGATCCGGTCAAGAACCCCGTTCACTTCGATTGGCTGCCCGCCCCCGCCAATCGGAAACTCAACGAAATGGCCGGCCATTTCCGCGACAATGTGCGCCGAGGCGAGAAGGACCCCAACCTCATCAAGGATGCGGTGCTGAGCACCGTGCCCACGGCGCTGATCGTGATGCTGCCGTTGTTCGCGTTGATGTTGAAGATCGCCTACGCCTTCAAGCGCAGGCTGTACATGGAACACCTGATCGTCGCCCTGCACAGCCATGCGTTCCTCTGCCTGGCCTTGCTGGTGATGTTCGGGCTGATGGCGCTCCAGGATTCGCTCGGCGCCGTCGCTTCCCCGTTCCACTCGCTCATCAAGCTGGGCGAGGTGGGGCTGGGGATCTGGATGCCGCTGTACCTGCTCATCATGCAAAAACGTGTCTACGGTCAAGGCTGGATCATGACCCTGTTGAAATACTGCGTGCTGGGCCTTTGTTATTCCGTCCTGCTCAGCATCGGTGCCGCGTTCACCATGCTGGCGGGCCTTGTCTGGATGTGAAATGGTCGTTTACGAAGTCAACCTGGAATTCGACGTGGCGATCGCCGCGCCCTACCGCGAGTGGCTCGCCGCGCACGTGCAGGAATTGCTCGCGCTCCCCGGCTTCCTTTCGGCGCAGGTGCACGATGTCGTCGATCCCCTACCCACCGCAGGCCGCCAGGGCTTGTGCGTGCGTTACATGGTGAGCGACCTGGGCGCGCTCGAAACCTACCAGCGCGAACACGCGCCGCGCCTGCGCGCCGAAGGGCTGTCGCGCTTCGGCGAGGAAGGCGTGCGTTATCGGCGCCGCATCCTGCGGGACGTGGTGCTCTAACCGAAGCGTTACTGCGCCAGGCGCACCTGCAACCACGCGGTGCGCTGCGCATCGGCGGTCGACAACAAGGCTTGCACCAGGGCCGCGCGGTCCTGCGGCGGCACGCGTTGCGCGAGCACCGACAGGTCGGCGCGCTGCGCGCTGTCCATCCTGCGCAACAAACGCAACATCGGCGCGTGCTGCGCTTCGGGCAGTTGCGCGAGCAGGGCGTGCAACTTCGGGTAGTCGCCGCCGATCGCCGGGCCCAGCAGCCATCCGCGCTGCGCGATCGGATCGAGCGCATCGAATTGCGCGCGCAGCGCCGCCTGTTGCTCCGGCGTGCGATGCGCGAAGGCCTGCACGGCGCTTTCGATCGCCTCGGCCGACACCGGATCCAGCGCGCGCCACGCTGCGTAACGTTCGCGCAGGCGCACCCGCGTCGGCCAGGGCTGCGCATCCCATTGCGCCGCGCGTTGTTGGAAGTCACGGCGCTGCGTCGGCGAGAAGGCTTGCCACAGCGACGCTTGGTCGCGCAGGTCCTGCTGCAGCGGTGCGGGGACGCGTGCGATCGCCGAGCTCGTCGATTCGGGCAACGTGATGCTGCGCGGGATCGGCAACGGCGTCGTGTGCGGCGGTGCGACGAATGCCGGCGCCGGTTCGGCGAGCGCTGCGGCCGGCACGACGGCCGGCTCGGGCTTCGCCGGCGCGGACGCATCGGCGGCCGGCTGCACCGCGAGCGTCGCGGCATACCAGGCGAAGAAGGGAAATTCGTCGGCGCGGCGCACGCCGTCGGGATCGGCGATCACGAGGAAATCGCGATGCGTCCACGCCGCGAGGTCCGCGTCGTAACGCGCGATGGGTTCGTCGGCGGGCGGCAAGGTGGCGCTGCGAACGAGCTCGCCGCGGAAGGGCAAGGCGTCGAACCACTGCGGGCGCAACAAGACGATCGCGCCGATGCCGGCCGCGAGCGCAACGAGGGCGCCGATCGCGAACCTGCGCGCCGCTGGCGCGCGCGCGGGCTTCGGTTGCGGTGTTGGCGCCGCCGGCATCGCGCGGGGCGCCTGCGGCGGCGCATGCAGCCGCGCGAGACGTTCGGGCGACATGCCTTCGGTGGCTGCGCGTACGTCGGCCACCCACGCCTGCCAGGCGTCGCGATCGGGCGTGCCGTCTTCGCGATAGGGCACCGCGCGTTGCAGTGCTTCGCGATACGCGTCGGCCGAAACGCCGAGCGCGGCCGCCGCGTCGTCCATCTCCAGCGCGGCCACCAGGCGCAAGAGCAGCGCCGCGCGCGGCCCGTTGCCCAGCGACGCAAGCGACGACCAGGTCGCCGGCCATGCAGCATCGGCCGCGGGGCGGCGCAGGTCGGGCGCGGCGAGCAACATCGACCAGAAGGCGACCGGCCAGGTCGCCATCGGCGAATCCGGCGCGATCCGCGTGAAGGCGCGCAAGGCGGCGGCGACGGCCGCATCGCCGCGATCGGCCGATCCGCACTGCAGGGCTGCGAACACCGCGGCGCGGCGTTCGACCCCGCGCAGGAAGGCCGCCGGCGCACCCGTCGCCGTGCTGCCGGGTGACGACGTGCTGGTCATTCGTGCGGCGTACTCATCGGCTCGGATGATAGCCACGCAGCGCCCACGAATGCGATTCGCAGCGCGCGTTAAAAATGTCTTGACGAACGGTCAACGCGCCGCTCCTCCAAGCCCCGCGCGGCTTTCGTCGAAAACGGTTGTGCACAGCGATAACAGGAACGTCACATTGGCGCGTCGCGGGGTGCGGCGCGGCCGTGTTGCAAGTTGGTTTCACGCCCAAGCCGTTGTTTTTGCAGGCTTCTTGTGGGATGGCACTTTTTTCACCATCGTAGAGTTAATTCGCATTTTTTGCCTTGCCCAGTGCTTTGAAATCGCGCCATGCACAGATTTATCCACAGATCGTGTGGATAAGGACGAAAGGCGTTACGTGCCAATCACTTGCATGACTTACGTCACGAACACGGAAACAATTTCCGGCAAACCGATGGTGGGATTGCGGGACACCTCGGGAGACGCATTCATGTCGCTTGCTGCGCGCGCTTAGACTGCACGCGATGTCCTCCGACGACACCGTCCTGCGTGTGGCCTTGCCCGTGCCGCTGGCTCGACTGTTCGACTATCGCGCGCCCGATGGCGCGAGCGTCGACAGCGTGCAGGTGGGCGCGCGCGTGCGCGTACCCTTCGGTCCGCGCGAACTCATCGGTGTGGTCGCCGGTGTCGGGCCGATCGATGCGGACGCGCGCGAAACCAAGTCGGCGTTGGCCGTGCTCGACGATGCGCCCTTGCTCCACGGCGAACTGCTCGACTCGCTACGCTGGTTGTCGCGCTATGCGCACGCGCCGCTCGGCGAAGTGCTCGCCACCGCGCTGCCCGCGGCCTTGCGCCAGGGTGGGCCGCTGCCCGACACCGATGAGATCATGTGGCGCGTGGTCGCGGGCGCCTCGCTCGACAAGCTCAAGCGCGACGCGATGCCACATCGCCTGGCGACGCTGCTGGCCCAACGCGATCGGAGCGAAGACGAACTCGACGATGCCCTGCCGGGCTGGCGCACCGCTGCACGCGCGCTGGCGGGCAAAGGCCTGGCCGAATCGATTCGCACCACGCCTGCGCGCGACGCGGTCGGCGGCGCGCCGGGGCCGTCGCTCAACGACGAACAACGCCTCGCCGTCGACGCGATCCAGGCGCAGGCCGGTTTCGGCGCGCTGTTGCTCGAAGGAGTGACCGGCAGCGGCAAGACCGAGGTGTATCTGCAGGCGATCGCCGACTGTCTCGCGCGCGGTCGGCAGGCGCTCGTGCTCGTTCCGGAAATCGGATTGACGCCGCAGACGCTCGCGCGATTCCGCGCGCGGCTCGGCATCGACGTGCACGCGCTCCACTCGGGCCTCAACGACACGGCGCGTGCGCGCGTCTGGGCCGCCGCTTCGCGCGGGGAAGCGCGCGTGATCGTGGGCACGCGCTCGGCGGTGTTCATTCCGCTGCCCGAGGCGGGCCTGATCGTCGTCGACGAAGAGCACGACGGCAGTTACAAACAGCAGGACGGCATCCGCTATCACGCGCGCGATTTCGCGCTGGTCCGCGGCAAGGCGCTCGGCGTGCCCGTGGTCCTCGGCAGCGCGACGCCGTCGCTGGAAACGCTCCACAACGCACAGGCGGGCCGTTACACGCACCTGCGGCTTTCCAAACGCGCCGGCGATGCGAAACCTCCGAGCGTGCGCGTGCTCGACGTGCGCAAGCGCGCGCTCGACGCAGGTCTTTCCACGGAGTTGCTGGCGAAGATCCGTGCGAGCGTCGAATCCGGCGGCCAGGTCCTGGTCTTCCGCAATCGCCGCGGCTATGCGCCGGTACTGCTGTGCCACGACTGCGGCTGGAGCGCGGCGTGCAAACGCTGCAGCACGCCCGATCAACCGCGCCCGATGACGGTGCATGCCGGTGGTCGCCGGCTGCAATGTCATCACTGCGGCGCGCGCCAGCCCTCGCCGATGGCCTGCCCGGATTGCGGCGGCCTGGCCTTGCAACCGCAGGGCGTGGGCACCGAGCGCCTGGAGGAGCGCCTCGTCGAGTTGTTCCCCGACGTGCCCGTGTTGCGCGTGGATCGCGGCAGCACGCGCAAGCGCGATGCATTGGAGTCGCTGTTGGCGCAACTCGGCGATCGTCCCGGGATCCTCGTGGGCACGCAGATGCTCGCCAAGGGCCACGATCTACCGAACCTCACGCTCGTCGCGGTGGTGGGCATCGACGAAGGCCTGTTCTCCGCGGATTTCCGCGCTGGCGAAAAACTCGCGCAGCTGCTGATCCAGGTCGCCGGGCGCGCGGGGCGTGCGCATCGCGCCGGCGAGGTGTGGTTGCAGACCCACCATCCGACGCATCCGCTGTTGCAGACCTTGATCGCGGGCGGGTATCGCGCGTTCGCCGATGCCGAACTCGCCGAGCGCGAAGCCGCGGGCTTCCCGCCGTTCGCGCATTTGGCGCTGTTGCGTGCCGAAGCGAAATCCGCCGATCCGAATACGCGCTTCCTCGCGTTGGCGAAAGCGTGCATCGAGGATGCTCGCATCACCGGCGTCGAGGTGTTCGGCCCCCTGCCGGCGCCGATGCCGCGGCGTGCGGGGTTCCAGCGCGCGCAATTGCTCGTGTCGGCGCCGCAGCGGCGTGCGCTGCACGCGGCGCTCGACGCCGCGTTGCCGGCGCTGCGCGATGCACCGGAGGGCAAGCGCGTGCGTTGGTCGCTCGACGTGGATCCGGTCGACCTCTACTGATCGGCCCACGCTTGCGCCAGAATGCGCGCAACGACGGGAACAGCAGGACGCGATGGCCGACGTGCCGCATGTCGTGATCGTGGGAGGCGGCTTCGCCGGCCTGTGGGCGACGCGTGCGCTGGCGAGCGCGCCGGTCCGCGTCACGCTGCTGGATCGCGGCAACCATCACCTGTTCCAACCCTTGCTCTACCAGGTGGCCACCGCCGGCCTGTCCGCGCCCGACATCGCCGCGCCGCTGCGCCACATCCTGCGCGGGCAGCGCAACGTCACTGTGTTGATGGGCGAAGCGGTGGGCATCGACAAGGCTGCGCGCAGCGTGCAACTCGCCAACGGCACGTCGCTTGCGTACGACACGCTGCTCGTGTGCACGGGCGCGACGCACGCGTATTTCGGCCACGACGAATGGGCGCCGCACGCGCCCGGCCTGAAGACGCTCGACGACGCGCTCGCGATCCGCCGCCGCATCCTCACCGCCTTCGAACGCGCCGAAGCCGAAACCGACCCCGCGCGGCGGACGGCATTGCTCACCTTCGCCGTCGTCGGCGGCGGCCCGACGGGCGTGGAAATGGCAGGCACGCTTGCGGAAATCGCGCGCCACACGCTGCGCAAGGAATTCCGCAACATCGATCCGGGCAACGCGCGCGTGATGTTGCTGGAAGCGGGACCGCGCGTCCTTGCCACGTTCCCCGAACAACTATCGGCGAAGGCGGCGCGTTCGCTCGCGCGCCTGGGCGTGGATGTGCGAACGGGGGTTCCGGTCTCGCGCATCGATGCATCGGGCTTCGTCCTCGGCGACGAACGCATCGATGCGCACACGGTGTTGTGGGCCGCGGGCGTGGCGGCCTCGCCGCTCGCGCGCACGCTCGAGGTGCCGCTGGATCGCGCGGGGCGCGTGTCGGTCGAACCGGACCTCACCTTGCCCGGCCATCCGGAGATCTTCGTCGCAGGCGACCTGGCGACGGTGAAGTGGGGCGAACGCCTGGTCCCCGGCGTCGCACCGGCGGCCAAGCAGATGGGCAGTTACGTCGCGCGCGTGATCCGCGCGCGATTGGCGAACGAACCCGCGCCGCCGGCCTTCGGCTACAAGGACTACGGCAACCTCGCCACGATCGGCCGCCGCGCCGCCGTCGTCGACCTGCACGGCTTCCGCTTTTCAGGCTACTTCGCGTGGGCGTTCTGGCTGATCGCGCACGTGTTCTTCCTGATCGGTTTCCGCAACCGCGTGGTCGTGCTGCTCGATTGGGCGGTGGCGTACTGGACCTACCAGCGCAACGCGCGGATCGTGCTCGGGCGCGAGCAGGAATGAAGATGCGCAAATGAAAAACGGCGCCTGCGGGGCGCCGTTTTTCTGCCATCGATGCAAGCCGCGTCAAGCGGTGAACAAGGCCCGCATCTTCTTCAGCGCATTCGCTTCGACCTGGCGGATGCGCTCGGCCGACACGCCGTATTCGTCGGCCAGTTCCTGCAGCGTCACCTTGCTGTCGGGATCCAGCCAGCGACGCTTGACGATGTCGCGCGAGCGCGCATCCAGGCGCGACATGCCTTCGCGCAGCAATTCGAGCTGGTTGTCTTCGCTGTCGGCGCGCTCGTAGGCCATCGACGGGTCTTCGTCGTTCGCCATCAGATAGGACACGGGCGCCGGCGGCATGTGATCTTCGTCGCCGCTGTCGCTCGGTGCATCGAAGCCGATGTCGCGACCGGACAGGCGCGACTCCATTTCCATCACTTCGCGCTCGGAGACTTTGAGGTCGGCTGCGACGGCGCGCACTTCCTCGGCATTCATCCAGCCCAGGCGCGTCTTGCTCTTGCGCAGGTTGAAGAACAACTTGCGCTGCGCCTTGGTCGTGGCGACCTTGACGATGCGCCAGTTCTTCAGGATGTACTCGTGCATCTCGGCGCGGATCCAATGCACCGCGAAGCTCACCAGGCGGACGCCGACCGCGGGGTCGAAACGCTTCACCGCCTTCATCAGGCCGATGTTGCCTTCCTGGATCAGATCGCCGATCTGCAGGCCGTAACCGTTGTAGCCGCGCGCGACGTGCACGACGAAGCGCAGGTGCGACAGCACGAGCTGGCGGGCCGCATCGAGGTCTTCGCCGTCGCGGAAGCGGTGCGCGAGTGCCTGCTCTTCTTCGACGCTGAGGACGGGGATCTGGTGCACCGCGCCGATGTACGCGTCCAGCGAACCCAGCGCACTGGGGATCGGGAGGTTGTTCGCGACGAGGGCGGTGGAAATCGGGTTCTGGGTCATGGCAGGGATTCTAGCAATGGCCTTCTTGGATACAACGGGGTAGGAAAAGTTCGCAGTGTTGCATTCATGCAACAAACGCCGGTCCTGGGCCGGTACGCCGCGGACCTTCGTATGCCACACCGGGTGTCGGCGATCCGTCAGGCCGGCAGGCCCGCGATCGCCCGGAAACTCCCCTTCACACGGATTGGGGACTCTTTTGCGGGCCACAAGGGTCCAAGGCCAACGAAAAAGGGAGTGCGCACGCGTGGACCGGGCTGCTTCGAAAAAGTTCCTGAACTCGCCGGTTCTGTATTCAGGAAGCGTTCGTAACGAAATTGTAAGGATTGCCGCCGCTGAGCTTCCCGACCAACAAGGGAAGCAGGCACATCCCCCAATGATCGTTGGAGTTTTCGCATGAAGCGTTCCTTCCTCCTCCTGGCCGTCCTCGCGGCCGCGCCGTTCGCCGCCTCGGCCGCCGATGGCGTTTCCTGGAACTACGTCCAGGGTGGCTACGTCGCCACCGACCCGAATCACTCCGGCCTCGACGCCGACGGCTTCGGCCTCGACGGCTCGGTCGCCATCCACGACAACTTCCACCTCTTCGGCGGTTGGCAGAACCAGGACTTCAAGGACGTCAACGGCGACTTCGACCAGTACCGTTTCGGCATCGGCTACAACCACACCATCGCGCCGAAGATCGACCTGGTCACGCGCGTGGCCTACGAGAAGCTCGATGCGGGCGCGAACCTCGACGTCGACGGCTACAGCACCGAAGTAGGCGTGCGCGGCGCGGCGAACGACATGTTCGAAGGCTACGCGATGGCCGGTTGGGAAGACTTCGAACGCATGGACGGCGACTTCTACGGCAAGGTCGGCGCGCAGGTGAAGTTCAACCAGAACTGGGGCCTGGCCGGCGACATCAAGTTCGTCGAAGGCGGCGACAAGCAGTACTTCATCGGCCCGCGCTTCACCTGGTAAACCGCAGCACAGGATTCGCGCTGCAGTCTCCCCCTCCTCCAGCAGCGCGATGCGAAGCCCGGCGAAAGCCGGGCTTCTTTTTTGCGCGCCCGCTTCCGGTCACTCCCCCAAGAGTCATCTACGAGACGCGTTGCCGTTTTGTTACGGTGCGCGCCGCCGCCGGGGAGGCGGCGTTTTATTTCAACCAAGGCTGGGGAACAAATGAAGAAGCAGCTTCTCGCGGCGGCCGTGCTGGCCTTCGCATCGTTCGGCGCGTGCGCGCAGGACATCACGCCGACCAACCTGACGTCGGTGTCGTGGACCTACGTCGAAGTGGGCGCGGCCCGTACTTCGCTCGACGATTCCGGCTTTTCGATGGATTTCGACGGCTGGAACGTGCGCGGCTCGGTCGACATCGCCGATGAGTACCACGTGTTCGGCGGGTTCCAGGAGACGAAGAACAACGAATTCGTCGACTTCGACCTGAAGGAAGCGCAGCTCGGCATCGGCTGGCATCCGAAGATCTCGGCCAACGCCAACGCCGTGGTCGAACTGAGCTGGATCCGCCAGGACCTGTCGGCCGACTTCCTGGGCGTGGACGTCGACGACGAGCAGGACAATCTCTATCGCGTGTCGGCGGGCCTGCGTGGCGCGCTCGGCGAACACTTCGTGGGCACCCTGAAGGCCAATTACACCGACTCCAACGATTGGCAGACCGACGGCGAGTTCGGTGGCACGGTGGGCGCGGAAGTGCGCTTCAACCACACGTGGTCGCTCGTGGGCGAAGCCGACGTCAGCGAACACCAGGAGCACTATTCGGTGGGCGTGCGCGCGTCGTTCTGATCGCAACGCACCCGAAGAAAAAAGCCCGGATCGTCCGGGCTTTTTTTTCGCCTGCGCTCAGCGGAAGAGCGCCTGGGGATACTCGGGTTTCTGGTCGCGCGCGAGCAGCCGCTGCAAGCCTTCGGCCGGCGTGATGTCGCCATGCAGGACGGCCTGCACGGCCGCGGAAATCGGAAGCTCGATGCCATGGCGATCGGCCTGGCGCATCACTTCGTCGGCGGTCTGGATCGACTCGACCACCTGCCCGATTTCGCGCACCGCATCGTCGAGTTTCTGCCCGCGCCCGAGCGCGAGGCCCAGGCGCCGATTGCGCGACAGATCGCCGGTGCAGGTGAGCACCAGATCGCCCAGGCCCGCCAGGCCCATCAGCGTTTCGGCCTTGCCGCCGATCGCCGCGTTGAGGCGCAGCATTTCGTTGAGGCCGCGCGTGATCATGCCGGCGCGCGCGTTGAGGCCGAGCTGCATGCCGTCGGCCACGCCAGTCGCGACGGCGAGGACGTTCTTCATCGCACCACCGAGTTCGGCGCCGAGCATGTCGTTGCCGGTATAGGCGCGGAACGCCGGTCCGTGCAGCACTTGCGCGACCTGCTGCGTGAACGCGGGCGAGTCGCCATGCACCGTCAGCGCAGTGGGCAAACCCTGCGCGACTTCCTTCGCGAACGACGGGCCGGTGACGACCGCGAGCGGCACGTCGTCGCCGAGCACTTCGGCCGCGACTTCATGCAGGAAACGCCCCGAGCCCGGTTCGAACCCCTTCGTCGCCCACGCCACGCCCGCATGCATGGGGCGATGCGGCGCGAGCGCGCGCAAGGTTTGCGCGAATGCGTGCGAAGGCACGACGACGAGCACCAGGTCGCATCCGGCGAGGGATGCGGCCATGTCGTGCGTCGCGCGCAGCGATGCCGGGAGTTGCACGCCCGGCAGGTAGCGGGTGTTCTCGTGCGATGCGTTCAGCGCATCGATCGCCGCGGCATCGCGGCCCCAGAGCACGGTGTCGTGCCCGTGGCGCGCGATCAGCGCGGCGAGCGCGGTGCCCCAGGACCCCGCGCCGAGGACGGCGACCGACAACCGACTGTCAGATGCGTCGCTGCCCATGGGCGGTCAGGCGTTGCCGACCGTCTCCGTGCCGCCGAGGTCGGATCCCGAACCGATCTGGGCCGCGCGCTGGCGCAGGTTTTCCGCATACAGGCCTTCGAAGTTGATCGGCTGCATGAAGAACGGCGGGAAACCGCCCGACTGGATCAGGTGGCTCACGCTGGCGGCGGCATAGGGATAGAGCAGGTTCGGGCACTGCGTGCCGAGCATCGCGTCGATGCCGGCGTCTTCGAAGCCCGCCAGCGTGAACACGCCGGCCTGCTGCACTTCGGCCAGGTACGCGGTCTTGCCCGCGATGTTGCAGGTCAGCGTGATGCCGAGGACCACTTCGAAAGCGGACTCGCTCAGGCGCTGCACTTTCTGGTTGAGGTTCATCTGCAGCTCGGGCGCGCCGGCTTCGTTGAACACCTGCGGGGCGCCGGGCGCCTCGAACGAGACGTCCTTGACGTAGATCTTCTCGACCGTGAAGGAAGCGCCGGCCTGCGGCTGCTGCGTGGTCTCTTCGGACATCGTTGTTGCTCCGGCAAATGCTGCGAAAAAGAGGGCGATTATGGCATGCGGCCCGCGGTCGTTCCGGGGGCTGCCGCCTCAGGAATGGGGACTCAGCGGCCCTTTACCAGCGGCAGCTCGGCCTGCTGCCAGGCGGCGATGCCGCCGTCCAGCCAGTAGACGTGTTCGAAGCCGGCCTTCTTCAGGCGCTTGGCGGCACCTTCGGAGGCCTGGCCCGTGCGGCACACGGCGACCACCGGCAGCGACTTGGCGTTGGCCAGCACCTTGTTGTCGGGGTCGAACTGGCTGAACACCACGTTCTTGCTGCCGGGGATGTGGCCCTTCTCGAAATCGTTGATCGCCGAGAAATCCACGACCAGCGCGTTCTCGCGGTTGATCAGGTTGGTCAGCGCGGCCGGGCGCAGGGCCTTGAACGGGCGGAACAGGCGCGCGATCTCGGTGTAGCCCAGCGCGAGGGTGATGCCCACCAGGGCGATCACATAGAAGATGTGGCGTTGGGCGAAATCGAGCAGTTCGGCGTAATTCACTTCGGTTCTGCGGGTGGCGAGCGGGCGGGGATTGTCGCCCGCGCCGCCCCTCCGCGCAAAAGGGCCGCCGATCAGTCCTGCCAGAGGTCCGGCAGGCCGACCACCAGCCACCACTGCTTGGCCACCGGGTCGAAATGCCAATGCTCGGTGTAGCGCGTCTGCCGCTGGGTGAGGTTGTGGCGGTTCACCACGTCGATCTCGATTTCGCGCAGCACGTCGCCGTCGGGCAGCGTCTGCGTGGCGAGGTCGCGATACCCGGCGATCTGGATCTGCTTGTAGCGCTCCAGCTCCACGTCGCTCAGCGGGTGCTCTTCGCGGTACTTCGGGTCCACCAGCGTCCACGCGCCTTCGAAGTCGCCCCAGCGGATGGCGGCCGAATACGCATAAGTTTGCGTGTCCAGCTTGTTGGTGTCGCCCTTCGACGACGCGCAACCGGCGAGCGCAAGCACGCACAGGCACAGCCCCAGCCACATGGACCACAAGGTCATCTTCCGCATGTCGTTGTCCCCGGTCGCGACAACCGCATCCTAGCCTTTCCGGAAGGCGACGAACCGCGCGGTGAAGGTCGCCGCATCGCCGCCCTCGGGAAGCGGGACGCGCGCCACGAGTTCGGCGCGCGCGCGGCCGCGTTCGGCGAGGGTGGCGAGGAAGGCGTGCCAATCCACGTCGGGCCCGGCCTGCGCCTGCGCTTCCAGGTCCGCATACAGCGGCGCGAGGTAACGCACCTGGCAGTCGGCGATGTAGACCTCGGCCTCCATGCCCGCGCCCTGGATGTGCAGCGACACCACGCCCCAGGCCGCGAGTGTCATCAGCGAGGAGAGGCTGCCGCCGAATGCGCAGCCCTTGTCGTTGATGTTGCGCGACAACGGCGCGCGCAGCACCAGCGCCTGTCCGTCGTAGCCGACGATCGACACGTCCATCGCGGCGACCGGCGGCATGCCGCGGTAGTGGGCGTCGAGGTGGGACAGAAGGTGTTCGTGCGACATCGGGAGACAACCTGCGATTGCGGGGCGGCGCGACACGCCGCAAGCTGCGCGCATGCGCGAGGCGGCAAGTCCACGACCGGCGGCATGGTACGTCATCTCCCTGCGCCCGCTGGGGCAGCACGGCGCCGTGCGCCGCGCGGCCGCGCGCGCGGGCATGGGATGCGTCGCGCTGTCGACGATGCGCATCGTTTCGAACGACGACGCGCACTCGCGTCGTCGATTGCGCGACGCCCTCGCCGCGCCGCGCGTGGTGTTCACCAGCCCGAATGCCGTGCGTTGCGCGGCGGCGATGACGCCGCTGCGTCGCAAGCGCACGCAACACTTCTTCGCGATCGGTGCGGGTACCGCGGCGGCCTTGCGTCGCGCGGGCATCGCCGATGTCCAGGTGCCTGCGCGCGCAGACAGCGAGGCCTTGCTCGCGATGGATGCGCTGCAGGACATCGACGGCCTGCGCGTGGGCCTGGTCACCGCACCGGGTGGGCGCGACCGGATCGAACCGGGGCTGCGCAAGCGCGGCGCACAGGTCGTGCGCGCCGATGTTTATGCACGACAAGCCCAGCCGCCCACGCCACGCGCCTTCGCCGCCCTGCGCGCCGCGCGCGGCCGGTGGGCGATCGCAGTGAGCAGCGGCGAAGCGCTGCAGACCCTGATGGACCACGCGCCCGCCGACCTGGCGCCGAAACTCCGCGCCGCGCGCGTGCTCGCCGGCAGCGCGCGCCTGGCCGACGAAGCGCGCGCACTCGGCTTCCGCGACCTGCGCCTGGCGGCCGGCGCCCGCCCAGCCGATCTGGTCGCCGCGCGTGATGGCCGTCCACGACGCGGCATCCGGTAGCATCGTCCGCACCTCTTCGCGACACCTCCAGGCCGTGCTCGATACCGACCCCCCGCCCGAACCGCCGGTCCGTCGTTCCCGCGCGCCCCTCGCGTGGCTCGTCGTGTTGCTGCTCGTGCTGGGCGGCGCATGGGCGTGGCACGCCTGGAATACGCGCGCAAAGAATGAGCGCGCCGCTGCCGACGATGCCTCGCAACGCCTGGCCGCCGTCGAAGACCGCCTCGCGACGCTGCGCAGCGAGCAACGCGCCCAACAGCAACGCCTGCAGCAAGCCGAAGCGACGAACCGCGTGCTGCGCGACGAATTGCTGGGCCTCGGCCAGCGTGCAGCCTTGCTCGAGGACAGCGTGTCGAAGCTCGCCGATCCCGATCGCCACGGTGCGCAAGCGATCCGTCTGGACGAAGTCGAGATGCTGCTCTCAATGGCGCAGCATCGTTTACAGCTCGCCTCGGATCTCGACGGCGCGCGGCGCGCGTATGCGCTTGCGGCGGGCATGCTCGACGGCATCGACGATCCGGCTTACCTGAGCCTGCGCCAGACGCTCGCGCAGGAACGCGGCACGCTCGATGCGAAAGGCGTCGATCCGGTGCACGAGGCCTCCGCAAAACTCACCGTTTTCGAATCCGCGCTCGCCCGCCTGCCGGCGGCGCAAGCACTTCCCGACGCCGGCGACCAACCCTGGTGGCGGCGCGTCGCCTCCAAGCTGGTCGACGTGCAGCCCTCCGATCGCGCGCAGTTGCGCGCGGCGAGCGACCGCTCGGCGGCGATGGAAGCGCTCGGCATCGAACTCACGCTGGCGCGCGCCGCCCTGGAGCGGCGCGATGTCGAGGCCTGGCGGGCGTCGCTGGTCCGCGCCGATGCGTGGCTGCCGCGCCTGTGGCCGGATTCACCGGCGCTGCGCGCGCAACGGGCGATGCTGCGCGGGTTACGCGCGCAACCCTTGGCGATCGCCTCGCCGGTCGTGGGCACGACGCTCGCGCAATTGCGCTCGATGCGGGCGCGCTGACAGGAGGTCGCATGAACTTGTTCCGCAACCTGTTGTTCTGGATCGCCCTGGCGCTGGTCGGCGCGCTCGTCGCGCAGGTGTTGGTGCAGGATCCGGGCGAAGTGCTGGTGCGCTTCCGCGGGCACGACTACCGCAGCACGGTGGTCGGCGCGTTCCTGCTGCTGTTGCTCGCCGTGTTCGCGCTGTGGCTGCTGTGGACGGTACTGGCCTTGCCGTTCCGCGGCTGGCGCGGTTTCCGCAATCGGCAGGCGCGCCTGCGTTTGACCGACGGCCTGGGCGCGCTGCAGTTGGGCCACTGGGCGCGCGCGGAAAAACAACTCGAACTCGCGGCCGATCGCGACGAAGCCGCGGCCGTGGCGCGCGTCGGTGCGGCGCAGGCGGCCGAAGCGCGCGGTGATTCGGCCGCGGTGCAACGCCATCTGGATGCACTCGCAGAGCGCGCACCGCTCGCGAGCGCCATCGCACGCGCCGAACGCGCGCTCGCCGGTGGCGATCCCACCGCCGCGCTCACGATCCTCGATGCGCCCACCGCGCAACCGCTGCCGCCGCGCGGGCTGATCCTGCGCGCGCAAGCGTTGGCCGATGTCGGCCGCGCGCACGAGGCCTACGGCATGCTCGGCGCCATGCGCCAGCAGCAGGCGCTGCCCTCCGATCGCCTCGATGCCTTGCAGGCGCGCTGGGCCGCCGCCTCGCTCGCGCAGGCTCCCGATGCGAACGCGTTGGCTGATCGGTGGGACGCGCTGCCGAAGGCGCTGCAATCCGACGCGGCCGTCGTCGGCGCCTACGCCGCGCGCGCCTCGGACATGCGCTGGGACGTGGCCGCCGCGCGCAACATCGAGCAGGCGCTGGCCACGCAGTGGGACGAAGCGCTGGTCGACCGCTACGGCGCACTGCCGATCGCTTCGCCCGAAGCACGCCGCACGCAACTGGAAAGCTGGCTCGCCGCGCACCCCGAAAGCCCGGCGACGCTGCGCGCACTCGCACGCCTGCAACCCTGGCCGATCGCCGAGGGCTCGCTGCACCGCGCGGTCGCGCAAGGCGGCGGGGCATCGGCGTGGGAAGCGCTGGCTGAAGGCTATACGGCCGCGGGCGACGCCGAAGCCGCGCGCCTGTCCTACGCCAACGCCCTTCGCGCGATGCGCGGCGAGACGACCCTCGCCCTGCCCAACCGCGGCCTGCGCGATCGCATCGCCGACGAGGCCGCGATCGAAGTCCGCGACGCGCACGGCGTTCCCCGCCTGCGCGAATGAGACCCGGCCGGCGGCGTCGCCTAGAATGCCGCGCATGTCCACGCCCGCCGAACAGGAAGACGACGCCGGTTTCGCCCGCGTCCGCAGCTATCTGACCGATCTGCAGGACCGCATCTGCGCGGCCATCGAAGGCGTGGACGGTGTCGCGCGCTTCCGCGAGGACACCTGGACGCGCAGCGAAGGCGGCGGCGGACGCACGCGCATCCTGCGCGACGGCGCGGTGTTCGAGCAGGCGGGCATCGGCTTCTCGGACGTCTCGGGTTCGAAGCTCCCGCCCTCGGCGACCGCCGCGCGGCCGGAGCTCGCCGGCGCCACGTGGCGCGCGGTCGGCGTCTCGCTCGTGTTCCACCCGCGCAACCCGTACATCCCCACCACCCACGCCAACGTGCGCCACTTCCGCGCGATGCGCGATGGCCAGACGGTCGCGTGGTGGTTCGGCGGCGGCTTCGACCTCACGCCGTACTACCCCTTCGACGAAGACGTCCTGCATTGGCATCGCACGGCGCGTGCGCTGTGCGAGCCCTTCGGCGGCAATGAGCGCTACCAGGCACACAAGCGCTGGTGCGACGAGTACTTCTTCCTCAAGCATCGCGATGAGACGCGCGGCGTCGGCGGCTTGTTCTTCGACGACCTGCACGCCGATTTCGAACGCGACTTCGCCTACCAGCGCGCGGTCGGCGACGGTTTCCTCGACGCCTACCTGCCGATCGTCGAACGCCGCCGCGCGATGCCCTTCGGCGAGGGCGAGCGCGACTTCCAGCTCTATCGGCGCGGGCGCTACGTGGAATTCAACCTGGTGTACGACCGCGGCACGCTGTTCGGGCTGCAGAGCGGCGGCCGCACCGAGTCGATCCTGATGAGCCTGCCGCCGTTGGTGCGGTGGGAGTACGGCTTCCAACCCGAAGCCGGCAGCGACGAAGCCCGGCTGGCCGACTACCTGCGCCCGCGCGATTGGCTATCGGAGTTGCGTGCCGGCTAGTCGTCGTCGGACTTGCGCTTCGGCACGACGCTGATCTGCCCGTCGGTTTCCAGGATCGCGAAACGCACGTCCTCCAGCGACAGCTCGCCTGCCTGGCGCAGCGCTTCTTCGAAGTCGTTCTCGCTCACCAGTTCGCGGCGCAGCACCTTCTTGAACAACAGGCCGTCCTTGGCGAGCACGATGGGCTCGCCTTCGATCACCTTTTCGGCGATGCGGCTGCGCGAGGCGATGAAGCCGGTCGTCCAGTTCAGCGTGATCAGCACCGCCGCGAGCAGCAGTCCGCCGATCAGCGAGGTGTCCTTGCCGAGCAGCGCGTTCTGCACCGCATTGCCGAGCAGGACGATCAGCAACATGTCGAAGGGCGTGAACTGGCCCATCGTGCGTTTGCCGGAGATCCGGATCATGCCGAGCAGTACGACGTAGACGATGACCGCCCGCAGCAGGTACTCCCACACGGGCATGGACAGCTCGAACATGCATTTCCCCTTGGCGGCTCCGGCCTGCACTGTATCGCAGGCCCACTTTTCGACAGGCAATAAAAAGCCCCGCTGGCCAGGGGGAGACCGGCGGGGCTGGGGAACGGGACTTGGGGAGGAGTCACCGCTCCGGGGATCACTCCAGGGGAGGGAGAGATCTGCGTCAGACCTTGCATCTGACGCGAGCTATATGACCACCCCGTACATGGATGGTTCGTGAAGATTCAGGTTAAGGAACCGTTGGATTCAGTTTTAATTCATTGCTTCCGGAGAGGCCTCACAAACCTAATCCCTGAGACGCGCTCGTCAGTGCGCTTCGTCCCAGTTGGCGCCGGTGCCCGCATCCACCAACAGGGGGACACGCAGCTGTGCAGCAGCGGCCATTCGCGCCCTCGCGCCAACGATGAGTTCGTCGACGAAACCGGCGTCGGCTTCGAAGACGAGCTCATCGTGGACCTGCAACAGCATCAGCGCACGTGCGTCGCCGGCGAGCCAGGCATCGATCTCGATCATCGCGCGTTTGACGATATCCGCGGCCGTGCCCTGCATCGGCGCATTGATCGCCGCGCGCTCGGCGCCCGCGCGCAGGCCCTGGTTGCGGGCATGGATGTTCTCCAGGTGCAGCCGGCGGCCGAAGACCGTCTCGACATACCCCTTCTCGCGCGCGTCCTGCCGCGTGCGCTCCATGTAATCCCGCACGCCCGGGTAACGCGAGAAGTAGAGCGCGATGTAGTCCTGCGCCTCACCACGGCCGATGCCGAGCTGCCGCGCCAGTCCGAAGGCGCTCATGCCGTACATCAGGCCGAAGTTGATCGCCTTCGCCGCGCGGCGCTCGTTGTTGGACACATCGTCCATCGCCTTGCCGAAGACTTCCGCCGCGGTCGCGCGATGGATGTCCGCGCCGCTGCCGAAGGCCTTCAGCAGGTTCGGGTCTTCCGACAGGTGCGCCATGATCCGCAGCTCGATCTGCGAATAGTCGAGCGCGACGATGCGGCGGCCTTCCGGGGCGATGAACGCCTTGCGGATGCGGCGCCCGTCGTCGGTGCGGATCGGGATGTTCTGAAGGTTCGGGTCCGACGAGGCCAGGCGCCCCGTCGCCGCACCGGCCTGGTGGTAGCTGGTGTGCACGCGGCCGGTGTTGGGATTCACCATGTCCGGCAGTTTGTCGGTGTAGGTGCTGCGCAACTTCGCCAGGCCGCGGTATTCCAGGATGATCTTCGGCAGTTCGTGCAGATCGGCGATGGCTTCGAGCGCTTCTTCGTTCACGCTGGGCTGGCCGGTGGAGGTTTTCACCTGCACGGGGAGCTTGAGTTCGTCGAACAGCAACTGGCCCACCTGCTTGGGCGAGTCCAGGCTGAAGGTGCGGCCGGCGAGCGCGGTCGCCTGCTGCTGCGCTTCGAGCATGCGCTTGCCCAGGTCGGCGGACTGGCGGCGCAACTCGGCGACATCGACCAGGATGCCGTTGGCTTCCACGCGCTCCAGGACCTGCACCAACGGAATTTCGATCGTGCGGTAGACGCTTTCCAGCGAAGGCTCGGCGGCCAGCTTCGGGCCCAGCACCGAATGCAGGCGCAGCACGATGTCGGCGTCTTCGGCCGCGTAGCGCGTCGCATCCTCGAGCGAGACATGCGAGAACGGGATCTGCTTGGCGCCCTTGCCCGCGACATCCTCGTAGCGGACGGTGTCGTAACCCAGATACCGCTTGGCGAGCGAATCCATGTCGTGCCGGCTCGCACCGGCGTTGAAGACGAAGCTTTCGAGCATCGTGTCGTCGTCGTAGCCGTGCACGGTCACGCCGTGGCAGCGCAGGACGTGGAGGTCGTACTTGCCGTGCTGGCCGACCTTCTTCTTCGACGCATCGGCGAACAGCGGGCGTAGCGCGGCGAGCACGTCCTCGCGCGGCAATTGCGCCGGTGCGCCCGGGTAATCGTGGCCGAACGGGATGTAAGCGCCGGCGTAAGGCTCGGTCGCGATGCTCAGGCCGACCAGGTTGGCGCAGAGCGCGTCCAGCGAATCGGTTTCGGTGTCGAAGGCGAAGGCATCGGCCGCCTGCAGCTTCGCCAGCCACGCATCGAACTGTTCGCGCGTGAGGATCGTTTCGTAGCCGACCTTTTCGCCGAGCTTCGCATCCGGCGCTTCGGCCGGCGCCGCACCCGTGCGGGCCCAGCCCGCTTCGGTGCCGCGCATCGACACCTTGCGCTCGGTCGGTGCAGGCGGCGTACCGCCGAGTTCCTTCAGCGCGGCGTTGAAGCCGTAGCGCGCGTAGAGGATCTTCAGCGTGTCGACGTCGCGCGGGCGCAGGCCCAGCTGGTGCGCCGCCGAATCCAGGGCGACGTCGGTCTTGATCGTCACCAGTTCGCGATTCAACGGCAGGCGCGGCAACGCGGCGCGCAGGTTTTCGCCGATCTTGCCGCCGATCTTCTCGGCATTGGTGATCACGCCGTCGAGCGAACCATATTCGGCGAGCCATTTGGCCGCGGTCTTCGGGCCGCACTTGTCCACGCCCTTCACGTTGTCCACCGCATCGCCCATCAGCGCGAGCATGTCGACGATCTGGTGCGGGAGGACGCCGAACTTCGCCATCACGCTTTCGTCGGAGTCCAGCACGCTGCCGCTCATCGTGTTGACCAGGCGGATGCTGCCGCCGTTGTCGAAGGGCCCGAGCAATTGCGCGAAGTCCTTGTCGCCGGTGGAGATCGTGACCTCGCTGCCGGCGCGCGCGGCTTCCAGCGCGAGCGTGCCGATGACATCGTCGGCCTCCACGCCATCCACGCGCAGGAGCGGGAACCCCAGCGCCTGCACGATTTCGCACATCGGCTGCACCTGCGCGCGCAGGTCGTCGGGCATGGCCGACCGGTTGGCCTTGTACTCGGGATACAGATCGTCGCGGAAGGTCTTGCCCGGTGCGTCGACGACGAAGGCCGCGCAGTCGGGCTGCTCGGCGAGCGTGGCCCGGAGCATGTTCACGACGCCGAACAGGGCGCCCGTGGGCTCGCCGGCGCTGTTGGTGAGGGGCGGAAGCGCGTGGAACGCGCGGTACAGGTACGAGGACCCGTCGATCAGGACCAGTCTTGGCATCCGCGGATTCTACGCGCCCGGGTCGAACACTCGGGCTTTACGGCGGCCGGACCTATGCTTGGCTTCCGTAACCCGCAGGGAGGAGGGCTCACATGACCCGTCATCGCTCAGCGCACCGGTTCGCCGCCCTCGCCCTGTTCGCGCTCGCGGCAGGCTGCGCCACCGCCCCGCAGGATCCCAACGCGGTGCCGCCGGTGCCCGAAGGCGCGCAGCAAGCCACGCGCACCGAGTCCAACGGCGATGTGGTCACCGAGTACCGCGTCGGCGGCTCGCTGGCGATGGTGCGCGTGGTGCCGAAGAACGGCCCGACCTATTACGTGACCGATTCCGACGGCGACGGCCGCCTGGACCGCAACAGCGACGGCACGCGCAACGTGCCGGTCTATTTCAAGCTTTATGGCTGGTGATTCTCTTCCGGGGAGCACGCGATGACCAAGCTCGACAAGCCCATGCGCCGCGAAGTGCAGATCGGCGACCAGGTGTACACGCTGACGATCGGCCCCGATGGCCTGAAGCTCGTCGAGAAAGGCCGTCGCAAGGGGCTGGAGCTCGCGTGGACTGCGCTGGTCAGCGGCGATGCCGCGTTGGCCAGTGCGTTGCAGGCGTCGGTGGCTGACGCGCGTTGATCAGGCAGGCGTCAAGTTCGCGTACGCCAGCACCAGCCATTTCGAACCGACATCGTCGAAGTTCACCTGCACGCGGGCGTGCGGGCCGCTGCCTTCGTAATCGGTGACCACGCCGGTGCCGAAGGTGGGATGCCGGACGTTGGCGCCGAGCTTCACCGGCGGAACCTCCACGGCAGCCATCGCATGTTCGCGACGCCCCGAATGCGGTGTGTACGAACGCGAGACCTGCACGCGCGGCCGCACTTCGTTGATCAGCGGCGCCGGGATTTCGCGCAGGAACCGCGACGGAATGCCGTACATGTCCGAGCCGTGGATGCGACGCGCTTCGGCGTAGGTGAGCACCAGCTTCTGCCGCGCCCGCGTGATGCCGACGTAGGCCAGGCGGCGCTCTTCTTCGAGGCGGCCGGGTTCTTCCTGCGACTTGGTGTTCGGGAACAGGCCTTCTTCCAGGCCCGCGAGGAACACCAGCGGAAACTCCAGGCCCTTCGCGCTGTGCAGGGTCATCAGCTGCACGCCGTCCTCGCCCGACTGCGCCTGGCCCTCGCCCGCTTCGAGCGCGGCATAACTGAGGAAGGCGACCAGTTCGCTGAGCGCGGCCGACTCCTCGTCGTCGCCGTGCACGAAGCGCGAGGCGACCGACACCAGTTCGTCGAGGTTGTCGGTGCGCGAATCCAGTTGGCCCTTCGACTCGTTCGCAAAGTGCTCGCGCAGGCCGCTGCGCATCAGCACGTGGTCGATCTTCTCCTGCAGCGGCAGCGCGGCGGTTTCCAGCTGCAGGCCTTCGATCAGCAGGAGGAAGCCGGCCAGCGCATTGCGGGCGCGTGCAGCCAGCACGTTGCCTTCGCTCGTCGCGCGCGCGGCATCCCAGAGCGACAGGCTGTTCTCGCGCGCGGTGCGGCGCACTTCGTCGAGCGTGCGTTCGCCGATCCCGCGCGTGGGCGTGTTGACGGCGCGTTCGAACGCGGCATCGTCGGCGCGGTTGGCCACCAGGCGCAGGTAGGCGAGCGTGTCCTTGATTTCCGCGCGCTCGAAGAAGCGTTGGCCTCCATAGACGCGGTAGGGGATCTGCTCGCCGAGCAGCGCTTCTTCGAAGGCCCGCGATTGTGCGTTGCTGCGGTAGAGGATCGCGCAATCACGGTGGCTGCCGCCGTCGCGCACCCATTGGCGGATGCGTTCGATCACGTATCGCGATTCGTCGATTTCGTTGTACGCGGCGTACAGGTCGATCGGATCGCCGGCGCCCGCGTCGGTCCACAGTTGTTTGCCGAGGCGATCGGGGTTGTGCGCGATGACGGCGTTCGCGGCGTTGAGGATGTTCGACGTCGATCGGTAGTTCTGTTCCAGGCGAAGCGTGCTCGCGCCCGGGTAGTCGCGCAGGAAGCGCTGCACGTTCTCCACTTTCGCGCCGCGCCAGCCGTAGATCGCCTGGTCGTCGTCGCCGACCACGAACACGCGGCCGGTATCGCCCGCCAGCAGGCGCACGAAACCGTACTGGATCGCGTTGGTGTCCTGGAATTCATCGATCAGCAGTTCGCCGAAGCGATGGCGGTAATGCGCGAGCAGGCCGGCGTTGTCGCGCAGCAGTTCGTGCGCGCGCAGCAGCAGTTCGGCGAAGTCGACCAGGCCCGCGCGATCGCAGCGTTCCTGGTAGGCCGCGTACGCCTTGCGCATGGTGTCCATGAACCAGTCGCTGCCCGGTTGGATGTGCTGCGGGCGGCGGCCTTCGTCTTTCTGCGCGTTGATCCACCAGGCGATCTGGCGCGGCGGGAAGCGCGTGTCGTCGAGTTCGAGTTGTTGCACGACGCGCTTGACCAGGCGCAACTGGTCGTCGGAGTCGAGGACCTGGAAGCCTTCGGGCAATCCCGCATCGGCCCAGTGCAGGCGCAGCAGGCGGTGGGCGAGGCCGTGGAAGGTGCCGATCCACATGCCGCGCGACCCATTGCGCAGCAGGTGTTCGGCGCGGTGGCGGAGTTCGCCGGCGGCCTTGTTGGTGAAAGTGACCGCGAGGATGCCGTGCGGCGGCACGCCCATCACTTCGTTGAGCCACGCGATGCGGTGCATCAGCACGCGGGTCTTGCCGCTGCCGGCGCCGGCGAGGACGAGGTAGTGACCGGAAGGCGCAGTAACGGCTTCGCGCTGGGCCGGGTTCAGCGCGTCTAGCAGGTGGGAGACATCCATGGGGGCATTTTACGGTGCATCGCACCGCGTGCCCGCTTGAAAGCGGGGAATGGGGAATGGGGAATGGTTGGTACGTGGCGACTTGGAACGATGGCGACCTACGGCGAATCAACTATTCCCTATTCCCTATTCCCCATTCCCTCAATGCGCGTGAACGTGCTCGCGCTTGCTCGCCGCCCCGGTCATCAACTTGTCGGTCCATGCGATGCCGAGGGCCGAAATGATGAAAACGCTATGGATGATCGTCTGCCACAACACGCCGTCCTTCGTGATGGTCGTGCAGGCCTTCATGTTCAGCCCCGCCTCGCCCATGGCGCGGACCGCGGCGATCCCGTCGGCCGTGCTGCACAGCGGCAGCCCGCCGACCATGCCGACCTCGATGAAACTCTTGAGCAAGTGGATCGACGAAATGCCGATGATCGCCATCGCCAGCTTGACCTTGAGCACGCTCGCGTTGACGTGGCTCAACCACTCCGGCTGGTCCGGATGATCTTCCAGTCGCAACCGCGAAACGAAGGTTTCGTAACCGCCGACGATCACCATGACGAGCAGATTGCTGATCATCACCACGTCGATCAGGCCCAGCACGATCAACATGATCTCCTGCTCGCCCAGGTGCGGCGTCGCGGCGATCAGATGCAGCAGCTCCTTCACGAACAGGTAGACGTACACGCCCTGCGCGACGATCAACCCCAGATAGAGCGGCAACTGCAGCCAGCGCGAAGAGAAGATCAGCGAAGGCAGCGGATTGAGCGCGCGCGTGCGCGGGGCGACATCGGACATGGGGAATTCGCGGGGGAGTTGCCCCGAGGTTACCGGCCGCTGCGCGCGTTTGCCAAGCCGCGCACCGTCATTCGATCGGCGCGCGATGCATCAGTTGGCGCAATTCTGCTTCCAGCTCGGCGATGCGTGCGCCGATGCGCGCAGTCTCCGCATCTTCCAGATACCCCAGGCCATCGAGCAATCCGCCGAGTTGATCCAGCCGCGATTTCTGTTCGGCGATCACGTGGCGGCGGCGGAACAGGCGCATGTCGCGGACGTTGGCTGCCTCGCTTTCGCTGGGCAGCGGTTGCCACGGGCGTTCCTGCAACAACCAGCGCAGGCGTTCGGCGGCGGCGCGCTCGGCGTCGGTCCACGGCGAGGCATGGCCGCGCACGGTTTCGCGCCAACTGGCGAAGCTCTTGCGCGGCGCGATGCGCACGCCATCGTCGGTCGGCACCATCGGCTTGTGCGGATCGCCGGCCCACACCACGTCTTCGATCTGTTCGCAGCGGAAGAAGAACAACCAGTCGTCGCGTCGGCCGAAGGGCACGGCGAGCACGCCGGCGAGGCCGTCGTTCGCGTCGGGCGATGCCCACGGCGTGGCGTGGTCGATCGCCGGCAGGCGATCCGCGCCCTGCGTGCGCGCCCATTCCAGCGCGCGCGACAAACCTTCGAGCGAGGGCACGCGGCCGTGCGTCGACCATTGCCCATCGCTGCGCAGCGCGATGCCATCGGCGGGCACCATTTCGGCGAGGACCGGCATGGCTTCGGCCAGCGCGGTCGACAACCCTTCCTGGCCCGTGAGGCGCAGCGCGAGCTGTTCGCGCGCCTCGCGCGCGCGGTCGTCCTGCCTGGATGCGATTTCCTGGTCGGCGGCGCTCACGCGCATCGACACGAACAGGCTGAACATGTCGGCAGCCGCGCGGATCGACGGCGGCACCAGCCGCGGTTGACGATGGTGGCAGGCGATCAGGCCCCACAGGCGCCCGCCGCTGACGATCGAAATCGACATCGACGCGGCCAGCCCCATGTTCTTCAGGTATTCGATGTGCACCGGCGAAACGCTGCGCAGGATGTGCTGGCTCAGGTCCAGCGGGGCGCCGTTCGCATCGTGGTCGGGCAGGATCGGCACCGGCACGTAGGCGACATCGGGAATCACGCGGATGCGGTTGCGCACGTACAGCGCACGCGCCTGCGCGGGAATGTCGGCGGCCGGGAAGCGCAGCCCCAGGAAGGGTTCCATGTCCTGCGCGCGCGATTCGGCGATGACTTCGCCGGCATCGTCGTGGCGGAAGCGATAGATCATCACGCGGTCGTAGCCGGTGAGTTCGCGGATTTCGTCCGCGGTGTGCTGGTGGAAGCCGCGCATGTCCGCGCTGCCGCTGGCGCGCGCGATCATGCGCTGCGCGACCACGGTCGGTGCCTGGCGCAGCGGGATGCTCGAGCGGGGCTCGAGTTCGACGTGCACCAGGTCGCCGGCCACGTGCACGACGAAATCGCACAGGTGCGCCATCGCGCCGATGTTGCCGATCGCCGCGCGCTGCGGCGGCGCGCCCGATTCCATCATGTCGAGCACTTCGAGCAGGGGTTGCAGGACTTCGTCGGCGACGTGTTCGCGCAGGCTGCGGCCGATGACTTCGTCGGGCGGCGTGTCGAGCAGTTCGGCGACGTTCGCCGAGGCGTGGCGGACCGTCCAGTCCGGCAGGGAGCAGCTGATCAGGTAGCCGTGCGGCTGGATCGCACCACTGAGGTGGATCGCCTCGCGCGCGCAGTCGGCCTCGGCGCCCGGGGCGCTCGGCGTTGCGTGGTCCATCGAATCAAGTTCCGTCGGTAAAGGTGGTCTGCGCGTGTTCGGCGCGATGGAATTCGTGTTCGGCGCAGGCGAAGGCGCGTGCGGCCGATTCGAGCATCGCGCGTTCGCTGCCGGGGTCGAAGTCGGCGCGCTCGAGTTCCTGGACGAAAGCGCGCCAACGCTTGCCTGCGCCGAAACCGCCGTGGCGCGATAGGAAGGTGGCACCCGTGCCCGGGCCGTGGCCCAACGCCTGCGCATCGCCGAGCAATTGGGTGGCGCCCAGTGCGGAGCCTTCGATCACGTACATCAGGCCGGCGGCGCCGGCATCGTCGACGACCGACATCGGCGGCCCGTCGGCAAGCGCGGCCAGGCCGATCGCGGACAAATCTTCGTCGAGCCAGCCCGTGCGCGCGGGATCGCGCCACGCACGCCAGGTGGGGCGCAACTGCGCCCGCGCCAGCGCACGCTCGGCGTTGGCGACGAAGGCGTGCATGCCCAGCACGTAGGTGCGGTACTGCGCGGGCGTGCGGATGCCTTGCGCGAAGCGCGTGTCCAGGCGCACGTGCGCCGTGTTGGTGGCGCCACGCAGGCGGTCACGATATCCGTTGTCGGCGGCTGCTGTCATCGTGAAGACGATACAACATCACCTGCACGCCGATTTCACCAATGAAGACGGGGCCTGAAGGCCCCGTCTTCACGCGCCGCAAAGGCGCATGGTTGCCGCGTTTGCTGCGGTGCGTTACTTCGGCAGCTTCACTTCGTAGGCGTCGGGATGTTCGGCGCCCAGCAGGTTCTGCACGAAGTAGTCCCAGCGCTTGCGCATCACGTACGGCGAGTACTCGCCGTAGCCGTGGCGCGCGTTCGGCAGGAGCAACAGGTCGAAGTCCTTGTTGGCCTTGATCAGCGCGTCGACGACGAGCAGCGTGCTCTGCGGCGGCACGTTGTCGTCCATCAGGCCGTGCATGAGCAGCAGCTTGCCCTTGAACTTGGCGGCGTGGTTCTGGTTGGCCTGGTCGTCGTAGTTCGACTTGCCGTCCTTGCCCGTGACCAACAGGCCCTGCCACTTCTCCGCCCAGTCGTCTTCGTAGCTGCGGTTGTCGTGGTTGCCGCTTTCGGCGATGCCGACCTTGAAGAACTCGGGGTAACGGAACATCGCCGTGCCCGTGGCGTTGCCGCCGCCCGAATGGCCCCAGATGCCCACGCGCGTCAGGTCGATCCAGGGGAAGCGCTCGCCGAGCTGCTTCATGCCGGTGATCTGGTCGGGCAGCGTGTTGTCGCCGACGTTCTTGGCGTAGGCGTCATGGAAGGCCTTGGAACGATACGGCGTGCCCATGCCGTCGATGGCCACGACCACGAACCCGAGTTCCGCCAGCGCCTGGTTGTCGCCGTGCGAGGGGGCGAAAGCGTAGGTGCGCACCGAGCCGACCTGCGGACCCGGATAGATGTAGTTGATGATCGGGTACTTCTTGTTCGGATCGAAGTTGGACGGCTTGAACAGCATGCCGTACAGGTCGGTCTTGCCGTCGCGCGCCTTCACGACGATCGGCTCGGGCGCCACCCAGCCGGCGGCCTTCAGGCGGGTGATGTCGGCCTTGGCGACTTCGGCGAGCACCTTGCCGTCGTTCGCGTCGCGCAGCACGGTGACCGGCGGCACGGCGGTGGTCGAATACGAATCGACGACGTACTTGCCGTCCTTCGACAGCGTGAAGCTGTGCTGCGCGTCTTCCGGCGAGAGCAGCACCGGCGCGCCGGCATCCAGGTTCACCTTGTAAAGGTGCTGGTGATACGGGTGGTGGCCTTCCTCGCGGTTCACGCCGGTGAACCACACCGTGCGCGAAGCCGGATCCAGACGCAGCACTTCGGCGACGTTCCAATCGCCTTCGGTCACCTGGCGCTTGAGCTTGCCGGTGCCCAGGTCGTACAGATACAGGTGGCCCCAGTTGCTGCGCTGGCTCCACCACAGGATCTCGTTGCTCTCCGGCAGGTAGCGCCAGTTGATGGCGTTGATGCCCGATTCGAACCAGTTCTTCGCGCTTTCGTCGAAGACTTCATGCACGGCGCCCGTGGCGACGTCGGCCGTGCGCACCCAGCTCTTGGTGTGGTCGCGCGCGGTGGAGACGAAGGCGATGGACTTGCCGTCCTTCGCCCACTGCACGTCTTCCCAGCCGCCGAAGCAGCTGACGTCGTCGCACTGCGTCGAACGGTGCTGGTCGGCCGGCATCTTCAGGCGCACCAGCTTCTGCGTCGGCACGTCGATGACGACGCGCTCGATCATGGTCACGTCCTTGTCGCCGACGAACGGGTACTTCCACGTTTCGATCTTCGGCGCGCCGATGTTGGTGCCGACCACCGCCATCGTGCTGGTCTTGCGCTGGTCCTGCTGGAAGGTGGCGATCTTCGACGAATCCGGCGACCACACCAGGATCGCGCTGTCGTCGTGCACCCAGCCGGCGTTGTTGGTGGCGTAGCCGAAGTTCTCGACGCCGTCCTTGGTCAGCTGCGTTTCCTTGCCCGTGGCGATGTCGCGCACCCACAGGTTCCAGTTGCGGATGAAGGCTTCGCGCTTGCCGTCGGGCGAGAGGTTGCCCGGGCCGTCGCCGTCCTTGCCCTTGGCGACCGGCTTGGCGACGCAGCGCGGCTTGGCGACCTCGCACAGGTAATGCGTGCCCTTCACCGAGAAGTCGTAGCGGCCGTCGGCGTTGAGCCCGACGCCGTAGATCGACTTGTCGATGCGCTTGGCGTCGACCGGCTTGCCCGTCGCCGCCGACAGGCCCTTGGCCATGCGCGCGACGTCGAAGGCGGCGACCGACTTGCCGGTCGTCGCATCGGTGCGCACCACGCGCACGCCGTTGGCGTCGTTGTCGAACCAGACGAAAGACTTGTCGTCGAGCCAGGTCACGCCCTTGGCGTCATGGTCGACCAGCGGATTGGTGTTCGGCGAAAGCATCTTCACCGCGCGGTCGTAATCGGCGGTGGTGACCTTCGCAGGCGATTGGGCGAAGGCGCCCGACGAGAGCGCGAGACCCGCGCCAATAGCCAGCGCGCAAGCGCTGCGATCCAACTTCACACCCATGCCCCTGCTCCGATACGGATACGTAAGCGCCCGATCCTAGCGCAACCACCCCCGTCGCCGGCCCATGCCGGTGGTCCTGTTCGAGGGACGGGCGTCTCGATTCGGCGGACCCTTCCGAGACCTCAGGTCACGCGCGCGAGCATCCGGTCCGAGCCGATCAGGCGCGCCCAGCGGGTGCCCAGGTCGGTCCAGCAGACGAAATACGCTTCGGCCGCGATGTGCAGCAGGGTCGTGGGCTTCAGGCGCAAACGCGGTTCGGCGGCGCACAGCTCCCAGTCGTAACCGAGCTGGCGGGCGAACAGGGCGCAGCGCGCGAGGTGGTAGCGGCTGCTGAGCAGGGTCACGCGGCGCGTGTTTTCGCCGACCATCAATGCGCGCGCGTTGCGCAGGTTCTGCAGGGTGTCGCGCGATTGCGCTTCCAGGCGCAACGCCGGGCCGGCGTCGAGGTTGCGCGCGAGCAGTGCGGCCTGCGCGACTTCCGCCTCGGTGGGTTCGTCGGGCGCGCCGCCGCCGAGGAGGATCACTTCACGCGGCGGGCGTTCGCGCCACAGCACCGCGGTGCGCTCCAGGCGCGCGGCGAAATCCGCGTCGATGCGCCCATGCGGTGCGTGTTTGCCGAACACCAGGACCGTGTCGCCGTGCTCGGGCGTGGTCGGCGCGCGACGCGCCACGCGCAGGACGTGCCAGAAGTAGCCCAGGTAGACCACGCCGGCGCTCAACATGCAGGCAAGCAGCGTCACGACGCCCGTGTGAAGGACATCGCGGTCGACGGCAAGGCGCAAACGATGGGAGACGTGGGACGGCATGGCCGCTTGATGGGGGCGTGGGGTCGAAAACAAAGCGTGCCCGAAGGCCGACATCATCCGACTTCCGCGGCGGATGCGCCACGCTGGCCGGCGACGGGGCGATGGCTATACTCGGCCCGTCTTTCGCTGAACCCGCATTCCGGAGCCTTGTTTGCATTTGTCTTCCCTGCCGCCAGGCTCGCCCAACACGCCCGTTCCGCCCTTGGCGATCCGTCGCTACACCGCGACCACCGCGTTGGGCCGCGGGCGCGATGCACAACTGAATGCGCTCAGGGACCGGCGCGGCGGCTTGCGTCCCAATGATTTCGGCGGCGAAGACCGCCTGGACTGCTGGATCGGCCGCGTCGACGGGCTCGAGACCGAAGCGCTGCCCGAGTCGCTCGCGCATTGGGAATGCCGCAACAACCGGCTGGCCTGGCTGTCGCTGCAACAGGACGGGATGCTCGAAGCGGTCCGCGAAGCGCGCGATCGCTTCGGCGCCGACCGCGTCGCCATCGTCGTCGGCACCTCCACCTCCAGCATCGGCGCCAGCGAGGAAGCCTACGCGCGCCTGGATACGACGGATGCCGGCCCCGCGTTCCCAAGCGACATGCAACGCCCGATCGTGCACACGCCGCATTCGCTCGGCGATTTCATCGCGCATGCGACCGGGCTCGAAGGGCCCTGCGTCACGGTCGCGACCGCTTGTTCTTCCAGCGCGAAAGTCTTCGCGCAGGCCGCGCGCCTGATCCAGGCGGGGCTTGCCGATGCCGCGCTGGTCGGCGGCGTCGACACCCTGTGCGGCAGTGTGCTGTACGGCTTCAACGCGCTGGGCCTGGTCTCGCAGGCCAAGTGCAAACCCTTCGATGCCACGCGCGACGGGCTGTCGCTCGGCGAAGCCGGCGGCTTTGCGCTGCTCGAACGCGTCGAAGACGGCGCGGCGCCCGGTTTGTCCTTGCGCGGCTACGGCGAATCGAGCGATGCGCACCACATGTCCGCGCCGCATCCCGAAGGCCTGGGTGCGCGCCTGGCGATGGGCGATGCACTCGCGCGTGCGGGCGTGCAGGCCGCCGACATCGGCTACCTCAACCTGCACGGCACCGCGACGCCCGCCAACGACACGATCGAAGCGCAGGCCATCGCCGCACTGTTTCCCGACACCTTGCACGCCAGTTCGACCAAGGGCTGGACCGGGCACACGCTCGGCGCGGCCGGCATCGTCGAATCGGTCTGCGCATTGCTGGCGCTGGAACACGGCGTGCTGCCCGGCATCCTCAACAGCGAACAGCGCGATGCGGCCTGCGGCGCGCAGATCCGCTTCGACAACGCACAACGCACGATCCGATATGCGATGAACAACTCCTTCGGCTTCGGCGGCAACAATTGTTCGCTGGTGTTCGCGGCATGACGCCCTTGTCCGCCACCATCGAAGGCATCGGCTTCTGGAGCAACGGACTGCCGGACTGGAGCGCCGCACGCGCCTACGTGCGCGATGGCGCGCTGCCCGAGGGCGCGCCCGCGCGTCCGTCGCCGCAATTGCTCGCGCCCAACGAACGCCGTCGCGCGCCCGACACCGTCGCGGTCGCGCTCGAGGTCGCACTGGCCGCATGCACCGCCGCCGGACGCGACCCGCGCGATTTGCCGTCGGTCTTCGCCTCCACGCACGGCGACCTGGGCATCACCGATTACATGTGCGCGACGCTCGCCGCCGATCCGCGTGCGATCTCGCCGACGCGCTTCCACAACTCGGTCCACAACGCCGCGGCCGGCTACTGGACCATCGGCGCGGGCTGCACGGAAGCCACCACGGCGATCAGCGCCTACGACGCGACCTTCGCCGAAGGCCTGATCGAAGCGCTCGTGCAATTGGCGGCGGGTGAGGACGCGGTCCTGCTGGTCGGTTACGACGGCAGCGCCACCGGTCCGTTGACGTCGATTGCCAGGAGCGCGGGGTTGCTGGGCGGCGCGCTGGTGTTGTCGCGCACGCCGAAGGCCGATGCGCCGCGGATCGAAGTCACGTTGCAACAAGGGCAACGGCCCGCCGAGGCGGCGCGTCTTTCCGATGTCGCAGGCGGCAACGCGATGGCGCAGATGCTGCCTTTGTTCGAGGCGCTCGCCGGTGCGCGGGGTGAAGCGCAGCTGTTCGCCGGACGCGGGCGCACCCTGCAGGTGGCGATCGCATGAGCGGCATGACGGATCTCGCGCGTCGCACCTGCATCGTCATCCCGGCGCTCAACGAGTCGCTGCGGATCCGCGAAGTCGTCGAAGGCGCGCTCGCGCATTGCCCGAACGTGCTCGTCATCGACGATGGGTCCGACGACGGCACCTCCGACTGCGTGCGCGACCTGCCGATCACCTTGATTCGCCACGAACAACGCCGAGGCAAGGGCGCATCCTTGCGCGAAGGCTTCGCCGACGCCCTGCGGCGCGGGTTCGACGGCGTGTTGACGATGGATGGCGATGGCCAGCACCACGCCGACGATATTCCGCGCCTGCTCGAGGCCGCGCAGTTGTATCCGGGCGCGCTGATCATCGGTTCGCGCGTGCGCAAGCGCGTGCAGCAGCCCAAGCATCGCCGCCTGGCCAACGAATTCGGCGACTGGGGCATCGCGTGGGGATGCGGCTACCGCATCTGCGACACGCAAAGCGGCCAGCGCTTTTATCCGGCGAACGTGTGCGCGCTCGACGACGTGCCCGGCGAAGACTTCGTCTTCGAAGCGCAGATCCTGATTTCCGCGGCACGCGAACTCGGCGTGCGCGTGGTGTCGGTCCCCATCGAATCGCGGTACCAGGGCCCCGGCGCCGCCGCGCAGTTCCGCAAGAGCCACTTCCGCCCCTTGCGCGATCTGTGGCGCATCACCTCGCACGTCACGCGGCAGATCCTGCGCTACGGCAACGCGTTTGAAGAATATCGCCGCACGCGCGCGCACCCGCCGGTCATCCATGATCCGACGGGCGAGTTCGGCACCGTGGGCGCCTCCCTGCAACCGATACACGAACACTCCCTCCAGGATCGCCCATGAGCGCGCAGGCCGACGTCGTCATCCTCGGGGGTGGCCTCGCCGGCCTGACTCTCGCGATCCAGTTGCGGCAGCGCGACCCGTCGCTGGCGGTCACGGTGCTCGAGCGGCGCACGCATCCGGTGCGCGAGGCGGCGTTCAAGGTCGGCGAATCGACGGTCGAGATCGGCGCGCACTACTTCGCCGACGTCCTGGGGTTCCGCGAACACCTCGAAACGCAACAACTGCGCAAGTTCGGCTTCCGCTTCTTCTTCAGCGAAGGACGCGAGGATCTCGACCAGTGCACGGAGCTGGGCGTGAGCGAATTGCTGCCCACGCATTCGTGGCAGCTCGACCGCGGCCGCTTCGAGAACTTCCTCGGTGAGCAGGCGCGCGCGCTCGGCGCGAAGTTCCTCGACGACACGACGGTGCGCACCATCGATCTGTCGAAGGACGACGCGCCGCATGTCGTCGGTTTCGACCGCGGCGGCGCGGCGCACACGATTTCGGCGCGTTGGGTGGTCGACGCCGCGGGGCGTGCCGGCCTGATCAAGCGCAAGCTCGATCTGGCGCAGCCCAACGACCACGACGCGAACGCGGTGTGGTGGCGCGTGGATGGCTACATCGAACCGCAGCAGTGGTCCGACGATCCGGACTGGCTCGCCCGCTGCAATCCGCCGGCGCGCTGGCGTTCGACCAACCACATGTGCGGCCCGGGCTACTGGTTCTGGCTGATCCCGCTGGCGTCGAACGCGCATTCGCTGGGCATCGTGTGCGACGCGAAGATGCATCCGCTCGACACGATGAACACGCACGCCAAGGCGATGGACTGGCTGCGCGAGCACCAGCCCGGCGTCGCGCGCGCCGTCGACAAACCCGAACACGCGCTGCAGGACTTCCTGTTCTTCCGCCACTTCTCCTACGGCTGCAAGCAGGTCTTCTCCGGCGACCGCTGGGCGCTCACGGGCGAGGCGGGCCTGTTCCTGGATCCGTTCTATTCGCCGGGCAGCGACTTCATCGCGATGAGCAACACCTTCATCGTCGACCTGATCGAGAAGGACCGCGCGGGCCAACCGGTGGCGCCCTACGCTTCGATCTACGAACAGTTGTACGTGTCTTTCTACGAAAACACGCTGACGCTCTACCAGGATCAATATCCCCTGTTCGGCGATGCGCAGGTCATGCCGCTCAAGGTGATCTGGGACTACACCTATTACTGGGCGCTGCTGGCGCCGGTGTTCTTCGCGGGCCGGCTCACGGCGATCTCGCTGCTCGGGCGCCTGCGCGATGCCTTCATGCAGGGCCGGGACCTCAACTTGTCGATGCAGGCGCTGCTGCGCGAATGGGGCGAGCGCAACACCGGGCCGCTGGTGCCCGATCGCCGCTTCCTCAACCAGTGGGGCATCGACTGGTTCCATGAGATGAATCGCGCGCTCAACGACACGCTCGACGACACGCAGTTCGAAGCACGCCTGCGCGCGAACGTCGTGCGCATGCGTTGGTTGGCGGCGGAGATGCTCGACGAGGCACGGCGCACGCACCCCGACATCGACGATCACGGACTGGATGCGCAGCTGGCGGCCTTCCGCGACGATGGCCCGCCTTCGCCGTGCCTGGCCGACGCGTGGTATGCGCGCATGCCCACGGCGCCGATCCACGCGCCCGCGCCTGCGCCGGCGCTCGCGCCGTGACGCATTCGATGCTGCTGTTGCAGCTGGTGGTCATCCTGGCTGCGGCCCGGGGGTGCGGCCTGGTGCTGAAATATTTCGGCCAGCCCGCGGTGATCGGCGAAATGGCGGCGGGCCTGTTGCTCGGGCCCATCGTGTTCGGGGCCCTGGCGCCGGAGATCCACGCGCAGTTGTTCGCGAAGGAATCGCTCGGCGCCTTGTCGGCCTTGTCGACCGTCGGCCTGGTGCTCTTCATGTTCATCGTCGGCGTCGAGTTGCGCGCGCCAGAAGGCGTGCGCGCGCAGGTGAAGGCAGCCGGATGGGTCGGCGTCCTGGGCGTGTTGTTGCCGATGTGCGCGGGCTTTGCGATCTCGCCGGTGTTGCATCGCCTCGCGCCGGCCGGCGTGGGGTTCTGGCCCTTCGCGCTGTTCATGGCGGCCGCGCTGTCGATCACCGCATTTCCGGTGATGGCGCGCATCCTCAAGGATCGCGGGTTGACGCAAACACGCATCGGGCGCTTGGCGCTGAGCTCGGCGGCGATCGCGGACGTCTTCGCGTGGGTGATGCTGGCGGTGGTCGTCGCGCTGGCCGGGCTCGGTGGCGGCACGTCGGGGTTATTGCGCACGACGGGCGGGATGCTCGCCTTGCTGGCGCTCGTGTTCGGCGGGTTGCGCCCGTTCTATGCGTGGTTGCTGCGTCGCTATGCGCCCTCGGGCGAGCCCTCGCAGATGCTGCTCGCGGCGCTGCTGCTCGGCGCGCTCGGTTGTGCCGGACTCACCGAATGGCTGGGCTTGCACGCGGTGTTCGGTGCGTTCCTGTTCGGCGCCTGTTTGCCGCGCGACGATCGCCTGCTGCGCTGCCTCGTCGAGCGCCTGGAATACATCGCCATCGTGTTGTTGATGCCGATCTTCTTCGCGCTGGCGGGTTTGAACACGACGTCCGATGCCTTCGTCGGCACGGGCCTGGGCGCGTTGTTGCTGGTCTTGCTCGCCGCGGTCGTCGGCAAGATGGCGGGCGGTGCGCTCGGTGCGCGCGTGGCGGGTTACGGCTGGCGCGAGAGTTTCGCGACGGGTGCGCTGATGAACGCGCGCGGCCTGATGGAACTGATCGTGCTGAAGGTCGGCCTGGATGCGGGCCTGATCGGGCCGTCGCTGTTCACCATGCTGCTGGTGATGGCGCTGGTGACCACGGTGATGACGAGCCCGCTGCTGACGTGGTTCGCGGGACGATCGCCGGGTCTGGTCGACCCGGCGTCGTCGCGTGCATGAAAATCAGACGCCGTCTTCGGGGTGGATCGTCAGCACGGCCTTGTCGACAGGCAGCATGACGGTCCACTTCCTCAGGTAATCGGCCTTCTTTTCTTCGATGCTGGCCTTGTTCTTCTCGTACCAGCGCACGTTCGATTCGGTGGCTTCCACGACGTTCGTGTTCGCCATCCACTTCTTGAAATCGGCGCTTTGCGTGTTGTACTCGGCCTTCGCATCCGGGTGGATCGGCAGCAGCGAGAAGCGTGCCTTCCACGCACCCATGCGCGGGCTGACCAGGATGTAGTAGGTCTTGCCGGCTTCGAGCGTGGCGTCGACGAAGTCGGCGTTCTCGGCGATCACCATGAAGCGGTGGACGCCCGGCTCGGCCTGGTAGGCCACCTTCTGCTTGTTCTGGATGATGCCGATGAACTTGGTTTCGGCGTCGGGCGCGTCGTAGACCGAGGCGCTGATGCCCGAACCGACGAACGAGGAACGCATGAAGACGACGAGCGCCTTGCCTTCTTCCGGAACGGGCGATTGGTTTTCCGCGTGCTTGCCGGTTTCGGCCGCGATGGCCATCGTGGAGGCGAACAGCAGCGACAGCAGCGCGAAAAGGCGCAACTTAAGGATCATTCGGTGATTCCCCTGAGACTTGAGTGAGATGCCGGCACCCCTGCCGGCGCGCGCAGGATAACCGTCAGGTCATCCCACCGTCGACGCCGATGACCTGGCCGTTGACGTAACTGGCCGCATCCGAGCACAGGAAGCGCACGAGCGCGGCGACTTCCTCGGGCCGCGCCGCGCGACCGGCGGGCACCATCTGCTTCACCAATTCCGGCGGGAAACTCGCATCGGCCATCGCGCCTTGCACGACGCCGGGCGCGACGACATTCACCGTGATGCCGCGGCTGGCCATTTCGCGCGCGAGGGATTTGCTCGCGCCGTGCAACGCGGATTTCGCGGCGGCGTAGTTCGCCTGGCCTCGGTTGCCGAGCACCGCGGCGACCGACGAGACGCTCACCACGCGGCCCCAGCGCGTGCGCGCCATCGGAAGCAACAGCGGTTGGGTCACGTGGAAGAAGCCGTGCAGCGAGACATCGACGACCCGCTTCCATTGTTCGGCCGACATGCCGGCGAGCGGTGCGTCGTCGTGGATGCCGGCGTTGTTGACGACCACCTGGATCGGACCGTCGGCGAGGAGTGCATCGATGGCGGTGCGGGTCGCATCGCCATCGGCGACATCGAACGCGATCGCTTGCGCGCTGCCGCCGGCCGCGTGGATCTCGCTGACGACGCTTTGCGCCCGCGCGATGTTCGCGTTCGCGTGCACGATCACATGCAGGCCGTCGGCCGCGAGTTGCCGGCAGATCGCGCCGCCGATGTCGCCGCTGCCGCCGGTCACGAGTGCGCGCCGCTGGGTCATGCCGATCTCTCCTGTGGCTGCAGCATCACGGCCGCGCGGCCTTCGGCCAGGACCGTGCCTGCGTGGCGCAGGGTGAAACGATACTGCTGCGCGCCTTCGCCGGCGACCAGTACCTGCGCCTCGCATTCCAGCGCGCCCGGAAGATCGTCGACCCGCGCGCAATGCAACTCGACGCCGCGCAGGGCCACGAGCATCCCCGGCGGCGCCGATGCGCCGTCTTCGCGCGCGATCAGGCCGCCGTGGACCGCCATGGCCTGCGCGCCGTATTCGCACAGGTGGATGGCGCGAAGTCGATCGTGACTGCGCAGCGGATGCGCCGGGTCGCGATGCCCGTGGCTGCGCAGGGTGATGCGTTGCGCGTCCCACGCGACGACCTCGTCCCACAGGCACATCGAACCTGCGTGCGGCACGAGCGATTCGATGGTGGCCCGATCGATCATGCGTCCTCCCGGTGCGGATGGCGCGCGATCAACAGGCCGAGCACGAAGTTCGACACGACACCGAGTGTCACCGTCACGCCGATGGCGCGCAGCACCGGGATCGACGACAGCCCGAGCAAGGCGAACACCAGCAAGGTCATCGCACTGCACACCAGCAGCGCATGCAAGGTGCGCAGCTGTTCTTCGCGGTCGTCGCCGGCGTGTTCGAAGAACAGCGCGTAATCGAGGCCCAGGCCCGCGGCGAGGATCAGGGCGACCAGGTGGAACAGCGTGAGCTCGACGCCCGCGATGCGCAGCGCGGCGAGGATCACCAGCGTGGTCACCGCCATCGGCGCGAGCACGCGCCACGCGCGATGCCAGGACCCCAACGCGATGCGCACGGCGACGATCAGCAGCGCGGCCGCCAGCCCCAGGGCCCAGAGCACGCGTTCGCGATACGCGACGACCAGCGATTCGGACGCGGCTTTCAGGTCGACCAGTTGCGCGCCTTCGCGCTGCGCGAGCGCGGCGACTTTGTCCGGCGCGTCGAGCCCGATGAGCGACACCAGCGCGGTCGCGTGGCCTTCGCGTTCGCGCAGCAGGCCGTCGATGCGGATCTTCAGCGGCGTACCGTCGAGGTCGGCGGGCACCAGCGGTCGTGCACGACGCGCGGTTTCGACGTCGGCGAGGAAGGGTTCGAACACATCGGTGCGGAACGGGGATGCGGCTACGGCGCTGTCGAGCGCGGTGCGCAAGGCTTGCGGCGCGGGCAACTTCGCCTGGCGCGCCTGTTGCGTTCGCGCGCTGGGCAGGTATTGCGCCGCATGTTCGAAACCGGCGAGCCAATGTTGCGCGCGTGCGTGTTCGAGTGCCGCGCCCAGATGCTCGCTGCGCTGCAAGGCCTCTTCGACATCGCGGCCGTGGATCGCGATGACATAGCGCACGTCCGGCGCACCGAGCTCCTTGCGTACCTGCGCGTCGCGGGCGAGCGCATCGGCCGGCACCGGCGTGAGGCGCGAAAGATCGTTCTGCCAGAACGGGCCCGGCGCGAAGATCGTGATGCCCGCCGCCGCGAGTGCGAGCACGACGATTGCGATGCGCGGTTGCGGCAGGCGCGCGACCCACGCGCGCAGGCGTTCGAGCAATGCCGATTGCGCCGGATCGCGCAGATCCGGATCCACGAGCGCCGGCAACAGCAAACGCGTCGTGGCCGCCGCCGTGCCGAGCCCGACGATGGTGAACACCGCCAGTTGCTCCAGGCCGTCGACGCCGGAGACGAAGAAGGTCGCATACGCGATGCACGTGGACACCACGCCCGTCGCCAGCGTCGGCCACAGCGCGCGCACGCTCGCATACGGCTTCACGCCCGTGCGCTGGTGGCTGAAGAAGTGGATCGGATAGTCCTGCGCCACGCCGATCAGCGTGAAACCGAACGCCACCGTGATGCCGTGCACGCCATCGAACATCAACGCAACAGCGCCCAGGCCCGCGAGACCCGCGCTCGCGAGCGGCAGTGCGCCGAGCACCGGGATCTTCCAGTTGCGATACGCGACGAACAACAGCACAAGCAGGCCGAGCGAATCGACCATGCCGATCCAGTTGGCTTCGTTCTGCGTGCGTCCGCCGATTTCGACGGAGAACGCACCGGGGCCGGTCATCGACAGCGTGCCTGCCTGACCGTGCTTCGCCGCCGCGTACGCCGATTCGATGGCGGCGACCGCATCGCGCTGGCCCGTCGGATCGAAACCCGCGGCTTGCGTTTGAATCGCCAGCAGCGCGCGTTTACCCGCGCGATCGAACCACACGCCTTCGATACGTTGCGGCGCGGTCGCCGGCTCCCAGGTTTCGGCGAGCACGAGCGTTTCCAGCGTCGGATCGCTCGGCACCAGTGGTTCGACGAGGCCAGCCGCGGGCGAACCAAGATCGGCCACGCGCGACTGCACTTGTTCGGTCAGATACGCCGCATCGAAGCGCTGCGTGTCGAGGGTTGGCGAAAGGAGATAACGATAGGGCCGCAGGCGTTCGGGGAACGCTTCGAGCCCGCCTTCGCCATTGGCGACCAGGGTGAAGCGCGTGTCCTTCGAAAGCGTGGCGCGCAGGGCGCGCGACTGCGCGGCGAGCGTTTGCGCATCCGGCGCACCCGACAACGTGACCAGCAACAGGCGCGAACCCGGGCCTTCGCCGAGTTCGTCGATCAGCAGGCGCTGCTCCGGCGTGCGCGCGCTCGGCATGAACTTGCGCAAATCGCCGCTGAGTTGCAGATGCTGCGCGATCGCCCAGCCGGCGACGAGCAGCACGGCAAGCCAGAGTGCGGCGAGCGCGATGCGCGCGCCCGGCCGCAACGGGGCGTCGCTCATTGCGCGGCGCACAGCGCGGCGAGCGCCGCGCCGTCGGTCGTGTCGTGCGCGTTGCGTGCAGCGCTGGCGAGCAGCGTGCGCTGCAGATCACCCTTCACCGGCCGCGTTTCGATGCAACGCAGTTCCGCACCTCGGCCACGCAGAACGATGTCGCGCACCTTGGCGGCCAGCGCGCGGTCGCGCGGCGACAGGCGCAAGGTCCATGACTGGCGCGTGCCGCTCGCGTCGATCGTGTAATAGCGTTCGAGTTGCGTGCGGTCGCCGGCGAGCATCGCGCCGAAGCTCGCCTGCAGGCCCTGCAACTCCGGCGCGCGCGCCAGCGAGAACGTGCGCGCCTTGCCGTTGCGTTCGATGGTGGCCTGCCCGTTGCGGATCGTGGTCGTCTCCGCGTAGGGCGCGCGCACGGCGCGCACGAGCGTGTCTTCCGCCGGGCGGCGGTATTCACCTTCGATGCGCAACGGCGTCTTCAGCAACGCAGATCCACGCAATTCGACGAAATCGGTCTGCGTGGGTGCGGGGCGCGCGAGTTTCGAAAGGATCCAGCCCGCGTCGACCGACGCAGGCTTCGGCTCAGGCGGCGCGGCCCATGGTGCCCCCGCCCACATCGCCGCCAGCAGCGCGAGGCCGAGCGTCGCTCTCGTCCTGCGGTCGTGTTTGCGGCTTGTCATCGACGGGGGCTCCGGTGGGCGCTTGCCAGAAATCGTAGAAATTGAACCAGTTGTACGGGGCGCTGCGTGCATGGTGTTCCAGGCGCGCGGCGTAACGGCGGGCCATGTCGGCCAGCGCGTGGTTGCGATCCTTGCGCGCCACCTTGATAGGGCCGCTGAACGGCTCGAACATCAGGTCGTAACGGTTGCCGCCACGGTACAGGCCGAAGGCGAGCACCACCGGCGCGTGCAGCACCGCGGCGATCAGCCACGGCGCGCCGGGCATCTGGGCCGGCGCACCGAGGAATTCGACCGGATAGCCGGGCTCGCCGGGTTGCGTGCGGTCGACGAGCAAGGCGACCACCGCGCCTTCGGCGATGGCGTGCTGGATTTCGAGCACGATCGACGGCCCGTCCTGCCCCGCGTCGATCACCGTCGCGGCGATCTCGGGGTTGAGCGCATCCAGCAACTGCGTCATCGCCGCGTTGTGCGCCTTGTCGAGTACCACGCGCACGGGAATGTCGGGGCGTTCGCGCGCGAGCACGCGCATCACTTCGAAGCTGCCCAGGTGCGAGCCGAACAGCAGCACGCCGCCATGTTGGTCGACGGTCGAATGGAGATGTTCCAGGCCGTGCACGCGCACGTCGAAGCGTCGCAGGTCTTCGCCGAGCAGGAAGACGCGGTCGAGGATCGTCGCGGCGAAGGTATGGAAGTGCCGCGCCACGCCCAGTAGCGTCGCCGGCTTGCGCAGCACGCGCGTGAGGTAGCTGCGCGAGGCGCGCCGCTCCGGCCCGCGCAGCGCGAGGAAATACAGGACGATCGGATACAGGCACAGGCGCGCGATCACGCGGCCGCCGCGCCGCGCGATCGCGCGGATCAGCTGGATGGCGAATCGGTTCCCGCCTTCGGGGCGCTGCTTCCAGTTGGCGGCTTCATTCGGGTTCGTCATGCGCGCACCACTTCGCCGCTGGCGATCGGCTGGCCGTCGCGCACGACGCGGAAACGCCAGCGACCCTCGTCGCCTTCGAGCAACACTTCGGCGTGCTGGTCCGGCAGCAAGGGCTGCACGAATTTCACTTGCGGCAAGCGCACGTCGCCGAGCGCGCCGTGGCGCGCCTCGATCGCATCGAGCACGCGGTCGAGCACGACCACGCCGGGAACGACGGGACGACCCGGGAAATGCCCGGGCAGGCTGGGATGATCCGATGGCACGAAGAACTGCATGGCGAATTCATTCAAACATCGGCGAGCGCCTGATGCGCGCGCGGATTATGCAACGCGGCCCCCTGCCGCGGCGGTCCCTGACTTGTTCAGCTTCGACCGGGCTCGTCCCGCAGCAGCCCGCGCCAGACGGTGGGCCCCAACCCGGCCATCTTGCGCACGAAATCGAAGAAGCTCGTGTAGCGCCCAGGGAAGCGCCGCACGCGATAGAAATATTCGCCTACGAAGAGCCCGCCGACCAGCCCGTAATTGAGGAGGTTTGCGAACCACGACCACGCGCTCTCGGAAACCGAGACCGGCGAGGGCACGCCCAGGCTGTGCAGCAGGCCCCCGGGCACGGCGATCAGCGCGAGCAGGAAGTTGCAGACGGCCAGGCCCGACAGCACCGCGGCCCAGGTGGCGGTGAGCGCGCGCGCATACGCGAGCAAATCCGGCGCCAGTTGCGCGAGCGGCACGCCGTCGATCGCCGACACCATGCGCGTGATCAGCGGCACGTGGCCCTCCCGCAGCGTGCGGCCGAAGGTCCACGCCACGAGCGCGACGAAGGCCGCGGGCACGAGCAGCAGGATCAGGTGCAAGTGCGGCGAATGCGCGAGGGTCACCAGGCCAATACCGGTGGCGAGCAACACCAGCCACGCCCACGCACGCCGATGCAGCAGCGGATCGAGCAACACGAACACGGCCAGGTCGCCGAGCGCTGCGGCGGCGAGCACCGGATCGTCGCGCAGGCTCGCCAGGTGGGCGAGCACGGGATAGGCCAGCGCCAGCGCCAGCCGCGCCAGCGGCGTTGCGTTCAAGCGGTGGTGCGGTGTTGTTCGACGTGCGCCGACAACGCGCGCAGCGAAGCGAAGATGCGGCGATTGGCGTCGTTGTCCGAACGCAGCTGGAAGCCGTATTGCTTGGAGATGGCGAGCGAGAGCTCCAGCGCGTCGATCGAATCCAGCCCCAGGCCGTCGTTGAACAGCGGCGCGTCCGGATCGATCTGCGCGGCGTCGACGCCTTCCAGGTTCAGGCTTTCGACCAGCAACTTGGCAAGGTCGGCTTCGGCGGGGCTGAGCTGGGACATCGGGTGTTCCGGAATGCTGGGATGGCTGCATTCTAGCCGCGCGGCGGGGCTTGGCGGCCGGACGCCGCGTTATGATGCGGTCCGCACTTCTTCACGCCGACCGATTGCATGACGATCGACACCCTCGCAGCACCCGATGCCCCCGTGAAGACGATCGAAACGGACATCCATGAGGTCGATGTGCTCGTGGTCGGCGGCGGGCCTGCGGGCACCACCGCCGCCACCCACCTGGCGCGCCGCGGCTACCGCGTGTTGCTGCTGGAGAAGTCGAGCCATCCGCGCTTCCACATCGGCGAATCGCTGCTGCCGATGAACCTGCCGATCCTCGAGCGCCTTGGCGTGCTCGACCAGGTGCGCGCCATCGGCACGTTCAAGCCGGGCGCCGAATTCCCGGTCGACGACGTCAATTTCAATACCTTCCGCTTCGAGCGCGCGATCGATGCGAAGTTCGGTTACGCCTACCAGGTCAAGCGCGAGGAGTTCGACCAGCTGCTGTTCGAACACGCGAAGGCCAATGGCGTGGACGCGCGCGAACGCGTGAAGGTCGATCGCATCGCCTTCGGCAAGGACGGCCGCCCCGAAGAAGCCTTCGCCACCGACGCCGATGGCAAGGCATTGCGCGTGCGCATGCGCTACCTGGTCGATGCCAGCGGCCGCGACACGCTCATCGGCGCGCAGCTCAAGCTGAAGAAGAAGAACCCGCTGCACCAATCGGCGGCGATCTTCAGCCATTTCACCGGCGTGGCGCGACGGCCGGGCGAAGACGCCGGCAACATCACCGTGCAGCGTTTCGAACACGGCTGGATGTGGCTGATCCCGCTGCAGGGCGACGTGATGAGCATCGGCGCGGTGTGCTTCCCCGAATACCTGAAGACGCGCAAGGGGCAGAACGAAGACTTCCTCATGCGCACGCTCCAGTCCGAGCCCTCGGCGTGGAATCGCATGGACAACGCGCAACGCGTCGCGCCCGTGCATGTCACCGGCAACTATTCCTACACGTGCACGCGCATGACCGGCCCGGGCTGGGTGATGGTCGGCGATGCGTATGCCTTCGTCGATCCGGTGTTCTCCTCGGGCGTGTACCTGGGGATGAACAGCGCCGAGATGGCGGCGCAAGTGGTGGATGGCGCGCTGCGCGAGCCTGCGCGCGAAGCCGCGCTGCAGGGCGCGATGGTGGAACGCCTCAAGCGCGGCCTGAAGCACTTCCAGTGGTTCATCTACCGCTTCAACACGCCGGTCATGCGCCACCTGTTCAACAATCCGCGCAATGTCTGGCAGGTGGAGCAGGCGGTGATTTCGATGCTGGCCGGCGATGTGTTCGACAACAGGAAGGTGCTGCGGCGCCTGCGCATCTTCCGCGCGATCTACGCCTTCACGGCCCTGCAGCTCGCACCGCAGGCCTTTCGCGGGTGGCTCAACCGCCGCCGCCAGGTCAACGTCGCGGTCAGCGGCGACACCCTGCAGTCGGGTAATCCGTGAGCGCAGTCCGTCCCCTGCCGCATGCGCCGCAGATGCGCGTGGATTACGTGGACGCGGCGAACGCCGCGTCTCTGGACGCCCTGCTCGCGCAGCCCGACACGCTCGCCGTGTTCGGTTTCGGCAGCGACGCACCCTCGCATGACGATCCGCGGTATCTGCGCGTGCCCTTGCAGCCGCATGGCGCCGCGCCGTTCGAAGTGTGGCGCACGCCCGGTCCGGTGCTGGCCGGGCAACAGGGTACGTTGCGCTTCGCCGAATCAGGGTCCTTGCAGTTCGGCTGGATCGAAATCCCGGAAGGCGACGGCGGGCTGGAAGCAGCGAGCGCGCGGGCCTACGCGAATCTCTCGGCTTTCGTGCGCGCGCGCGGTTTTCCGCACCTGCTGCGCAGCTGGAACTACCTGGATGCGATTACCGAAGGCGAGGGCGACCAGGAGCGCTATCGCCGTTTCTGCGTGGGCCGCGCCGCGGGCCTGGGCGATATCACGACCGGCACGCTGCCCGCGGCCACGGCGATCGGCCGATGCGACGGCGTGCGGACCTTGCAGGTCTATTGGCTGGCTTCGCGCGTGCCGGGCACGCCCGTGGAAAATCCGCGCCAGGTGAGCGCGTATCGCTATCCGCGCCAATACGGCCCGCAGCCGCCGAGTTTCGCCCGTGCGATGGTGCCGCCCGCTTCGGGCATGCCCTTGTTGCTTTCGGGCACGGCGAGTGTCGTGGGCCACGAATCGCGCCACCACGATTGCATCGAATCGCAGCTGGCCGAAACCTTCGCGAATTTCGAAAGCCTCATCGCCGCCTCGCGCGCGGTGCGGCCGGATTTGCCGGCGCGCTTCGGGCCGGAGTCGCGTTTGAAAGTGTATGTGCGTGACAGCGACGCGCTGCCGCGCATCGCGCAGGCGCTGGCTGCGCACCTGGATCCGTCGGTGCCGCGCGTGCTGTTGCACGCGTCGGTGTGCCGTCGGGAATTGCGCGTGGAAATCGACGGCGTCCTGTGACGCCACGGAGCGGACAATGGGTTTGATCAGCCTGGTGTGGGGCATCTTCGCGCTGCTGTTCATGTGCATCGCGCTCATCCCCTTGATCGGCATCGCCAACTGGCTCGTGATTCCCTTCGCCGCCGTCGGCGCGGTGATCGGCGCGATCGGCGTGATGCTCAGCGGCAAGGGCGGCAACGGCCGCGCCAAGGCGGGGCTGATCCTCAACGGGATCGTCATCGTGGTTGCCGTGATCCGCCTGCATCTCGGCGGCGGAATCCTTTGATTCGTGCGAATCGATCCCCTGAATGGGGAATGCCCGGTTCACAAATCGTCCGTTCGTCCTGAGAACGTAGCCACTCGTCGGGCCGCAAGCGTTAGGCCCATGTGATGTGCGGTCTGTGAAGCGCGCCGTGCCTCATCCGATGCAGGTAAAGGCCCCTCGCGGCGTGCTGCACCGCGACATGTGGCCGCTCTGCGCCCGCGCGCATCCTCGCCTCGGCCCGTTGCTCCAGCGACAGCAGCGACGGGCCTCCGAAGTTTCGGAATTGTCTCCGGCATCCCGTTCCGCCGGCGGCGCGACTGTCGCAATTCAGGACGAATGAGAGAGGGGTCCCCCAAATGAAAGGTAAGGCAACCATCGTGTTGGCCAGCATCGTGCTGGTCGGCGCAGCCGCAGCGGCACAGGCGGCGCAACCGGATTCGAAGCTCGAGCAACACGCGGCAAAGGCCGAAGCGATGAAGGCCAAGCGTCATTCGTTCAAGGCCACGCAACCGCGCACGATGTCGCAAGCCGACGCGACGAAAGTGCGCAAGGCCGGCGGTGCGACCGCCGTGCGCGTGCCCGAAGAACTCTGGTCGACGTTGAGCGTCGAGCGCGACGCCAACGGCACCCTGCGCGTGCTCGAAACCGACGGCACGCAAGCAGCCCCCGCCACCAAGACGGAGGCCCTGCCCAATGAATAAGTCCATCCTTTCCCTCGCCGTCGCAGTCGGCGTCGCGCTCACCGGCCTGGTCCACGCCGGCGAGATCATCCCGGTCAACTTCGACGATGCCAACGAGGGTTACAACGACCCCACCGCCGTCTCCCCCGAAGGCGGCAACCCGGGCCTCACGCGTGGCCAGCAGCGTCAACTCGTCGCGCAGTTCGCGGCCGACCTGTGGGGCACGATCCTGGTGAGCAACGAGCCGGTGTATGTCGGCGCGCAGTTCAATCCGCTCGGTGCCAACGTGCTCGGTTCGGCCGGCGCGACCTACATCTTCAGCGACTTCCCGGGCTCGGTGCCGAACACCTGGTACAGCGCGGCGCTCGCCGAATCGCTCGTCGGCGCGGACCTGACCGAAGGCGACATCGACATCTTCTCGCAGTTCAGTTCGGACTTCGATTTCTACTACGGCTTCGACGGCAACACGCCGGCCGGCAAGCTCAGCTTCCTCGACGTGGTGATGCACGAGTTCGGCCACGGCCTGGGCTTCCAGAACTTCGAAAGCGAAGCGACGGGCCAGTTCCAGTCGGGCATCCCGGACATCTATTCGCGCTTCACCTACGACAACACGCAGAACCTGTTCTGGCCGGACATGTCGGTCGCGCAACGCCAGGCGTCGGCGATCAACTACGGCAACGTGGTGTTCACCGGCGCGAATGCGAAGGCCGGCGCTGCGCTGACCCTCGGTCCGCGCACGGGCTTCCGCGTCACTGCACCGGCCGCCGTCGCAGGGTTCTACGAGTACGGCACCGCCAGCTTCGGTGCGGCGCCCACGCCGGCGAACTTCAGCGGCACGGCGATCGTCGGGCTCGATGCGGGTCCCGCGACGACCGACGGCTGCACGGCGTTCACCAACGCCGCCGATGTCGCCGGGAAGATCGCGATCGTCGATCGCGGCACGTGCGGATTCGCGGTGAAGGCCGCGAACGCGCAGGCCGCGGGCGCGATCGGCCTGATCGTCGCCAACAATGCACCCGGCAATCCGCCGCCGGGCCTGGGCGGCAGCGATCCGACGGTCACCATCCCGACGATCAGCGTCACGCAGTCCGACGGCGCGCTGCTGAAGGGCAACGCACCGCTGACGGTGGGCTTCGCCGTCGACAACACGTTGCGGCAGGGTGCCGACAATCAGGGCCGTCCGCGCCTGTACATGCCCAACCCGGTCGCGCCGGGCTCGTCGGGCTCGCACTACGACACGGCGCTGTCGCCGAATGCGCTGATGGAACCTGCCATCAACGATTCGCTGAACGCCGCGCTCATCGTCGACAACACGGCCAACCTGCTGAAGGACACCGGCTGGCGCCTCAACACCGGCACTGCGCAGATCAACGGGTGCAACACGGAAGTGAAGGTCATCACCGACGCGGGCCTGATCGTGGGCGCGAATGTCGTGGCGACGAGCAACATGATCGCCAGGACCTCGGCCAACAAGGACCAGTACATGAGCCGCATGGAGGCCTATCGCGACGGCCTGCTCGCCTCCGGGCTGGTCTCCGGTCGCCAGGGCGGCAAGATCATGTCCTGCGCCGCGAAGATCGCGAAGGCCCCGAAGTAACGATCGGCGCAACGCGATGTTCCAAACCGGCCGGCGCCTTCGGGCGCCGGCTTTTTTTCGTGGGGGTATCATGCGCCCCCATGACCTACCCCTTCGTCCGCCCGCGGCGCATGCGTCGCGACGAGTTCTCGCGCCGCCTGATGCGCGAGCATGTCCTCACCACGAACGACCTGATCTATCCGGTCTTCGTCCATGAATTGAAAGGCCGCGCGGCCGTCGCGTCGATGCCGGGCATCGAGCGTGTTTCGATCGACGAGCTGCTGCGCGTGGCCGAAGAAGCGAGCACCCTGCGCATTCCCGCGCTCGCCTTGTTCCCCGTCACCGCGCCGGAAGCCAAATCGCTCGACGCGCAGGCGGCATGGGACGACGAGGGCCTCGTGCAACGCGCGGTGCGCGCGCTGAAGGAACGGTTCCCCGAGCTGGGCGTGATCACCGATGTCGCGCTCGATCCCTACACCTCGCACGGGCAGGACGGCCTGGTCGACGAGAACGGATACGTCGTCAACGACGACACGGTCGAAGCGCTGGTGAAGCAGGCGCTGTCGCATGCGCGCGCCGGTGCGGACGTCGTCGCGCCGTCGGACATGATGGACGGGCGCATCGGCGCCATTCGCGGCGCGCTGGAAATGGACGGCCACCTCCACACGCGCATCCTCGCCTACAGCGCGAAGTACGCCTCCAGTTTCTACGGCCCGTTCCGCGACGCGGTCGGTTCGGCCGGCGCGCTGGGCAAGGGCAACAAGTTCACCTACCAGATGGATCCGGCCAACAGCGACGAGGCCTTGCGCGAAGTCGCGCTCGACCTGGACGAAGGCGCCGACATGGTCATGGTGAAGCCCGGCCTGCCCTACCTGGACATCGTGCGCCGGGTGAAGGACGAATTCGGCGTGCCGACCTTCGTCTACCAGGTCAGCGGCGAGTACGCGATGTTGCGCGCGGCGATCGGCAACGGCTGGCTGGACGAGCGCGGCTGCGTGCTCGAAGCGCTCACGTCCATCAAGCGCGCCGGCGCCGACGGGGTGCTGACCTACTTCGCCCTGGATGCGGCGCGGTGGCTGCGCGAGGCCTGAGGCCCAGCCCATCCGTGACGCGATCTGAATGCGGCTTGTGCGATCTTCGGCCCACGCGTCCAGGGTTGGCCGCGTGCCGGCCGGCCCCCCGTTGATCGGGACAGCCGACCGGCAAAGGCGGGGCGCCTTTCGAGGGATTCCGTGATGAGCAAGCACTTCGCGGTGTTCGGCCACCCGGTCGCGCACTCGCTTTCGCCGAAGATCCATGCGGCCTTCGGCAAACAGACCGGCATCCCGGTCGACTATCGCGCGATCGACGCCGAGCCCGGCCAGTTCGTGCACGCGCTGTCGGACTTCATCGCCATGGGCGGTGTCGGCGCGAACGTGACGCTACCGCTGAAACAGGTGGCCTTCTCCCTCTGCGACGACCTCACCGAACGCGCGCGCCGCGCCGGCGCGGTGAACACGCTCGTCCGCAACGGCGACACCTGGCACGGTGACAACACCGACGGCGCGGGCCTGGTCCGCGACCTCACCGATCGCCATGCACTCGACCTACGCGCACGACGCACCTTGTTGCTCGGTGCCGGCGGCGCGGCGCGCGGTGTCGCGCCGGCCCTGCTCGATGCGGGCATCGGCGAGATGTACATCGTCAATCGCACGCCGCAACGCAGCGACGCACTCGCCGATGCACTCGGCGAACCGGGCCGCGTGCATCCGCGCTATCTCAACGATCTGGCCTCCCATGGCGAGTTCGACCTCATCATCAATGCCACGTCCGCCGCGCGCGATGGGCAGATCCCGGCGCTGCCGCGCAGCATCGTGGGCCGTCGATGCGCGGCGGTGGATCTGAATTACGGCGAAGCCGCGATTCCCTTCCTCGCGTGGGGCCGCGCCGCCGGTTGCCATGACGTCGTCGATGGCCTCGGCATGCTGGTGGAACAGGCGGCGGAAAGTTTCGCGCGCTGGCACGGCGTGCGGCCGGAGACCGATGCGGTGTACCAGATGCTCCTGTCGCATCACGATGCGCTCGTCACCGCGGATTGAACCGCCGTTACAGCGCGCCGTCGCGTTTGATCGCCAGGTAACGTTCGACCAGCGCCCCGGGTAATTGCGCGCACGTCACGTCGAGCACCTGCACGTGCTGGCTGGCCAGCGCATCGTGCGCGGCCTTGCGCTGTTCGAGGTAGCGTGCGACGGCGGCCACGCGCAATGCGCCCTGTAGATCGTCGGCGGTGCTTTCGAGCGCGGCGTCGAGCGCTTCTTCGCGCAGGCTGGCGACCACGACGCGATGGCGACGCTGCAACATGCGCACCGCGACCAGCAGGTCGTCGATGTCTTCGTCGCGCAGGTTGGTCACGAGCATCACCAGCCCGCGGCGTGTCTGCCGCGTGGCGAGTTCGGCCGCGGCGGCGAGGTAGTCGGTGGCCACTGCTCGCGGCTGCACGTTGTACGTCGCCTGCAGGAGCGTGTCGATCGCGGCCATGCCGCGTTGCGGAGCGACGAAGCGCTGGTCGCCGCCCGTCGCGAGCAGCCCGACCGCATCGCCCTGGCGTAGCGCGACGTAGGACACCACGAGCGCAGCGTCGAGCACGCGATCGAAATGCGTGAGCTCGCCATCGCGCGCAAGCATGCGGCGGCCGGTGTCCATCACCACGATCAGTTGCTGGTTGCGCTCGTCCTGGTATTCGCGCGAAATCAGGCGGCGCATGCGCGAGGTCGCCTTCCAGTCCACCTGGCGCAGGCTGTCGCCGACGCGGTAGTCGCGCATCTGGTGGAAATCGGTGCCTTCGCCACGGCGGCGCTTCAAATGCGCACCGACCAGGCGCGAGGCCTGGTCCGCGCTGAGCATCGCAAGGCGCGTTAGCGGAGCGAAATTCGGGAACACACGCACCGAACGCGCGGTGCCCGCGACCAACGCGCGCCGCCACAGGCGCCAAGGCGAATGCAATCGCACGTGCACGCCTTCGAATACGTGGTCCCCGCGCTCGATCGGTTTGAGCGTGTAGGCGAAGCTCGCGCTCGTTCCCGGCTCCAGCGTCAGCGAACGCGGCAGTCCTTGCGCGGCCCACGCACCGGGATGCAGGTCGTGCACGTCCATGCGCAGAGGGGCACCGCCGTTGTCGATCTGCAAGGTCACTTCCCGTTCGACGCCCAGCGGCAGCGCATCGGGGAGGTGGCGCGCGATGTCGGGCACGGCGCGACGACGCAGGCGCCATCCATCGATGAGGAGCACACACAGCAACGCGCCGCCGGCCAGCGACCATGCCAGCGACGGCACGAGCGACACGCTCGCGAGTGCGCCAACCAGCGCCCACGCGGCCAATGCCCACAGCAGGGGCGGTGCGGGCCTCACTGGCGCGGCGCTTCCACCTTGGCCAGCAGCGCGTGCAGCACGTCGTCCGGCGACTGCCCTTCGATCTGCAACTCCGGCGCGAGCGCGATGCGATGGCGCAAGGCAGGCTTCGCGATTTCGCGGATGTCGTCGGGCGTGACGAAGTCGCGGCCGGCGAGCACGGCCTGCGCACGCGCGGTACGCACCAGCGCGATGCTGCCGCGCGGGCCCGCGCCCAACGCGATGCCCGGCCACTTGCGCGTCGCGGCGGTGACGCGCACTGCGTAATCGATCACCGCCGGATCCACGCGGACCGCGGCCGTTCCCAATTGCAGCCGCACGATATCGCCGTCGGCGACGACGCGACGCACGCTCGCCAGATCGAAATCCGAGGCCATGCGCCCTTCGCTCACCGCGGTCACCATGCGCTTCTCGTCGGCGAGCGTCGGATACCCGATGAGCAGCTTGAGCAGGAAACGATCCAGCTGCGCTTCGGGCAGCGGATACGTGCCTTCCAGTTCGACCGGGTTCTGCGTGGCGAGCGTCATGAACGGCGGCGCGAGCGGGAAGCTCTGGCCTTCGATGGTGACCTGCTGTTCCTGCATCGCTTCGAGCAGGGCTGATTGCGTTTTCGCCGGCGCGCGATTGATTTCGTCGGCGAGCAGCAGGTTGGTGAACACCGGGCCGCGGCGCACCTGGAAGCGCTCGGTCTTCGGGTCGAAGACCGCGTGGCCACTGATGTCGCTGGGCATGAGGTCGGGCGTGAACTGCACGCGTGCGTGGTTGCAGCCCAGCGCCTGCGCGAGTGCGCGCACGAGCAGCGTCTTGCCCAGGCCCGGCACGCCTTCGAGCAACACGTGGCCGGCGGCCAGCAGCGCGACGATCACCTGGTCGAGCACCGCGTCCTGCCCGATGAAGGCCTTCCCGACTTCGTCGCGAATGGCGGCGGCCTGCGCGACGAGCGCTTCGCCGGTGATCGCGTTGGAAGGAACAACCGGCGTGGCCGGCGTGGCGATGTCGTTCATGTGTGTCGTCCCAGGGCAATGAGGCGGGCGATGCGGAAACGGAAATCCTTGGCGTCGAACGGCCGCGGCGAATGCAGTGCGTCGGCGATGTCGGCGGGCGGCAAACCGGTGCGTTGCGCGAGTCGACCGATCTGCGCCTGGCCTTCGAGCGCGGCGGCGACCGCATCTTTGCGGCGCAGGCGCGCAATCACGTGCGCACGCAGCGCGGCATGGAGCAGATGCGCGCGGCCATAGCGGTAGAGATGATCGCCGGTGGCCTGCACGTGTTCGAGCAACGAGCGGCGCGCGTCGGGCGGCGAAGGCAGGCGTGGGCCGAAACGCTGCATGCGCATCCACAACCACGCACCGATGCACAGTAGCAGCGCGATCAGGGCGCGCCAGGTGTTTTCGGCGAGCAGGCGCCACAGCGACGGCATTTCGGATGCGTAGATCAGGTGGAACGTGCCGCGATTCCAGTTCGGGCGGAGCAATTGCGACAGCAGTGCGGAATTTCCGCCCCAGCGCAAACTGGACGAGCGCGCGATGTCGAGCGTCGCGACGACATCGAGCGTCCCTGCCCCTTCGCGGAAACGCGCGAACGCGGTCCCGTACGAGTCACGCCACGCCAGGACGGGCGTGGCCGACTTCGCAAGGATGAAGCGATCCTCGCAAAACAGCTGGCTTGCATTGGAGACAGTCTTCGTCTGCGCACCCTTGGCGAACAGGCACGCATCTTCGACGAATGCATGGTGGAGGACGCCCAGGCCCTCCAGCAAGAGCGCGCGACCGTCCTTGCCGAGCATTGCGGTCGGCGCCTTCACGATCAGGTGCCCGCCGCGCGCGACGTGCGCACGCAAGGCCTGCGCTTCCCGGCGCGACAGCTGCGCGGGATCGGCGAGGACCAGCACCGTATCGCCCGGTTGCAGCGGATGCTTGTCGTCGAACAAGTGCGGACGCGACTGCACGCGTTGGTGCGCCTGCAACAACGCGACCTTCAATCCGTACAAGGGGTTGTAGACCGCCTCGCCCTTGGGCGGCAGCGGGAAGTCCTGCGTCTTGCGTTCGAAGGTCAGCAGGAACCAGGCGACGAGCAACCCGATCGCGGCGAGCGCGACCGCCGTCATGGCGATGGCTTTGCCGCGCGTCATCTCGCCCATCCGAAGCGCATGGCCGCACGCGCGAGCAGTGCCTCGAAGTCGGCCTGCGCCGGCATCCGGTCGGCGTAGGCGGCGTACTGCCAGGTGCGCACGACGCGCGCGAACACATCGCGATCCTCGGCTTCACCGAATGCGCGCGATGCGCGGAGACATTCGGCCTCGGTCGCACCGGGCACGAGCGTGGCGCCGGTGCGGGCGACCATGCTTTCGACGCTCGCGCGATACAGCAAGGCGAGTGCGCGACGCGCCAGGCCCTGCGACCACAGCGTGCGTGCGGTGCCTGCGACGTCGTCGGGCAAGGCCTGGTCGTGGTCGATGGGCGCGGTATCGATCGGTGAAGGGTCTGAGTGACGTTGCGGCGCCATCGACTGCAGCCACGGCCACCAGGTGCGGAAGGTCCACAGCAGCGTGCCCACCAACAGGCCCAGCACGATCCACAGCGCGTATTTCACCAGGCCCGCGATCAGGTCCGCGATGAACAGCGCGATCGGCCCCGCGTTCTTCGGCTTCTTCTGCTCGGTGTTGCGCGGCACCCACATCGTGCGGCGTTCGACCGGATGCAGCAGCGGATCCTTGTCGGTCGCCTCGATGGCTTTGGCCAGGTCCGCCGGATCGACGTACGCGTCGCCCATCGTGGTGCGCAGGTCCTTTACCTCGGCCTTCGCCGGTGCGGCGATCGCGGGGCGGCCGGGCGCGAAGGTCAGGCCCAGGGTGGAGAAGGCGATGAGCAGCGCGCCGCCCAGTCGTTCGCGCAGACGACGGAACGCGAGTTCGACGTCCCACGCTTCCAACTGCGTGCGGCGGTTGAGGTACAGACCGAAGCCTGCGCCGATGTAGAACGGTTCGAGCAACGTCGTCGGAATGTAGGTCAGCGCCGCCGTCACGACCTGCAGCCAGATCGATTGCGCGAAATACGAAACGCCGAAGCCTTCCGCGAGACCTCGCCAGTCGTCGACCGGCGTGAACATCGGCACCAGCGCGACCACGCCGACGAAAAACGCGAACTCGAAGTTGGCGAAGGCCAACATCAGCCATCCCGCCACGCCGCGCGCCGAACCGCCGATGACGTTGCGGCGCTGCCGTTTCTGCGTGCCGCCTTCGAGCAGGTCGACCGGCAAGTACAACGCGCGGTAAGGGCTGAAGCGGCGCCACGTCAAGTAATGCGCCATCCAGCGCCAGCCCCACGTCCGTTGCGCGGCGAGCGTTTCGCGCACGCCCGGCACCGCACCGAACACCGCGCGCGAGACGACGAACAAGGGAATGCGGTCGAACACCGGCTTGAGCCACCAGTACGCGAGGCCGACCCATTCCAGCCGGCCCATCCACGCGAACACGCCACACAGGGCGACGTACACCGGCAGCGTGACCAGCAGGTACGGAATCCAGATCGCGCGCGCATGCGTGCGCACGAGCGCAGTGCCGAGTTCGACGGCTTCCCACGACGAACGCGGGCGCAGTTCGACGGACACCTGGTCAATCCGCATCGGGCACGCCCCGGCCGCCGAAGGCGAGCCATGCGAAGACCAGCGTCCACAGCACGCCGGCGACCGAATACATCAGGGTCGCGGGCAAGGTCGCCATCGAGGACCAGAAGGCTTCGATGAAGGCCGCGATCAACAACATCAGCGCCACGCCCAGGCACAGGCGCGCACCGCGCTTGCCGGCATGGATGAGCGCGTCGACGCGGCTGCGCCGCCCGGGCGCGATGAAATCCAGGCCCAGCCGCAGTCCCGCGCCACCGGCGATCACGATCGCGGTGAGTTCGAAACTGCCGTGGCCGGCGGCGAAGCGCCACAGGTTCGGGCCGAGGCCCAGGTTCTGCAGGTGCGCGGCGATCGTGCCGAAGACCACGCCGTTGAAGACCATCATGAAGAGGCTGCCGACGCCGGCCAGCAATCCGGAGGCGAAGGTGCGCAGGCCGATGGAGATGTTGTTGAAGATGTAGAAACCGAACATACCGACGTCGGTGCCGCTTTCGCGCCCGATCTTGCCGGTGGCTTCGGCCGACGAATACATCGCTTCCATTTCCGTGAGCTGCCTCGGCGAGAGCACGCTGGAAGCGAGTTCGGGATGGAAGCGCACGAGCAGGTACATTCCGACCAGCGGCAACACGAAGCACACCAGCGCGATCGACATGCAGGCCCACTCCGCGCGCACCAGGCGCGGAAATTCGGCCACGAAGAAGCGCGGGATGCGCGACCAGCGCGGCGGCGCGGCGCGGTAAAGCGCGGTATGCCCGCGTTGCATCAACTGTTGCAGGCGATCGACCACGGCCGGGCTGTAGTTGCGTCGGCGCGCGAGGCCGAGTTGCTGGCACAGGCGTCGATACGCGTGCGGTGCATCTTCATCGGGTAAACCACGCCACGTACGGTCGTTGCGCGCGCGACGCGGGCTGTTCGCACGCGCGTCGAGCCACGCTTCGAAGTCGTGCCATTCCACGCCGTGGCGCGCGACGAACTGTTCCTGCCTCATCGACGACCCAGCAGCCAGTTCGCGATGCCGGCCAGGCGCCGCACGCCGAGATCGCCGCGCGCACCGGTCGCCGATTCGGCGATGTCGGCCAGTTCGCGCTGGCGTTCGGGCGTCAGGCGCGGCGCGCGTTCGGCGAAGGCGATGACCGCCGCCTGTTCCGCGGGACGCAGCGGGACCGCCGGGCCGAGCGCCTCGACTTCGACCAACGGTGGGCGCGCGCGTTCGTTCGGGACGTGCACGACGACCGTGTGCGCGACCATGTCGCCGAGGCGGCGGCCGTGCGGATCGGCCAGCGTCGCGATCAGGCCGACGGTGTAACCGAAGGGCAGCATGTCCACGGTGCGCAGCAGGTTGCGCACGATCGCCGCGATCCAGCCCACGGGCGCACCGTCGGCGGACACCACGCGCAATTCCATCACGCGCTTGCCGGGCGTCTGCCCGTTGAACGCGCCTTCGCACACGATGGGATAGCCCCACATCAGCACGAAGACCACGATCGCGTACAAGCCCATGCCCGCTTGCTTCAATCCGAGCAGCACGCTGCTGGCCGCGATCGTGATCCCGCCGCGGATCGCCAGATCGATCGCCCACGCAAGCGCGCGCGGCACGGGGCCGGCCGTCGGCAATCGCAGTGCGACGCCTTCGGGCGTGTGGACTTCGCGAACAGTGTCGAGCACGGCGGTCTTGCGCTGCTTCGATCAGGCGTCGACGACGATCGTGTCGGCCATCTTGTCGTGCAGCGTGCGGCGGTCGTCGGCGAAGATGAAGAGCGCGTCGGTCAGGGTGAACAGCGGGCCGACGAGCGGGATGCCGCCGATGAAACCGGGCACGAAGCTGCGCAGCAACAGGATGCGGCCCAAGCTCGCGCGGCTGCCGTCGGCGCGCACGATGCGGATGCCCAGCAGGCGCTTGGCCATGGTCTGGCCGTCCTTGTACAGCAGCACGAGATTGATCGAGCCGAGCACCAGGAAGACGATCCCCATGACGATCCACACCGCGCTGTTGGACGCCGAGCCCTGCGCATCCCGGATCATCATGAGCGGTACCATGGCGAGCATGAAGGCGACACCGAATATGACGCCATCCAGAAGCACCGCGCCCAGGCGCCTGCCGCGAGAGGCGAGCGCGAATTGTTCGTCCGCGTAGGCCTTGTGTTGTTCGATGCGCGCGCTCGGCGCGGCGTACGGATTGACGCCGTTGGTGTCCTGCATGTGTTTCCCCTGATGTTGCGACTATCCCCGCCCCTACTTTGGACTGGCGCGGATCGGCCCGCAACTCAGGGTGCGGCGGACAGGTACTGGTCCTTCAACCGGACGTAGTGGCCGGCCGAGTAGTAAAGCGCTTCGATTTCCGCGTCCGACAGCATGCGCACGCGCTTGGCCGGATTGCCCAGCCACAATTCGCCGCTGCGCACGACCTTGCCCGGCGCGACGAGCGCACCGGCGCCGACGAAGCCGTGTTTCTCGACGACCACGCCGTCGAGCACGATCGCGCCCATGCCGATCAGCACCGCGTCCTCGATCCGACACGCGTGGACGATCGCCTTGTGACCGATGGTCACGTCGCTCCCGATAACGGTCGCGAAGCCGCCCAGCTTCGCGTGCGGGCCATCGTGGCTCACGTGGACGACGGTGCCGTCCTGGAGATTGGTGCGCGCGCCGATGCGGATGAAGTTGACGTCGCCGCGCACGACGGTGCCGGGCCACACGGAGACGTCGTCGCCGAGCACGACATCGCCGATGACGGTGGCGGCCGGGTCGACGTAGACGCGTTCGCCGAGGACGGGCAGGTGCCCGGAATAGGGTCGGATGGACATGTCGGCATTGTAAGGACTGCAGCGCATACACTGCCGCCATGAACGACATGAATGCCCCGTCGCCGGAACTGGCGGAGCTGGGCCCGACGCTGGAATCGCTCCGGAACGCCTGGCGCGCGAACAAGCCGAGCGTGGACCAACGCCGCGCCGACCTGGGCCGGCTGCGCCACCTCCTCGCGCAGCGCCTGGACGCGATGGATGCGGCGATCCGCGCCGATTTCGGGCATCGCTCGCCGCACGAAAACCTCATTTCCGAGGCGATGGTGACGCTGTCGGAAATCGACCTGGCGCGCCGCAAGCTGCGCCGTTGGGCGAAGCCGCGACGCGTGGGCGTGGGCTGGAAATTCTGGCCGGCGCGCGCCGAACTGCGGCCGATGCCGGTCGGCGTGGTCGGCATCATCAGTCCGTGGAATTACCCGGTGAACCTGGCGCTCGTGCCGCTGGTGTCGGCGATCGCGGCGGGCAACCACGTGTATCTCAAGCCGTCGGAGCACACGCCGCGCACGAGCGAATTCCTGCGCGCCTTGCTCGCCGACGTGTTTCCCGCCGATCGCGTGGCCTGTGCGGTCGGCGGTGCGGATGTCGGCGCGGCGTTTTCGGCGCTGCCCTTCGACCATCTGCTGTTCACCGGTTCGACCGCGGTCGGGCGCAAGGTGATGGCCGCCGCCGCGCCGAACCTCACGCCGGTCACGCTCGAACTCGGTGGCAAGGCGCCGGCGGTGGTCGCGCCGGATTTCCCGCTGGACCTGGCCGCGGCGCGCATCGCGAGCGGCAAGTGGTTCAACGCGGGGCAGACCTGCATCGGCGTGGATTACGCGCTGGTGGATGCCGCGCGGCGCGATGGCTTCGTCGCAGCCTTGCGCGCGCAGGTGACGGCGCGTTTCGGCGATCTGTCGGACGCGTCGAACTACACGCGCATCATCAACAGCGCGCAGTTCGATCGCTTGCAGGGCCTGCTTGCGGATGCGCGCGCGCGCGGCGCGACGGTCCTTCCCCTCATCGACATCGCACCGGAGCGGATGCAGGCCGAGCGCCTGTTGCCGCCCACGGTGGTGCTGGATGCGCCGGACGACAGCGCGCTGATGCAACACGAGATCTTCGGCCCGATCCTGCCGGTGAAGGCGTATGCGCGAATCGACGAAGCGCTGTCCTACATCGGCACGCACGATCGGCCCCTGGCCTTGTATCCGTTCTCCAACGATCGCGCGACGGTCGAGCGCATCGTCGATTCCACGCTGCCCGGCGGCGTGACCGTGAACGACACGCTCGTGCATTTCGCGGTCGATACCCTGCCCTTCGGCGGCAGCGGGCCGAGCGGCATGGGCGCGATCCATGGCCGCGCCGGCTTCGACACCTTCAGCAAATTGTTGCCGGTGCTGCATCAGTCGCGTTGGGCGGCGACCGATCTGTTGCGGCCGCCGTATACGGGATTCGTCGATCGCCTGGTGCGTTTCCTCGCGCGCTAGGCCGGCTTCAATCAGGCGTGTTCGCGGGGATGCACCCAGTTGGGGAGCAGCGTGTACGGATCGAGGGCAATGCGCTTGTCGTAGTGCACGCCCAACGCATCGAGCCGACGTTGCATCTCCCCGCTGCGCATCGTATCGAACAACTCCGTGCAACCACCGATGCAATCGCCGCCGATGAAGATCTGCGGGATCGTCGGCGCGAACTTCGCGCGTAGCACCGCGCGCATCTTCACCCCGAGAGCGTCCTGCTGGTAGGCGACCGAATCCAGGTCGACGCTTTCGTATTCGATCCCCAGGCGCGCGAACAACTTGCGCACCGCCCAGCAGAATTCGCACCACTCCAGCGCGAACAGGACGACCGGCTTCTCGCGCACGACCCGCGCGACGAACGCTTCGGCATCGGCGTCGAGCGGTTCTTCGGACGGCGCCGGCGCGGGTGCGGGAACGGCGCACGCCGGCGGCGGTGGTGCGCGATCGAATCGATAGCCGGGCGTGGAGCGCGAGATCGCGACTTCGTCGTCGTTCATCGTTTCGCCGATGTGTTCGAACAACGGCGTCGACATGTACCGCTCGCCGGTGTCGGGCAGCATGCAGACGATGTTGGTGCCGGGGTCGCTGCATCGCGCGACGGTGAGTGCGGCGGCGAGTGTCGCGCCACTGGAGGTGCCGACGAGGATGCCTTCGACGGTGGCGAGTTCGCGGGCCAGGCGCAGGGCGTCGTTGCCGGCGACGGGGATGATTTCGTCGACCAGGTGTTCGTCGCGCGCACTTTGCGTGAGGCGCGGGATGAAATCGGGGGTCCATCCCTGGATCAGGTGCGGCTGGAAATGCGGATGGCTGCGGCTGGGGTTGCCGCTCGCATCGCGCGGCTGCGGAATGCCGCTGGCGAGGATCGGTGCGTTGTCCGGTTCGGCGACCACGATGCGGATGCGCGGATCGGTTTGCCGCAACACGCGGCCCACGCCGAGCAAGGTGCCGCCCGTCCCCGTGCCGGTGACGAAGCAATGCAGGGGCGCATCGCTGAAATCGGCGAGGATTTCCTTCGCCGTCGTGCGCATGTGGACTTCGGCGTTCGCCGGATTCTCGAATTGGCGGCACAGGTACCACCCGTGCGCCTGCGCCAGTTCGACCGCCTTGGCCAGCATGCCCGAGCCTTTGTCCGCCGCGGGCGTGAGCACCACTTTCGCGCCGAGGAAACGCAACAACTTCCGGCGCTCGATGCTGAAGTTCTCCGCCATCACCACGACCAGCGGATAGCCCTTCTGCGCGCACACCATCGCAAGGCCGATGCCGGTATTGCCGCTGGTGGCTTCCACCACGGTCTGGCCCGGCGCGAGTGCGCCGCTGCGTTCGGCGGCTTCGATCACCGCGCGCGCCATGCGGTCTTTCACCGAGGCCATCGGATTGAAGGATTCGAGTTTGGCGTAGACATTCACGCCCGGCGGCGCGAGCTTTCCCAGCCGCACCAGGGGCGTGTTGCCGATCGTGTCGAGTATCGTGTCGTACCGCACCTTGCTGTCTCCGTAGGGCTCCTGCATCAGGACCAACGCGACAGCGCGCGCCAAAGGGACCGCCTGCTTGAAGATCGCCAGCTGGAACGTCAATTCGCTCAATGTGCGCATGGCGCACCTGTCGCAATGGCTGCGCGAGGCGCAGCCGGACATCGTCGCCCTGCAGGAAACCAAGCTGGACGACGAACGGTTTCCCGATTCGGACCTCGCCGCCCTGGGCTACCGCAGCGTCTTCTGCGGGCAGAAGACCTACAACGGCGTGGCACTGCTGAGCCGCCTGCCGTTCAGCAGCGAGTGCATCACGGCGATCCCCGGTTTCGATGACCCGCAAAAGCGCGTGCTGGCCGCCAGCGTGGGCGATCTGCGCATCGTGGATCTGTACGTGGTGAACGGCGAAAGCGTGGGCAGCGCCAAGTTCGAGTACAAGCTGCGCTGGCTTGCGGCCGTGCGCGAATGGCTGCGCGCCGAGTTGCTCGCGCACCCGAACCTCATCGTGCTGGGGGATTTCAACATCGCGCCGGACGATCGCGACGTGCACGATCCCAAACGCTGGCGCGAGAAGATCCTGTGCTCCACGCCCGAACGCGAAGCGCTGCGCGGGCTGCTCGACCTCGGGCTGCACGACAGCTTCCGCCTCTTCAACGAGGACGGCGGCCAGTACAGCTGGTGGGATTACCGGCTCGCCGCGTTCCAGCGCAACTGGGGATTGCGCATCGACCTGGTGCTGATCAGCGAGGCCTTGAAAGCCCGCGCGACGGCCGCGGGCATCGACACCGTGCCGCGCACTTGGGACCGCCCAAGCGACCACACGCCGGTGTGGGTGCAGATCGACTGAGCGCCCAAAAAACAAAACCCGGCGCGAGGCCGGGTTTTGCTTCTGTCGCCGGGCCCGGCCATCCTGGCCGCGCCCCGCATGCCGTTTCCGCAGTGCTTAGCGCACGCGACCGCGGCGGAACAGATTGACGATCGCGAGCAGGACCACCGCGCCGATCAGCGAGATGATGAAGCCCGTAACGCTGAAGCCTTCGTTGATGTTGGCGCCGCTGATGCCGAGCATGCCGCCCAGCCAGCCGCCCAGGAACGCGCCGACGATGCCGACGATCACGTTGAGGATGATGCCCTGCTGCGCATCGGTCCGCATGATGAGACTGGCCAGCCAACCGACGATGCCGCCAACGATCAACCAGATGATGATGTTCATGCACCCACTCCTTTTGAATGTGTCAGCGAATTCCGCGTGACCCCCCAGGGGAAGGGGGTACGGCGGCAGTCTCTGCGGGCACGCGTGAAGGTGGAGTCAGAACTCGATTCTGGCGAAAAACCGCTTGTTTTCAGCGGTTTGTGAAATTCGTGAAGGGCGCCTCACGCGCCTGCGAGCAGCGCCGCGAGCGTTTCGCGCGGCAGTTTTCCGGTTTCGTTGCGCGGCAACATGGGCACGCAACGCAGCGGTCGCGGCAGGAAGACCGGATCCAGCGCGCGCCGCAATGCGGCGAGGATCGAGGTTTCGTCGAGCGTCGGTGCGACGGCGAGCGCGGCGATGCGGCGCACGCCCCCTTCGCCCGGTTCGTCGAGCTGGAAAACGATGCCATCCTCGACGCCCGGAATCGCGAGCAGCTTGCGCGTCATGTCGCCGAGCGAAGCGCGCTTGCCGGCGATTTCGAGCAGGTCGGCGTTGCGTCCGCGCAGCACGAATTTGCCGTCGGCCTGGGTTTCGACCAGGTCGGCAAGCACGACCGGTGTTTCCAGATGCGGCGCATGCACCGCGGTGCCGTCGGGCTGCGGGACCACGCGCACGCCGGGCAACGGCGTCCACGCGGTTTCGAGCGCAGTGCGGCGGCGCGCGATGACGCAGGTTTCGGTCGAACCGAAGACTTCGCGCACTTCGCAACCGAAGCGCGCTTCGGCTTGCGCGGCGAGTTCGGCCGACAACGGCGCGGTCGCCGACACGATCGCGCGCATCGGCGGCAAGTCGCAGCCTGAAACCAGCAGCGCGCGCAGATGCACGGGCGTGGTCACCAAAATGCGCGGTGCGCGTGCGTGCGCCAACGCGAGCGCGATGTCTTCCGGGAAGAACGGGCGCGCCGCGTGCACGGCGACCGGCCCGAGCAGCGGCAACAACACCGACATCTCCATGCCGTACATGTGTTGCGGCGGCACGGTTGCGACCAGGTGCGCGTCGCCTTCGGGCCACAGATCGGACAACGCAGCGAGGTTTTGCGCGGTGCTGCGGCGGAAGCTGCCCCAGGTTTTCGGATTCGCCTGCGGGCGGCCGGTGCTGCCGGAGGTGTAACCGATCGCGACCAGCGCATCGTCGTCGAGCGTCGGGGTTTCGCCGACGCGTTCGGGCAGGACCTCGGGCAGGCGCAGGTATCGCGCCGGCGCCGGTGAGAGGTCGCCATCGCCGATGCAGTAACTGTCGGGATGCTGCGCCATCGCCTCGTCCACCATGCCCGGCGCGCGCGAGGGCGGCAGCAGGTTGGTTTGCCCGCGCAGCGCGATCGCGCAGAAGGCGACGAGGAAGCGATAGCGGTCTTCGCACAGATTGATGGCGTGCAAACCCGGCGGCAGCATCGCGGCCACGCCGCGCACCTGTGCCAGGAAGATTTCGAGCGGCACGTCCCCACGTGCGTCGAAGACCACCGCGCGCGACGGATCGCCCGCGGCAATGGATGTGTGCGGCGCGCGCGCGCCGGTCTCGATGACTGCGGACATGGCCCTGCTTTTTCCCTTGGCGGCCTGAGCCGCCCCCCTTCGCGTACTTTACGCTGGCTTTCTGGTCCCGGGATTGTTCCCCCATTCGATGGAACCCGCCTTCACATCGGTCGATCCGGTCCGGCTGCCGCGCTGGACCTGGCGCGACCACGCGCGCGGCACGCCCGCAGAGCCACTCGTGCGCGATTGGCTGGGCGCGGTGCTGGCGGTGCCGTCGGCGTCGATCGAGTTGCGTCGCGATGCCTTGGGCCGGCCGCGCTTGGCCGGCGCGCTGCAGGGATTGGACGTGAGCTGGAGCCACAGCGGCGATGGCTTGCTGATCGCGCTGGGGGAAAACGTGGACGTCGGCGTGGATCTGGAACGCGCCCGCCCGCGCCCGCGTGCGCTGGAACTGGCGCACCGCTTCTTCCACGCCACCGAACACGACTGGCTCCGCGGACTGCCCGAACCCGATCGCAACGAGGCCTTCCTCCGCCTGTGGTGTGCGAAGGAAGCGGTGTTGAAGGCGCATGGGCGCGGCATCGCCTACGGCCTGGACAAGTTCGGGCTGGCCGATCTCGACGGCGGATTGGCGATGACACATCCGCATGTCGGCCTCGGCGGCCCCTGGTCCTTGCATGAATGGGCGCCACGCGCAGGCTATCGTGCGGCGCTCGCCTGGCGCGGCCGCTAAGATGCGCGCCCCATGACGACGCCCACCGCCCCCGACCTGTCCGCCCTGCGCCCCGAACTCGAATCGGGCCTGCGCACGCTCGGCCTGGATGTGGCGCTCGCCACGCCCCTGCTCGACTACGTCGCGCTGCTGGTGCGCTGGAACGCCACCTACAACCTCACCGCCATCCGCGACCCGCGCGAGATGATCGCCAAGCACCTGCTCGATTCGCTGGCGATGCACCCTTACGTCGACGAGGTGGCGCACCTGGCCGACCTCGGCACCGGCGCGGGCCTGCCCGGCATTCCGCTGGCGATCGCCAAACCGGGGCTGCAGGTCTCGCTGGTGGAGAGCAACGGCAAGAAGGTGCGCTTCCTGCGCGAGGCGATCCGCAAGCTGGGACTGACCAACGCGGAGGCGGTGGAATCGCGGATCGAGGCCTTCGACGCTCCCGGCCGGTTCGATGCGATTACCGCGCGCGCGCTCGCCACGCTCCCCGCGATCCTGCAATCCGGCGGCCATCTCCTGCGACCCGGCGGCGTTCTGCTCGCAATGAAGGGTGTCGTGCCCAGCGAGGAGATCGCCGCGCTGCCGCCCGGATGGCGCGTTCGTGAGATGCATCCGATGCGTGTGCCCGGTCTGCATGCCGAGCGGCACCTCATCGTCGTGGCTGCGGCATAATCGGGATCCGGCCGCCTCCACCGAGCAGCGCCGAACCACCGGGGGACATCGCGCCGTGACGGCCCGCATCATCGCTGTTGCCAACCAGAAAGGCGGCGTCGGCAAGACCACCACCTCCGTGAATCTCGCGGCGGCATTGGCGCGCACGCCAAAACGCGTGTTGCTCGTGGACCTGGATCCGCAGGGCAACGCGACGATGGGCAGCGGCGTGGAGAAGCGCGACCTGCGCGCCTCCATCACCGACGTGCTGCTGGAAGAAATGCACGCGCCCTCGGCGATCGTGAAAACGCCCGAAGGCTTCGACATCCTTCCCGGCAACATCGACCTGACCGCCGCGGAAATCGAATTGATGGACGAGGAAGGCCGCGAGCAGCGCCTCAAGCGCGCGCTCGAGCCGATCCGCGACCAGTACGACTTCATCATCATCGACTGCCCGCCGGCCCTGTCGCTGCTCACGCTCAATGCGCTGACGGCCGCCGATTCGGTGCTCGTGCCGATGCAGTGCGAGTACTACGCGCTCGAAGGCCTGTCGGCGCTGATCGACACGATCGATGCGCTCAAGCGCAGGCTCAATCCCGCGCTGGAGATCGAAGGCGTGCTGCGGACGATGTTCGACGTGCGCAACAATCTCGCCAACGCGGTGTCGGCGGAATTGACGCAACACTTCGGCGATCGCGTCTTCCGCACCATCGTGCCGCGCAACGTGCGCCTGGCCGAAGCGCCGAGCCACGGGCAAAGCATCGTCGCCTACGACAAGGCCTCGCGCGGCAGCGTGGCCTACCTCGGCCTGGCCGGGGAAGTGATGCGTCGCCAGCGCGAACGCGAGCAGACCGCAAAGAGCGCGACGCCGGAACCGAAGAAGGAAGTGCAAGCATGACCGTCGCGAAGAAGCGCGGCCTCGGGCGAGGTCTCGAAGCCCTGCTCGGGCCCAAGGCCGCCGCCGAAACCGCGCCGCTGGAAGCCCAGCCCGGCGAACAGCTGCGCCAGCTGCCCGTCGGCCAACTGCAGCCCGGCCGTTACCAGCCGCGCAGCGGCATGGACCAGGGCAAGCTCGCCGAGCTGGCCGAATCGATCCGCGCGCAGGGCGTGATCCAGCCCATCGTCGTGCGCGAGATCGACAACGCGGGCAAGGGCGCGCGTTACGAAATCATCGCCGGCGAACGCCGCTGGCGCGCCTCGCAATTGGCGGGCCTGGCTGCGATCCCCGCGGTGATCCGCGTGGTCGACGACCACGCCGTCATCGCGATGGCGCTGATCGAGAACATCCAGCGCGAAGACCTCAATCCGCTGGAAGAAGCGCTCGCGCTGCAGCGCCTGATCGACGAATTCGACCTGACGCACGCGCAGGCCGCCGATGCGGTGGGCCGCTCGCGCGCGGCGGTGTCCAACCTGCTGCGCCTGCTCGAACTGCCACCGGAAATCCGCGTGCTCGTGGAAACCAAGGCCATCGAGATGGGCCACGCGCGCGCGCTGCTCACGCTGGCGCCGCAGGCCGCGGTCGCCCTGGCGCGCCAGGCCGCCGAACACGAGTGGTCGGTGCGCGAAGTCGAACATCGCGTGCAACAACTGATGGCCGGCCAGGTCGCCAACGGCAGCGCCACGCGCAAGGCCAAGCCGGTCAAGGCCAAGCCGCAGGCCGACATCGCGACCCTGGAGCGCGAGTTGTCCGAATCCCTCGGCACGCGGGTCAACGTCCTGCACGGGCGCGCGGGCAAGGGCCGGCTGGTGATCCACTATTCGGACCTGGAATCGCTCGACGGCGTGCTCGAACGGCTGCGCGGCAAGGCCGACTGAGTTGTCGCACGGGCGTGAGGCCGCGTGCACGGGCGCGCGGCTAGGCTGCGGCACTTTCGAAAAGCGGAGCTTGGCGCCCCATGGCGGACACGACTGACACGGCTGTCACCGACACGATCCTCGTCACCGGCGCCGCCGGTTTCATCGGCGCCTACACGTGTCGGGAATTGCGCGCACGCGGCGCGAACGTCGTGGGCCTGGACAACTTCAACGATTACTACGATCCGCAGCTCAAGCGCGATCGCGTCGCCGCGCTGTGCCCCGATGTCGAAATCGCGGAGATCGATTTGACCGATCGCGCGGCGCTCGAAGCGCTGTTCGACAAGCATCGCTTTTGCCGCGTGATCCATCTCGCCGCGCAGGCCGGCGTGCGTTATTCGCTCGAGAATCCGCACGCTTATGTCGACAGCAACCTGATCGGCTTCGTCAACATGCTGGAGTTGTGCCGGCATCGCGGCGTCGAACACCTGGTGTATGCGAGCTCTTCGTCGGTCTACGGCGATTCGGCGACGCCGCCGTTTTCCGAAGCGCAGCGCATCGACCGCCCGCGCTCGCTTTACGCCGCGACCAAGGCCGCCAACGAACTGATGGCCCACACCTACGCGCACCTGTACGGCCTGCGCGCGACGGGGCTGCGCTTCTTCACCGTGTACGGCCCCTGGGGCCGGCCCGACATGGCGCCGCTGCTGTTCTCGCGCGCGGTGCTCGCCGGCCGGCCGATCCAGGTGTTCAACCACGGCCGCATGCGACGCGACTTCACGTACATCGACGACATCGTCGCCGGCGTGCTCGGCGCGATGGACGCCCCCACGCGCCCGGCGGGCGAAAACGCCGCCGAGGGCGGGCCGCACCGCGTCTACAACCTCGGCAACCACACGCCGGTGGAGCTGGAGCGCTTCATCACCGTGATCGAGCAGGCGGCGGGCCGTCCGGCGGAAAAGAAGTATCTGACGATGCAACCAGGCGACATGGTCGAGACCATGGCGGATACTGCGCGCGCCCACGCGGACTTCGGTTTCGAACCCGCCACCCCCATCGACACCGGCCTGCCACCCGTCGTGCGCTGGTGCCGCGAGTACTTCGGAGACAAGGCTTGACCCACGCCCCGCAGCTGTCCGTCGTCGTGCCGGTCTTCAACGAGCAGGACAACGTTGGCCCCTTGCTGCGGGAAGTCGTGGCCGCCTTGCGCGGCCGCGTGGAATTCGAAGCGGTCTTCGTCGACGACAATTCCAAGGACGGCACGCTCGCCGCGTTGCGCGCGCTGAAGGCTGAAGTCCCGGAATTGCGCGTGTTGCACCACGTCAAGCAAAGCGGCCAGAGCACCGCGATCCGCACCGGCGTGCGCCACGCGCGCGCGCCGTGGGTGGCCACGCTCGACGGCGATGGGCAGAACGATCCGGCCGACATCCCCAAGCTGCTCGCCGCGCGCGATGCGGCGAAGCCGGAAATCCGCCTGTTCGCGGGCTGGCGCGTCAATCGCCAGGATTCGGGCAGCAAGCGCTGGGCCTCCAAATGGGCCAATGCGATCCGCACCCGCATGCTGCACGACGACACGCCCGACACCGGCTGCGGCATCAAGCTCTTCGAGCGCGAAGCCTTCCTCGACCTGCCGTATTTCGACCACATGCATCGCTACCTGCCGGCGCTGATGCAGCGCGCGGGCTGGCAGACGGTGAGCGTGCCGGTGAACCACCGCGCGCGTTCGACCGGCGTGTCGAAGTACAACAACCTCAACCGCGCCCTGGTCGGCATCCGCGACCTGATGGGCGTGGCCTGGCTGATCGTGCGCAGCAAGCGCACCGGCGTCGAGGAGTCCTGAGGATGCTGGAGGCAGCGCCGGTCGCACAGGACTTCATGAATTCGCCGGTCCCGTGGCTCGCGTGGACCGGCCTGCACATGTCCCCGTGGAAGCTGATCGGCCTGACCGGGGCGCTGATGTTCGGCGGCCGGTGGCTGGTGCAGTTCGTCGCCTCCCGCCGCCACGGCAAGCCGGTGATCCCGCGCCTGTTCTGGTACATGAGCCTGGTCGGCTCGGTCATGACCCTGGCCTACTTCGTGTTCTCGGCCAAGCAGGACTCGGTGGGCGTGATCCAGAACCTCTTCCCCGCCTTCACGGCCGGCTACAGCCTGTATCTGGACATCCGGCATCGCGGGTGGCATCGGGACAAGGCGAGCCACTGACCCCCTTTGAAGGGGATTTCAGGCAAATCAAGGGGTTTTGCCCTCGCCGGGGTAGCCCGGCGGCCTTCGGGCGGGCATAATGCGCGGCTCGCTGCGGCAGTCCCGGGCCCTCTGGCCCATTGCAGCGTGGCCGTCGTACCCCAGGCCATGGGGTGCATCACAGACACCAATCGAGGTGCGCAATGTCCCGCGTTTGCCAAGTTTCCGGCAAGAGCGTGCAGACGGGTAACAACGTCTCGCATGCGAACAACAAGACCCGCCGTCGCTTCCTGCCCAACCTGCACGAGCGTCGTTTCTGGGTCGCCAGCGAAAACCGCTGGGTCAAGCTGAAGGTTTCCGCGCACGCGCTGCGCACCATCGACAAGAACGGTATCGACTCGGTCCTGGCGCAACTGCGCGCCCGTGGCGAGAAGGTCTGAGGAGTAAACGACCATGGCAAGCAAGCGCGACAAGATCCGCCTGATCTCCTCGGCCAACACCGGCCACTTCTACACGACCGACAAGAACAAGAAGAACACGCCGAACAAGATGGAGGTCAAGAAGTACGACCCCGTCGTCCGGAAGCACGTGATCTACAAGGAAGGCAAGATCAAGTAAGCCTTCGTTGTTCGACGCTTCGAAAGAAACCCGCCGGAAGGCGGGTTTCTTTTTGCCTGTCGATCACGCGCCGCGCCGATTGCGCACCAGCGATTCGACCACCGACGGATCGGCCAGCGTCGAGGTATCCCCGAGTTGATCCGGCGCGTCCTCGGCGATCTTCCGCAGGATGCGCCGCATGATCTTCCCGGAGCGCGTCTTGGGCAGCCCCGGCGCCCATTGCAGGTGTTCGGGGGTCGCGATCGGCCCGATTTCGTGGCGCACGTGCGCGATCAGTTCCGCGCGCAGCGCATCGCTTTCGACTTCGCCGGCCACGAGCGTCACGTAGGCGTAGATGCCCTGTCCCTTGATGTCGTGCGGGAAGCCGACGACCGCCGCCTCGGCCACCTTCGCGTGCGAGACCAGCGCGCTTTCGACTTCCGCCGTGCCGATGCGATGTCCGCTGACGTTGATCACGTCGTCCACGCGACCGGTGATCCAGTAATCGCCGTCGGCATCGCGCCGGCAACCATCGCCGGTGAAATACATTCCGGGATACGCGCGGAAGTAGGTCTCGATGAAGCGTTGATGGTCGCCGTACACGGTGCGCATCTGGCCGGGCCAGGAATCCATCAGCACGAGGTTGCCCTCTGCTTCGCCCTCGAGCAGGTGGCCTTCTGCATTCACCAGCGCCGGTTGCACGCCGAAGAAGGGTTTCATTGCGCTGCCCGGCTTCGCTTCGACGCCGATGGGCGGCACGATCAGCACGCCACCGGTTTCGGTTTGCCACCAGGTATCGACGACCGGGCATCGCGCATCGCCGACCACGTCGTGATACCAACGCCATGCCTCGGGATTGATCGGTTCGCCGACGGTGCCGAGCAGGCGCAGCGACTTGCGCGAAGTGGCCTTCACCGGCGCATCGCCTTCGCGCATCAGCGCGCGGATCGCGGTGGGCGCGGTGTAGAAGACCGTGACCTGGTGTTTATCGACCACGCGCCAGAAGCGCGAGAAATCCGGATGGTTCGGCACGCCTTCGAACACGACCGCCGTCGCGCCGTTGGCCAGCGGGCCGTAGACGATGTAGCTGTGGCCGGTGATCCAGCCGACATCCGCCGTGCACCAGTAGATGTCGTCCTGCCGCAGGTCGAACACGCGCTCGTGCGTGAAACTCGCGAACACGAGATAGCCGCCCGTCGTGTGCAGCACGCCTTTCGGCTTGCCCGTCGAACCGGAGGTGTAGAGGATGAAGAGCGGATCTTCCGCGTTCATCGGCTCGGGTTCGCAGGTGTCGGGCTGGCCTTCGACCACGACGTCGACCCAGCGGTCGCGCGGCATCTGCATCGCAACGGCGGCACCGGTGTGGCGCACGACGAGCACGGTTTCGACGGAATTCGTGCCGGGTAGCGCGAGCGCGGCGTCGACGTTCGCCTTCAATGCGATGCGCTTGCCGCCGCGCAGGCCTTCGTCGGCGGTGATGATCAGTTTGCTGCGACAGTCGGCGATGCGGTCGGCGATCGAGTGCGGCGCGAACCCGCCGAACACCACCGAGTGGATCGCGCCGATGCGCGCGCAGGCGAGCATCGCCACGACGGCGTCGGGAATCATCGGCAGGTAGATGGTGATGCGGTCGCCCTTGCGCACGCCGAGGTTGCGCAGCGCGTTGGCGAGACGGCAGGTGCGCGCGTGCAGATCGCGGTAGGTGATGCGTTGCGCCTGGCCGTCGGGGTCGTCGGGTTCGAAGATCAGCGCCGTGCGATCGCCGCGCTTGGCCAGGTGCCGATCCAGGCAGTTGACGCTCGCGTTGAGTACGCCGTCGGCGTACCAGTGGATGCGGAAATCGTCGGCGTCGAAGCTGACGTCACTGATCTGCGTCGGCTTGGCGATCCAGTCGATGCGCTCGGCGATCGCCTTCCAGTAGGTCTCGGGATCGCTGAGCGATTGCGCGTACTCGCGCGCGTAGTCGGTCGAACCGGTCATGCGCCAACCCCTCGCGACGTGGGCCGACAGTTTGCCTTCAACGCGGCGGGGCGGCGAGTTCGGCGGCGCTCAACACGCCGTCGCCGTTGGCGTCCTGCCGACGGAAGGCGTCGGCCAGGCGCGCTCGGTGCGCTTGTCGCGTGAGCGGCTTGCCACGGCCGCCGGGTTGCTCGGCCGGCGAGAGCGTGCCGTCGTGGTCGACGTCCATCGCATCGAAGGCGTAGCTCAGCCAATCCTGGTATTCGACCAGCGAGACGCGTTGGTCGTGGTCGGTGTCCATGCGCGAGAGGTAATCGCCGCTCGCGACGACCTGGGCGAAGGCAGCCGGCGCCAGCAGGCAGGCAAACAAAAACCCCGCACGCGAACGTGCGGGGCTCATTCTGTTCTGAATCCGTGGACGGTGCCTTGTCGCTTGCATCAGGCCTGCAGCTGGTAGCCCTTCAGGCGCGCCGAGAAATCCTGCAGCGCGCGGATGCCGCTGGCTTCGGCTTCGCGGCACCACTGCTGCAGGTTCTGCAGCGTGGCCGCGGCGTCGTTGCCACGCGCTTCGAGCACGGCGGCCAGGCGGGCGCGATGTTCGACCAGGGCGCGGATGCGCGGACGCGCCTCCACCCATTCCTGCATCTGCTGGCGCGCATCGGGCTTGAGCCAGCGGCCATCGTCGCTCAGGCCCTTGCGCAGCTGGCGCGGGAGCATGGCGCGCAGCTTGCTGCCGGTGGCCTGCGCTTCTTCCTTGAGCGCCGGCTTGAGGACATTGCGCTGGTAATCGGTCATCGCCTGGAAGCGATGCGCGAGCAGCGCCTTGATCGTCTCGGTGTCCGGCACGTTGATGTTCGGACGCACGTCGAGGGTCGGCGCCACGCGCAGCACCTTGGCCATGCCGATGGATTCGAAGAACTTGATCACGGCCCAGCCGATGTCCACTTCGAACTTGCGCAGCGCGAACTTCGCCGAGCTCGGGAAGGCATGGTGGTTGTTGTGCAGTTCTTCGCCGCCGATCCACACGCCCCACGGCGTGAGGTTGGTCGCCGTGTCGGTGGTTTCGAAATTGCGGTAGCCCCACCAATGGCCGAGGCCGTTGACGACGCCCGCGGCCCAGAACGGGATCCACAGCATCTGGATCGCCCACACGGCCACGCCCGGGATGCCGAACAACGCAAAGCTGATGAAGAGCAGCAGCGTCGGGCCCATCGTCGCGTGCGGCGTATAGACCTTGCGCTCGATCCAGTCTTCCGGGCAGCCCTTGCCGTACTTCTCGATCGACTCGCGATCGCCGCGCGCTTCGCGATACAGCTCCACGCCGCGCCAGAAGACGGTCTTGATGCCCTTGTGCATCGGGCTGTGCGGATCTTCTTCGGTCTCGCACTTCGCATGGTGCTTGCGGTGGATCGCCGCCCATTCCTTCGTGATCATCGACGTGGTGATCCACGTCCAAAAACGGAAGAAGTGCGCGAGCACCGGATGGAAATCGACGCCGCGATGCGCCTGGCTGCGATGCAGGTACAGGGTGACCGAGAAGATCGTCAGCTGCGTGGCAACCAGGAGGTAGACCACCAGGCCGACCCAACCGAATTGCAGCAGACCGCCGCCGAGGAAATCGAGAAAAGCTTGCATCGTGACTCCGAGTGTAAAAGCAGGGGCGTTTCACCCCGAGGGCATCATGCCACCCGCGGTCATCCATGCGCCCGGGTACGGCGCAGATCCGTGATGGGGGTGTTCAGACCGGATAACAATCTTCACGTTGCACCGGCCGCTTTCACGCCCCATCTCATGAGTCGACGCGAATCGCGCAAACTCACGCCATGCCCGAACTGCCCGAAGTCGAAACCACGCGGCGCGGCCTCGCACCGCATATTGAAGGGCGCATCGTCGCCGACGTCGTGTTGCGTCGTCCGGACCTGCGCTGGCCGATTCCGCCGGAAGTAGCGGCCTTGCTCCCCGGTCGGCGGATCGATTCCGTTCGTCGGCGAGCGAAATACCTGCTGCTCGACACCGAAGTCGGCAGCGCGCTCCTCCACCTGGGCATGTCCGGCAGCTTGCGCGTCCTGCAGGGCGACACGCCGGTGGAAGCGCACGACCACGTCGACCTGAAACTTGCCGACCGGGGCCGCAGCAAGGGCCGCGTCCTGCGCTTCAACGACCCGCGGCGCTTCGGTTGCCTGCTCTGGCAGGCGCCGGGCGAGGTCCACGAACTCCTGCGCGGCCTGGGGCCCGAGCCCTTGTCCGACGCCTTCGACGGGGACTACCTGTTCGCCCGCAGCCGGGGCCGGAAGGCGCCGGTGAAGACCTTCCTGATGGACCAGGGGATCGTGGTCGGCGTCGGCAACATCTACGCGGCCGAGGCCCTGTTCGAGGCCGGCATCTCGCCCCTGCGCGAGGCCGGCAAGGTCTCGCGGGAGCGCTACCACGCCCTCGCCGACGCCGTGAAGCGGATCCTGGCCTACGCGATCGAGCGGGGCGGCACGACGCTCCGGGACTTCATCAGCCCCGATGGCCTGCCCGGGTATTTCGAGCTCGAGCTGGCCGCCTACGGCCGGGGCGGCGAGCCCTGCCCGAAATGCGGGCGGACGATGAAAGAGGGGTCGATCGGCCAGCGCACCACCGTCTGGTGCCCCCGCTGCCAACGCTGAAAGCTTCAGCCACCAACGGTCCACGCAGGCAAGCATCGCCCAACGCGGGTATATTCCGGCGCCTGAGGGGAGATATGTCCGAGACGGCCGATATCACGGAGTTGCTGGACGCTGCACGCGACGGAGACCGTGGCGCGCTCGACCGTGTCCTGGCCACCCTGTACCAGGAACTCCACGCGATGGCCCGCCGCCAGCTCGCCGGGCAGCATGGGCACACGCTCGATGCGACCGCGCTGGTGCACGAGGCCTACCTCAAACTCGTTGGCCGCAATTCGGCGCAGTTCGACGATCGCGCGCACTTCTTCGCCTATGCCGCCTCCGCGATGCGCAGCGTCGTGGTCGATTACGCGCGCCAGCGCCTGGCGCAGAAACGCGGCGGCGACCTGCATCGCGTGACCGAGCTGCCCGAGGAAGTCGAAGGCGGCTTGCGCCTGGACGAGGAAACCCTCGGCCTGGATACCGCGCTCACGCGTTTGGCCGCGGTCGACGCGCGCCTGGCGCAGGTGGTCGAACTGCGTTACTTCGCCGGCCTCTCCGAACTGGAGATCGCCGCGCTGCTCAAGCGGTCCGAACGCAGCATCCGGCGCGACTGGCAGAAAGCCCGCCTGTTCCTGCTCGCCTCCTTGAAGGACTCCTGACGGGGAACGTGATGGACCCCGAGCGCTGGCAACGGTTGTCCCCGCTGCTCGATGCGCTGTTCGAGCTCGACCAGGACGAACGCGAACGCAGCCTGCGCCTGATGCGCGAGGAAGATCCGCAGACCGCGGACGACCTGGAAGCCTTGCTCAAGCTGGAAACCGATCGCGAGGATTTCCTCAGCGAACCCCTCGTCGCGCCCTTGCCCGGCCCGCGGCCCGGCGTGGAAGTCGGCCCCTATCGCCTCGAACGCATGCTCGGCGAAGGCGGCATGGGCCAGGTGTGGCTCGCCGCGCGCGCCGACGGCCTGTATCAACGCCGCGTCGCATTGAAGCTGCTGCGCCCGGGCCTGGTCGATCCGAACCTGCGCCTGCGCTTCACCCGCGAACGCCAGATCCTCGCGCGCCTGGCGCATCCGCACATCGCGCGCCTGCTCGATGCCGGCGTGAGCCACGACCATCAACCTTATCTCGCACTCGAATACATCGAAGGCGAGCCGATCACCGACTACTGCCGCGCGCACCGCCTTTCGCTGGAATCGCGGCTCGACCTGTTCCACCAGATCTGCGACGCGGTCTCGCACGCGCACGCCAACCTCATCGTCCACCGCGATCTCAAACCGTCGAACATCCTGGTCACGCCCGCCGGCGACGTGCGCCTGCTCGACTTCGGCATCGCCAAGCTCATCGACGCCGATGTCGCCGCGCCGGAACAGACGCGCACCGGCGTGCGCGCGTTCACGCTGCACTACGCCGCGCCCGAACAGGTGCGGGGCGAACCGGTCTCGACGATGACCGACGTGTATTCGCTCGGCGTCGTGCTCTACGAATTGCTCGCCGACGCCAAACCCTATCGCCTCAAGCGCCAGAGCGACGCCGAGTGGGAAGAAGCCATCCTGCAGGGCGACCCGACCAAACCCTCGTCCGCCCTCCAACGCCAGGCCGATGCAGGCGACGGCGACACGGCGATGCTGCGCCGTCGCGCGCGCAACGTCACCGGCGACCTCGACAACATCGTGCTCAAGGCGCTGGCGAAGAAGCCCGAGCAGCGTTATCCGTCGGTGGAGGCGATGTCGCTCGACCTGGAGCGCTATCTGGCCGGCAAGCCGGTGCTCGCGCGGCCGCAGAGCGTCAGCTATCGGCTGCGCAAGTACGTCATCCGCCATCGTTGGGCGCTGGCGACCACCATCGTCGTGACCGGCGTGCTAGGCGCCGCGCTGACCATCGTTTCGTGGCAGGGCCAGCAGGCGGTGCGCGAAACCGCGCGCGCGCAGGCGCTGCAGGATTTCGTCATCGGGTTGTTCGAAGGCGCGGGCGCGGCACCGCGCGACGACGCCATCGACATGCGCTCGCTGCTGGACAACGGCATCGTGCGCGCCAACAGCGAGCTTGCGCGGCAACCGCTCGCGCGCGCCGAAGTGTTCGGCATCATCGCGCGCCTGCGGCTGGGCCTGGGCGACTATCCCGAGGCGATGTCGCTGCTCGAACGCCAGGCCGAGATCCTCAAGGCGGTCGGCGACGACGCGCCGGCGAGCCTGCAGATCGAAGCGGCGACGCAGCAGGGTTTCGCGCATCGGCAGCTCGACGACCCGCGCAAATGCATCGACGCGATGCAACCCTGGATGGAGCGCGCGCGTCGTGAGCAATCGCAATTGCCGGCACAGGTCGCCGAGTTCTACTCGCAGCTCGCGCGATGCCGCAGCGCGGTGGGCGAGTTCAACGGCGCGCGGCAGTTGCTCGAATACGCGATGACCATCCGCCGCGAGACGCTCGACGACGAAGCCGGCGTCGCGGAAAACCTGTTCGACCTGGCGAACGTGGATGCCGACGCGGGCAAGTCCGACGTCGCGCTGGCGAACCTGCGCAATGCGCTGGCCTTCCTGCAGCAGCGCGTGGGCGAACGCCATCCGCTCGCGATCCAGATCCATCGCCGCATGGGCGTGTTGTTGCGCGAGAAGGGACTTCCCGGCGAAGCGGCCAAGTCGGTCGATGCCGCACTCGCGCTTTCGGCCGAACTGCTCGGCGAACGCCATCCGACCACGCTGGCGCTGCATCGCCAGCGCGCGGCGGTGTACATGGAACAGGGTTGGCTCGACGTCGCCGAGCGCGACCTGCGCGACACCACGCCGCTGCTGATCGAACGCGTCGGCGAACGCCATGTCGACGTCGGCGCCAGTTTCTACACCCTCGGCATGCTGGCGTGGGAACAGAACCGCCTGGACGAAGCCGAACGCGATCTCGCCCAGGCCGTCGCGATCTGGCGGACCTCCTCGGCCCGCACCCGCATGGCGCGCGCGATGGCCGAACACGCGCAGATCCTGCAGGCGCTCGGGCGCGTCGAGGAAGCGCGCGCCGAGGTCAAGCAGGCGGCGCAACTGGCGGTGACGCAACTCGGGTTGCAGCATCCCTTCGTCGCCGACGTCGAATATGCGAACGGCCTGATCCTGTCGGCCGAAGGCGACCACGCCGCCGCCAAGGCGAGCCTGGCGCGCGCGGCCGCGTTGTCGCGCCGTGCCGAAGGGCAGCCATCCCTGGACACGCAGGAGATGGAACTCTCGCTTGCGCGCGAACAGGCGCGCGACGGCGACGCCAAGGCCATAGCGACCTTGAAACGCATGGCGACGGCCACCGTCTCCGGCGGCAGCGAGCCCCGCAACCTGCGCTGGCGCGCACGCGCCTACCTCGGCGAAGTCCAATGCCGCGGTGCCGACGCCGCGCAAGCGCGCACGGAACTGGATGCGCTGTCCGGCGAGGTGCGTTCGGGCCTGCCGCAGGGCGGGCGATTGCCGCGCGAAGTCGACGCGATCCGCGCGGCGTGCGCACCGGTCGCGATGCAGTAGGCGGCGCTCAGTCCAGCAGCGAGGGCTGCATCGGATCGATCCTGCCTTCCCCGCGCATCACCTTCTTGAACTCCGCGCGCGAGACCGACACGTAGCGATCGTTGCCGCCGATCTCCACCTGCGGGCCGGCCTGCACCGCGTGGCCGCGTTCGTCGACGCGCACGGTCATCGTCGCCTTCTTGCCGGTGTGGCAGATCGTCTTGATCTCGGCGAGCTCGTCCGCCCAGGCCAGCAGGTACTGGCTGCCTTCGAACAACTCGCCGCGGAAATCCGTGCGCAGGCCGTAACACAGGACGGGGATGCGCAGTTGGTCGACGACTTCGCTCAGTTGCCAAACCTGCGGCTTGGACAGGAACTGCGCTTCGTCGACCAGCACGCAATCGAGCTTGCCGTGCGCGGCGATGTCGGCTTCCACGCGCGCCAGCAGATCGTCCGTGCGCCCGAATGCGACGCCTTCGGACCGCAGCCCGATCCGTGAGGCCACGACCCCCGCCTTGCCGGCGCGGTCGTCAAGCGCGGGCGTGAAGACGAGCACGCGCATGCCGCGCTCGCGGTAGTTGTGCGCCGATTGCAGCAGGGTCGTGGTCTTCCCCGCATTCATCGCCGAATAGTAGAAATAGAGCTTGGCCATGGGCGCGATTATGCGGGAGCAGAACGGCTAAACTGCGCCGCCCCGCGCTTGCCCACGGAGCGTCCCTTGCACGGCCTCAATCCTCCCCAACGCCAGGCCGTCGCACACGTCGACGGGCCGCTTTTGGTGCTGGCGGGCGCGGGCAGCGGCAAGACGCGCGTGATCGTGGAAAAGATCGCGCACCTGATCAACTCCGGGCGCATGCCGGCGCGCCGCATCGCGGCGATCACCTTCACCAACAAGTCCGCGCGCGAGATGAAGGAACGCGTGGCCAAGCGCCTGAAGGGCGACACGGCCGAAGGCCTCACGATCTGCACCTTCCACGCGCTCGGCCTGAAGCTGTTGCAGATCGAGCACGCCAAGCTTGGCCTGCGTCGCGGCTTTTCAATCTTCGACGCCGACGACAGCACCGCGCAGTTGAAGGATCTGTTGCCGCCCGGCAGCAAGCCCGACGTGCTCGACGCGGCGAAGAACCTGATCTCGCGCGCGAAGAACGCCGGTCTTTCGCCGGAGGAGGCCGCGCAGGCTGCGCAGAGCATCCGCGAACGCGAAGCCGCCGCCTTGTACGCGCGTTACCAGGCGCGCCTGTCCGCCTTCAACGCCGTCGACTTCGACGACCTGATCCGCCTGCCCGTGCAGTTGCTGGAAACCGACGAAGAAGCCGTGCTCGCCTGGCGCGAACGCATCGGCTACCTGCTCGTCGACGAGTGCCAGGACACCAACGACGCGCAATACCGCCTGCTCAAGGCGATCGCCGGCCCGCGTGGCGACCTCACCTGCGTGGGCGACGACGACCAGTCGATCTACGCCTGGCGCGGCGCGAACCCGGACAACCTGTTCGAACTGGGCCGCGATTACCCGCAGCTCAAGATCGTCAAGCTCGAGCAGAATTACCGCTGCAGCAATCGCGTGCTGCGCGCGGCGAACGCACTGATCGCCAACAATCCGCACGAACATCCCAAGACGCTGTGGAGCGACCAGGCCGACGGCGAGCGCATCCGCGTGTGGGAATGCCGCGACAGCGCGCACGAGGCGGAAAAGGTCGCCGACCAGATCCATTTTCTCAACCAGTCGCGCGGCGCGCCGTGGAGCGACTTCTGCATCCTGTTCCGCGGCAACCACCAGTCGCGTGCGCTCGAAAAAGCGCTGCAGATGTTGCGCGTGCCGTACCACATCACCGGCGGCACCGCGTTCCTCGATCGCGGTGAAGTGAAAGATGCGATGGCGTGGCTGCGCTGCATCGCCAATCCCGACGACGACGCGGCGTTCCTGCGCGCGGTGCAGTCGCCCAATCGCGGCGTGGGCGCGACGACGCTCGCCAAGCTCGCGGAGATGGCGCAGCAGGCGCAACTGCCGCTCGCGCGCGCGACCGAGTCGGTGGGGATGTTGAAGCAGCTCCAGCCGCGCGCGGCGAATTCGCTGCAGGCACTGGCCGATCTGCTAAAGGGTCTGCGTGGCGATGCCGCTCGAATGCCGCCGGCCGAACTCGTGCGCAAGCTCAACGAACGCTCCGGCCTGCTCGCGATGGTGCGCGCGCAATGCAAGGACGAGGCGACGTTCCTGCGTCGCCGGCAGAACCTGGACGAACTCGCCGATTGGTTCGACGGGCCGAAGACCTCGGGCCCCGGCGAACTGGCGGCGGCGCTCGCGTTGCTCTCGCATTCGGACAAGGGCGATGCGGGCAACCAGGTGCGCCTGATGTCGCTGCACGCGGCCAAGGGCCTGGAGTTCCGCTATGTCTTCATCGTCGGCGTCGAAGACGGCAACCTGCCGCACGATGCGTCGATCGAGGAAGGGCGCATCGATGAGGAACGCCGCCTGATGTACGTCGGCATCACGCGCGCGAAGGAGCAGTTGTGGCTCTCGCATTCGCGCGAGGCGCAACGCTGGGGCGAGAAGCACCGCCTGAAGCCGAGCCGCTTCATCGACGAATTGCCCGCCGACGAAGTGCAGCGCGACGGCGCCGACCCCGAAGCCGACGCCTCGCAAAAGAAGGAACGCGCGAGCGCGGGTTTCGCCGCCATCCGCGCGTTGCTCGACGCATGAAGCTGCGCGTGCGCGACATCGTCGCCGCCGATACGGACGCGATCCTGGCGCTCAACCTGGAATCCGAAGCGGTGCTCAGCCCGATGGACGCGGCGCGGTATGCGCATCTGCGCGCGCAATCGGCGTACGGACGCGTGGTCGAAGAAGACGGCGCGGTGGTGGCCTTCCTGCTCGCCTTCCGCGAGGGCGCCGACTACGACAGCGTGAACTATCGCTGGTTCGATGCGCACTACGAAGCCTTCCTGTATGTCGATCGCGTGGTGGTCGCGCAGGCGCACCAGGGCCGCGGATTCGGCGCTCGCCTGTACGAGGATCTGTTCGCGTTCGCGCGCCAGGCGCATGTCTCGAGCGTGACCTGCGAGTTCGACATCGATCCGCCGAACGAGGCCTCGCGCCGTTTCCATGCGCGCTACGGCTTCGACGAAGTGGGCACACAAACCCTGCCGGGCGGAAAGCGCGTCTCGCTGCAGCGCGCGCCGAGCTGACATTCGTTCGTCGCAGGCGCTCGGCTACACTCGCGGCCCCGTTCGCCGCCAGGTTCGCCGCATGCGCTTCGCCGTTCTCGCCACTTCGCTGACGCTCGCCCTCGTCGGATGCGCGACCACCGCCGGAACGACGCTTGCGCCGACGCCCGAGCCCGCGCCTGTCGTAACGCAGGACACGCCGCCGGCCGACGACGCGCTCAACGCCGTCGCCTGGTATCAAACCTCCGCCGAACGCGACCTGGTCTATCGCACGGTGTATCGCGCGGCGTCGCAGCAGCTGAAGGCCGCGCTCGCCGACAAGGCGTGGGATGCGTTGCCGAAGGAAGATCGCGTCGGGCCGGTGAAGGGGCTCAAGCCCGCGATCATCGTCGACGTCGACGAAACGGTGCTCGACAACGCGCCGGCCTCGGTGCGGCAGATCCTCGAACACCGCGGCTTCGACGAAGCGCAGTGGGGCAAGTGGGTCGAAGAGCGCAAGGCGAAGGCCTTGCCGGGCGCGGTGGAATTCCTTAATGCGGCGGCGAAGCAGGGCGTCACCGTCTTCTACATCACCAACCGCGATGCGAGCCTGGCGCCGGCGACGATCGCCAACCTGCGGAGCGCGGGCTTCCCGCTCGCCAGCGATGACCAGGTGCTGGGCCTGGGTACGGTCGTCGACGGTTGCGAGCAGGAAGGCTCGGAGAAGTCGTGCCGCCGCCAACTCGTCGGTCGCTCGTATCGCGTGTTGATGCAGTTCGGCGACCAGGTCGGCGACCTGGTGCAGATCGTCGCGAACACGCCCGACGGCCGCCGGGCTGCCGTTGCGCCATACGCGAGCTGGATCGGCGAGCGCTGGTTCGTGCTGCCCAACCCCATGTACGGGTCCTGGGAACCGGCCTTGTTCGACAACGAATGGCGCCAGCCCGCCACCGAGCGACGCGCAAAGAAGGAAGCGGCGCTCGATCCGGTCAATTGAATCAATGCGTTGCACCACCATATTTCAGGTATTGCATCAGCTACGGCCGCTGGGCTAGCCTGCACGCAGCCGGTTCGTCCGGCGCCATGCCACAACCGATGTCTTCCGGCCCGACCGGACTTTTGAAGGAGGCTTCGGCCTCCTTTTTCTTTGCGGGGATCGGCGATGATCCGCGCCATGCCGAACCGGTCGCCGTCCGTCCCCCGCCTCGCCGCCGCCGTCCTCGTCGCTGCCGCCTTGCTCGCGGCCTGCGCGAAGTCGCCCCCTGCGCAACCCGGCGCCGAGGTTCCCGCGCAGGCGGTGCGTGCACTCGCCGATCGCCTGCGCGCCAACGATCCCGCGGGTTTCGCCACGGTCGCGGTGCCGCCGGCCCTGCACGCGCGCCTGGAAACCGCGTGGCGCACCGGGCGCAGCCGCTGGCCGCTCGACGAACTTCCGCTCGATGATCGGCTCCCCGCGATGCTCGCCGCCCTGGCCGAGCCGAATGCGCGTACCGACCTGCAACGCACCTTCGATGCCCAGTTCGCGAATTCAGCCGACGAACTGCGCTCCACGGCCACCTCGCTCGGCGATTTCGGCGTGCAATACATCCGCAACGAGGGCGACTACAGCGCGGCCGAGCGCGACCACTACACGCAAACCGTGGCGGTGCTCAGCCGATGGGCCGCGAATGCGCCGCTCTCCGATGGCAAACGCGCGCGCCGGGCGATCGCCTTGCTCTCGACGGCCGCGGCGGAAGCCGGGATCACCGCGCCCGAAGACTTCGCCAACCACGGCATGGACGAATCGCTCGAACGCCTCGGGCCGTTCCTCGCCGCGACCAAGCAAGTGTTCGGCAGCTACGGGCTGAACCTGGACGCGAGCTTCGACGGCCTCGACGCCACGCTCGTCCAGCAGACCGGCGACACCGCCCGCGTGCGCGTGCGCTATCCGCTCGCGGGCGAGGAAATCGACACGATCCTCGACGTCACGCGCATCGGCGGGCGCTGGTACCTGGCCGACTATCTGCGCAACGCGGAGGCCTCGCTCGACGGGCCCGCAGTGCGCGCCACGACGCCTCCGGCGCCCGCCTCGACCCGCTCGACGGCGCCTTCGCCATAATGGCGGCGATGCCCAACCAGCCCAACCTCCCGCTCTTCGACGAAACGCCCACCCCGCCGCCGGCCCCGACGCCGTCGCCGGAGGCGGAAGCGCCCGCGCGCGAGCTGCCCTCCAATCCGGTCCCCGAGGACGCAACGGCCGCGCACGACGCGCCCGAACTGCCGCTCGAGGCGCCGCCGGTCCACGACGAAGTGGCAACACCATCGCCCGTCGCGCCGCGCGACGGCTCGTCCAATCCGGTGGGCGCGCGCCCGCCGCTGTGGGCGCGCCTGATGGGCAAGTTGCTGGAGCCGTGGATCGGGCTGGAACTCGAACCGCGCTCACCCGCCGACTGGGCCGACGGCCGTCCGATCTGCTACGTGCTCGAAGACTATGGCCTGTCGAACGCGCTGATCCTGGAGCGCGCCTGTCGCGAATCCGGGCTTCCCTCGCCGCTGCAGCCGATGCCGGGCGACCCGCTCGGTCGCAAGCGCGCGTACGTCGCGCTCTCGCGCCGTCGCAACAGCAATCCGTTGAAGGTGCTCGGCCTGTCGCCGGGGCCGGAACACAAGACGCACTCCGGTTCGCTCGCGCGCTTGTTGCAGGCGCATCGCGAAGACCCGGCGCTGGACGTGCAACTGGTGCCGGTGTCGATCTTCGTCGGCCGTGCGCCGGACAAACACAGCGGCTGGTTCTCGGTGCTGTTCTCCGAAAACTGGACGATCGTCGGCCGTTTCCGCCGCCTGCTCGCGATCCTGCTCAACGGGCGCTCGACGACGGTGCAATTCGCGCCGCCCGTGCCCGTGCGTTCGGCGGTCGAGGAAGGCCTGGATCCCGAACGCACCGTGCGCAAGCTCTCGCGCGTGTTGCGCGCGCATTTCCGCCGCATCCGTTCGGCGATCATCGGTCCGGATCTTTCGACGCGCCGCCTGCTCGCCGACCAGGTGCTGTCCGCCGATTCGGTGAAGGAAGCCATCGCCGACCAGGCGCGCCGCGAAAATCCGTCGAACCCCGAGAAGGGCAAGGCCGAAGCCTGGAAGAAGGCGCACGCCTACATCTACGAGATCGCCGCCGACTACTCGCACCCGGTCGTGCGCTCGGCGAGCTTCCTGCTCTCCACGGTGTGGAACCGCATCTATCGCGGCGTGCTCGTGCATCACCTGGAAGCGGTCAAGCAGAACGCGCCCGGCCACGAAGTCGTCTACGTGCCCTGCCACCGCAGCCACATGGATTACCTGTTGTTGAGCTATCTGCTCTACACCAAGGGCATCGTGCCGCCGCACATCGCCGCGGGCATCAACCTCAACCTGCCGGTGATCGGTCCGATCCTGCGCCGCGGCGGCGCGTTCTTCCTGCGCCGCAGTTTCCGCGGCAACGCGCTGTATTCGGCGGTGTTCACCGAGTACGTCTCGCAGTTGGTCGCGGGCGGTTATTCGATCGAATACTTCATCGAGGGCGGGCGTTCGCGCACCGGCCGCCTGCTGCCGCCCAAGGGCGGCATGGTCGCGATGACGGTGCGCGCCTTCGTGCGCCAGCCCACGCGTCCGGTGCTGTTCCAACCGGTGTACATCGGCTACGAGAAGTTGCTGGAAGGCGACAGCTATCTCGATGAATTGATCGGCAAGCCCAAGCAGAAGGAATCGATCTGGCAGTTGCTCATGAGCATCCCGCGGGTGCTGCGCAGCAATTACGGCCAGGTCGTGGTGAATTTCGGCGAGCCGATCCGGCTCAACGACATGCTGGCCGAACACGCGCCCGCCTGGGACGGCACGCCGCTGGACGAGGACGATCGCCCCGATTGGTTGTCCGACACGGTCGATTCCACCGCGCAGCAGATCCAGGTCAACATCAATCGCGCGGCGGACGTCAATCCGATCAACCTGCTCGCGATGGCGTTGTTGTCCACGCCCAAGCACGCGATGGGCGAAGCCGACCTGCTCGCGCAGATCGCGTTGTCGAAAACCTTGTTGAGCGACGTGCCGTATTCGTCGCTGGTGACGGTGACGCCGCACACGCCCGAGCAGATCATCGCGCACGGCGAGGAAATCAACATGCTCTCGCGCACCGCGCATCCGCTCGGCGACGTGCTGAGCGTGGACGGCGACACCGCGGGCTTGATGAGTTACTACCGCAACAACGTGCTGCACCTGTTCACCGCCTCGGCGTGGATCGCGGTGTGCTTCCTCAACAACCGCCGCCTGTCGCGCCTGATGGTGCAGCGCCTGGGACGCACGGTGTACCCCTTCCTCAAGGCCGAGCTGTTCCTGCCGTGGGACGAGGACGGATTCGCGCAGCGCATCGACCGCACGATCGACGTCTTCGAACGCGAAGGCCTGCTCAAGCACGTGAGCGACGACGAAGGCGGGATCCTCTCGCGCAGCGCGGGGCAGACCGACGAAGTCTTCCGCATCCGCGCGATCGGCCATTCGCTGCAGCAAGCCTTCGAGCGTTATTACATCGCGATCTCGGTGCTGGTGAAGAACGGCGCGGGCACGCTGTCTTCCGGCGAACTGGAAAGCCTGTGCCAGCTCGCGGCGCAACGCCTGTCGCTGCTGTACGCGCCCGCGGCGCCCGAGTTCTTCGACCGCACGCTGTTCCGCAGCTTCATCCAGAAGATGCGCGAGTTGCGCATGGTGTGGCCGAACGAAGCCGGCAAGCTGATGTTCGACGAACGCCTGGATGCATGGGCGAAGGACGCGCGCATCATCCTGGGCCGCGAGTTGCGCCACACGATCGAGAAGATCAGCCCGGAAGCAGCGTCCAAGGCCGTGCCGCCTGCGGCGCCGCCGGCCGAGACGCCGCCGTCGGCGACGGAGACGCCCGACGCACCGCAGTAGCCGTTACGCCGGTTCGTCCGGGATCAGCGCCGACTCCAGCTTCGCGATGCAGTCCTTCAACTGCAGCTTGCGTTTCTTCAGGCGCTTGACCGTGAGTTCGTCGGCGTCGGCGTCGGCCGCCAGCCGGAGGATCGCGGCGTCGAGGTCGCGGTGCTCGAGCTTGAGCTCGATCACGCGCTGCGCCATGCGGGCGAGTTCGCCCGGGTCGTTCGGCTGGGTCACGACGCCGACTTTAGCGCCGTCGACGCCGGGATAGAATGCGATCCGCCTCGTTCCGTCGCTTTCGAGCCGATTCCCCCATGTCCACGATTCCGCTTCCCCTGCTCGAGCCCCAGCCGCGCGCACGCCGGATCGCGCACGAGCGGGTGCGGCTGGCCAAGCGCCTGCGCCACCAGGTGGGACGGGCGATCGCCGACTTCGGGATGATCGAGGAGGGCGACAAGGTGATGGTGTGCCTGTCCGGCGGCAAGGACAGCTACACGATGCTCGATGTCTTGCTGCAGCTGCGCGAGAAGGCGCCGGTGCGCTTCGAGCTGCACGCCGTCAACCTCGACCAGAAGCAGCCCGATTTTCCCGCGCACGTGCTGCCCGAATACCTGAAATCGGTCGGCGTGCCGTACACGATCCTCGAGCAGGACACCTACTCGGTGGTCAAGCGCGTCGTGCCGGAGGGCAAGACGCTGTGTTCGTTGTGCTCGCGCCTGCGCCGTGGCGCGCTGTATGCGCACGCCGAAGCGGAAGGCTTCACCAAGATCGCCCTGGGCCACCACCGCGACGACCTGGTCGCCACGTTTTTCCTGAACATGTTCTTCCACGCGAAATTGAGCGGCATGCCGCCCAAGCTGCGTTCGGACGACGGCAAGCACGTGGTCATCCGCCCGCTGGCCTACGTGCGCGAGGCGGACATCGCCGAGTACGCGGAAGCCCGCCGATTCCCCATCATTCCTTGCAACCTGTGCGGCTCGCAGGAAAACCTGCAGCGCAAGCAGGTGCAGAAAATGATGGCGCAATGGGAGAAGGAGTCTCCCGGGCGCATCGAAACCATCGCGCGGGCGCTGGGCGACGTGCGGCCCTCGCAATTGAGCGATCCGTCGCTATTCGATTTCATGGGGCTCGGGGCGCGCGGCGATGCGCCCTTGCCCGATGCGCATGCGTGGTTGTCGGGCGAAACGCGCGACGACGACAGCGCCGACGACGGCGCGTAAACTGCCTTCCCTCTTTGCCGATCCTCGCCAGCGCGGGGACGGGCGCTGCATTTAGGATCTCGATGTTCTTCCGCAACCTCACGCTCTTCCGCTTCCCCACGTCCCTGGATTTTTCCGAACTCGAAGCCCGCCTCGCCGATTGCGTGCTCAAGCCCGTCGGTGCGCTCGAGTTGTCTTCACGCGGCTTCGTCTCGCCTTTCGGGCGCGACGGTGAAGCCCTGTCCCATCGCATTTCCGATGCGATCTGGCTGAGCGTGGGCACCGAGGACAAGCTGCTGCCCGGCGCGGTCGTGAACGACCTGCTGTCGCGCAAGCTGGAGGAGATCGAGAAGAAGGAAGGCCGCAAGCCCGGTGGGCGCGCGCGCAAGCGGCTGAAGGAAGACCTCGTGCACGAACTGTTGCCGCGCGCCTTCGTGCGCCCGGGCCGCACCGATGCGCTGCTCGACCTCGGGCACGGCCTGTGCATCGTCGATTCGTCTTCGCGCAAGTCGGCCGAAAACGTCGTGAGCGAAATCCGCCACGCGCTCGGCAGCTTCCCCGCGCTGCCGGTGAACGCCGAAGTGGCGCCGCGCAGCATCCTGACCGGATGGGTCGCCGGCGAACCCTTGCCCGAAGGCCTCAGCATCGGCGACGAGTGCGAGCTCAAGGACGCCGCCGACAAGGGCGCGGTCGTGAAATGCCAGCGCCAGGAACTCCAGGGCGACGAGATCGCCAAGCACCTGGAATCGGGCAAGCAAGTCACGCGCCTGTCCCTCACGCTGGACGACCACGTCTCCTTCGTCCTGGGCGAGGACCTGGTGGTGCGCAAGTTCAAGCTGCTCGACGGCGCGGTCGACGCGCTCGAATCCACCGAACGCGACGACGTGCGCGCCGAACTCGATGCGCGCTTCGCGCTCATGGCCGCGGAAGCCAAGCGGCTGTTCAACGTCCTCGAGCCCGCGCTGAAGATCTCGCGCATCGAAGACTGACCACGCGTGGAACCTTGCGCCGCACAAAAATCGTGCGGCGCGATCGACACACTTTTCCTGCGCGCGCCCTACAATCGCCGCGTCCCCCGACGACAATCGCGCACGAACTGATGCCCCATCTCCGTCGCCTGCTGGCGCCGCGCACCCCCGTCCTCGAACGCGACGTCACGTCGCTCGAGCTCGAAGACGGTCGACGAATCGAAATCCAGCGCGTGCGCAATCCGCGCGCACGCCGCCTGCGCCTCTCGGTGGACGAACGCGGTGCGCGCCTGACGCTGCCGCAGCGCGCGAGCCTGGTGTCGGGCGAACGTTTCCTCGCCGAACATCGCACGTGGCTCGCCGAACAACTCGAGCGCTACACGCTGGAAGGCTTGCCCGTCTTGCAGCGCGAGGTGACCGCGGCGCTTCCGCTGCGCGGCGCGGACGTCCCCGTGCGCTGGGCCGAAGGGCGCTTCACGTCGCTGGAATTCGACGCACTTGCCGGGCACGCGGTGTTCCGCACGACGCCACGCGCAACCGATGTCGCGATGCGGCGCGCCGTTCGCGAGTTCTATGAAGGCCAGGCGCGCACGGACATCGGGCGCTGGTTGCCGAAATACCTGCCGTCGCTGCCGCGCCCGCCGCGTCGCGTGCAGTTCAAGGTGATGTCCTCGCAGTGGGGTTCGCTCGCGCCCAATGGCGTGGTCGCGCTCGACCTGGCCCTGGTGCTCGCGCGTCCGTCTGCGTTCGAATACGTGCTCGTCCACGAACTGTGCCACCTGTTGCGCGCCGACCACTCGCGCGCGTTCTGGCACGAAGTCGAAATGCGTTTTCCCGAATGGCGCGCCGAGCGCGATTATTTCCACGCCGACGGACGGCGCCTGAAGGCCACCCTGCGTTCGCTGCTGGCCGGTTGATGCGGTGCGGCACGTTTTCCGAAGTCTTCGAACCCACGGAGTGACCGGCATGCGCACGCATTTGATGATCCTCTCCATCGGCCTGGCGTCGCTCGCGCTGGCCGCCTGCGGCAAGTCGCCGGGCGAACGCGCCGCCGAAGCGGCGATCGAACACGCGACGGGCCAGAAGGCCAACGTCGATGCCAAATCCGGCGAGGTCGTCCTGGAATCCAAGGACGGCAAGCAGATGCGCATCTCCGGCGGCGACTCGGCCAAGCTGCCGGTCGACTTCCCGAAGGACGTCTACCTGCCGGCGCAATACAAGGTGCTGAGCGTGATGGCGATGCAGGACGTGATGGTCGTGCAGCTCGACGTGCCCGGCGAACTCGCCGCGATGACCGACGCGAGCGGGAAGAAGATGGCGGCCGACGGCTGGAAGCAGACGATGTCGATGCAGGCCGCCGAAGGCCAGGCGGTCACGATGTACGAGAAGGACAAGCGCCAGGCGACGGTGTCCTTCGCCGACGACGCCGAGCCCGGCGTGAAGCTCAACTACCAACTGGCGAAGCAGCAGTAAGGAAAAAACCGCCGATCGCGTCGGCCACGCCGCGCGGATCTTCCATGTGCAGGTGGTGCGTGCCGGACAGCACCACCGTTTCGCCGTCGCGCAGCGCGCCGGCGCGTTCGCGACGCATCGCTTCGGGGAAATACGGCGGCGCCGGATCGGCGTAGAGCACGCGCACCGGGCATTCGATGTTCGCGATGAGGTCGCGCACCTGGCCTTCGGTCATGCGCACGGCGGTGGCGATCGTCAGCCGCGGGTCGCTGCTCCACACCCAACCGCCGTCCACCGCGCGCGTGCCGCGTTCGACCAGCAGGCGCGCGACCGGTTCGCTGAGGTCGTTGGCCTGCATGCGCGCGCGGATCGCGGCATCGCGATCGGGAAACACGCGCAGCGATTTTCCGCCCAGCGCGCGGCGCGCGGCGATCGATTCGCGCAGACGCTGCGCGGTGCGGTCTTCGCGATCGGCGAGTGCGCCCAGCGCTTCGATCGCGAGAAAGCGCGTCACCCGCTCGGGCGCCGCGGCGGCGAGGATCGTGCCGATCGCGCCCCCCATCGAGTGGCCGAGCACGGCGAAGCGGTCCCAACCCAGCGCGTCGGCGGCATCGAGCACCGTCTGCACCGTGCCGGCGAGCGAATACTCCGCGCCGGGCGGCAGGTGCGGGCTCGTGCCGTGGCCCGGCAGATCGAGTGCGACGAGGTCGATGTGTTGCAGATGCGCGGACAACGGCACGAAGCTCGCCGCGTTGTCGAGCCAACCATGCAGCGCGAGCACGGGCGTGCCGCCGCCACCGCGCAATGCCGTCAATCGGCCGTACGGAGTTTCGATGGCGACTTCGCGCAACGCCGCTGCGGAACTCATGCGCGCAGCGCCTTTTCGGCGAGCGCCGCGAGTGCGTCAGCGTGCGCCGGCGCGTCGTTGAGGCAAGGGATGTAAGCGAAGGCCTCGCCGCCCGCGGCGCGGAAGGCGGCGGCGTTGGTTTCCGCGATCTCCTCCAGCGTCTCCAGGCAATCGACCGCGAAACCGGGGCACACGACATCCACGCGCCGCACGCCGTTGCGCGCGAGCGATTCGAGCGTCGTGATCGTCGCCGGTTCCAGCCAGCGCTCCTTGCCGAAGCGCGACTGGAAGGTCAGCACGTAGTCGTCCGCGTGCAGGCCGAGCACGCCGGCGATCGCCGCGACGCTGGCGGCGCATTGCACGGCATACGGATCGCCATTGTCGACGACGCGTTGCGGCAGGCCATGGAAGGAGAACACCAGGCGTTCGCCCCGGCCGTGCGCCTCCCAATGCGCGCTGATCGAATCGGCGACGGCCTGGATCCAACCGGCGTCGAGGTGATACTCGTCGATCATCTGCACCGACACACCGCCGGACCGGCGCACCGCGTCGGCAACCGAGGCGGTGGTCGTCGTCGAGTACTGCGGATACAGCGGGAGGACCACGGCGCGCGAGACGCCTTCGCGTTGCAATCCCGCGAGCACGTCTTCCACCGCGGGCTGTCCGTAGCGCATCGCATGCACCACGCGCGTCCCCGGCATGCGCGCCTGCACGGCGGCGGCCAGGCGACGCGTGTACACGGCCAGCGGCGAACCGTCGGCCATCCAGATCTCGGCGTACTTGTGCGCGACGCGTCGGCTGCGCAGGGGCAGGATCACCAGGTGCAGCAGCGGCCACCAGATCAGGCGCGGGATCTGCACCACGCGCGGATCCATCAGGAACTCCGAGAGGTAAGCACGCACTGCACCGGGCGTCGGCGCATCGGGCGTACCGAGGTTGACCAGGACCAGTGCGGTGTCGGCCGCGAGGGGGGGACGGACGTCGGGCATGCGCATAGGATGTCATGCACGCGCGCCGGTTCGCTCGCGATTCATCGCCGCGCGCGGAGACTGAACCGTCGCTGGCCGTTGTGGTCCTTGGTTTCGATTGCGTCGCCCCCGCCCCCGCTCGTGGAGTTCCCCATGTCCCGCAAGACCCGCCATGCCCTGACCATCGCCGTGTCTTCGCTCCTGCTCGCCGCGAGCGTGCAGTCGGCCTTCGCCGGCGTGCGCGAGGACGAACGCGCCCGCAACGCGCTGCGCGTGATCACCGACATCCAGGCCATTCCCGAGAACGCGATCCCCGACAAGCTGCTCGACGAAGCCAAGGCGATCGTCATCGTCCCCGACACCATCAAGGCCGGCCTGGTCATCGGCGGGCGCCGCGGCCACGGCCTGATGGCGGTGAAGCTGCCCGACGGCACGTGGTCCAGCCCCAGCTTCGTCACGCTCACCGGCGGCAGCATCGGTTTCCAGGCGGGCGTGCAGTCTTCCGACGTGGTGCTGGTCTTCCGCAGCGACCGCGGCGTGGATTCGATCGTCAACGGCAAGTTCACCCTCGGCGCCGATGCGGCGGTCGCGGCCGGCCCCGTGGGCCGCAATGCGGCGACGGCGACCGATGGCCAGTTCAAGGCAGAGATCTGGTCGTGGTCGCGTGCGCGCGGCTTGTTCGCCGGCGTCGCGCTCGACGGTGCGGTGTTGTCGATCGACGATGCGGCCAACCAGGCCGCCTATGGCAGCGGCAGCACGCCGCGCATGATTTTCGAAGGCCGTTCGACGGCGCTGCCGTCGGCCGACCTGGTCAAGGTGCGCGATCAGTTGGAAGAAGCCACCGCACTCGCGCGCAGCAATCGCGGCACCGGAACGCCGGTCGCCAGCGCGGCGCCGGTGGGTGCGACGGCGACGCCCCCGCCGACGGTCGTGGAGACCACGGTGGTCACTGGCGGCAGCTCGCCGGTCGTGCCGGACCAGGATGCGCCGGCGCGTACGGAATCGTTGCCGCCGAGCCCCTGACGGGCCCTCCGCGCGTCGGAACCCTTCGCTCGCCCGTTCATCTTCGGGCGCTTCTCACATCGGCTGCGTTATCCTGTCGTCTCTTTCCCCCCGAAGGCACTGCACATGGGCGGTTTCAGCATCTGGCATTGGCTGATCGTGCTGGTGATCGTGGTCCTGGTGTTCGGCACCAAGCGGCTCGGTAACGTCGGCAAGGATGTCGGTGAAGCGGTCAAGGGCTTCAAGAAAGGCATGGCCGACGACGACAAGCCCGCCGCGCGCCTGCCCGACGCCACGCGCGAAGAACAGGATTTGCGCGACCGCGAACGCGCCGACCAGGAACGCCGCGAGCGAGAGCAGCGTAACGATCCGCCGCGCTGAGGCGCGCGATGTTCGACGTCGGTTTCAGCGAAATCTTCCTCATCGCGGTGGTCGCGCTGATCGTGCTCGGCCCCGAGAAACTGCCTAAAGCCGCGCGCTTCGCCGGCTTCTGGGTGGCGAAGGCGCGCGCGCAGTGGCATTCGGTGAAGTCGGAGTTCGAACAGGACCTCGCCGCCGACGAGCTCAAGCGCAGTCTCCAGGAAACGCGCGAGTCGCTGCGCCAAGCCGAAGAACAATTGCGTTCGGGCGCCACGTCGATCCGCGATCGCATGCAGAAGGAATTCAACGACGTGGCCACGGCCGCGACCGCGGGCCTGGAGCCGGGCGCCGGCTCGGCCGAGGAAGAGGCGACGCAGCAAACGCCCGTTCCGGCCCTCCACGAGGACGAACACGAAAACCGTTCGATGGAATCGGCGAGCGCGATGGATTGGGAACCACCGATCCCGAGCGACGACGACGACGGCGAGCCGGTTCCCGCCGAGCCGAGCCCGCCGCACCCGAAGGACGCCGACGAACACCATGCAGGACGCTGATTCCTCCGTACCGGCCCGCCTCATCGATCACCTGATCGAACTCCGCTCGCGCCTGATGTGGGCGCTGGCCGGGCTGTTGCTGGTCTTCGGCTGCCTGATGCCCTTCGCCTCGCAGCTCTACGACAAGATCGCCTTTCCGCTGATCAGCCAGTTGCCTTCGGGCCAGCGCATGATCGCGATCGACCCCGCCGGCGGTTTCTTCGTGCCGGTGAAGCTCGCCTTCTTCACCGCGGTGTTCATCTCCGCGCCGTGGTTGCTCTACCAGGCGTGGGCCTTCGTCGCGCCGGGGTTGTACAAGCGCGAAAAAAGACTCGCAGCGCCCCTGCTCGCATCGGCGGTGTTGTTGTTCTACGCCGGCTGCGCGTTCGCCTACTTCCTCGTGCTGCCCGCGGTCTTCCACTTCCTGACGAAGTTCACGCCCGAGTCGGTGCAGATGGCGCCGGACCTGGGCAAGTACATCGACTTCGTGCTGGTGTTGTTCCTGGCCTTCGGCGCGAGCTTCGAATTGCCCGTCGCGCTGGTCATCCTTGTGTTGCTCGGCTGGGTGACGCCGAAGCAACTGAGTTCCTGGCGCGGCTACGCGGTGGTCGGCATCTTCATCGTGGCGGCGGTGATCACGCCGCCGGACGTGGTTTCGCAGTTGATGCTCGCGATCCCGATGATGGCGCTGTACGAAGCCGGCATCCTCGCCTCGCGCTTCGTGGCGCCGAAGAAGACCGCCGAGACGGAAGAAACGCCGGAGGCCTGAGCGGAGGCCTGAGCCTCAGGCTTCGATGCCGTTGAAGGGCACCTGCGGCGTCTGCGGGCCATCGAACGTGTCGCGCCACGCGATGTACGCACCGCCCGCCAGCATCACCAGCATCGCCGCGGCGAAGGCGAGCAGCGGCACGGCCGCCAGCAGCGCGCCGAAGGCGGGATGCACCAGGCCGCCGATCCAGCCCAACAGCGTGGAAATCAGAAAAACCACGATGGCCGCGACCAGCGTGCCGGCGGCGAACAGGCCGGCGGCCACCAGGTTGGCGCCCACGTTGCGCACCGACGCGCGCAGCGCATCGCGCACGGCTTCCACGATCCCGACGTTGGAGAACAACACCAGCGGCACGGCGAACAACATCACCGTGTAGGTGAAGTAATTGAACGCCAACTGCGCCAACGCGAGCAGCCCCGGATGCGCGGGCTGCGGCATCACCGGCGTCGCCCCGCCCATCGCGCCGCGCACGGCGCCCAGGTATTCCTGCCAATAGGTCGGCCCGGCCAGCGTGATGAACACCAGCCCGCCGAGGATCGCCAGCACGATCTGCAACAACCCGAGCAACGCCAGCGCGCGCAGGCGCGGCGAACGGAACGGGGCGAACAGGTCGCGTGCGCGTACCGGCCGGCCGGCTTCGGCTTCGCGGATCACATGCATCATCCCGCCGAGCAGGATCGGCACCAGCACCATCAGGCCGATGAACAAGGGCACGAACAGCACCGCCATCAGCGCGAGGTTGGGTTCGGCACTGGCGTCGCCGCGCACGGCGACGATCACGGCGATCATCACCGCCGCGAAGACGTACAAGGTCGCCATGAACAGCAATGCGGCGCCGAACACGGCCTTGGGGTTGCGCGCGCCGAGGTCGATCGCGGCGCGAAACCACGCCAAACCCTGCGAAACGGGGATCTTGCGGACTTGCATCGAAACTCCGTCGCGGTGGGGGCCGCAGCAGATGGGGGGATGGATCAGGGCACGTGCCGCAGGTGGCGCGCGTGGCGCACGAACCGGCGCAGCACGCGGCGTGCATGCGGCGCGGCCGACACGTTGCGGCTCACCTGCTTCGCGCAATGGCCTTCGCGCGCGAGTGCATCGTGGCGCGCACGCACGTAACCGCGCATGTGCGTGCCGCTGAATTCGGGATGGAACTGCACGCCCCAGACATGTTCGCGCCAGCGGAAGGCGTGGCAATCATCCAGCGGCGAGCGCGCGAGCACCAGCGCATCGGCCGGCGCGCGCAGCACGCTCTGCAGGTGCGTGGCCTGCGCGGGGAATTGCGCCGGAAGGCCGCGGAACAACGGGTCTTCCTCGGCCGGCGGATGCAGCTCCAGCCCGATCGTGCCCATCTCGCGGCCCGACGGGTTGTAGCCGACCTCGCCGCCGAGCGCATGCGCGATCAGCTGGTGGCCGTAGCAAATGCCGAACAACGGCACGCCCTCGTGCGCGGCTTCGCGCAACCAGGCCGCGCTGCGCTCGCTCCATGCGTGCTTGTCGGTGACCATCGCGCCCGACCCGGTGACGATCACGCCCGCGAAACCATCGGTCGAGGGCAGCGGATCGCCTGCCTCGACGTTCGCCACCACGGCCTCGTCCCGCGCCAGGCCGGCCGCGACGCGAATCCAGTGGGGGAAGGTGCCATGCCGACGCATCGAGGCGACGGGCTGGCCGGTTTCGAGGATCAGGAAGGGGCTGTTCAAGGCTGGGGTTTGCAGCAAAACGACCGGGAAATGCAGCTTTGCGCCGAGGCGTCGGCGCGCGCACCTATACTAGCCCGCTTTTACGCCACCACGTCCGCGCACCATGCAGCAGAACGGCAAGCCGGCCCCGATCACCTTCCAGGAATTGATCCTGCGCCTCAACGCGTATTGGGCGGCGCAGGGCTGCGTCCTGGTCCAGCCGCTCGACCTGGAGGTCGGCGCGGGCACCTTCCACCCGGCGACCTTCCTGCGCGCGCTCGGCCCGGAGCCGTGGAACGCCGCCTACGTGCAACCCTGCCGCCGTCCCGCCGACGGCCGCTATGGCGAAAACCCCAACCGGCTGCAGCGCTACTACCAGTACCAGGTGGCGATGAAGCCCAACCCCGACAACATCCAGGAGCTCTATCTGGGCTCGCTGGTGGCGCTCGGGCTGGATCCGCTGGTCCACGACCTGCGCTTCGTCGAAGACAACTGGGAATCGCCGACGCTCGGCGCGTGGGGCCTGGGCTGGGAAGTCTGGCTCAACGGCATGGAAGTCACGCAGTTCACCTATTTCCAGCAGGCCGGCGGCCTGGAATGCCGCCCGGTGCTCGGTGAGATCACCTACGGCCTGGAGCGGCTGGCGATGTACCTGCAGAACGTCGACAACGTGTTCGACCTGGTCTGGACGGTGGGGCCGCAAGGGCCGGTGTATTACCGCGACGTCTACCACCAGAACGAAGTCGAGCAGTCGGCCTACAACTTCGAACACGCCGACGTCGCCGAACTGTTCCATCGCTTCGACGCGTGCGAAGCCGAAGCGATGAAGCTGGTCGAACTCAACCTGCCGCTGCCGGCCTACGACCAGGTCTGCAAGGCCTCGCATGCATTCAACCTGCTCGACGCGCGCCGCGCGATCGGCGTGACCGAACGCCAGCGTTACATCCTGCGCGTGCGCAAACTCTCCCAGGCCGTGGCCGAAGCGTATTTCGCGCAGCGCGAGAAGCTCGGGTTCCCGGGCCTCAAGGTTTCTCCTTTGAAGCCGGCGGAGACCGTCTGATGGCCGCGATGGAACCGCTGCTGGTCGAACTGGGTACCGAGGAATTGCCCGTCAAGGCGCTCCCCGGCCTGGCGCAGGCCTTCTTCGACAACGTCATCGACGGGCTCGTGCGCCGTGGCATCGCGCTGGATCGCAATGGCGCCAAGCCGCTGTATTCCCCGCGCCGCCTTGCGGTCGTGTTGCCGGGCGTGTCGGTCGAACAGGACGAGCAGCGCAGCGAAGTGCTCGGTCCGTATCTCAACGTGGCGCTCGATGCCGACGGCCAGCCCACGCGCGCGCTGCAAGGTTTCGCGCAGAAGGCCGGCGTGGAATGGACGACGCTGGAACGCACGAGCGATGCGAAGGGCGAACGTTTCGTCCATCGCGCCGTGAAGCCGGGCGCGAAGACCGCGACCCTGCTCCCCGAACTCGTGCGCGAAGCGATCGCCGCGATGCCGATCCCCAAGCCGATGCGCTGGGGCGCGCACGAACACGCGTTCGCGCGTCCGGTGCATTGGCTCGTGTTGTTGCTCGGCGCCGAAGTCATCGAAGGCGAAGTGCTCGGCGTGCGCGCGGGGCGCAATTCGCGCGGCCACCGTTTCATGCACGACAAGCCGGTGTGGATCCATGCGCCGGGCGATTACGTCGACGCATTGCGCGGTGCGAAGGTGCTGGTCGATCCCGACGAGCGCCGCGAAACCATCGTGCGCGAAGTGCAAGCCGCGGCCACGCAGGCTGGCGGCGTTGCGCGCGTGGCCGACGACAATCTTGCGCAGGTGACGTGCCTGGTCGAATGGCCGAGCGCGGTCGTGGGCAGCTTCGACGCCGACTTCCTCGCCGTGCCGCAGGAAGCGCTCATCGCGACGATGGAAGACAACCAGAAATTCTTCCCCGTGCTGGATGCGCAGGGCAAGTTGACGCCCGCCTTCGTCGGCGTGGCCAACATCGTGTCCAAGGATGTCGCCGAAGTCCGCAAGGGCTACGAGCGCGTCATCCGCCCGCGCTTCGCCGACGCGAAGTTCTTCTTCGTGGAAGACATGAAGCAGGGTCTTTCGTCGATGCGCGAAGGCCTGGCCAACGTGACCTACCAGGCCAAGCTCGGCACGCTGGCCGACAAGGCCCGGCGCGTGGCGCAGCTTGCCGAAACCATCGCGCGCGAATTGTTCCTGGAACCGGCGCCCGCGCGCCGCGCGGCCGAGCTGTCGAAGGCCGACCTGCAATCGCGCCTGGTCAACGAATTCCCGGAGCTGCAGGGCATCGCCGGCCGCTATTACGCCGCCGTGGAAGGCGAGCCGTCGGAGGTCGCCGACGCGATCGACGAGTCGTACATGCCACGCTTCGCGGGCGATGCGGTCGCGCCTTCGCCGATCGGCCAGGTGCTGGCGGTCGCCGAACGCCTGGATACGCTCGCCGGTGGTTTCGCCGCGGGTTTGAAGCCCACCGGCAACAAGGACGCCTTCGCGCTGCGCCGCAATGCGCTGGGCCTGGCGCGCACGATCATCGAGCGCGACATCGACCTGGATTTGCCGCGCCTGATCGAAGCGGCGCGCGGCCAACTCGGTGCGCTCGGCGCACAGACCACGAACGATGAGTTGTACGACTTCATCATCGATCGCCTGCGCGCGTACTACGCCGACAAGGGCGTGCCGCCGCAGCAGTTCGAATCCGTCGCGGCCCTGCGCCCGGTGTCGCTGCTCGACTTCGACCGTCGCCTGCAGGCGATCGGCGCATTCGCGGTGTTGCCGGAAGCCGAAGCGCTGGCCGCCGCGAACAAGCGCATTCGCAACATCCTGAAGAAGGCCGAAGGCGACGTGCCGTCGGCGATCGACGCCACACGCTTCACCGACGGTGCCGAACGCGACCTGGGCGAAGCCGTCGATGCGGCCGTCGGCGAAACCGACGCTTCGCTGAAGGCGCGCGATTACGTCGCCGTCCTCGGCCGCCTTGCGCGCCTGCGTCCGCAGGTGGATGCGTTTTTCGACCAGGTGATGGTGAATGTCGACGACGTCGCCGTGCGCAACAACCGCCTGGCGTTGCTGAAGCGGCTCGCCGATCGCCTCGGCAGCGTGGCGGCGATCGAACACCTCTCGACATAAGCCCTCCCCCGGCCGGGTATGCTCGGCCGCATGGTCCCGGTCTCCCCCCGCCCGGTCTTCCAATGGATCTGCCTCTCCGCGCTCCTGGCGAGCGCGGCGCCTGCGTTCGCCGCCAAGGTGGCGGACGTGCAGGTGCGCGGCCTCGACCCGGTGATGACCGAAAACGTGAAGCGCTCGCTGTCGCTGGTCGATTCGATCGGGCGCGATGTGTCGGGCCGTCGCATGTCCTACCTGGTGCGCGAGGCCGAGGCGCAGACGCGCGAGGCGCTGGAACCCTTCGGTTACTACGCGCCGACGATCAAGGTCGACCGCACGCGCGTGCCCGATGCGCCGGTCACGGTCACCATCGACGTGCAACTCGGCGATCCGGTGCGCGTGCGCAATTTCGATGTCGGCATCGACGGCGAAGGGGCGGGCGACCGATACCTCAAACAGGAAATCGACGCCTTCAAGCCCACCCAGGGCGAGGTCTTGGATCACGCGATCTATGAAGCGTCGAAGGCGCGGGTGACGCGCCGCCTGGCCGAGCGCGGGTATTTCGATGCCGATTTCACGGCGCGCAAGGTGGAGGTCACGCGCGCCGACCTTGCGGCCGATGTCTCGCTGCGCTGGAACAGCGGCATCCGGTACGACATGGGGAAGGTCACCTTCACGCAGACGCCCAAACGCATCGTGCGCGACAGCCTGCTCGGCAAGCTGGTCTACTGGAACGAAGGCGAGTACTACCACCAGGGCCGACTGGAACGCCTGCGCAAATCGCTCACCTCGCTCGATTACTTCTCGCGCATCGAGATCGAACCGCAACCGGAAAAGGCCGTCGATGGCCAGGTGCCCGTCGTCGTCACGCTCGTGCCGGCCAAGCGCGATGTCTATACCGCGGGCGTGAGCTACGGCACCGACAGCGGTGCGGGCGTGCGCTTGGGCCTGGAGCGGCGCTACGTCAACGATCGCGGGCACAAGGCGCTGGCGCAGCTCGATTACGCGCAACGCAAGAAGACGGCGACGCTGCAATATCGCGTTCCAGCCTTCCTCTGGCTCGATGGTTGGTATACCGCGAGCCTGCAACTGGCCGACGAGCAAACCGATTTCGCCGATACGCGCCGCCTCGAACTGGTCGGCAGCCGCAGCGGCGAGATCAATCGCTATCTGACGGCCACTGTCTCGCTGCACGCCCTGCGCGAGCGCTGGCGCTTCCCTTCCGGGAATCCGCTCGATCCGCAGGTGCCTTACCAGTACGCCTCGCTGCTGTATCCGGCGCTCACCGCCGAATACGTGGACGCCGACGATCGCCTGTATCCGCGACGTGCGATCGCAGGCACCGCGACCGTGCGCGGCGGCATCGAAGGCTTCGGTTCGGATGCGACGTTCCTGCAACTGCACACGACGGCGCGCTGGATCCGCGGCTTCGGTCCGGACAATCGACTGTTGCTGCGCGGCGAGTACGGGCACACGTTCACCGACGCGCTATTCCAGATTCCCTTGAGCCTGCGTTACTTCGCGGGCGGCGACCGCAGCGTGCGCGGTTATGGCTGGCGCGAAATCGGTCCGCGCAACGGCGATTACGCCGAAGGCGCGAAGAACGTGGTCACCGGCAGCGTCGAGTTCGAACGCTATTTCCTGCGCGAATGGGGCGGCGCGGCCTTCGTCGATTTCGGCGACGCCTACGATGGCAGCACGCCGAACCTGCACTACGGTGTGGGCATCGGTGCGCGTTGGCGCTCGCCGGTCGGCCCCGTGCGCGTGGACGTCGCGCGCGGGCTGACGGGCGATGAAGCAGGCTGGACCGTGTCGCTCAACATCGGTGCGGACCTGTGAGGGGCGTGCCGCTCACGCCGGAACAGCGCGCCGAACGCGCGGCGGCGCGACGTGCGTTGGCGCGCAAGGTGGCGATCCGCTCGGCGCTCGGCGCGCTCGCGCTCGGTGTGCTCGTGTTCGCGTTGGCGTACTGGTTGCTGACGACGGTCGGCGGGCGCGACGTGTTGCTCGCGCAGGTCGTTGCGCGCTTGCCTGCGGGCGCGACGCTGACCTGGGACAGCGCGGAAGGGCCGGTATCGGGGCCGCTGACGATGCATGGCGTGCGATTCGATTACGCGTCCGATCCCGCGCAACCGACCAAGCGCATCACCTTCACCGCGAAGACCGTGCATGTCGATCCGGCGATTCGCCCGCTGCTCGGCCGCACGCTGCGCCTGGATGCACTCGACGTGCGCGGCGCGACGCTCGAGATCCCCAAAAGCGACGAACCTTTCCAATTCCCGCGTTGGCCCGAATCGCTGCCGAAGATCGAGCCGCCGCTCGCCTTGCAGGCCGACACGATCCGCATCGAAGGACTGCGCGTCACGCAATCGGGCGCGCCGATGATTGCGATCCGCTCGGCCAGCGGCGGATTGCGTGCATCGCATGGTTTGCTGCACGTCGAACATCTGCAGGCCGACACCGATCTGGGCCGCTTCGCGGTGCACGGCGATTACGTGCCGCGCGATCGCTATCGCACCGATTTCCTCGCGACGGCCGTATTGCCGGCGCAACGCGGGCGCACGGCCCCGCGTTTCGGGATCGTCGCGCGCGGCGATGTCGCCAGGCTCGATGTCGCGATCGCAGGGCGCTTGCCTGCACCGGCGCAGGCGACCTTCTCGCTGCGTGGCGAACCGGATCCGCGTTGGCACCTGCGTGCGACGGCCCCGGTGCTCGATCTGTCGCTGCTGCGCGGCGGCGAACCGAGCGACACGCCACTCGCGGTCGAACTGCGCGCCGATGGGCTGGGCGGCAGCGCCACGATCCAGGGATCGGTGCGGCAGGGCGACCTGCGCGCGGTCATCCAACCCTCGAAGGTGCGTCTCGACGACAAGGTGCTGACGGTCGAACCGCTCGTGATCGACGCGCTCGATGGCCGCACGCGATTGCAGGGTTACGCGGACCTGCGCGATCCGGATCACCAGAAGCTGCGCTTCGCCATCAACGCGCGTGGCTTGCGCTGGGGTGGAACGGCCGATGCGCCGGCGGTCGTCGCCGATGCGGATTTCGGGATCGCGGGCAAGCCGGACACGTGGGCGGCGCAAGGCGAAGGCCGGTTCCTGCGCGAAGGCCAGCGCGCGACGCTGCGCTTCAACGCGCGCGGCGACACCGTGCACGCGGTCATCAATGCAATGCAGGCGCGCATGCCCAGCGGCACGCTCGATGCGAAAGGCGACGTGCATTGGTCGCCTGCGTTGGCGTGGCAACTCGATGCGTCGCTGGCGGGCTTCGATCCGGGGTATTTCGTGCCGTCCTTCCCCGGCCGCGTCGAAGGCAAGCTGACGACGAAAGGCAATGCGCGCAGCGATGGCCAGGGCTTCGACGCGACGCTGGATGCCCCAGCGTTGCGCGGTACCTTGCGCGGTCGCGCGCTCGATGCGCGTGCGAAAGTGGCGTTGCATGGCAGCGATGTCGAAGGCGATGTGGCCTTGTCGCTCGGCGGGAGCCGCGCATCGGCGAAGGGGCGCATCGGTGCGAGCTTGTCGGTCGATGCGCGCTTCGAACCGCTCCGCCTGGACGATCTGCTGCCCGGCGCGGGCGGCGTGCTGCGCGGCACGGCCTCGTTGCGCGGTCCGCGCGCGACGCCCGACATCGAAGCCGACCTCACCGGCGACGCACTGCACTGGGGCGATTACCGCGCGGCCTCGCTGCGCGCGAACGGCAAACTGCCGTGGCGCAATGGCAGTGGTGCGCTGCATGTGGAAGCGCACGATGTCGAAGCGGGCCTGGCGGTTTCGCGCCTGGTCGTCGATGCGCGCGGTGCGATGGAGCATCTGTCGCTCGACGCGACGGCGGACACCGCCTACGGCGGCGCGACGCTCTCGGGCAACGCGACCAGGCGCGGCGCGCAATGGGGCGGCACCTTGTCGACGCTGCGCCTGTCACCGATGAAGGGGACGCCGTGGGCGCTCGATCATCCGACGACGTGGCGTTGGGACGGCAACAACGGCACGCTTTCGAACACGTGCCTCTCCACGCAAGGCGGCGGCGCCCTGTGCGCCAGCGCCGATTGGCCGCGACGAGGCCTGGACGTGCGCGCCGATCGCCTCCCGCTCGAACTCGCGACGCCGTGGCTGCCTCCGCGCGACGACGACCGCCCGTGGTTGTTGCACGGCGACCTGCAATTGGTCGGGCATCTGCAGCCGGTCGGCAACGCGTGGCGCGGCAACGTGCGCGTGACGTCGGCCGACGGCGGGATGCGCAACAGTGAACGGTCGCGTCGCGACTTGTTGTCGTACAAGGGACTGCAGTTCGAAGCGCTGTTCGATCCGCAGCGCATCTCCGCCACGCTTGGCACGACGTTCAACGAGGACGGCCGCGTCGACGCACGCATCGCGACCGGCTGGGACGACTTCGCGCCGCTGTCGGGCCAGGTGAGCCTGCGCACCGATTCGCTGACGTGGATGGAGTTGTTGTCGCCGGACATCGTCGAGCCGACCGGCCTGCTCGAGGGGAACATCGCACTGGGCGGAACGCGCGCGCAGCCCGCGCTCGGCGGCAACGCGCATTTGTCGAACTTCCGCACGGAGGTCCCGTCGCTCGCGCTCGAACTGGTCGATGGCGATGTGCGGATGGAGGCGTTGCAGGACGGCTCGGCGCGCATCGCCGGCACGATCCGCTCCGGCGAAGGCACGCTGCGCGTGGATGGGTCGCTGGGTTGGCGCGGCGACGACACGCCGCTCGTCCTCAACGTCACCGGCGACAAGGTGCTCGCGGCCGATACGCGCGACCTGCACGCGGTGATCGCGCCGAACGTCGCGGTGCGATATGCGGCGAAGCAGCCGCTCGAAGTCACGGGCACGGTGACGGTGCAGGAAGCGCGCATCGCGCTCGAAGGCCTGGAGGGCGGTGCGACGCGTTCGCCGGACGTGGTCGTCCTCGACCCTGTCGACCCCAAGCGCACCGTGGAATCCCCGCTGTCGCTCGACCTCACGCTCGTGCTGCCCGAAGGCGCGGTCGCGCTCAACGGCTTCGGCCTGGACGGCACGTTGCAAGGACAGTTGCGCGTGCGCCAGCGCCCGGGCCGCGAAATGATCGGCAACGGCACGCTCGAAGTCGCGGGCAACTACAAGGCCTATGGGCAGAAATTGACGGTGTCGCAGGGCGAATTGATCTGGAGCAATGCGCCGATCGTCGATCCGCTACTCGACGTGCGCGCCGAGCGCGTCGTCGGTGATGTTACCGCCGGTATCCAGGTGCGCGGCCATGCGACGTCGCCGCAGGCGCAAGTGTGGGCGGACCCGGCGATGGATGAATCCGAGGCGCTCTCCTATCTCGCGCTCGGGCGCCCGCTCAGCAGTGCGAGCAGCGAGGAAGGGCGGCAGCTCGATGCGGCCTCGGCCGCGTTGTCGGCGGGCGGTGGATTGCTGGCGTCGCAACTCGCCACGCGCCTGGGCTTCGACGACGCCGGCGTGATGGATTCGCGCGCGCTTGGCGGCAACGTGTTCGGCGTGGGCAAATATCTCTCGCCGAAGTTGTACGTCGGCTACGGCGTGTCGCTGCTGGGCACCGGACAGGTGCTCACGTTGAAGTATTTGCTGCGCAAGGGCTTCGATATCCAGATCGAGTCGAGCGCGGTGGAGAACCGCGGATCCTTGAACTGGCGCAAGGAGAAGTAGGCGCGGATGTTTATCGCGATGTTTCCGGCCTGAGGGAAGGACGCGTCCGAATCTCGGCGCGTTAACGTCTCATTATGCGGCTCGGGGCGGTGCCGGATAGTGCGCGACGCTTTCCCGGACCACCATTCCCATGTCGCCCAGGTTCTTCCAACAACGTCTGCGCTGCGGGCAGGCAATCGTCGCCTCGACACTCCTCGTCTGGAGTGCGTTCGCCTCGGCCAACGTCATCGTTTATCCGATGACGACGCACATCGGGCCCGAGCACGAAGGCATCGGCCAGATCGAATTGCATTCGAAGAGCGATCAGGTGCAATACGTGAAAGTTCGCGTCGCGGAGATCGTCGCGCCGGCGACGCGCGATGAACGCGAGAACACGCTGTCGGCCGACGATGCGCTCGTCGTGTCGCCGCAGCGCCTGGTCCTGGCGCCGGCCTCCACGCGGACCGTCCGCCTCATCGCGCCGGTCGCGCCGCAGGAAGAGAAGGCGTATCGCGTCTATTTCGAGCCGGTCGATGCACCGTCCGACAGCACGCTCGAAGAAGCCAATACCGCCGACGTGTCGACGAAACTCGGCGTCAACCTAGTCTGGGGCGCACTGGTTCGCGTGTTGCCCGACAACGGTCGCATCGCCGCGCGCTTGGTCGACGATGGCAAGCGGATGCAGAACACCGGGACGCTGCGCATCGGCGCATTGAAGATCGGTCGCTGCCCCACTGTCGACAGCGAACGCAACTGTCGCTGGGTCGATGTCAACCGCAGCGTCTATCCCACACACGGCATCGAGATGCCGGATATCCAGGGCGCGGGCCATCTGGTCCTGCGCTACCAGACCAGTCAGGACGAAACGCCAAAGCTGCTCGCGCTTCAGCCCTGACACGCGGTGCGCATCGCGCGCCGCAAACCCGTCGGGCATCCGCCCGAAGTTTCCCGAACCGGCCGCATGCAGCGTGTCCTCGGGCTCCACTCAAGCAATCAAGGAAATCAACGCATGAAGCTCATCAAGCTCGTGCCGGCCCTCGCGCTGGCCCTCGTTTCGTTCTCCGCCGCCGCCGTGCAGAAGGACATCACGGTCGTCGCCAGCGTCGACCCGGCGGTGGAACTGCTGCAGGCCGACGGCACGCCGCTGCCGACCAGCATGACGATGGCCTACCTGCCGGGCAACGGCCTGCAGGCGACCGAGGTCAACACCCGCATCTTCACCAACGCCGCCAGCGACATGTCGGTCCGCCTGGCCGCCGCGCCGTCGCTGATCAACAACACCAACGCCGCCGCGCCGGCGATTCCGCTGGCCGTGACGTTCGGCGGCACCGCGGTGACCACCACGGCCATCGTGCTGACCGAAGCCAACCTGTTCCCGGGTGGCGACATCACCGCCGGTTCGGTCGCGCAGATGCTGCGCATCTCGCAGGCGACGCCGGGTGCGATCACGCACGCGGGCACGTACCAGGGCGTCGTCGGCGTCGTGGTCACGCCGAACCCGTAATGCGCATCGACGACGGGGCACGCATCGCGTGCCCCGCGTCACTTCATTCCCAATCGGAAGTCGCCCGTGCCTCGTCGCCTCCTGCTCTCACTCGCGATCTCGACCTGCCTCGCCGACCAAGCAACGGCGGGCATGCTGACGCATTCGGACGTGCCGGCCGGTTTCGAGAGCCTGGTCGACGGCCAGGTCGAACGCCTCGAAGTGCGCATCGCGGGCACGTCGCTCGGCCTGCATCCGGTGCTGGTGCGGCCCGACAGCCTGCACTTCGAAGATGCGTCGCGTTTGGCGCAGAACATGGTCGACGCCGGCGTCACGGCGTCCGCCGAATCGCTGCTCGTTGCGCTGAACACGCAGATGCCCGCGAACCGACATCTGGCCTGCGGCGATGCGGCCGTCGTCGAGACGCAATGCGGGTATATCGCGACCGAACAGGTCGCCGCCATCTTCGATGAATCGAAGGGCGTGGTGGAACTCTTCGCGAATCCGGCCTGGCTGCCGAGCGCATCGGCGCGTCGCTCGCGCTGGGTGGCGCCGACGCCCGCCGTGAACGCACTCGTGCATCGGCACGGGTTCAATTATTCGGACAACGCCGACTACCGCGCTTTCAGCGCGAACGGCATTGGTGCGCTGGGCATGGGCCAGCGCGGACATATCGGTTTCGAGTGGCAGTACGCGCACAACCGCCGCGAAGACGCGAGCGAAAGCCGCTTCGCGTTCGACGATGCGTATTACCGCCACGACTTCGATCGGTCGCACTACGTGCAGGCCGGTCGCATGGACATGCACGGGCTCGCCAGCCCCCTGGGCGGCAGCTTCCAGCTTGCGTTGATGCCCCTGGGCCGCATCGACGGCGTGCGCGCGGGCACCACGCTGGCGTGGATCGACCAGGAACAAGCCGGGCAAGGCACGCCGGTCTCGATCGTGTTGTCCCAGCGCGCGCGCGTGGATGCGTTCCGCGGGTCGCAGTTGCTCTCGACGTCCTACCTCGACGCGGGCATGCAGGCGATCGACACGCGTACCTTTCCCGTCGGCAGTTATCCGGTCACCCTGCGCGTGATCGAGAACGGCCGCGAGACGCGCAGCGAAACGGTTGCGTTCAGCCGCACGGGCGGTGAAGGTCTCGGTTCCGATCAGTGGCAGTGGTTCGCGCAGGGCGGTCGCGTCGTTGACGTCCCCGGCGATTCGAAGTCGCGCGATGTCGGGCAGTTCGGTGTGCGCCTGCCCACGATGCGTGGCGCGAGCCTGAGCAATGCGACGACGGTGTTCAATTCCGGGCGCGCGTACAACGAGACGCGCCTGGATTGGCGCGTGGCGACAGGCCTCGGTGCGTGGACGGTGTCCGCCGGCGCCCTGATCGGCAGCGACGGTACGCGCGGCGACCTGCAGCAATTGAGCGTCGGGCGCACGGTCGCGTGGAATCTGTATCGCCAGGCGATGCGCGCGAAAGACTGCCGCGTGGTGGAAGACTGGCCCGCGCCGCGTGGCTGCCAGTCCTCCTTGACCTCGACGGTGTCGGTGCCGCTCGGCGGCGGCGCGCTGACGGCCGGCTACACCTACGGCGGCGCCGATCAGTTCGATGCGCCGTGGCACGACCCGCAATCGCCGCTCCTGGATTCGGGCATGAACCGCCAGCGTAACGAGGGCTTCGATGCGACGTTCTCGCGCGCGTTCTCGGTACAGGGCGGTTTCATTTCCTTACGCATGGGTGCGTACCGCCGCGAAGCCAGCGGTGCCACCGACGACGGCGTGCATGCATCGCTGACGTTCTCGCGCCATCGCAATGCGCCGCAAGCCACGCGTGCGTCCGTGCATCAGTCGGCGTCGGTGGACGCGCAGTCCGCACGCAAGGGCGACGACGGTGCACAGTTGCGCGCGTCTCAGACGCATCGTTGGGACGGCGCTTCGCGACGCGAGTTGACCGTCTCGGCCGCGGCCGACACGGACTCGCGCTGGGAAGCCGGCGTCGACGGCCGCATCGATGGGCGCTACGGCACCGCCGGTGCATCGGCGTTCCATTACGACACGCAAACCGGATCCAACGTCGCGTGGACCGCGAACCACACCGGGTCGATCGCCGTCTCGCGCGATGGCCTGTTCCTCGGCGCAGGTGCGCCGGGCGGAACACCGGGCGCCGCCGTCGTCGTGCGCGTCAACGATTCCGCGCGCCGTTATCCCGAAGGCAGCATCGCGGCGAAGGTGGCGGGCGCATCGGCGGGCGACGTGCAGCTTGGCTTCGGCGATTCGATGTTGTTGCCGATGGAAGGTTATGCCGTCGCACGCACGCATATCGCGGACGGCGATGGCTCGCGACACAGCCTCGGCACGATCGTCTCCGGCGCGGGCCGCCGCGACTGGTTCCTGACGCCGGGCAAGCTCGGCGTGCAATCGATCGAAGCCACGTTGACGATGACCTACGTCGGCCGCCTGGTCGACGAGCGCGCCGAACCGCTGTCGCATGTCCTGCTGCTGGAGTCGCCGACTGGCCAGACGGGCGAGGACGGCAGTTTCATCGCGGAATTCGATGGCCACCCCGAACGCATCTTCGCGCTCGATCCGCTGCAACTGCATGTCTGCGAAGTCGCGACACCCGACGCGACCGCCGCCGTGCAGCGCCTGGGAACGACGCAGTGTCGCGTGGGCAATGTCGACGAGTTGCCGGTCGAATTGCGCGACGGTGAGCGGTTCAAGCGGTGGGCGTTGCGCCGCGTGGCGAATTTGCAGGCGAACATCGAGAAAGGGGAACCGTGATGCGTCGTTGCTTGCTTGCGTTGTTGCTCATCGCCGTTGGTTGCGCGGCCTCGGCGTCAGCCCAGGTCATCGTGCCTGCGGACAACCACGTCGCGGTCTCCAGGAGCATGACGCGCGGGTCCGCAGGCGGGTCGAATCTCAATTTCTGGCTAGGGGCTACGGGTGGCCGCGATCCTGGAGATCCCATCAAGTGGGGACGGAACTCTTGGACATGTTGGTCCGCCTCCAACCCGGACCAAGGCGCCTGCCCTACGAACCCTTCGCTATCAAGCAACGACGGCACTTCGACGATTCCTTTGCGCTTCACCGAAGCGCAATCGGGGATGTCTTTCGTACTCAATGTCGAGGCCTTCACCCTCAGGTATTGGTTCGAGAATTGCGCGTCCGAAAACAACCGAGGCCGCATCCACGCTGCGGTCTCCTACTTCTGCCGGTGGCCCAGCTACCTGGTTAATACCAGGAACGACGAGAGACGAATAACGGCCTACGTAACGCCGGCTGAACTTGCACGTCTGCCGACTGGTGGTGTGTGGAAAGCCAATCTCCACTTGCGCCTCACCCACTGGGAAGGCGCGCAGATTGCCAACTTCACCGCCGCGATCACCATCAATGTCACCGACAACCAGAACATGCAGGTGTTCCTGCCCGAGTTCGGATCGGCAACACCGCGCGTCGATCTGAATCTCCGATCCCTGCCCTCCGTCGGCGGCGCGCGCACTTCCGGCGAGCGTACGGTGGACGCTTGCCTCTATGACGGCTTCAATGCCAACAGCAACCGCTACACAGTCCGCATGATCGATCCGTCATCGACGGGCGCCGACGAGGCCGGTCGCTTCTTCGTGCGACACCCTTCGCCGCAGGGTGCGGCTGGTCAGAACCGCATCGAATACGAAGTGCGCTCGATGACGCGGCCATTTGGCTCGACGCAGTATCAATCCGGGCAGGATCGCGTGTTCGCCAACATCCCCGACGCCGAGCGTCGCCAGGTGTTTCTCCCAAACATTCCGGTGCCTGTGATCTGCACCCCATGGCCCCTGACCTTGCGCACGCCGGAATTCACCAGCGCCGACAAACGCGCCGGCCACTACAGCGGCGTGCTGCGCGTGGAGTTCTCCGCTTCCACGACCGCACCGTGACGCTGCGCTCGCGCCAATAAACAACCCCGGTCGTTGCCGACCGGGGTCCAGGCGATCCCCTTGGGGAAGATCGCGGAGTGGTTACGTGCGTTCGATCAGAACGTCACGCTCCAGGAGTTCAGCGTGCCGGTGTCGCCCGCGGCGTTGTCGTTCACGCGGAGGTTCCACGTGCCGTTCAGCGCTTCGGTCGCGAGGTTCACGGTGAAGGTCTGGATGATGTTGTCGGCGCTGCCGCCGGAACGATTGCTCAGCACATAGACGCTGCCATCCGGCGCCACCAGGTCCACCTTCAGGTCGCCCCGGTAGGTGTGCGTGATGTTGACGGCGACCTGCGCGTTGGACGGTGCGTTGCCGCTGCGACCGGAAACCGCGACCGGGCTGTTGATCGTCGTGTTGTCGAGGATCGCGAAGTCCGTGTCGTTGGCGTAGGTCTGCGTCGAACCACCGCCACCGGTCGAGTAGTCACCGAGCAGCGTGACGCCCGAGAACGTCGCGTAGGCCTTCAGGCGCACGTAGTACGTGCCCGCCGTGGGCGCGGCGAACGTGCAGGTTTCGGCGTTGCCCGACTTGTACGGACGGCACAGGTACGTGGTGTCCGTCGGCGTGGAGCCGAGGTTGACGTACATGTCCGCATCGCCCGTGCCGCCCGAGCTGGTGAACGTCAGGTTCGACGCACCGGCCGGAACGACCAGGGTGTAGACCTTGTCGGTCCCGGTGCTCGCACCGATGCCGGTGATCGCCACGCCCTTGGTCATCGGCGTCGGCGTACCGCCGCCACCGCCGCCGCCCGAGCACGAGACGCCCACGACGGTGAACGCCGCGGTGACGTCGGCCTTGTTGTAGCCCAGGTCCTGCGCCGCGGTTTCGACGCCGCACGCGCCCGAGTTGAAGGTGCTGCTCGGGGTCCAGTACAGGGCGTTGGCGCGCGCGAAGGTCTTGAACGCCTTCACCGTGTCCCAACCCGTCGTCTTGGCCAGGGTGCAGAAGGCCTTGTTGTACACGCCGGAGCTGTAATGCACGTCCAGGCCCGAGGTGTACTGCGAGGCGTTGTCGATCGAGCCACCGTCGGCCGGCGGGTTGCACATGTAACGCAGCGCACCGGTGGGCGACTTGAAGATTTCACGGCCGACGTCGAAGTCGTTCGTGCCCTTCCAGAAGTACTCGGTCGCTTCGCCGCCCATGTCGGAGAAGGCTTCGTTCATGCCGCCGGACTGGCCGGAGTAGGTCAGGTTGGAATGCTGCTCGGTGTAACCGTGCGAGACCTCGTGGCCCGAGACGTCGGCGTTGACCAGCGGATAGAACGTGCTGGCGCCGTCGCCGAAGGACATGTACGAGCCGTTCCAGAAGGCGTTCTCGTAGTTGGTGCCGTAGTGCACGCGCATGATCAGCTGGAACGTCAGCGCGTTGGTGCCGGTGTAGGTGTTGTACATGTTCTGGATCACGCCGCCGAAGAAGTGGGCGTCGTTGATCGGCGAGTACGCACCGTTGATGGTCTTGTAGGTGTTGCGCGGGCAGGTGTAGGTGTACGCCGTCGTGCTGGCGCCGGTGCTGCCGTTGAGGTTCACCGACTTGACGTTGGCGTTGTTCATCGTGCACGTCGTGCCGCTCTGCGCGACGTCGAGGTACGGATGCAGGCCGGTGGTGCCGGTGTATTCGTACTGGCCGGTCTTGGCGTTGCCGCCGGGGCCCGTGCCCACGAGCGCATGCGTCAGGCCGTCCCACTGCTTCAGCACGCGGCCGCTGTTCGCATCGACGATGACGAACGGGCGCGTCGGCGAACCACCGCCGGCGGTGTCGGCGAAGTACGACACGACGTAGGCCAGGTGCGCGCGGTCGTTGTCGTCGACGAAGATCGACAGCTCGGACTTGGCGTTCTCGATGCGCATGAAGCCGAGGCGATTACCGAGGCCCGCGCTCTTGCCGAGCGCCAGGGCGTTGGCCGGCGTGAGCTTGGCGGCCACGGCGGGCAGTTCACCGGCCAGGCCGTTGACCATGCGGCCGAAGATGTTGCGGACGTTACCGTCCTTGCCTTCGCTGACCACCACGTGCTCGCCCCACACGGGGATGCCGCGGAAGGTCTGCTGGTAGCGCGTGTGGCGGGTGCCGTCCTTGTCGATGCTCGTGCGCAACTCGCGCAGGTTCGAGTTGGCGTCCATGTTGAGCATTTCGGCATGGCGCTCGCGCGCCTGCAGAGCGATGCCCGCGCGAGCGGAGACGAGCTTGTTCTGCGCGTTGACCTGGGTGACGTTGAGGCGATGCAGGTCGGTGCGTTGTGCAGCGATCGCACCCTGCGCGGTGAGCGCGAGGGTGGTGGCAGCCGCGAGTGCTGCCAGGCGGTGATTGCGATTCACGAAGTGGTACCCCCGAAAGTGGATTGAATTAATGACCGCGATGGCTCCCGCGGCCTGCGTTCCTTGCAGTTGTTGCAATCCGGCCCCTGTCGTTTGTCCACCCCTGCAGTGGACATGCGTCGCTCGGACCACCACCCGTCGCTTTTGTTTGTTGTGCGCAGAGCGGTCGTCGGACGCTAGGGGCGTGCGGCGGGTACGTCAAAACGAAAACGGTTTCGGGATCAGGCCTACCTGAACGGAAGCTTTCCGCAACGCGGCAGTAGGGCGGCGCTATGCCGCGCTTTTTGCAGGGTTTTTTGCACGCTGCGGCGCAATAGCGCCGCTTGCGGCTTCACGTGGCCTCCACGCGCCTGTTTGTGCGCTGCAGCAGGGCTATGCGCAAAAAGTGTCACTGTGGGGCGCGGATCACACTTTTCTTGCGCGCGGCTGCAGAGGGCTCAACCGCGTGGTGCGACCTTCGCGCCGGCCAGATGCGGGCGGCCGTCGACGATGTCGGTCCACACGACGAAGGCCACGCCGTTGCGCACGGCGATCTTGGGGAAGCCGGTTCCGCGACCGCGTCCGGTGAGGATGGCGAGCTCGGTCTTTTCCGGCGCGCCGCCCTGGTTGGGATAGCGCGCGAGCTGCACGGTCTGGCCTTTCGCGTCTTCGCGGAGCCAGACCAGCCAGGTCGAATCGCCGTCCTTCGCCACGTCCACGCGGCCCTGCAGGGTCGCGCCCTGGTCCACGTCGATCGGCGCATCGAAGGTGTTGCCACTGTCCTTGCTGCGCGCCAGGCGCAACACCGGCTTGTCGTTGGGCGCGGTGTACCAGGCGACCGCGACCGCGGGGCCCCACGCGCCCACGGACGGGCCGTTGAGCGGGCAACCCGACATCTTCCAACCGTCGGCAAACACGGGCTTGGGCGCATCCCACTTGCCGACGCGCAGATGCGTGGCGGAGATGTCGCGGATTTCGTCCTTCGTGCGATCGCGGTAGACCAGCAGCGGGCCGGTGTCGGTCAGCACCGCGTCGGTGCCGCAGCAATCGCAGGTCGAGGCGTCGATCTCGGCGTCGTTGCTCCGCTGGAGCCCACCGTCGAAACGCGCGCCGCGGACGGTCATCTCGCCTGCCGCGCCTTCGTCGTGGTCGTGCGCCGGCATGTTGGCGTCGTGCGTGTGCGTCGCGCCTGCGGTCCTGCGACCGTCGAGCCAGGCGATGCCGATCGCGTCCTGGTCTGCGGCCCACATCGAGACGAAGCCGTGTTCGGTACCGGTCGCATCGTCGTTGACCGCCACCGGCGGCGCCCAATGCACGCCGTTGTCGGGCGAACGCGAGAGCACGATGTCGGAGGCGTGCGGCGATTTTCCATCGGCGGGCGTCTGCAGCCAGTGCGCCCACAGCGCGCGATCCTCGGTCATCAGGATGTGCGGCGTGTTCGCCCAGTTCGCGGTGAGCGTGCGGCCGACGGCGATGGTCTTCGGCGCCGATTCCCAGCTGTCGTCGCCGAGATACGCGGCGTATTGGAGGGCGTTGCGATCGCCCTGCCTGCGAATCCAGCTGAGGAGCAGGCGGCCGTCGGGACCGACGGAGAGATCCGGTTGCGCGGCGCCGTCGGGCGTCGGCAATGCCCATTGGTTGACGATCAGTGCGGATTGGGCGTTCGCGTCGGTGGCCGTCGCGGGCGTCTTTGCTTCGGGCGCGGGCGAACGCGAACAGGCCGCAAGCGCGGCGATCAGTGCGAGGGAGAGCAGGCGGGGGGTCGTGTTCATGCGCGGAGCGTACTCCCGCCGCGCGCACGTGCGCGTGTGCCGGTTGTGTCAGGCCACGCGCGTGCCGCGCGACCGCGCCAGGTGCACGAGCAGCAGCGAAATCGCCGCCGGCGTCATGCCCGGGATGCGCTGGGCCTGGCCGATGGTTTCCGGTCGCACGCGCGCGAGCTTCTGCTGCACTTCGGCCGACAGCCCGCGCACGGCCGCGTAGTCGAAGGCGGCCGGGATCGCCGTGGTTTCGTGACGCTGCTGGCGCGCGATCTCGTCGCGCTGGCGGTCGAGGTAGCCGGCGTACTTCACCCCGATCTCGACCTGCTCGGCGACCTTCGCATCCACCACGCCGGGGCCGAGCGCGGGCAATTGCATGAGCTTGGCGTAGTCCAGTTCCGGGCGCTTCATCAGGTCGAGCGCGTTGGCCTCGCGCGTGAGTGCCACGCCGAGCGTTGCTTCGAGTTCGCGGCCGAGCGCGTTGTTCGGCGACGCCCACGCGGCGCGCAGGCGATCTTCTTCCTTCGCGATCGCTTCGCGCTTGGCGTCGAAGCGCGAGAAGCGCGCATCGTCGACCAGGCCCAGTTCGCGCCCGATGGGCGTCAGCCGCAGGTCGGCGTTGTCTTCGCGCAGCTGCAGGCGGTATTCGGCGCGCGAGGTGAACATGCGGTACGGCTCGTTCGTGCCGTGCGTGATCAGGTCGTCGACGAGCACGCCGAGATAGGCCTCGTCGCGGCGCGGCGACCAGGCATCGCGCTGTTGCACGAAGCGCGCGGCGTTGAGGCCGGCGAGCAAGCCTTGCGCGGCGGCTTCTTCGTAGCCGGTGGTGCCGTTGATCTGGCCGGCGAAGAACAGGCCAGCGACGGCCTTGGTTTCCAGCGAGGCTTTCAGGCCGCGCGGATCGAAGAAGTCGTATTCGATGGCGTAACCGGCACGCGTGATGTGCGCCTGCTCGAAGCCGCGGATCGAACGCACGAGTTGCAGCTGCACGTCGAAGGGCAGCGACGTCGAGATACCGTTGGGATAGATCTCGGTGACATCGAGCCCTTCGGGTTCGACGAAGATCTGGTGCGAAGCCTTCTCGGCGAAGCGCACCACCTTGTCTTCGATGGACGGGCAATAGCGCGGGCCGATGCCTTCGATCTGGCCGGTGTACAGCGGCGAGCGATCCAGCGCGCCGCGGATGATCTCGTGCGTGCGTTCGCTGGTGTGCGTGATCCAGCACGAGACCTGGCGCGGATGGTCCTCGCGCGAGCCGATGAAGGACATCACCGGGCGCGGGTCGTCGCCGGGCTGTTCTTCCATCACGCTGTAGTCGAGTGTGCGGCCGTCGATGCGCGGCGGCGTGCCGGTCTTCAGGCGATCGACGACGAAGGGACGCTCGCGCAGGCGCGCGGCGAGCGTTGTCGCGGGCGGATCGCCGGCGCGGCCGGCGGCGTATTGCGTCTGGCCGACGTGGATCTTGCCGGCGAGGAAGGTGCCCGCGGTCAACACGACAGCGGGCGCTTCGAAGCGCAGGCCGGTCTGCGTGATCGCACCGCGCACGGTGTCGCCTTCGATGACCAGGTCGTCGACCGCGGCCTGGAACACGACCAGGTTGGGTTGCGCTTCGACCATCCGGCGGATCGCGGCGCGATACAGTGCGCGATCGGCCTGGCAACGCGTCGCCCGCACCGCCGGGCCCTTGGACGCATTCAGCGTGCGCCACTGGATGCCCGCGGCATCGGCCGCGCGCGCCATCGCACCGCCGAGTGCGTCGATTTCCTTGACCAAGTGGCCTTTGCCGATGCCGCCGATCGCCGGGTTGCAACTCATCGCGCCCACGGTTTCGACGTTGTGCGTGAGCAGCAACGTGCGCGCACCCGTGCGCGCGGCGGCGAGCGCGGCTTCGGTGCCGGCGTGGCCACCGCCGATGACGATGACGTCGTGGCGGAAGAAATCGGACATGGTGGACAAGGGTGTCGCGGACAGGCTGCGCATTTTACTTGCGTGCCGTTCGGGGACCTGAATGACGCGAAGGCATGCTTGGCACGCTTCCTGCGACATCTATCACTGCACCCGGGGTGGCAGGCGCACCAAGCGCTGCCGGATTGGAACAGGGGCTGGCGAGTACACGCCGGGGGAGCGCAGGGGCCGAATGTCGGGGGACGTTCGGCCCCTTTTTTATGTCCGCGATTTGCCGGGATTGGGGCCCGCTAGGGGCCGCGCATCGCCTGGTGGCGATCTGCAAGGGTGGCCGACGCCCCGCGAGGTGCGGAACAGGGGGGATCCGTGGGTTCCCCGAGGGGCGTCGACATGGTCGGGCCTGCCGCGAGTTGTGTCGCAAAGCGACGCAACTCGTCACTCGCGGCCTACTGTGCGCCCCCGTCCGGCCGAGCGCAACACCTCAAGGCGTGTCGCCCGACCCACTTTTAATGCGCGCTCGTTCGGCGGCGCGCTCGTGGCGGATCGTCGGGGTGAACGTCGGGCTGGGCGACGGCGACATCGGTCGCGGCGGCGGTGGCGGCCGCAGGGACGGCGACGGTGACGGCGGCGGCGTGCGCAGGGGCATCGGGCGGGAAACCGGTGCGGCCGGCATGCCCTCTTCGACGACATCGTTGCGATGCACGCGCGGCGGCATCACCGGCGGGTTGCCGCCGCGCGGTCCGGCCCATTCGACCTGGCGGTGGCTGCGCAATTCGCGGGGCTCACCGCCACCGCCCGTGCTCGGCGGCGGCGGCGGCGGATTGTGGGGATGGTGCGGCCTGTACGGCCCGCGATCGCCACCGCGATAACCGCCGTAGTAGCCGCCGTAATACCCACCGTAGTAGCCGGGATAACCGCCCCAGTAGCCGAAGCCGCCACCCCAACCCGGATATGGCCCGTAATACGCGCCGGGGTAACCGCCATACCAGCCGGCCGACGGCACGTAGTGGTAATCGGTGTACGGCTCGCCGGAGTAGTAATCGCCTTCGCCGTTCTGGTGATAGGTGTAGCCCGTCGCGCAACCGCCGAGTAGGACGGCGGCGGCGAGCAGGAGCAATCGCTGCGTGGACATGGTCATCCCCTGTGGATGCCACGAGATTCCGCCCGCGGCGTTGAATTGCTGCTTAATCTTTCCGGTTCCACGTTGTACTCCCTGAACCGTCAGTGCAACGTTTAGCATGCCGGCATGAATCCACCCGTCCAACTCCTGCCGGCCTTCGGCGACGTCCTCGCCGCCGCCGCGCGCATCGCGCCCCACGCCCACGCCACTCCGGTGCTCCGCTCCCGCGCCATCGACGCGCTGGTCGGCACGTCGGTGGCCTTCAAGGCCGAACACCTGCAACGCGCCGGTGCGTTCAAGTTCCGCGGCGCGTGCAACGCGGTGTGGTCGATGACCGACGAACAGGCCGCGCGCGGCGTGGTCACGCATTCTTCCGGCAACCACGGTGCGGCGCTCGCGCTTGCGGCGCGCACGCGCGGCATCGCCTGCCACGTCGTCGTGCCCGAGGGCGCGGTGAAATCCAAGCTCGCCGCGATCGAAGCCTACGGCGCAACCCTGCACCACTGCGCGGCGACCATCGCCGCGCGCGAAGCCGCGTGCGCGCAACTGCAACGCGACACCGGCGCGCAACTGGTGCATCCCTATACCGATGCGCGCGTCATTGCCGGCCAGGGCACCGCTGCACTCGAACTGATGAATCAATGCGACGGCGCGCTCGATGCGGTGATCGTGCCGGTCGGCGGTGGTGGCCTGGCGTCGGGTACGGCGCTCGCCGTCGCGGCGACCCTGCCCCACGCACGCGTTTTCCTCGCCGAGCCGGCGGGCGCGGCGGAAACCGCCGCATCGCTCGCGCAGGGCCATCGCGTGACGGACTTCGTGCCCGACACGATTTGCGATGGCTTGCGCGGCACGCTCGGTGAACCGAATTTCGAGCTGCTGCGTGCGCACGACGTGGAAACGCTCGTCGTCGACGACGCCGACACGATCGAGGCGATGCGCCTGCTGTTCTCGCGCATGAAGCAGGTCATCGAGCCTTCCTCGGCGACCGTGCTCGCGGCCTTGCTGCGTCATCGCGAACGGTTCGCCGGCCTGCGCGTGGGCGCGATCCTTTCCGGCGGCAACGTCGACCTCGACGCCATCGCCACGCTGTTCGCGAAGGGCCGCGCGTGAGCGGCGCCGAACCGGCGACACCGCAGGCGCGCGCGCTCGCCACCTTGCGCGCCTATTACGAAGCGCTCAACCGCCCGGACCCCGACGGCGTCGTCGCGCTGCTCACCGACGATGTCGTGCACGACCTCAACCAGGGGCCGCGCGAAGTGGGCAAGCCGGCGTTCCGCGAATTCCTGCAGCGCATGGAGCTCTGCTACCACGAGCGGCTGCACGACTTCGTGCTCCTGGCTTCGGCCGACGGCCTGCATGGCGCGGCCGAATACGTCGTCGATGGCGAATACGTCGCCGACGACATCGGCATGCCGCCGGCGCAAAATCAGAAATACCGCATGCCCGGTGCCGCGTTCTTCGCATTCCGGGAGGGTCGCATCTGCCGGGTGAGCGACCACTACAATCTGCAGGAATGGTTTTCCCAAGTCGCACAGGCCTGATGGACATCCTGCGAAAGCCCGCCACGTGGGTCGCCATCATCGCCGTCTGCCTGTCGCTGCTGTTCCTCGGGCATCGCGGCACGTGGGATCCGGATGAAGGCCGTTACACGAACGTCGGGCTCAACATGCTCGACAGCGGCGACTGGCTCAACCCGCGTCGCAACGAAGAAATCGGGCATTGGACCAAGCCGCCGATGACCTATTGGGCGATCGCCTCGAGCGTCGCCGTCTTCGGTACGAATCCCTGGGCCGCGCGCCTTCCCGGTGCGCTGGCCTACCTGCTGTGCGTGTGGCTGGTGTGGCGCATGGGGCGGCGCCTGTCGCCGGGCAGCGAAGCGACGGCGGCGTTGGCCTACGCAACGATGCTGCTCACGATCGGCGCATCGCAATACATCACCACCGACTACCTCCTCACCGCGTTCTCGACGATCGCGATGCACGGGTTCGTGGAGGCGCGCTTCGGCGATACGCGGCGGCGGTGGTGGATCGCGACGATCTGGATCGGGTTCGCGCTGGCGTTTTTGACGAAGGGGCCGCCGACCTTGCTGCCGCTGCTCGCGGTGGTCGCGTTCGACTGGATGCTTCCCGGGAAGCAGCGCCCGCGCGTGTTCGGATGGTCTGCGTTGTTGTTCCCGTTGGTGGCGCTGCCCTGGTATCTGGCGGTCGTGCGCCAACATCCGGGGCTGCTGCAACATTTCCTCGGCAGCGAAGTGATCGCGCGCGTGGCGAGCGACGATTTCTCGCGCCATGGCGAGTGGTACGGTTTCCTCGTCGTGTACGTGCCGACGCTGTTGTTCGGCACCTTGCCGTGGACGCCGGCATTGCTGCGTTGGGCCAGGCGCCTGCCGTCGGACGTGCGGGGCTGGTGGCGCAGCGGAACGCAGCGCGCCGCCGACGCGCCGTGGTTGCTGCTCGTGTTGTGGATCGCGCTGCCGCTGGTCGTGTTCTGCCTGGCACGCTCGCGGATGCCGCTGTACCTGCTTCCCCTGTTCACGCCGCTGGCCTTGCTGGTCGGGCTGCAGCGGCATCGCGAAGGCCGCGCATTGCCGCGCTGGCCGTGGATCGCCGCGTGGGTGGCGCTGGTGCTCGCGATGCAGATCGGCGCGGGCTTCTGGCGCACGCACAAGGACGCGTCGGAATGGGCGGATCAGATCCGCCAGCGCGCGGCCGGCCAACCGGTCACCGAGGTGGTCTTCGTCGAGGACATGACGCGCTACGGGCTGCACCTGGAGCTCGGGTTGTCGACGCACATCGAGAAGATTTCGCTGTATCCGCTGCCGCAATCGAAGTTCGACCGGGTCTACGACGAGTTGCTCGAAGAGGAACTGGCCGAGCATGAGTCGGGCGCGCTGTGGATCTGCAAGGCCGGCACCTTTCCCAAGGTCCTGGCCCGCATCCGCGCGGCCGGTTATGAGGCCACGCCCCTGGGCACGCCCTGGCAGGGCCGGATGTTCTTCCGCGTGGTTCGCCGCTGAGGCCGGGTGGGCGACAATGGGCGTCTTCCCGCCGCCCGACGACGCCCCGCCATGTCCGACTTCGACAAGAACGGCTCCATTTCCCTCACGCGCCACCTCATCGAGGAAGAGCGCGCCGGCCGCATCAACGCCGACCTGCGGCTGCTGATCGAAGTCGTCGCCCGCGCGTGCAAGTCGATCTCGGTGTCCGTCGGCAAGGGCGCGCTCGGTGGCGTGCTCGGTGAAGCGGGCAGCGGCAACATCCAGGGCGAGGCGCAGAAGAAGCTCGACGTCATCGCCAACGACGTGTTGCTCGAAGCCAATGCGTGGGGCGGCCATCTCGCCGCGTGCGCGTCGGAAGAGATGGACCACTGCCAGCCGATTCCCGACGTTTATCCGCGCGGCAACTACCTGCTGCTGTTCGATCCCCTCGACGGCAGCAGCAACATCGACGTCAACGTGTCGGTCGGCACGATCTTCTCGGTGCTGCGCTGCCCTGAAGGCGTGACGCTCGCGGAAGATGCGCACTTCCTGCAACCGGGGACCACGCAGGTCGCCGCCGGTTATTGCATCTATGGGCCGAGCACGATGCTCGTGCTGTCGATCGGCCACGGCACGCACGCCTTCACGCTGGATCGCGAAATGGGCTCTTTCGTGCTCACGCAGCGCGACATGACGGTGCCGCCGGCGACGAAGGAATTCGCGATCAACATGTCGAACCAGCGTCACTGGGAAGCGCCGATGCAGGACTACGTGCGCGACCTGCTCGCGGGCGAGACCGGCCCGCGCGGCAAGAACTTCAACATGCGCTGGATCGCGAGCATGGTGGCCGACGTGCATCGCATCCTCACCCGCGGCGGCATCTTCATCTACCCGTGGGACAAGAAGGACCCGACGAAGGTCGGCAAGCTGCGCCTGATGTACGAAGCCAATCCGATGAGCTATCTCATCGAGCAGGCCGGCGGCGCCGCGACCAACGGCCGCACGCGCATCCTCGACCTGGTGCCGACGGAATTGCACCAGCGCGTGCCGGTGTTCCTGGGCTCACGCGAGGAAGTGGCGAAGGCCACCGAATACCACCTCTCGCACGACGCGAAGGCGAAGACCGCCGCGTAAGGCGCTAGCGTTCGAGCCACTGCGTGCGCAGGCGGCGCACGTCGTCGATGAAGCGCACGAAGTCGACGGGCTTCTGCAGGTAACTGTCGGCGCCGCACGCGTAGGTGGCGTCGATGTCGTTCGGTTCGCCGCTGCTGCTCAGGGCGACGACCGGCAGGTGGCGCAGCGCGGGGTCGGCGCGGATCGCCTGCACGACTTCGCGGCCGTCGAGCTTGGGCAGGTTGAGGTCGAGCAGGATCAGCGACGGCAGCGCCTGGCGGTGCGCATCGAGCCAGTCGAGCGCCAGCGCGCCATCGCGCGCGACGACGAGCGGATGCGCGATGCCCGCTTCGATGAACGCAAGGCGCGTGAGTTCGACATCGTCGAGGTTGTCTTCGATCAGCAGCACCGGCGCGAGCGTCATCGCGCCTCCGCGGCGTGTGGCTGATCGTGCGGCAGGTCATGCGGCAGGTCGTGCGGCAGAAACAGATACGCCGTCGCTCCCTCGCCGATGCGGCCTTCGACACGCACGGTGCCGCCATGGCGTTGCGCGATGCGACGCGCGATGGCCAGGCCGAGCCCGCAGCCTTCGGGATGCACGTCGGGCGCCAGGCGCTGGAAGGGGTCGCCCAGGCGCGTCGCCAGTGCAGGATCGAAGCCGAGACCGTGATCGCGGATGCGTAGCGTCGTACCTTGCGGATTGTGTTGCGCATCGACTTCGATGCGCACGGGGCGGTCCTTGTCCGCATGCACCCACGCGTTGTGCAGCAATTCGGCGATCGCGGTTTTCAGCAGACGTTCGTCGCCGCGCGCGTGCATGTCGGGGGCGATGACGACCTGCGCTTCGCGATCGGGCGCTGCATCGCGCAATTCGCCGACGCACCACTCGGCGAGCAGCGTCAGGTCGACCGCGGCGTCGTGCAGCGATGCGCTGCCCGCCTGGAGATAAGTCTGCAAGCGCGCGAGCAGGCGGCCCATGCGGGCGCTCGCTTCGCGGATGCGCCGCAGGTGGTCGCGGCCGGTGTCGTCGAGCGCCTGTGCACTGCCTTGTTCGAGCAGGTAGGCGAAGCTGTCGATGGCGCGCAGCGGCGAGCGCATCTCGTGCGACAGGCCGAGCGCGAGCACGCCCTGGTCCTGGCGCAGCGCGGCGTATTCCGCTTGTAGAGCGTCGATGTCGTGCACGGCGGGGGAACCTGCTGCGACGTTGGCTGCAGTGTACGCAACCGGCCGCGGCTTGCGCGCCTTCACGTCACGAAATGGATCAGAACAGTTCGGCTTGCGGGGAAGGCTTGCGCGGCGGCGTGAATTTGCTCGCGTCCGATGCCGGCAGATCCCCGAACCCCAGGCGCGAATGGGCCTTCCTGAAACGCTGCTGCAACAATTGCGCGAAGGGACCTTCGCCGCGCATGCGCGTGCCGAATCGGCTGTCGTAATCCTTGCCGCCGCGCATCTGCTGGATCAGGCTCATGACGTGCCTGGCGCGATCGGGATAGTGCAGTTCGAGCCATTCGCGCCACACGTCTTTCAATTCATGCGGCAAGCGCAGGAGCGTGTAGCCGGCCGATCGGGCGCCGTGGTCCTTCGCCGCCTGGAGGATGTGTTCGAGTTCGTGGTCGGTGATCATCGGGATCACCGGCGCGACCATCACGCCGACCGGGACGCCGGCATCGGCCAGCGTGCGCATGGCGCGCAGTTTTCCGTGCGGCGCGGTGGCGCGCGGCTCCATGCGCGCGGCCAGGCGGTTGTCGAGGGTGGTGATCGAGAAATGCGCGGTGACGAGATTGTCTTTCGCCATCTGCGCGAGCAGGTCGACGTCGCGTTCGATCAACCCACCCTTGGTCACGAAGCTCACCGGATGCTTCGTCTCGGCGAGCAGCTCGAGGATCCCGCGCGTGATGCGGTATTGGCGTTCGATGGGTTGGTAGGCATCGGTGTTGATGCCCAGCATCAGCGGTTCGGGCACGTAGCCGGGTTTGGCGAGTTCTTCGCGCAGGCGCTCGACGGCGTTGGTCTTCGCGTACAGGCGCGTTTCGAAATCCAGGCCCGGCGAGAGGTCGAGATACGCGTGCGAGGGGCGCGCGAAACAATAGACGCACCCGTGCTCGCAGCCGCGATACGGATTGAGCGAGAGATTGAAGCCGACGTCGGGCGACTGGTTGCGCGTGAGGATGGTGCGCGCGCGTTCTTCGGTGACCTGCGTGTCGGGGTGCGGCGTCGGCGCATCCGTGCCATCCAGGCTGGTGTCGTAGACCGAACCCCAGCCGTCGTCCTCGCCCTGGCGCACGGTCTTTTCGAACCGCCCCGTCACGCGCGAGGCGGCGCCGCGGCCCTTGATCGGTGTCGTTGCCTTGCGCGCGTCTTCCACCCCGCTAGGGTACGCTCCGGCGTCGCACAGGGTGCTACGGAACCTGAATCCAAAGGTCTGGAGAGTCGATGATCGAGGCCTTGCAAGCCGCCTGGCACGCCGTGTCGGACATCCACAATGTCCGGATCTACATGACCGTGCTCTACGTGGTCTACCTCGTGGGCCTCGGGGGCTGGATCGTGCTGCAGAAGCGCGAACCGGTGGCCACGGTCAGCTGGCTGCTCGGCCTGGCCTTGCTGCCGTACATCGGCTTTCTGGTCTACAACTATTTCGGCCCGCAGCGGATCACGCGGCACCGCCTGCGCCGCGCGCGCAGCAAGGCGCCGATGCTGCCGCCCTCGGCGGCCGACGACCTGATCGCGCGCGAGCTCTCGCGCCTGGGCATGGCGACCACGGGCCTGCCGCCGTCGACCGCGCGCGAAGTGCGCATGATCGTCGACGGGCACGCGAAGTACACCGCGCTGCTTGCCGACATCGCGCAGGCCCGCGATTCGATCGACATCGAGTACTACATCTTCCTGCCCGACCGCACGGGGACGAAGGTGCGCGATGCATTGATCGAACGCGCGCGCGCCGGCGTGCGCGTGCGCCTGCTGGTCGATGCGGTCGGATCGTCGAAGACGCCGCGCAAGTTCTTCGCGCCGCTGGCTGAAGCCGGCGGCTTGGTCGCGTGGTTCCATCCGATGCACTTCGGACGCATCTGGCGGCGCCCGTGGTTGAACCTGCGCACGCACCGCAAGATCGCGGTGATCGACGGGCACATCGCATACACCGGCGGCATCAACGTCACCGACGAGGAAGACGAAACGCTGCGGCCGGATGCGTATCGCGACCTGCACCTGCGCCTCGAGGGCCGCATCGCGCGCTCGCTGCAGGTGTTGTTCGTCGAGGATTGGGCGTACGCGACGGAGCATCCGCCGGTGTTGCCGCCCGCGCCCGAGGAATCGGAACCCGGGTCGTATGCGGTGCAGGCGATCGCGTCGGGGCCGGATTCGGATTGGGAAGCCATCCACCGCATGTTCGTCGCGGCGATCCATTCGGCCCAGCGGCGCGTGTGGTTGACCACGCCCTACTTCGTGCCCGGCGAAGCGGCGTTGATGGCGTTGACCTCGGCGGCGCTCGGCGGGCTGGACGTGCGGTTGCTGGTGCCGCGGGTCAGCGATTCGATGATCGTCACGCTGGCGGCGCGCTCCTACTTCGACCAACTGCTCGCCGCGGGCGTGCGCGTGTACGAGTACGGGCCGCGGATGCTGCACAGCAAGGCGCTGCTGGTCGATGGGCACTTGGTCAGCATCGGCAGCGCGAACTTCGACTACCGGAGCTTCCGCCTGAACTTCGAGGTGGCCGTGGTCTGCCACGACGCCCGCCTGGCCGGCGAGCTGGAGCGGGTGATCGAGGGCGACCTGGCGCACTCCCCGCGCGTCCGCGAAGATCGGCCCCGACCGCTCTGGACGGTGCGCCTGCCCGAGGCGGTGGCGCGGTTGCTTTCGCCGCTGCTTTGACCCGCCGGGTTCGTCGTACACTTCGGCGCAAGCACGATCCAGGAACGCGGGAGTCGACGATGCATTGGTTGTTGCTCGGGTTGGCGGCCGCCGCCTTCGCGGTCGCGTTGCACACCACGCTCGCGTGGTTGATGGCCGTGTGCCTGTTGCTGGCGTTGCTGTTCTCCCTGGGATGGGTGCTCGGGCTGTATTCGGCGCGGGCCGGCGCACGTGCGCGCGACGAGATGGCGATGATCGATCCGGTCGAATTGCGCCGCCTGCGCGAGCAGGCCGAAGCGCGCAAGCTCGCCGCGCAACAGCAGCAATCCGGCGAACCGCCGGCGCCGTGACCGCGCAGATCGCGCGATAGGCGGGCGCATGGCCACCTTCCTCAGCGTCAACGTCAACAAGATCGCGGTGCTGCGCAATTCGCGCGGCGGCACGGAACCCGATGTCGTGCAGGCGGCCAGTACCTGCCTGGATGCGGGCGCGCATGGCATCACGGTGCATCCGCGGCCCGATGCGCGGCACATTCGTGCCGAAGACGTTTACGCGCTTTCAGTGCTGACGCGTTCGCGTGGCGTGGAATTCAATCTCGAAGGCAATCCGTTCGCACCGCCGCGCGCGGGCTATCCGGGCTTCGCCGCGTTGTGCGCGCAAACGCGCCCGGCGCAGGCCACGCTGGTGCCGGATTCGGATGCGCAGATCACCTCGGACCATGGGTTCGACTTCTCCGGCGACCTGGGCGAATTGCGCGAACGCATCGCGGAGTTGCACGCGCTCGACTGCCGCGTGAGTTTGTTCGTCGACGCCGGATGCGCGGATGTCGAGCGCGCCGCGGAGGTCGGCGCGCAACGCATCGAGTTGTACACCGGGCCATATGCCGAAGCGTTCGCGCAGGGCGATGCGGGCGCGGCGATTGCGCTGTGCGCACAGACGGCACGGCGCGCGCAGGCGGTGGGGCTCGGCGTCAACGCGGGCCATGACTTGAACGAAGCGAACCTGCCGGCGTTCCTGCGCGGCGTGCCGCAGGTGCTCGAAGTCTCGATCGGCCATGCGCTGATCGGCGATGCGCTGTATCGCGGGCTGGATGCGACGGTGAAGCGCTATCTCGAGGCGATCGCGCACGGCGGTTGAGTGCGGCCAAACAATCGCGCGCAAAAAAAGACGCCGCCCGGAGGCGGCGTCGACAGACAGTGCGTCGTGCTTGATTCTGTGTTGCGTCAGCCCTGCGGCTGCACGAAACCGATCTTGATCATGCCGGCGTTCTTCGCGCTGGCGAGGACCTTGGCCAGCACGCCGTAATCGGCGTCCGGGCTCGTGTCGATTTCAAGCTGGGGCTGGTTGGTCGGATCGCGATTGACTTCGACGAGCATCAGGCCCTTGAGCGCCGAGACCGGCTGCGGCGACTCGTTCCAGTAGACCTGGCCCGAGGCGTCGATGCGGAGCTTGATCGGCTCCGGCGGTTCCTTGGTCTGCGGCGGCGGGTTGAGCGACTTCTGCGGAAGGTCGATGTCGATCGGATAGGAGAGCGTCGGCGCCGTCACCATGAAGATGATGAGGAGCACCAGCATCACGTCGACGAGCGGCGTGACGTTGATGTCGGCCATCGGGCCGCTACCGCCACCGGAACTGAAAGCCATGGTTCTGTTCTCCTAAAGGCTCAGGGCCGTTCTTTCTCGGCCACGAAGCCGACCTTGCGCATGCCCTGGTTCTGGGCGACCTGCACCACCTGCTGGACGATCCGGTACTTGGTCGTCCGATCGCCGCGCACGTTGATGGCCGGCTGCGGCGTCTTCTGGGCTTCGACCGAGAGACGGCTCTCGATCTGGTCCTTGGTGATGGGCTGGTCGTTCCAGTACAGGTTGCCGGCATCGCTCACCGTGATGGTGATCGGCTGCACGATCAACTTGGGCTCTTCGATCTTGTCGAGGTTCGCCTTCGGCAGCTCCACCTTCACCTTGTGGGACATGAGCGGCGCCGTGATCATGAAGATGATCAGCAGCACCAACATGACGTCGACGAGCGGCGTCACGTTGATCTCGGCCATCGGGCCGCCGCTTTCGTTACCGGAACTGAAGGCCATGGGGGAACTCCGTCAAGATTCGACTGATCAGCGCTTGGCCGGCATTTCGCCGACGCGCGCACCCGTGGCGAAGAAGTCGTGCAGGTCGTGCGCGAAGGTGTCGAACTTGCTGTTCGTGACGCGGTTGAGGCGCACGAAGAAGTTGTAGGCGAGCACCGCCGGGATGGCGACGAACAGACCGACGGCGGTCATGATCAGCGCTTCACCCACCGGGCCGGCGACCGCGTCGATCGACGCCTGGCCGGTGGCACCGATCTTGATCAGCGCGCCGTAGATGCCCCACACGGTACCGAGCAGGCCGACGAACGGCGCGGTCGAACCGACGGTGGCGAGCACGGTCAGGCCGTTCTCGAGGCGCGAGGATTCGCGGGTCACGCCCTGGCGCAGGGCACGGTCCACGAACTCCGAGCGGTTCAGCGACTCGACCAGGCGCGAGCCTTCGTGACGCTGGTGGTGCGCGGCGGCCTGCGCGGCGTCGAGCGCGATCTTGGAGAACGGCTCGGCCTTGTTCTGCTCTTCCATGAAGCGGATCGCGTCCTGCGCGTTCGGGGTTTCCCAGAACGTGGAGACGACGCGGTCGGCGCTGCCGCGGATGCGGACGTTCTTGATCAGGTTGATCACGATCCAGTACCACGACATCGCGGACATGATGATCAGGGTGGTGGCGACAACGAGCTGGACGACGTAGTCGCCCGGGTTGCTCAGCATTTCGCGTGCCAGGTGGTCGACGCCCATCTGCTTGAGCGCGTCGGCGTTGCTCCCGGTCGCGGCAACGGCGTTGGTGGTTTCCTGCAGCATGACGCTTACCTTCTGTCTGGAAAGAATGGAGTACTAAGGGAAGAAAAAAGTTACTGCTTGAGTTCCATCGGCAAGATGCCCGAACCCGGCTGGCCCGGACACATCTTGATGCGACGCGCCCAGCTCTGCGCGGCACGGTCCACGTTGCGGTCGCGGCTCGACTGTGCGACCTGGACATCGCTGACCGTACCGTCCGCACCGTACGTCAGCTGCAACTTCATCGAGCCGGTGATGCGCGCGCGACCGACGGCAGCGGCGACCGGGCCCAGCGGAGGCTGGAAGCAGACGTTGGCACGAAGGTCGTTGGGATCGCGTGCCGGACCCTGCGGGCCGACGGGCGGCGCGGGCGGTGCCGGCGGCGGCGCCTGGACGTCGACCGGCGAGGGCTCGTCGAACACGACCGGCGGTTCTTCCGGCGGCGGCGGGAGCGGGCTCGGCTTGGGCACGGTCTGCGGCTTGAGCACGATCTGCTTCGGCGGTTCCGGCGGCGGCGGCGGCGGCGGCGGGGGCGGCGGCGGCGGCTTGATGAAGTTGACCAGGGTCACTTCTTCTTCTTCCACCTGGGCGCCCGGGGGCGCCACCGGCATGAGCAGCAGCATCAGCGCCGCGACATGCAGGGCGATCACGAAAGAGATGCCGACGATGCGCGGCCAGTTCAACGGCTGGCGTGCGTGGCTGTCGGGATGCGGCAGTGTTTCCGTCATGCGCGAGGCTCTGGGGTCAGGGCCCGACGCCTTTTTCGCGCCGGATTGCAATGCTGGCCGCTTACGAAGCTGAAGCGGCCGCGGGAATTTCCAAGCATATATCAATTCCGCGGCGGTACACCAATGCCGCGGGCTCGGTATGTGATGTCGTCAGTCGGCGAGGATTTCCTTCGCTTCCTGCGGCTTCTTCAAGCCCTTGTCCAACGCCTTCTGGGCAGCGGCCTTGGCATCGGCCGTCTTGCCCTGCGCACGCAGGATCTTGGCCTCGTTGAGGTAGGCCTCGCCGTCCTTCGCCATGGGGGCTGCCTTGGAATAGAACTTCAGGGCGTCGGCGTCGCTGCCGTTGTAATACGCGTTCTGGCCGAGCAGCGAATAGGCGGTCGCCAGGTCCGGGCCTTCCTTGAGGATGCCCTTGGCCGCGCCGTCCTCGATCACTTTCTGCGCATCCTTGAAGCGCTCGGCGTTGAGGTAGTTGGCGTACAGCACCTGCAGTTCCTTCGCTTCGGTGAGCATGCCCTTGTTGTAGCCCTCTTCCAGCAGCTTGGTCGCCTTCGCGTCGTCGCCTGCCGCCTGGTAGGCCGACACCGCGTTCAGCAACGCGCGCTTGTCGTTGGGGTTCTTCGCCAGCTGGTCCTCGAAGGTCTTCGCCGCTTCGCCGCCATGGCCGGTGTTGGCGAGCAACTGCGCGCGCAACTGCTGGTACTCGGGCTTGTCGGACTTGGTTTCGGCGAGGAACTTGTCGAGCAGCGCCAGCGATTCGGCGTACTTGCCCGTGGAGTAGTACGTCGCGATGAGGTTGTACATCGCGGTGTAGTGGTTGTTGTTGTCCAGGCCGTTGGCGTCGACGGCCTTCTTGAAGTATTCGGCGGACTTCGCGTCGTTCTTCAGCTCCGAAGCCGATGCACCGGCGAGCTGGTAGGCGAAGGACTGCTCGTACGCATTCAGCCCGCTCGTCGCGGCGAAGGCATCGGCTTTCGCCATGGCGCCGGCGTAGTCCTGCTTCTGGTAGAGCGCCTGGATTTCCTGCAGCGCCTTGAGGTTCTTGCCCTTGGCTTCTCCCTCCGGCGACTTGCGCGTGGCGTTCGGCCACATCTGCTCTTCGGCCGCCTTGCCCTCGTCCTTCGTCTTGCCGAGTTCCTTCTGGCGCTTGGCGCGCTCGTCGCGCATCGACGAGTGACCGTAATCCTGTGCCTGCGCGAATGCGGGTGCGACCGCCGCGACGGCGACGAGGGTGCACAACGCGATTGCGAGCGGGCGGAGCTTGGGGGACGCGTTCATCGGGGGAACCTCGAATGGGATCGGGAGGGTCTTGGGCGGGATGCCCGGGGGGCGCTCACGCTAGCAGAAAGGCCGTTATGTGTAGCGGGGGCGGGATGGTGGATTGTCGATGGGTTCACCCGCAGGCCGGCCGACGCCCGGCGGCGCGAGCCTGGTCGTAAACCGGCACGAGCGACGCTGCGCGCTGCTGGAGTTCGCGGATGCGGCTTTCGGGATTGGGGTGCGTGGAGAGCCACTGCGGCGGGCGGCCGCTGTTCTGGGTGGCCTGGATCATGTTGGTCCACAACTGCACGGCGCCGCGCGGGTCGAAGCCGGCCTGCGCCATCAATTGCTGGCCCACGACGTCGGCTTCGGATTCCTGTTCGCGCGAACCCGGCAGCAGGAAACCGGTTTGCGCGAGCACGCTGCCGCCCTGCACCGCCGCGCTTTGCGCGCCCGCGCCATAACGCGAACCGAGCAACGCACCGAGCAATTCGACCGCGCCCTGCGCGCCCATCTGCCGCGTGATGCGTTCTTCGTGGTGGCGCGAAATCACGTGTCCGATTTCGTGCGCGATGACACCCGCCAGTTCGTCCTGCGTGTTGGCGACCTTGAAGATGCCGCTGTAAACGCCGACCTTGCCGCCGGGCAGCGCGAAGGCGTTGGGCTCGGGATCCACGAACACCGCGGTCTCCCAACCGCTCTGCCAATTCGGCGGCAGTTGGCGCGTGATCGCGCCGACGATGCATTGCACTTCGCGCGTCTGGTGCGCATCGGTACTCAGCCGTTTCTGTTGTTTCACCTCGGCGAAGGCTTGCGCGCCGAGTTGGTTGAGCTCCTGTTGCGAGACGCCGCCCACCACCTGCGTACGGCCGGTGGGAGAGGTCGTCGTGGCGCAGGCGGCAACAGTGGCCGCGATGGCGAGGGCCAGGGCGGCGGGGCGGAGGTGTCGGAGCATGGGCGGCGATTTTCCGAATTCAGGTTCCAAACCCGTATAGGGCAGAAGTCCTGAATTCGGTGTCAAACCGTGAAACGGATCACACCGGCCGTTCGCCCGCCGGTCATTTTCGGCGGGCGTTGCGCCCGCCTGAAGGCCATGTTGCGCGAAACGCGCAGGTCAGACGTCGAGGTTGGCGACCTTGAGCGCGTTCTCTTCGATGAACTCGCGGCGGGGTTCGACGACGTCGCCCATGAGCGTGGCGAAGATCTGGTCGGCGGCGACCGCGTCCTCGATGCGCACCTGCAGCAGGCGACGCGTTTCCGGATTGACCGTGGTTTCCCACAGCTGCTCGGGATTCATTTCGCCCAGGCCCTTGAAGCGCTGGATCTGGCGGCCCTTCTTCGCTTCTTCCATCAACCAGGCGTGCGCATCGGCGAAGCGCGCGATCGGCTGCGCGCGATTGCCACGAACGATTTGCGCACCCTCGCGCACCAGGCCGTGCAGCAGTTGCGCGACTTCGCGCACCGCGCGCAGCTCGCCGGTTTCGAATGCGGCGATCGGCAGGATCTGCACGATCTCCTCGCCCATGTGCGTGCGGTGCACGGCGATCGCGGCGGGGCGCGATTCGGTGGCCGTGTGCAGCTCGAGGCGATAGCGCGGCTTGCCCAGGCCCTTCTGGTTGAGGCGCTGTTCGAGCGCGCTGAACTGCTGCGCGGTCGCCTCGTTGGCGTGCGCGGCATCGAGCGGAACGAAGTCGACCAGCGCTTCGAGCAGCACCGGATCGTAGCGATGCGCGTTGCGTGCGATCGCATCGCGCGCCGAAGCGTAGGCGAGCAACAGCTTCTCGAGGTTGTTGCTTTCGATCGCCGGTTCGCCGTCGGCGGGAATCAGCGACGCACCTTCGACGGCGTTGTTCGCGAGGTACACATCGAGCGCTGCGTCGTCCTTCAGGTACAACTCGTTCTTGCCCTGCTTGATCTTGTACAGCGGCGGCAGGCCGATGTAGATGTGGCCGCGCTCGATCAGCTCCGGCATCTGCCGGTAGAAGAACGTCAGCAACAGCGTGCGGATGTGCGAGCCGTCCACGTCGGCGTCGGTCATCAGGATGATGCGGTGGTAACGCAGCTTGTCCGGGTTGTATTCGTCCTTGCCGATGCCCGTGCCGAGCGCGGTGATCAGCGTGCCGACTTCCGCGCTGCCGAGCATGCGGTCGAAGCGCGCGCGTTCCACGTTGAGGATCTTGCCCTTGAGCGGGAGGATCGCCTGCGTCTTGCGGTTGCGGCCCTGCTTCGCCGAGCCGCCCGCCGAGTCGCCCTCGACGATGAACAGTTCGGATTTCGCCGGGTCCTTCTCCTGGCAGTCGGCCAGCTTGCCCGGCAGGCCGGCGATATCGAGCGCGCCCTTGCGGCGGGTGAGGTCGCGGGCCTTGCGCGCGGCTTCGCGAGCGCGTGCGGCGTCGACGATCTTGGAGGCGATGGCGCGGGCCTCGTGGGGGTGTTCCTGCAGGAACTCCTCCAAACGTGTACCGAACGTGCTCTCAACGACCGGGCGAACCTCCGACGAGACCAGCTTTTCCTTGGTCTGCGAGGAGAAGCTCGGGTCGGGCACCTTCACCGACAGCACCGCGATCATGCCTTCGCGCATGTCGTCGCCGGACAGCGTGATCTTGGCCTGCTTGGCGATGCCGCTCTGCTCGATGTAGTTCGACAGCGTGCGCGTCAGCGCCGCGCGGAAGCCGATCAGGTGCGTGCCGCCATCCTTCTGCGGAATGTTGTTGGTGAAGCAGAACATCGTTTCCTGGTAGGAGTCGGTCCACTGCAGGGCGACGTCCACCGTGATGCCGTTCATTTCGCCCGACACGGAAATCACGTTCGGATGCAGCGGCGTCTTGAGTTGCGCCAGGTGTTCGACGAACGAACGAATGCCACCTTCGTATTCGAAGACGTCGCGCTTGCCCTCGCTGCCGTCTTCCTGCACGCGCAGGTCGGTCAGCGTGATGCGCACGCCGGAGTTGAGGAACGACAACTCGCGCAGGCGCTTGGCCAGGATGTCGTAGTGGAATTCGACGTCGGTGAAGATCTCGCGTGCCGGCTTGAAGCGCAGCAGCGTGCCGCGCTTGGGCGAGGTTTCGAGTTGCTTCAACGGATACAGGGATTCGCCGAGCGAATACTCCTGCTGGTAGTGGTGGCCATCGCGCCAGATATCGAGCCAGAGATGCTCGGACAGCGCATTGACGACCGAAACGCCCACGCCGTGCAGGCCGCCGGAAACCTTGTAGCTGTTGTCGTCGAACTTGCCGCCCGCGTGGAGCACGGTGAGGATCACTTCCGCGGCGGAAATGCCCTCTTCCTTGTGGATGTCCACCGGGATGCCGCGACCGTTGTCGCCCACCGAGACCGAGCCGTCCTGGTGCAGGATGACGGAGACTTCGTTCGCGTGGCCGGCGAGGGCTTCGTCGATCGAGTTGTCGACGACCTCGAACACCATGTGGTGCAGGCCGGTGCCGTCGTGCACGTCGCCGATGTACATGCCGGGACGCTTGCGAACGGCCTCCAGGCCGCGCAGGACGGTGATCTTGCTGGAATCGTAGGTGTTGTTCTGGACGGTGGGCTCTGCGCCCTCGGCGTGTTCTTGCTGCGACATTCGGCTCGGGGCTCCCGCGACGCGCACGCGCGTCGAGACACATTAGCTATGGATGCACAGTGTATCAAAACGCACGCAGCGGCCGCCCGCTGCACGTGCGTCAGCCGTGCTGTCCTTCAGGGTGGAGCCGGCCTTCCTCGACGTGCACGCGCAGCAGGCGCCCTGTGTGCGCCAGCAGAGCCTCCGGCGCATCGGTGCCAGTCACGAAGACTTGCGCGCCCGTGGCCACAAGGTCGTCGACGACGCGGGCCTGGTGCGTGCGATCGAGTTCGGACGCCAGGTCATCGAGCGCGATGACCGGCCAGTCGCCCGCCAGGCCTGCGTGGAGCCGCGCCTGCGACAGGAGAAGCGCAAGGGCAGTGAGCTTGGCTTGTCCGCGGGACAACGCATCGCGGCCCGGGATCCCCGTGAATCCGATCCGCCAGTCCGCGCGGTGCGGGCCCACGCTGGTGAAGCCCATGGCGAGGTCGCGCTGGCGGGCGAGCAGGAGGGCGTCGGACAGGCTGACCTCATCACGCCGCCAACCGGGCTGAAGCGTGAGGTGTTCGATCCCCAAGGCCGGCGCCAGCGTGGCTCCCTCGCCAGCGAAACGGGGCTGCCACTGGCCGAGGTAGGTTTCGCGGCTGCGCGTGATGGCTTCGCCACTCTCGGCCAGCTCGTGTTCCCACCCGTCGAGCTCTGCCGTACGGGCCCCGGCTTTGAGCAGGGCGTTCCGCTGCTTCAGGGCACGTGTATAGCGGCGCCACACGCGAAGGAAGTCCGGTTCCACGTGGAACAGACCCCAATCCAGAAGGCGGCGGCGGTTCTCCGCACCACCGGTCACCAGCTCGTGGCTGCCGGGCTCGAAGGTCACAACCGCCAGTGCGGCGCAGAGCTCGCCGAGATGTGCGACGTCCGCGCCATCCAAGCGGCCCTGCCAGGTGGCCCCGGTGTGCCGTAGACCCGCTTTGCGAGTGCGGCCACCGGTTTCCTCCCACTCCACGAAGACCTCGAGGGCAGGGGCGCCCTGGCGGATGAGGCCGTCACGAACCCGGCCACGAAAGCTCCGCCCGTAGGCCATGAGGTGCATGGCCTCCAGGACCGAGGTCTTGCCGGCGCCATTGGGGCCGGTCAGCAGGTTGAGCGCCGGGTCGGGCGCGAACGAGACCGTCTCAAAGCGCCGCAGCCCACTGATGTCCAACCGGGTGATTCGCATCAACAGGCCCCAAAGCAGAACGCCCGGACCAGGCCGGGCGTTCTTGCGCGTTCCACGTGGAACAGAGGCCGGATCACAGGCGAAGCGGCATCACCACATGGCGGCACTTCTCACTCCCGGCCTCGCGAACGAGTGCGGAGGAGTTGGCGTCGCGCAGCTGGAGGATGACGTGCTCGTCGCGCAGGGCGGAGAGAGCATCCAACAGGTAATTCACGTTGAAGCCGATCGCCAGGCCGTCGACGCGGGTATCGGCTTCGATTTCTTCCTGCGCTTCTTCCTGCTCGGGGTTGTGCGCGTTGATGCGCAGCTGGCCGGGCGAGACCTCGACGCGGACACCGCGGTACTTCTCGTTCGAAAGGATCGCGGCGCGCTGCAAGGCGGCACGCAGGACTTCGCGGTCCACCTTGACCTCGCGGTCGGCGCCGATCGGAATCACGGCCTCGTAGTCAGGGAACCGACCGTCGATGAGCTTGCTGGTGAAAGTCACATCGTCGCGCTTGACGCGGATGTGGTTGCGGCCGACTTCGAGTTCGAGCTCGCGATCGCCGCCTTCCAGCAGGCGCTGCAGCTCCTGCACGCCCTTGCGCGGCACGATGATCTGGCGCTTGGCCTGGGCGCCGCCATCGAGCGGGGCTTCGCACAGCGCAAGGCGGTGGCCGTCGGTGGCCACGCAGCGCAGCGTCTTGTCGCGCAGGTCGAACAGCAAGCCGTTGAGGTAATAACGGACATCCTGCTGCGCCATCGCGAATGCAGTGCGCTCGATCAATTCCTTGAGGCCGGCTTCCGGCACGCGCACGCGTTCGGTGGCTTCGACTTCGTCGACCGACGGGAAGTCGTTGGCCGGCAGGCTCGCCAGGGTGAACCGGCTGCGACCCGCAGACACCGTGACCTTGTCGCCGGACTGCGAGACGGTGACCTTACTGCCATCGGGCAGGGCACGGACGATCTCGAACAATTTGCGGGCCGGGATCGTCGTCTCGCCGTCCTGCGCGTCGTCGACGGCATGGCGCGCGACCATTTCCACTTCCAGGTCCGTGCCGGTCAGCGACAGCTGCCCTGCGCGCACCTGCACCAGCAGGTTGGCGAGGACCGGGAGGGTCTGGCGACGTTCGACGACATTGACGACTTGCGCCAACGGCTTCAGGAAGACTTCGCGTTGCAGGCTGAAACGCATGCGGTCTGGTTCCCCGGGTCCAAGCTCTGGAAGGATGGATAAATCAAAAGAGTGGTGGTGCTTGGTGTCGCAAAAATCTGGGTATTGCAGGCTTAACTGATTGATCCTGAAACGTTTATCGACGTGAGCAAAGCGTGTACAAACCGGGCGCCGGCCCCGGGAAAAGTTGTGGATAAAACTGCTGCCCCCTGGTTGGGTGACGCCTTATCCACAACTTGCCCCCGACTCATTCACTGAGTTTGCGGATGAGCTTGTCCCAATCTTCCCGCAGCTTGCCGTCGGTCTCCATCAGCGTCCTGACCTGCCGGCAGCCGTGCAGGACGGTCGTGTGGTCGCGACCGGCGAACGCGTCGCCGATCTCGGGCAGGCTGTGTTCGGTCAGCTCCTTGGCCAGCGCCATTGCCACCTGGCGCGGGCGAGCGAGCGAACGCGTCCGCCGTTTCGACAACAAATCCTTGACCTGCAGGCCGTAGTAGTCTGCCACGGTCTTCTGGATGTTGGGGATGCCGATCGCCTGCTGCTGCGCGCGCAACAGATCGCGCAGCGTCTCCTGCGCGAACTCCGGCGTGATCGCGCGGCCGGTGAAGTTGGCGCGCGCCGACAGCGTGTTGAGCGCGCCTTCGAGGTCGCGCACGTTGGAGCGCATCTTCTTGGCGATCAGGAAGGCCACGTCTTCGGGCAGGTTCGCCCCGCGCTCGCGCGCCTTGGACAACACGATCTGCGCGCGCGTTTCGAAATCCGGCGGTTCGATGGCCACCGACAAGCCCCACGCCAGGCGCGATTTCAGCCGCGGCTCCAGGCCCTCGACTTCGCGCGGATAGCGATCGCAGGTCAGGATGATCTGCTGCTTGCCGTCGAACAGCGCGTTGAAGGTGTGGAAGAACTCCTCCTGCGTGCGGTCCTTGCCGGCGAAGAACTGGATGTCGTCGATCAGCAGCGCGTCGACCTGTTGGAACTGCCGTTTGAAGGCGTCCATCGTCTTGTCCTGCAGCGCCTTCATCATCGCGCTGAAGAACTGCTCGCTGCGCAGGTACATCACGCGCATCCGCGGATTGCTTTCGCGCATCGCGTTGCCGGCGGCGAACATCAGGTGCGTCTTGCCCAGGCCCGTGCCGCCGTACAACAACAGCGGATTGTGCGAACGATCGCCGGGCTTGAGCGCGGCCTGCCATGCGGCGGCGCGCCCGAGCTGGTTGCTGCGGCCTTCGACGAAGTTGTCGAAGGTGTAATGCGTGTCGAGGTTGCCCTGGAACGGCTCGATCGGCGCCGGCGCGCGCGCGGGCATCGAAGGTGCCGACGAGGGCGGCGGATCGCGACGCAACGCTCCGATTTCCAGGCTGACATCGGCGCTGCCCGCGTAATGTGCGACCAGCTCGCGGATGCGGTCGAGATAGCGCGCGCGCACCTCTTCCATCACGAAGGCATTGGGCGCGTAGAGGACCAGTCCATCGTCGCGGAGGCGGGCCTGCAAGGGCTTGAGCCAGGTATGGACGTCTTCAGCCGGATATTCGGCTTCGAGGCGTTCGAGACAGCGGGGCCAGGCTTCCATCGCGCGTTACGGTGTCCGTCGACAAGCCAGCACGCGAGCGGGGGCAACCCGCACGATGCTGTGGATAAGTGGGAGAAAGGCAGACTACCACCGGCACCCGGATGCGCCAACGTAAACCGCGCCGCCCGTCTGCAATCGTGATTTGAGTTGACCATCACTGCATTGCCCCGCTAGACTTTCGGGTCTTGTCCGCAAAAACCGCACGCGAGCCGCATCATGGCCACCAAGCGCACCTACCAGCCCAGCAATTTGAAGCGCAAGCGCGACCACGGCTTCCGTGCCCGCATGAAGACCGCCGACGGCCGCAAGGTCCTCGCACGTCGTCGCGCCAAGGGCCGTCGTCGCCTGACCGTCTGACCCGCCCGGCCTTCGTGGCCGTGCCGGACTTGGCGGCAACGCCAGACCTGACGACAACCGATCACGCGCGAACCGACCCCATGGACGCCGGCCTGCCCCGCAGTGCCCGCGTCCGCCAGCGGGCCGAGTTCGACCGGGTGTTCGCCGATGGTCGACGCAACGCAGATCCCCTCATGAGCCTGCACTGGCTCGGCGGCACCGCGCCTGCGCGCCTGGGGCTTGCCGTGTCGCGCAAGGTCGATCCGCGCGCCGTCGGCCGCAATCGCATCAAGCGCGTGCTCCGCGCCGAATTCCGCACACTTCGACTTCAGCTCGCCGCTGGCGATTACGTGCTGGTGCTGCGCGCCGCAGCGCGAACAAGCGACGGGAAAGCACTCCGCGCGGCAATGATCTCGCTCTTCCGTCGCGCCGGCGCGTTGCCCCCCTCGTCTGCCGGCGGCACAATGCCCGCCGCTTGCCTGCCGGGCGATCCGCCCCCATCCCCTTGAACTTTCGCGCGCTGCATTCGCTGCGCGCGCATCCTGCCGCCCGAGCCCTCCTGAATGAACCAGACCCGCGTCTTCCTCGTTATCGCCTGGATCCTGGTGGCGACGCTGCTCTGGATGGAGTGGAACAAGGAGCACACCGCCGCGCTGCAAACGCCGCCGGCCGTGACGCAAACCGCTTCCGCCAACGGCGTGGTGCCCGGTGCCGTGCCGAGCGCGCCCACCGCCGCGGCGGCCGGCGTGCCGAGCGCACCTGCACAAGCCGGCGTGCCGACGACGGCCACGGCGCGCGCGCAGTCGAGTGACGCGGTTACCGTCACCACCGACACGCTGAAGATCACGCTCGACGGCGGCAACGTGCGCAACGCCGAACTGTTGAAGTTCCCGAGCGAGGCCAAGTCCGAGGACACCGGCAACGTCACGCTGTTCGACGCCGACCCGGCGCGCTTCTACGAAGCGCAGAGCGGTTGGGTCAGCAGCTCGGGCCCCGCGCCCGACCATCTGGCTGCGTTCGTGCCCGAAGGCGCCACGCGCAACTTCACGCTCGCCGCGGGACAGAATTCGATTGCCGTTCCCTTCACCTGGACCGGTCCGAACGGCGTGACCATCCGCCGCACCTACACCTTCCCGCGCGGCGGCTACGCCATCGAAGTGCGCGATGAAGTGGTCAACCACGGCGCCGCGAACTGGCAGGGCTACGTCTACCGCCAACTCGTGCGCAACCCGCCGCCGCAGAAGACCGGTTACACCAATCCCGAAGCCTTCGCCTTCCACGGCGCCACCTGGTACACGCCCGGCGACAAGTACGAGCGCCGCAAGTACCAGGACTTCGTCGACGACGGCACGCTCGACAAGGACGCGACCGGCGGCTGGATCGCGCTGCTGCAGCATTACTTCTTCACGGCGTGGATCCCGGGCGACCAGGACAAGTCGAAATTCACGCTCACCACCACGCAGGAAGGCGGCATCACGCATTACGTCGTGCGCGCGCTCGGCCCCGGCGTCAACGTCGCGCCCGGCCAGACCGCGGAAACGCATGCACGTCTGTGGGTGGGTCCGAAGTTGGTGAGCGCGATCGAAGCGCAGAACGTGCCGGGCCTGACGCGCGCGGTGGATTTCTCGCGCTTCTCGATCATGGCCACGCTCGCCGGCTGGCTGTTCGTCGTGCTCTCGGCGATCCATTCGGTCATCGGCAACTGGGGTTGGTCGATCGTCGGCCTGGTGATCCTGATCCGCGCACTGCTGTTCCCGATCGCCGCCAAGCAATTCCAGTCGATGGCGAAGATGCGCAAGTTGCAGCCGCGCATGCAGCAGTTGAAGGAGCGCTACGGCGACGACCGCCAGAAGCTGCAGATGGCGACGATGGAGTTGTACAAGAAGGAGAAGGTGAATCCGGCGACGGGCTGCCTGCCGCTGCTCATCCAGATGCCGATCTTCCTGGCGCTGTATTGGATGCTTTCCGAATCGGTCGAACTTCGCCACGCGCCGTGGGCGCTGTGGATCGACAATCTTTCCGCGCGCGATCCCTTCTTCGTGTTGCCGATCATCAACGTCGCGATCATGTGGGGCACGCAGCGCCTCGCGCCGACCGCGGGCATGGATCCGACGCAGCAGAAGATGATGCAGCTGATGCCGCTGGTGATCGGCGTGACGATGATCTTCTTCCCGGCCGGCCTGGTTCTGTACTGGGTGACCAACGGCGCGCTCGGCCTGCTGCAGCAGTGGTGGATGCTCAAGCGCGACGCGGCCACGACGAGTCCCGCCAAGGCGTGACCGACCACGACACCGACACCATCGTCGCCATTGCCACCGCGCCCGGTGCCGGTGGCGTCGGGATGGTGCGGTTGTCGGGCGCGCGCAGTCGTGCGATCGCCGAAACCCTGTGCGGCGCCGCACTGGTGCCGCGCCACGCGCACTACGTGCGCATCCGCGCCGATGGTGAATTGCTGGACGACGGCATCGCCCTGTACTTCGCGGCGCCGGCGAGTTTCACCGGCGAGCATGTCGTCGAACTGCAGGTGCATGGCAGTCCGGTCGTGCTGCAGCGGATCGTCGCTGCATGTCGCGCGCTCGGTGCCCGCGACGCCCGCCCCGGCGAATTCTCCGAACGCGCCTTCCTCAACGGCAAACTCGATCTCGCGCAGGCCGAAGCGGTCGCCGACCTGATCGCCGCCGCCGACACCCGCGCCGCACGCGCTGCGCGCCGCGCACTGGATGGCGTGTTCTCCGAGCGCGTCGATGCCGTAGCCACCGAATTGCTCCACCTGCGCGTGCACGTCGAAGCGGCCATCGACTTCGCCGACGAATCGCTCGACACCCTTGGCGGCGAACAAGTCCGCGCAGGCCTCGAACGCGCCGCGTCGCAGATCGCACGACTGCTCGTCGATGCCGAACGCGGCCGCAAGCTGCGCGACGGATTGCACGCGGTGATCGTCGGCCCGCCGAACGCCGGCAAGAGTTCGCTGCTCAACGCCCTGGCCGGCAGCGAGCGCGCGATCGTCACCGACATCGCCGGCACCACGCGCGATCTGTTGCACGAAACCGTCCGACTCGACGGTGCCGAACTCACCCTGGTCGACACCGCGGGGCTGCGCGAAGGCGGCGATGCGATCGAACGCGAAGGCATGCGTCGCGCACGCGAAGAGTTGCGGCGGGCGGACCTGGCGATCGTCGTCCTCGATGCGCGCGAGCCCGAGCGCGGTCGCGCCGCCGTCGCCGATGCGATCGACGATGTCCCCAGTCGCCTCTGGATCCACAACAAGGCCGACTTGCTGGATACCGCGTTCGAAGGCACCGACGACACCGTCTTCGTTTCCGCGCGCACCGGCCAGGGGCTCGACACCCTGCATGCGCGCCTGCGCCACCTCTCCGGGGCCGACGCCGCCGACGCGGCAGAAGGCACCTTCACCGCCCGGGCCCGCCACGTCGACGCCCTGGCACGTGCGGCGCTCCACGTGGAAGACGCGCGCGGTCAGCTCGCCCGGGAAGCCTTGGACCTGGCCGCCGAATCCCTCCGCGCCGCGCACGACGCCCTCGGCGAAATCACGGGGCGCGTGGCGCCCGACGCCCTGCTCGGCCACATCTTCAGCAGCTTCTGCATCGGCAAGTAGCCTTCGCTGGCCTGTTAAGCGTGCGATTTCCGTCACGGGACCTTGACAAAAGCCCGCCTCTGTCGCGTCCTTAGCACACGTGCCCGCCAGGGGGCACAACCAGGGGAGTGGTTCCGTTATGTACGCAAGTTCCAATCCGCAACCGCGCGTGACGCGGATGCATCTTTTCGTGCTGGTCGCGATGGGCGTCGCCCTCGCCGCCTGCAACAAGTCCGAAGGTCCCACGACCGCAGGCACCGCAACCAGCGCCACCGCGGCTGCCGCCGCCGCCGCGAAGCCGGTCGCCGCCGTTTCCGAAGCCGTCGCCGCGATGAGCGCCGACCAGCTGCGCGAATCGGCCAGCGCCGCGCTCCGCGACCAGCGCTTGTACGCGCCGGCCGGCAACAACGCGATGGAGTACTACCTCGCGCTGCGCGACAAGGCCCCGAGCGATCCGGCGGTGGCCAGCGCACTGACCGACCTGATGCCCTACGCGCTCATCGCGACCGAGCAGAGCATCCAGCGCGAAGACTTCGCCGAATCCCAGCGCCTCTACGCGCTGATGGAAAAGACCGACGCCACCGCGCCGGCCCTGCCGCGCCTGAAGCAGACCATCGCGCAGCAGCAGCAGGCCGTCGCCGCCCGCGCCGAACAGGACAAGGTCAAGACCGAGGAAGACGCCAAGCGCCAGGCCGAACTCGAGAAGACCCGCCTGGCGCAGCAGCAGGCCGCGCAGCAACAGGCGGCCCAGCAGCTCGCCGCGCAGCAGGCCGCGCAGGCCGAAGCCGACAAGAAGGCTGCGGCCGATCGCGAAGCCGCCGCCGCGAAGGAAGCGCAGCAGAAGGCCGCGGCCGCCAGCGCACCGGCGCAGGCGCCCGCACAGACCGCAGCCGCACCGGCCGGTGGTGGTGGTGGCCTGCGCGCGGTGTCCACGCCGGCGCCGCGTTACCCGGCCGAAGCCGCGCGTCGCAACCAGAGCGGTGAAGTCCGCCTGGAGATCACCGTCGGTACCGACGGCACGGTCACCGCTGCGCGCGTCGTCGACGCCACCCCGCCGCGCGTGTTCGATCGCGAGGCGCTTGCAGCGGTGAAGCGCTGGAAGTTCGCGCCCATCGATGCGCCGGTCACCACGACGCGCACGATCAACTTCCGCCCCGGCGGCTGATCGCTTCTTCGCGGCAAAGAAAAGCCCGGCAATCGCCGGGCTTTTTTGTTGTGCTCCCTCCCCTGCGACTCCAGGGGAGGGCCGGGGAGGGGTTCAGGCGGAGATGGCAAGTTTCTCCTGCTTGTAGCGTTGCGTCGCAGCGAACCACAACACCAGCGCCAGCCCGAACCCGGCGACCAGGTACACCATCCACTGCATCGGCTCCATCGGCTCGCCACGCACCACTTTCATCAGCGCCTGGTTCTGCGCGAGGAAGGGCACGGCGAACATCCACAACTGGTTCTTCACCGGGCTCACCATCAACGCGATGGTCGGGATCATCGGCAGCAACATCAGCATGCTCATGTAACTCTGCGCTTCCTTCACCGATTTCGCGCCCGCCGCGATGAAGGTCAGCAGCGACGTCCCGATGAACAACATCGGCACCAGCAGCAGCAGCATCTTCGCGATCGCCGGCATGCTCACGTCCATGTTGCGTCCGATGCCGGGCGAAAACGCCGCGCCGACCTTGAACGCGATCAGCGTCAGCAGCAGCGACGTCCCACCCACCACGCACGCGGCCAGGATCTTGCCCGTCACCACCGCGCCGCGATGCGCCGGCGTCGCGAGCAAGGGTTCGAGCGACTGGCGTTCGCGTTCGCCCGCGGTCGTGTCGATGATCAGGTACGCACCGCCGAGGAACGCACCGAGGATCAGCAGGTAAGGCAGGAACGCCATCACCATGCCGCGCCGCGCTTCGGGCGTCGACAGATCCTTGTGCGCGACGGCGAGCGGCGCGGCGACACTCGGGTTCATGCCGCGCGCGAGCAAACGCAACGCGCCGACCTGCTGTCCGTACAACGTGAGCGCGGCTTCGATGCGACGCACGGGAATTTCCGAATCCTGCCGCGTGCCGTCGTGCACGATTTCCACCAATGCCGGCGATCCTTCGTGCCACTGCTTTTCGAATTCCGGGCCGATGCGCAGGTACACGTCTTCGGCCTGCGTGCGGATCGCGGTATCGAGATCGCCTTCGAAGGCCTTGCGGCGGATGCCCTGGCCCGCGAGCCACTTCACCATGTTCGGCGCGTGCTCCACGCCGACCATCGCGACATCGAGCGGCTTCTCGACCTGGCTCTTCGCGCGCGACTCGGCCAGCGTCAGGATGCCGAGCATGATCGCCGGCGAGATCAGCGGGCCGAGCACCAGCGCCAGCATCAACGTCCGCTTGTCGCGGACGAATTCCCGCAGTTCCTTCATCAGGATCGTGCGGATGGATTGCATCGATTTCATGCGTGCAGCCCCTCTTCCGATCCGATCAATCGCACGAAGGCGTCCTCGAGGTTGGGTTCGTTGGTCTGCGCGCGCAATTCATCCGCCGTGCCTTGCGCGACCACGCGCCCGTGCGCGATCACGACGATGCGATCGCACAGCGCGGCGACCTCCTGCATGATGTGGCTGGAGAAGATCACGCAACGCCCTTCACCGCGCAGGTGCCGCAGGAAGTCGCGCAATCCGCGGGTGGTCATCACGTCGAGTCCGTTGGTCGGCTCGTCCAGGATGACGTTGCGCGGGTCGTGCACGAGCGCCCGCGCGATCGCGGTCTTCGTGCGCTGGCCCTGCGAAAAGCCTTCGGTCATCCGGTCGAGGAAGTCGTCCATCTGCAGCGCCGTCGACAACGCGCGGATGCGCGTGTCGATCGTCGCCGCATCCAGGCCGTGCAACTCGCCGAAGTAGCGGATGTTCTCGCGCACGGTGAGGCGCTTGTACACGCCGCGCGCATCGGGCAATACGCCCAGCGCTCGGCGTGCGGCGTCGGCATCGGCGGCGACATCCTTGCCGTCGACCAACACGCGCCCGCTCTCCGGCCGCATCAGCGTGTAGAGCATGCGCAGCGTCGTGGTCTTGCCCGCGCCATTGGGGCCGAGCAGGCCGGTGATTTCACCGTCGCGCGCTTCGAAGCCCACGTCGTCGACGGCGACGACCGGCGCCTTGTCCTTCCCTTTCCCGGGGAAGGTCTTGCGGAGATGTTCGGCGACGATCATTACGGCTCCCATCCATTGAACGAGGTGAACGGCGGCGTATACGTGAGCGTGTCCAGGCACGTGGCGTCGAGCTTCTTCGCATCCGCCGTCTCGAGGAACTGCGCCCACAACTTCGGCATGCAACCGGCGGCGATCACGTTGTGGCCCTGGCCGCGCAACACGAGCGCGCGGCCCTTCGGCAAGGTCTTCACCACTTGCGCGGCGTAGGACGGCGGCGTGACCGGATCCAGCTCGCCCGACAACAACAACGCCGGCACGTCGGTGGACAAGGGCGCGTGGAAATCCTTCGGCACCGCGCCGCGCGGCCACACCGAACACTGCGCCTGCATCAGGTCGACCAGCGAATTGCCGAGCAGCGAAGAGGCCATCGCATCATCCACGCGCAACCCGGCCGCATCTTCCGAACACACCACCGACAACTGCATGCCGTAGGCCATCGCGTCGGCCATCGAACCGCCGAGCATCTTCGACAGCGACATCAGGTTTTCGTAACGGCCCTGGTCGGCTTCGTGCAGCAGCAAGGGCAGGATCGAGGAGGCGATCGGCACGTAGGCATACATGCGCGCCAGGCCCGCCACGTGGCCCGGGCGCAAACGTTCTTCCTTCATCTCGCCTGTGGCGGCGTCGCGGTATTTCACCAGCGGCGCTTCGGCACGCAGCTTCGTCATCAGCGCGTTGAGGCGTTCGCGCGGATCGCCGAGCGCCTTGGTGCAGCCGGGCGTCTTCGCGCATTGACCGAATTGCAGGTCGAGCGCGGACTCCAGGTTGCGCGCGAAATCGTTGCCGAGATAGATCGCGTTGGGCGCGACCGAATCGAGCACGATCGTGCGCGTGTGCTGCGGATAATGCATCGCGTACTGCTGCGCGACGCGCGTGCCGTAGGACACGCCCATCAGGTTGATCTTCTGCGCGCCGATCGCTTCGCGCACGGCGTCCAGGTCGCGCGTTGCGTCGGTCGTCGTGTAGAAGCGCAGGTCGGCCTTGCGCGCGAGTTGGTCGCGACACTTCACGGCCATCGCACGCGAGGCTTCCGGCGATTCGTCGGCGTCGGCCGCGCTGGTATCGACGGTATCGGGCGCGGCTTTGTCCTCGTCGTCGGGCTTGCACAGCAAGGGGTTCGACTTGCCCGTGCCGCGTTGGTCGACCATGAGCAGGTCGCGATTCTTCGACGCGTCATGGAACGCCGGGATCATCCCCGGGAAACTTTCCGTCGCCGATTGGCCGGGGCCGCCTGCGATGAGGAACACCGGATCGGGATCGTGGTTGCCCGATTCATCGGCGGGGATCCACGCGATGTTGAGCGCGATGCGGCGGCCCTTGGGTTGCGCCGGATTTTCCGCGACCGACAAGGTGCCGCACTGCGCTTCCACGCTCTGCCCGCCCATCGGCGGCGACAGCGTGCAGGGCTTGAAGGCGATGCGACCCAGCTTGCGCGCGGGCGCAGGTTCGGCGGCGACCGGCTTGCGCGGGCCTTCGGGTTTGTCGGGCTTGTGTTGTTGCCATGCGCGGTAGCCGAGAAAACCGGCGGCCACGGCAATGATGATCAGCGTGCGGGTCTTGCGAGACATCGGCGCGTTTCCCTCCCCTCGATTGGCATCCATGGTGACAGGACGCCGCCCGGGGCGGAACGTGACCGATGGCGCGGGGCGCTACTTGCTGCTGACGTACTTCTCGCGGCGGATCTGCGGCACCGGCAGGCCGGCGGCCTTCAGCGTCTCGAAGCAGGCATCGACCATGTTCGGATTGCCGCACAGGTAGGCGATGTCGGTGCCTGCGTCGGGCGCGAATTCCTGCAGGAACTGCTGCACGTAGCCGTGGCGCACGTCGGCGTGGGCCTGCGGCGAATCGGCCGCGGGCAGCTCGCGCGAGAAACAGGGCACGAAGCGGAAGTGTTCAGGATGCTTGCCGGCGAAGGCGCGGAACTCCTCGCCGTACAACAGCTCCACCGGCGTGCGCGCGCCGAACAGCAGGACCACCTTGATGCCGCGCTGCGCGATGAGCTGTTCGATCTGCGGCAGCATCGCGCGATAGGGCGTGACGCCGGTGCCCGTGCCGATCAGCAGGTAACGCTGGTTGGCGTCTGCGGGCATCAGGCAGAAGCGGCCATAGGGGCCGCTGGCATCGACCGTGCCCCCGATCTCGAGGCCTTCGAACAAGGCCGTCGCCGCACCGCCGGCCACGTAGCTGACCGCGATCTCCACCGCCTCGCCCGCGCCGAGCGCGTGGTCGTGGATGGTGGCCAGCGAATAGCTGCGCTTGGTCCCCGTGCCGTCGGCGTAATGGAAGTGCACTTGGACGAACTGGCCCGGGATGAAGTCCAGGGGTTGCCCGTCCTCGCGGACGAAGGACAGGTGCGCGACCGTCGGCGCCAGCATGCGGCGCGCGGTGAGCTTGAGCGGGAAGTGGATGATGGCCAAGGCGTGGGATTCTTTGTGCAACAGACCGTGGCGCCGGGCGCGACACGGGGCCGCCTATACTACCGGCTTCGCCGCGGCGCCTGCGGCGCGGCCCTCCTTCCTTCACGCTCCGGCGGCCTTCTTGATGTCCCCCGACGCAATGTCCCAAGCCACCGTGCCCGCCCTCAGCGTCCGCGAGCTTCGCAAGACTTACGACACCGGCGTGCAAGCCCTCAAGGGCGTCTCGCTGGACGTCCGCCCTGGCGATTTCTTCGCCCTGCTCGGCCCCAACGGCGCCGGCAAGTCCACGCTGATCGGCATCGTCAGCTCGCTGGTCAACAAGACCGCGGGCGAAGTGGAGATCTTCGGCGTCGACATCGCGCGCAACCGCAGCGAAGCGATGCGCCTGGTCGGCCTGGTGCCGCAGGAAATCAACTTCAACCTCTTCGAGAAGCCCTTCGACATCCTGTGCAACTACGCCGGGTTCTACGGGATCCCGCGCGAGGTGGCGATGGTGCGCGCCGAAGAGGAACTCAAGCGCGCGCAGTTGTGGGACAAGGCGCAGGTGATGTCGCGCACGCTCTCGGGCGGCATGAAGCGCCGCCTGATGATCTCGCGCGCGATGATGGTGCGCCCGCGCCTGTTGATCCTCGACGAGCCCACCGCCGGCGTCGACATCGAGATCCGCCGCGGCATGTGGAAGACGCTGCGCGAAATCAACGCCTCGGGCACGACGATCATCCTCACCACGCATTACCTCGAGGAAGCCGAGAATCTCTGCCGACACCTGGCGATCATCGACAAGGGCGTCATCGTCGAACAAGGCCCGATGAAGTCGCTGCTGGCCAAGCTCGACGTCGAAGGCTTCCTGTTCGACATCGACGGCAGCGTGCCGACGGAACTGCCGGAGATCGCGGGCACCCTGCTGGCGCGCGTGGACGACCACACCATCGATCTGGAAATGCCGCGCGCGATGGACCTCAACCGCGTCTTCGCCGCGCTCAACGATGCGGGCATCCGCGTGCGTTCGATGCGCACCAAGTCCAACCGCCTCGAAGAATTGTTCGTGCGCCTGACGTCGAAGGACACCAAGTGAACACCATCGTCGCCACGCAAGCGCCCACCTCCAACGCGCGCCGCAACTGGGTCGCGCTCGGCACCATCGTGCGCCGCGAAGTCACGCGCATCCTGCGCATCTGGGCGCAGACGCTGGTGCCGCCGGCGATCACGATGACGCTGTACTTCCTGATCTTCGGCGGCCTGATCGGTTCGCGCGTGGGCCCGATGGACGGCCTGAAGTACATGGAGTTCATCGTGCCGGGCCTGGTCATGATGAGCGTCATCCAGAACAGCTACGGCAACATCTCCTCTTCGTTCTTCGGCGCGAAATTCGGCCGCCACGTCGAAGAGTTGCTGGTCAGCCCGATGCCCAACTACGTGATCCTCGGCGGCTACGTCGCCGGCGCGGTGTTGCGCGGCTTGCTGGTCGGCGTGATCGTGCTGTGCATCTCGATGTTCTTCACGCCGGTGCGCATGCACCATCCGTTCGTGACGCTGACCACCGTGCTCCTCGGCGCGACGATCTTCTCCCTCGCCGGCTTCGTCAACGCGGTGTACGCGAAGAAGTTCGACGACATCGCGATCGTCCCCACCTTCATCCTCACCCCGCTGACGTACCTGGGCGGCGTGTTCTATTCGGTGAAGCTGCTGCCGGCGTGGGCCGAGACCGCCACGCATCTCAACCCCGTCTTCTACATGGTCAACGCATTCCGCTACGGGCTGCTCGGCGTGAGCGACGTGCCGGTGTGGGTCGCGTATTCGCTGATGCTCGGCTTCGTGGTCGTGCTGACGGCGATCGGCCTGTGGCTGCTCAAGCGCGGCGTGGGCCTGCGCAGCTAGGGCGCAGGCGGCAAGCGGAAGAACGCGTTCGCAGCGGCCGTCGTGGTGGCCGCGACAACCGCCACCGCTTCACCACGGTCGCGCGCGAGTTCCTCGACGATGTGCGCCAGGTACATCGGCTCGTTGCGCCGGTGCGAAGGCTGCGGTTTTACCGTGCGCGGCAGCAGGTAGGGCGCGTCGGTTTCGATCATCAGGCGGTGGGCGGGGATGCTCTTCACCAGCTCGCGCAGGTGCAGGCCGCGGCGTTCGTCGCACAGCCAGCCGGTGATGCCGATGGACCAGTCCTGGTCCAGGTAATCGAACAATTCCTCGCGCGTGCCGGTGAAGCAATGCACCACGCTCGGCCCGAGCCTGCCGTCGAACTGCTTCATGATCGCCATGAAGTCCCCATGCGCGTCGCGCTGGTGCAGGAACACCGGCTTGCCGGTGTCCACCGCGATCTGCAACTGCATTTCGAACGCGCGCCGTTGCGCCGGGCGCGGTGAGAAATCGCGGAAGTAATCCAGCCCGCACTCGCCGACGGCGACCACTTCGGGCAGCGCCTGCAACGCGCGCATTTCCGCATCGCACTCGGTGGTGTATTCGGTCGCGTGGTGCGGATGCACGCCCGCGGTGGCGAACAGCTCGCCCGGATGCGCACGCGCGAGTTCGGCCGCCCTGGGCGAATGCGCGCGGCTCGCGCCGGTGACGATCATCCGCCCCACCCCGGCATCGCGCGCGCGTTGCAGCACGGCGTCGCGGTCGTGGTCGAAGCTGTCGTGGGTCAGGTTGGCGCCGATGTCGATGAGCATGGCCGCAGTTTACCGGCCGGCACCGTAGACTTCCCGCGTGCGCGCCGACTTCCCCATCACCCCGTTGCTGCCGGAAATCCGCGCGAGCCTGGCCGCGCATCCACGGCTCGTGCTCGAAGCACCGCCGGGTGCGGGCAAGACCACGCAGGTGCCGCTCGCGCTGCTCGATGCGCCCTGGCTCGAGGGCCGCAGGATCGTGATGCTTGAACCGCGCCGCGTCGCCGCTCGCGCCGCCGCCGGGTTCATGGCGAAGCAACTGGGCGAAGCGCCGGGCGAAACCATCGGCTACCGCATCCGCTTCGAAAGCAGGATCTCCGCCCGCACGCGCGTGGAAGTCGTCACCGAAGGCATCCTCACGCGGATGCTGCAGGACGATCCGATGCTCGAAGGCGTCGGCGCACTGCTGTTCGACGAATTCCACGAGCGCCACCTCGCCGGCGATCTCGGGCTCGCATTGGCGCTCGACGTGCAGTCGGGATTGCGCGAAGACCTGCGCATCGTCGTGATGTCGGCGACGCTCGACGGCGAACGCCTCGCGCGCTTCCTCGATGCGCCGCGTCTTTCCAGTGCAGGCCGTGCGTATCCCGTCGACATCGCGCATTTCCCCGCGCGTCGCGACGAAGCGCTCGTGCCGCAAACGCGTCGCGCGATCGAACAGGCCGTCGCGCAACATCCCGGCGATGTCCTCGTCTTCCTGCCGGGACACCGCGAGATCGCACAGGTCGATGCGGCGATCTCGGGGAGCGAGGCCTTGCGCGACATCGAAGTGCTCGCCCTGCACGGCGAATTGCCCGTCGAACAACAAGCGCGCGTGCTGGCGCCCGGCGAACGTCGGCGCATCGTGCTGTCCACCAACGTCGCCGAATCCAGCGTCACGCTGCCCGGCGTGCGCATCGTGATCGACAGCGGCCTGGCGCGCGAACCGCGCTACGACCCGAACTCGGGCTTCGCGCGGCTCGACGTCGTCGCGATCGCGCAAGCCTCCGCCGACCAGCGTGCGGGCCGCGCGGGCCGCGTCGCCGAAGGTTGGGCGTATCGCCTCTGGCCGCAATCGCAGCGCCTGGAACCGCAACGCCTCCCCGAGATCGCACAGGTCGAACTGGCGGGGCTCGCGCTCGAACTGGCCGCATGGGGCAGCGACGCGCTCGCGTTCGTCGATGCACCGCCCGCCGGCGCACTCGGTGCCGCGCGCGATCTGTTGCGTCGCCTGGGCGCGCTCGACGGCGACGCGATCACGCCCCTCGGCCGCCGCATGCTTGCACTCGGCACGCATCCGCGCCTGGCGGCGATGCTCATCGCGCCGACGAGAGACGAAGACCGCGCACTCGCCTGCGATCTCGCGGCACTGATCGAAGCGCGCGATCCGCTGCGTACGCGCAGCGACGCACTCGCCGAACGTTGGCGCGCGCTCGCTGCCTTCCGCAGCGGCCACGATCCGGGCGGGAGTCGCGCGGGCTTCGCGGCGCTCGATGCCGCCGCGAAACAATGGCGTCGTCGATTGAAAGTCGACGCGCAACCGCCGCGTTCGATCGACGCGCATCGCCTCGGCGACCTGCTCGCGCACGCCTTCCCCGATCGCATCGCGCACCAACATCCGACGCAGCCGCGGCGCTACCAACTTGCGAACGGCCGCATGGCCACCCTGTTCGACGACAGCGCACTGTTCGGCGAACCGTGGATCGTCGCAAGCGAATTGCGCTATGAGGCGAAGGACGCGTTGCTGCTGCGTGGCGCACCCGTCGACGAAGTTGCGTTGCAGCGCGATTTCCCGAAACGCTTCGTCGAAGAAGACACCGTGCGCTGGGACGCGGCACGCCGCGCGCTCGTCGCGCAACGCGAGCGCCGGTTCGACGGGATCGTGCTCGAATCCAAACCCGCAGGCCGCGTCGATCCCGCGCAAGCCGCGCGCGCCCTCACCGACGCCGTGCGCGATCTCGGCCTCGATGCACTGCCGTGGAGCGAAACGCTGCAGCAATGGCGCGCGCGCGTCCGCGCCTTGCGCGAATGGGCGCCGGACGAAGGCTTTCCCGATTTGTCGGACGCTGCGCTTCTCGACACGCTCGATGCCTGGCTGCGCCCCGCGTTCGAAGGCAAGACGCGGCTGGATGCGCTTGATGCGGCCGAGCTTGGCGATGCCTTGCATCAGACCGTCGACTGGAACCTGCGCCGCCGCATCGATGCGCTCGCGCCCACGCGCATCACCGTTCCCTCGGGCATGGAGCGGCGCATCGAGTACGCCGTCGACGACCACGACGGCGTGCGGCCGCCCGTGCTCGCGGTGAAACTGCAGGAACTGTTCGGCCTGGCCGAAACGCCGCGCATCGTCGAGGGCCGCATACCGCTCACCTTGCACCTGCTTTCGCCCGGCGGCCGGCCGCTGCAGGTCACGCAGGACCTCAAGGGCTTCTGGGAACGCACCTATCCCGACGTACGCAAGGAAATGAAAGGCCGGTATCCGCGCCATCCCTGGCCCGACGATCCGTGGTCGGCCACCGCGACGCATCGCGCCAAGCCGCGCGGCACCTGAACGCGCCGGCCCGCGATCACATACGCTCAACGCAAGGCGCCGGAGACTGCCGAGCCTACGAACCGTTCCACGGGAGCCCGCACGATGAACACCAAGCTGATCGCACTGCCCGAACGCGCGATGGACCTCGCCGGCAAGCTGGGCGGCGAAGTGATGGAGTTCGTGCCACGCGCGGGCCAGTGGCTCGATGCCGGCGTCAAGATCGGTGCGGTGAAGACCGGCGGAAAGGTCGCGATGAAATTCGTGCGCCGCTATCCCATCGTCACGGTCGCGACCGTCGTCGGTGCCGGTGCGCTGTGGTACCTGGCCCGCAAGAAGGCCAAGCAAGCGCAGAACGGCGAAGACCGCGAGGCGATCGAAGGCACCGCGCGCCGCGTGCCGGCCAAGCGTGCGACCAAGCGCACCGCGCGCAAGAGCACGCGCGCCACGCAGGCCACGTCGGAATAAGGCGTCAGTCGAGGACGAGCGCGGCGGGCAGTTCGATCACGAACACCGCCCCGCCGCCGTCTCGATCCTCGTACCAGAGATCGCCGCCGGCATTGACGATGATCTGTCGCGCGAGCGACAAGCCCAGCCCGCTCGACAAGCCGTCTTCGCGCCCGCTCAAACGCATGAAGGGCTTGAACAGATCGCGACGCTTGTCCGGCGGCACGCCGCCACCGCGATCGAGTACGCGCAACTGCCAGTAACCGGCGTTGCTCGACTTGGCGACTTCCAGCGCGAGTTCATTGCCCTCGGCGGCGTACTTCATCGCGTTGGTGATCAGGTTCTCCGCGACCTGGCGCAGAACGCGCCGATCGATCGCCACGGTACCGCAGGGATCGGGCACCAACACCTTCAGGTGCATGCCGCGGCTTTCGAGTTGCAACTCGTAGCGCTGCGCCAACCATTCGATCGTTTCCTGCAACGCAGCCGGATGCGTGTGCGCTTCGCCACCGCTGGCAGCCGCGATGCGTTCCTGGCCTTCGAGATAGCGGCGGATGTAACCGATCGCGTCGTGCGCGCTCTCGTGGATCATCTGCAGGTAACGCGGAATGCGCTCGGGGCGGCAGCCGTCCTGCATGAGGATGTCGCTGGCGAACAGCACGCTGCTCAGCGGATTCTTGAGATCGTGCGCGACGAGGTTCACCAGCTCCTGGCGTTCGCGCGCCACGCGTTCCAGGCGATCGCGCGCCTGCTTCAGCGCCACGTGCGCACTCACGCGCGCAAGCAGTTCTTCGGGGATGAAGGGCTTGGTGACGTAGTCGACCGCGCCGCTGTCGAAGGCGCGCAGCAACAGTTCGCGATCCTGCGCGGCGGTGAGGAAGATCACCGGCATGTCCTGCAGCGACGGGTGGTGCCGCATCTGCGCGAGCAACTGGAACCCGTCCATCCCCGGCATGAGCATGTCGAGGAGCACCAGGTCGGGCGTGGCTTCGAGCGCATGTTCGAGCGCTTCGGGACCGGTGCCCGCCGGCACGACGTCATAACCGTTGCGCGACAACAGCGTGCTGACGACGCGCAAGTTGGCAGGTTGGTCGTCGACGACCAGGATCCGGCCAGCGGTTGGGGGAGTCGACTCTGGCATGCGCATCCTTCAGCCAGGTTGGGAACGAGATCCGTCTCGTTGCGAAACCTGAACGGGAGAGGGAACTTATCAGAAAGTCCGTGCGGTCGCTCCCAAAACAGCCGCTTGCGAGCTGAACAGTTCAGCCCCCGACTTCCTTCCACGCACCCGGCTCGAGCCCCTCGACCCGATGGTTTCCGATCCCCACCCTGACCAGACGTAACGTGGGAAGGCCAACAGCAGCGGTCATCCGGCGGACCTGGCGATTGCGACCTTCGGTGATCGCCAGTTCGATCCAGGCATCGGGCACCGTCTTGCGGAAACGCACCGGCGGATCGCGCGGCCAGAGCGCGGGCGGCGCGATGACGCGGACCTGCGCCGGCAGCGTCATGCCATCGTTCAACGCGACGCCCACGCGCAAGCGTTCGAGCGCCGCTTCGTCGGGCACGCCTTCGACCTGCGCCCAGTACGTCTTGGCCTGCTTGTGCCGCGGGTCGCTCAGGCGATGCGCGAGTGCGCCATCGTCGGTCAGCAACAGCAAGCCTTCGGAGTCGGCATCGAGCCGGCCGGCCGCGTAGACATCGGGCGGCAGGCCGAACCCGGCCAACGTCGGCCGAGGCGGCACGCTGCGATCGGTGAATTGCGACAAGACCCCGAAGGGCTTGTTGAACGCAATCAGTGTCATGTCGATCGACAGCCTGCCGCTCGGCCGTTTCGGATCAACCCGCCGGCTTCTTGAAGCGCAGCGTCATGCGATCGCTTTCGCCGATCGCCTGGTACTTCGCATCGTCGGCCTTGTCGTGCTGGTTGGTCGGCGGCAGCGTCCACACACCGTTCGGGTGATCGGTGGTGTCCTTGGGATTCGCGTTGACCTCGCTTTCGCCGTCGAGCACGAAGCCCGCGTCCTGCGCGTACTTCTTCACCAGTTCCTCGGTGAGGTAACCGGTCTTGATCTGCTTCTGCAGGTCGGTGCCCGGCTTGGCGCGATGGTCTTCGAAGCCCAGCGTGCCGCCCGGCTTGAGAACGGTGTAGAAGGCGCGGAAGTAATCGGCGGCGTTGCCGTCTTCCACCCAGTTGTGGGCATTGCGGAAGGTGAGCACGACGTCGGCCGAGTTCGCCGGGCCGAAATCAGGCTTCTTCGCGTCGAACAGACGCACTTCGGTCTTGTCGTACAACGCGGCGTTGCCCGCGATCTTCGCGCGCAACTGCTTGTTGAGGTCGTAGCGGTAGCTCGGCTGACCGGTGATCCCGTCGTCCCACACGGCGGCGACGTACTTGCCGTTGTCGCGCAGGTAAGGCGCGAGAAGTTCGGTCCACCAACCACCGCCCGGCGTGATTTCGATGACCGTCTGGTCGGGCTTGAGCAGGAAGAAGGAGAGCGTTTCCTTTGGATGGCGATAAGGGTCGCGCGCGACCCACTTCGGCGTGCGCCAATCGCCGGCGATCACGGTGTCGAGCGCGGCGCCCGTCGCGTTGCTCACCATCGAGGACGACGCGGCGGCGGAGGCCGAACCGTTGTCGGCCGATGTGGCGGCTGCGTCGGCGGTCGCCGCGGCGTTGTCGCCGCTGTTCGTCGATGCACACGCGGCGAGCAGGGAGAGCATCAGGCAGGCAACAAGGGGGCGAACGGCGAGCTTGCGATCCATCGAGGCGACTCCGTCTGAGGGGGCGTCAGGGTAACGCCGCTTGCCTCACGTTTGCGCGGCGCCGTCCTGGGTGGCGATGTAGCGGGCCGCCTCGTCGAGGACCCACGCGCGGAACTGCGCGAGCCCGCCATGCGAGCCCGAGCGCGGCGGGAATACCAGGTAGTGGCTGAAATCCGCCTTGAGCCGTTCGTCGAACAATTGGGTGAGGCGGCCGGCATCGATCAGCGGCCAGGCCAGCGTCAGCCGCCCGAGCACGATGCCCATGCCTTCGACCGCGGCGCGGTGCAGCGTCTCGGAGTCGTCGAAGTTCGCGACATAGCGCTTGGGCACCTGCCCGCCGAACCGCTTGAACCATTCGGTCCAGCGCCCGCCGGGCGCGCCGAGCAGGGGGAACTCGCCCAGCGTTTCGAGCGTCGGGCGACCGAGGCGTTCGATCAGTGCCGGGCTCGCCATCGGCGTGAGCCAGTCGTCGAACAGGTGCACCGCTTCCAGCCCCGGCCAATGCCCGGGGCCATAGCGCAGCCCGGCATCCAGTTCGGTGTCGCGTTCGAAATCCACCACGTTGATCGTCGACTGCAGGTGGATCTCCAACTGCGGATGCGCGGCGACGAAACGCGGCAGGCGCGGCACCAGCCAGCTCGTCGCGAACGACGGCATCAGCGTGAGGGTGAGCACGTCGTCGCGCCGCATGCCGAAGGGGCGCAGCGCGTGATCGATGGCATCCAGGTGGCCGGCGACGCGATCGAAGAGCCGCTGCCCGTCGGCCGTCAGCGTCACGCCGCGCGGATTGCGCACGAACAAACGCTGCCCGAGGCGCTCCTCGAGCCCGCGGATCTGGTGGCTCAGCGCGCTGATGGTCAGGTGCATCGACTCCGCCGCGCGCGACAGATTGCCCAGGCGCGCGGTGGCGACGAAGCCCTGGAGGGCGTGCAGCGGCGGCTTGCTCACGGCGGCTCCGACTTGAATGAAATCGAAGGCAAGTTGTCGAAACTTGCGATTTTCAGCGCCAGATCATGCGCCTATCTTTCATTCCACTCAATCACGGAGCACGGTCATGGGTCTGCAAACCACCCGCATCTACAAGGATCTGCTTTCGCTCCAGGGCCATCTGGTGGACGGCCCCGTCGAGGACGAAGTCAGCGGCCTGCGCCCGCGCCAGGCCGACACGCACCGCTCGCGCTGGTTCGAATCGTTCCTGCTGCTCGGCGGCCACGATCCGATCGATCCGCACCAGGCGAACGACGCGCTGGTCTCGCCGGAAAAGATCGGCATCTCCCACTGCTGATCCCGAAGGCCCCTCTCCCATCGGGAGGGGGGCCGTTTTTCGCGCGGTCGGTCAGCGCAGCTGCGCCAAGGCGGCATTCAAGGTCGCACTCGGCCGCATGGCCGTGGCGAGTTTCGCCAGGTCGGGGTGGTAATACCCGCCGATGTCGACGGGCTTGCCCTGCACCGCGTTGAGCTCTTCGACGATCTTCGCTTCGTTCTCCGTCAGCGCCTTCGCCACCGGCGCGAACTTCGCCTTCAGGCCCGCATCGGCGTCCTGCGCCGCCAGCGCCTGCGCCCAGTACATCGCCAGGTAGAAGTGGCTGCCGCGATTGTCGAGCGTGCCGAGCTTTCGGCCCGGCGACTTGTTCTCGTCGAGGAATTTCGCGTTCGCCGCATCCAGCGCATCGGCCAGCACCTGCGCCTGCGGATTGGAATAGCGCTCGGCAAGATGTTCCAGCGAGGCGGCCAGCGCGAGGAATTCGCCCAGCGAATCCCAGCGCAGGTAATCCTCGGCGACGAACTGCTGCACGTGCTTGGGCGCCGAACCGCCCGCACCGGTTTCGAACAAACCACCGCCGGCCATCAGCGGCACGATCGAAAGCATCTTCGCCGACGTGCCCAGCTCCATGATCGGGAACAGGTCGGTCAGGTAATCGCGCAACACGTTGCCGGTAACCGAAATCGTGTCTTCGCCGCGGCGGATGCGCGCGAGCGAGAACAGCATCGCCTCGACCGGCGCGAGCACGCGGATGTCCAGGCCATTGGTGTCCTGTTCCTTCAGATACACCGCGACCTTCTTCAGGACCTGCGCATCGTGCGCGCGCTTTTCGTCGAGCCAGAACACGGCCGGCGTATGCGACAGGCGCGCGCGCGAAACCGCGAGCTTCACCCAGTCGCGGATCGGCGCGTCCTTGGTCTGGCACATGCGCCAGATGTCGCCGGCTTCGACCTTGTGTTCGAGCACCACCTTGCCGTTGCCATCGGTCACGCGCACGAGGCCGTCGTGTTCGAGGTGGAAGGTCTTGTCGTGCGAACCGTATTCCTCGGCCTTCTGCGCCATCAGGCCGACATTGGGCACGCTGCCCATCGTGGCCGGATCGAACGCGCCGTTGGCTTTGCAATCGTCGATGACCACCTGGTAGATGCCCGCGTAGCAGCGGTCGGGGATCAGCGCCTTGGTGTCCTGCAATTCGCCCTTCGCGTTCCACATGCGGCCGGAGTCGCGGATCATCGCGGGCATCGACGCGTCGACGATGACGTCGCTCGGCACGTGCAGGTTGGTGATGCCCTTGTCGGAATTGACCATCGCCACGCCCGGGCGCGCGGCGTATTCGGCCGCGATGTCGGCTTCGATCGTCGCGCGCAGGTCGGCGGGCATCGACGCCAGGTGCGCATACAGATCGCCGATGCCGTTGTTCGCTTCGAAGCCGGCCTGCAGCAGTGCGTCTTCATGGCGCGCCAGCACGTCGCGATAGAAACGCTCGACGACCACGCCGAACATGATGGGGTCGGAGACCTTCATCATCGTGGCCTTCAGGTGCAGCGAGAACAGCACGCCCTGCGCCTTCGCATCCTCGATCTGCGCATCGACGAAGCGCGAGAGCGCCTTCACGTTCATCACCGCGCCATCGACGATCTCGCCGGCCAGCACCTTCACCGATGGCTTGAGCACCTGCGTCGCGCCATCGTTGCCGATGAATTCGATCTTCAGCGTCGAGGCGTCGGCCATCGTGGCCGACTGCTCGCTGCCGTAGAAATCGCCGCCGTCCATGTGCGCGACGTGCGTCTTCGAATCCTTCGCCCATGCGCCCATGCGATGCGGATGCTTGCGCGCGTACTGCTTGACCGACAGCGGCGCGCGGCGATCGGAGTTGCCTTCGCGCAACACCGGATTCACCGCGCTGCCCTTGGCGCGGTCGTAGCGCGCCTTGATGTCGGTTTCGCGCGCGTCCTTCGGTTCGTCGGGATAGTTCGGCAGCGCGTAACCCTGCTGCTGCAATTCCTTGATCGCGGCCTTGAGCTGCGGCACCGAAGCGCTGACGTTCGGCAGCTTGATGATGTTGGCTTCGGGCGTGGTGGCGAGTGCGCCGAGTTCGGCGAGGTCGTCTGGCATCCGGTGCGCGGCGTCGAGCATGTCGCCGAATTGCGAAACGATGCGCGCGGCCAGCGAGATGTCGCGCGTTTCCACCGCGATGCCGGCCGGCTTGGTGAACGCCTCGACGATGGGCAGGAACGACTGCGTCGCCAGGAACGGCGCTTCGTCGGTGAGGGTGTAGAGGATCTTCGGCGGAGTCGACATGCGCGCGCTCGGAAAAGGAGGAGGCGGCGCGGACGGCGGCGCCGGGTCGACCATTTTCGCGGTTCCTGCGCGCGGGGGCTACTGCGGGCAAAAAGAAGGGCGCGACCGCAAGGCCGCGCCCGTTCTCGAAACGTTGCGGCCGCTTACTTCACGTCGAAGTCGCGCGACTGCACGACCTTACCGTCGAGCATCACTTCCACGCGGTACTTGCCGGTCGGCCACGGGTTGCTGTTGGTGATCTCGAAATCCCAGGTCTGGTCGCCCTTGAGCTGGACGTCGCGGGCTTCTTCGTTGACCGTCTGGCTGCTGTCCACATGCGTCCACTTCGCGCCGACCTTCGCCGGCACGGTGGCGGCGGCATCGGCGACGTGCGTGGCGACCGCGGCGATGATCTTGTCCTTCGTGCCGAAGCTGCTCATCGGCGCGGTGATCTTCATGTCGGTGCCGGCGGCCTTGCCGAGATCGACCGAGGTCACGCTCGCGGCGGCGACCGAGGGCATCGGCGCGGGTGCCGGCGCCGGCATCGTGGCGGCGGGGGGTGGCGTGGAGGTGGTCGGCGTTTCGTAGGCTTCTTTCTTCTTGCAGCCGGCCAGCGCGAGGGTGGCAAGCAGGGCGGCGGCGAGCGGAAGCAGGACGCGATTGCGATTCATGGGGAGCTCCTTGCTGGGGCGTTGCATTGCCTTTGGGATTCAGTGCGGCGCGTTGGCCTGGCCGTCGCCGTCGGTGTCGATCGCCGGGATCTGGAGGACCTGGCCGGGCTGGATGCGGTCGGGGTCGTCGAGCTGGTCGCGGTTGGCATCGAAGATCGCCTTCCACTTGCTCGCGCGGCCGTAGTGTTCCTTGGCGATGTGCGAAAGCGTGTCGCCCTTCTGCACGGTGTAACTCGTGCCTTCGGGCGCGAGGCCTTCGCCACGCACGGTGCCCTGGACGCCGCTGAAATCGGGCTTTTCCGGCACCACGCCTTCGGTGCCGCGGACGGTGCCCTGCACGCCGCTGAAGTCGGGCTTCTTTTCGTTGGTCATGGACAGTGCTCCCCCCGGCGACGGGAGCGGCCGGGGACGAGGCAGGGAAGCACGGCCGTCGTTAAAGCAGCCTCACGGCTTCATTGGCGCAACGCACGCACCGCCGGCGGCGGCGACAAACCCGGCGTGCCGCGCCAGGGATTGATGTCCAGGCCGCCGCGGCGCGTGTAGAGCGCTTCGACCGACAAACGTTCCGGGCGGCAACGCCCGATGAGGTCGGTGTAGATGCGTTCGACGCACTGCTCGTGGAATTCGGCGTGGTCGCGGAAGCTGATCAGGTAACGCAGCAGGCCTTCGCCCTCGATGCGCGGGCCGCGGTAATCGATGCGCACCTCGGCCCAGTCCGGTTGGCCGGTCACCGGGCAATTGGATTTCAGCAGCGCGCAACGCACGCGCGCCTCGACGACTTCGCCCATGCACGCCAGATACGCCGCGTTCGGCGGGCCGTAATCGTCGATGTCGACTTCGAGTGTGTCCAGGTCGATCACGTCGTCTTCGTCGCCCACCATCGGCGGCAAGCCGAACCGCACGTCGACCGGCGCACCGGCGACTTGCGCCAGGTCGGCCGCGATGCGCTCGCGCACGTCTGCGTCGCTGTCGAAGCGCGTTGCGTTGTACGAATTCAGGTAGAGCTTCAGCGACTTGGATTCGATCAGGTTCGGTGAATCGGCGGGCACCGTGAACGTCGCCGTCCGCACGATCGGCTTGCCCCGCGCATCGAGCCACGACAGTTCATAGGCGTGCCAGCGGTCGTGGCCGGCGAAGGGCAGCGCGCCCGTCGCGGGCAGCGACAGCGCGGTGCGCCCCAGCGCGCGCGCGATGGGGAACAGCAGGCCGGGGTCGTAATGGCGCGGGTAGTCGACCGGGCGGCCGAGCGGCAATTCTTGGGACGTCATGCGCGCATTCTACGAGGGGGCTCGCGCTCGGCGCGTGTCCTGTGCGACGCTCGGCCGTCACCAGGGGAGTTCCACGATGGACCAGCGTTCGCAGCAACCCGCGCTCGGCGCCGTCCAGGGCGAGGCCGCACTCATCCGCGCCGTCGGTACCTTCGCGCTCACCGCGGCGGTCATCAACGTGATCATCGGCGGCGGCATCTTCCGTATGCCGGCCGCGTTGTCGACGCAAGTGGGCATCGCCGCGCCCATCGCGCTGATCGCCGGTGCGCTGGCCATCATCCCGATCGCCTTGTGTTTCGCGGCCGTCGGCAGCCGCGTGTCCGCCACGGGCGGGCCGTATACCTACCTGACCGCGGCCTTCGGCCAGTTCGCCGGCTTCATCGCGGGCGCGCTGATGTGGATCAGCAACATCACCTCCAGCGCGGGCGTCGCCGCGGCGCTGTCCGAACAGGTCGCCAACCTCGTGCCCGCACTCGCCGGGCCTGTGCCGCGCGCGCTGTTGATCACGGGCGTCTATGCCGCGCTGTTCGCGTTGAATGCTTTCGGTGTGAAGTTGGGCGCGCGCGCGATCGTCGCGCTGGCGACGCTCAAGCTCACGCCCCTGTTCCTGCTGGCCGCGATCGGCATCTGGTTCGTCGATTGGAGCCAGGTGAGTTTCGCCGTCGGCGCCGTGCCGTCGTGGACCGCGCTCGGTGCATCGATGGCGCTGGTGATGTTCGCCTACTCTGGGATGGAAACCGCGCTGGTGCCCTCGGGCGAATTGCGCGATCCCTCGCGCAACGTGCCGCGCGCGACGGTCGCCGCGATCCTGCTCGTCGTGCTGCTCTATCTCGGCCTGCAGATCGTCGGGCAGGGCGTGCTCGGGACGACGGCGCTGGGCGCGAGCAAGGTGCCCGTGGCCGATACCGCAGGTGCGTTGTGGACGCCGGCGCGCGTCCTGCTGCTGATCACCGCCTGCATTTCGATGACCGGCTTCATGATGGGCAACCTGCTCGGTACCTCGCGCCTGGTGTACGCGCTCGGCCGCGACGGCTACCTGCCGCGCATGTTCGGCCGCGTGACCGCGACGCACCGCGTACCGATGAACGCGCTGATCGCGCACGCGGTGCCGGCGTGGATCCTGGCGATCGCCGGCAGCTTCGACACGCTCGCCCTGATTTCCGGCGGCGCGATCTGCCTGGTGTACGGCCTGGTGAGCATCGCGGCGTGGTGGGCGCAGCGCAAGGATCTGCGCGAACGCGGCGACACGCCCTTCGTGTTGCCGGGCGGCCCGGTCATTCCGCTGATCGCCATCGCGTCGATGGTGCTGGTGGTGTTCACGCTGACGCAGAAGGAACTCACGGCGATCGGTGTCGCGCTCGCGGTATTGGTGGCCATCTACGCGGGCTTGCACTTCAATCGCCGACGCACTGCCTAGGCGCGGTGCTCCTGCGCCAGGTAGTCGGCGGACTGCATTTCCACCAGTCGCGAGGCCGTGCGTTCGAACGCGGCGACCAGCCGGTCGCCCGCGTACAGATCCATCGGCAGCGCATCGGCGGTGCAGACCAGGTTGACGTGGCGGTCGTACAACTCGTCGACCAGGTTGACGAAGCGGCGCGCGGCATCGTCGTTCGTCGCGGAAAATTTCGGGATGCCGCCCAGCAGCAGCGTGTGGCATTCGCGCGCGATTTCGATGTAGTCCGACGTCCCGCGCGGTCCTTCGCACAGCGCGGCGAAATCGAACCACCCCATGCCTTCGACGCGCCCCCGCGCGGCGATTGTGCGACCGTCGACGACGAAGGGCTCGTCCTCGCGCGGGCACGCATGGCTCAGCGTCTCCCAGCGTTCGTGCAACCAGGCGTCGGACTGCGCATCCAGCGGCGCGCGATAGACCGGTGAACGCGTCAGCGCGCGCAGTCGGTAATCCTGCGGGCTGTCGAGGAACACCGCCGCGCAATGGTCCTGGATCAACTGGATCGCGGGCAGGAAACGCGCACGTTGCAGGCCGTCCTTGTACAGGTCGACGGGCGCGGCGTTCGAACTGGTCACGAGCACGACACCTTCGGCGAACAGGCGTTCGAGCAGGCGCGCGAGCAACATCGCGTCGCCGATGTCGCTGACGAAGAATTCATCGAGCACGATCACGCGCAAGGTGGCGCGCCATTGTTTCGCGATCGCTGCCAGCGGATCGCGTTCGCCCGCATGTGCGCGCAGGCCTTCGTGGACTTCGCGCATGAAGCGGTGGAAATGCGTGCGGCGCTTTTCGGCGATCGGCAGGCCGTCGTAGAACAGATCGATCAGGAAGGTCTTGCCGCGGCCCACGCCGCCCCAGAGATAGAGGCCACGCGGCGCTTCCGGTGCGTCGCTCCCGAACAGGCGCGAGAGCAGGCCGCCGTTGGCGACGGGTGCGCGCAATGCATCGTGCAATCGGTCGAGTTCGCGCAGCGCCGCATGCTGTGCCACATCGTCCTCCCATTCGCCGCGCGCGACGCCGGCGGCGTAGGCCGCCGACGGATTCGGGTGCGTGCTCATCCGTTCGCCGGGTCCGGCAACCACGGGCGCACGGCGGATTTGATCGCGCCGCGCAGGTCCATGAGCTTGCGGTGGAAGAAGTGGCTGGTGTCGGGCATCGAGACGAATTCGGGCTGCGGCTGCAGCGTCGCGACCCAGGCCTTCACCGCCTGCGCGTCGACGATTTCGTCCTCTTCGCCCTGGATCACGATCCACGGGCAGTTGGGATGCGGGATGTCGTCGAAGCGCCAGTTGCGGCCCACCGGCGGCGCGATCGACAACAACAGGCCCGGTTGCAGTGCGTGCGCGCACTTGTAGGAGACGTACGCACCGAAGCTGAAGCCGCCGAGCCACAGCGTGTGCGACGGGAATTTCTCGCGCGCGTACGCAACGACTGCGCGCAGGTCGTCGGATTCGCCCTGGCCTTCGTCGAAGGTGCCCGCCGACTGGCCCGTGCCGCGGAAGTTGAATCGAATGGTCTTGGCGCCGCATTCGCGCAGCGCGCGCGCCGCCATCGTCACCACCTTGTTGTGCATCGTGCCGCCCTCGGTCGGGAGCGGGTGGCAGAGCACGGCGATGATGGGCAGCTGCAGGGCGCCGTCTTCGGGGTCGTCGCAGGCGGCTTCGATCGCGCCGGCCGGGCCGTCGATGGTGAAGGCATGGTCGGCGGGGGCGACGCCGGGGGGGATGGGGGCGGTCATGCGCGAATGATGCCGCAGGGCGGGTTGTCGCCGCGGGAAGCCGGAAAGAAAAACGCCGCCCGGGGGCGGCGTTCTGCAGAGTGCTGCGTTCGCAGGACCGGTGTTACTTCACGTTCGCGAGCATCCAGTCGACCGTGGCCTTGACCTGGTCGTCGGACAGCGCCGGGTTGCCGCCCTTCGGGGGCATGTGGCCGGCGGTGCCGGTGAAGCCTTCGATCGCGTGCTTGTACAGCGTGTCCTTGCCCTTGCTGGCGCGCGCGCCGATGCCGGCCGCCGTCAGGGTCGGGGCGCCGCCGGCACCGGAGGTGTGGCAGCCGGTGCAGAGGTTGCCGAAGATCGTCGCGCCGTCCTTCGTGCCGCCGTAGGCGACTTGCGAGGAGGCCTTCGCGGCAGCGGCAGCGACGGCCGCGGCTTGCGCCGCCGCACCGGTCTGCCCGGCGTACACCGCGCCGGCAGGCGCGATGCGGGCCAGCGTGCGCTTGGCCACCGCCGGATCCTGCTCGGGCACCAGCGTGCCCTGCAGGTGATGCGCGAACAGGATCAGGGAGAGGGTGAGCGCGGCCAGGATGCCGAGCACCATCGAGAATTTCTTGAGGAAGTCGAGGTCGTAGTTGCGCACGATCCGTCCAGGGGCGCGTTGCCGCGCAAAAGCCAACAAAGAGCCGGGGATTATTCCAGAAGGGCACGGCGGGCGCGAGCCACGGGCGCCGACGACCCCGCGGGGACGAAAAAAATGGCGCGCCCGGAGGGATTCGAACCCCCGACCAATGGCTTCGGAAGCCACTACTCTATCCGGCTGAGCTACGGGCGCATCGCGATGGAACACCCCACGGGGGCCGGGGGGCGCGCATTCTCGCACACAGGCGACAGGACCATGAGCTACGAACGCGACTACGTGCCGATCCCGCCGCCGGTGCCGCTTTGGCGCGAGCGCCTGGGGCAATACTGGAAGCTGGTGCGCGGCGACCGGCCGATCGGCTGGCTGCTGCTGTTGTGGCCGACATGGTGGGGCCTGTGGGTCGCCGCCGAAGGCATTCCGCCGTTGTGGACCCTGATCGTCTTCACCCTGGGCGTGTGGCTCACGCGCTCGGGGGGCTGCGTGATCAACGACTACGCCGACCGCTGGCTCGACCCGCAGGTCGAACGCACGCGCGACCGCCCGCTCGCATCGGGCAAGGTGCGCGGGCGCGAGGCGTTGCTCGTATTCGCCGTGCTGATGTTGGCCGCTTTCGCGCTGGTGCTGACGATGAATCGGCTCACGATCTGGATGAGCGCCGTCGGCGTCCTGCTCGCCGCCAGCTATCCCTACCTCAAGCGCTACACCTACCTGCCGCAGGTTTACCTGGGGCTGGCCTTCGGATGGGGCATCCCGATGGCCTTCGCGGCGGTGCGCGGCGAAGTGCCGCCGATCGCCTGGGTGCTCTACGGCGCGAACATCCTGTGGGCCACGGCCTACGACACCTGGTATGCGATGGTCGACCGCGACGACGACCTGCGTGCGGGCGCGAAGTCCACCGCCATCCTGTTCGGCGAGATGGACCTGATCGCGCAGGGCGTGTTGTTTGCGGCGACGTTCTTCGCGCTGTGGCTGGTGGGCCGGCAGGCGGGGCTGGGGATGGCGTACTGGATCGGCCTGGGGGTCGCTGGTGCGTTGGTCGCGTATCAATTCGTCATCGCAAGACATCGCGAACGCGACGCTTGTTTCCGCGCCTTCCTGCACAACCAGTGGGTGGGCATGAGCGTGTTCGCCGGGATCGCCGTCGCGTATTGGCAGGCCTCTCACCACTAAGTCCTCATGGCACGCGCGCGCACACCCACGCATCGACGCGATGCGCACCGGCGCGCAGCAAGGCTTCGGCGGCCGCGTGGAGCGTGGCGCCGGTGGTCATGACGTCGTCGACCAGCACGACATGCGCGGGAATGGCCGCGTCGCTCCGCACCGCAAAGGCGCGCCGTACATTGCGCCGCCGCGCCGCGGCCGCGCGTTCGGTTTGCGGGGCCGTCGCCCGCGTGCGCGCCAGGACGCCGGCGAGCAGCGGGACCTGCAGCGCCCGCGACAGCGGCCGCGCGAGTTCCAGCGCCTGGTCGTAGCCACGCGAACGCAGGCGCCCGGTATGCAGCGGAACGGCGAGCAGCGCATCGGGCCGTGGCAGCCCGGCGAAGGCCTCCGCCATCAGTTGCGAGAGCAGGCGGCCCGCGGCGAGATCGTCATGGAACTTGAAGCGCGGCAGCAGCCGATCGACCGGCGCCGCGTAGAGGCAGGCCGCGCGGACCTCCTGCAGCGGTGGCGGGCGCCGGCGACACGCCCCGCACCTGCCCGAGACCGGAAGCGGCAGTGCGCACCGCAGGCAAGCGGCCGGCATCCGCGGCAAGGCGCGCTCGCATGCGGCGCACAGATCCATCCCTGCGATGCCGGGCGCGCGGCAGGCCAGGCACCGGCTGGGCCAGAGCAGGCGGCTGGCATCGTTGCGCAGCCAGAACCCGAGGCGGGCGCGGAGCCCGTCAACCTGCGGCACCGGGAGTTGGTTGACAGCGACTGACATGGTTTCCAGACTGCCCGGCCTGTATTGCCATTGCTGTCGGGAAACTCCCATGCCTGCTGTCAGCCAAGTGCGCACCGATTGGTCCCGCGACGAAGTCCTCGCGCTGTTCGCGCTGCCCTTCACCGAGCTGCTGCATCGCGCCGGCACGGTCCATCGCGAACATTTCGACCCGACGGAAGTCCAGGTCTCCACGCTGTTGTCCGTGAAGACCGGCGGCTGCCCCGAAGATTGCGGCTATTGCCCGCAGGCCGCGCGCTACCACACGGGCGTGGAAGCCACGAAGCTGATGAGCACCGAAGACGTGGTCGCCAAGGCTCGCCAGGCGCGCGATGCCGGCGCCTCGCGCTTCTGCATGGGCGCCGCGTGGCGTTCGCCGAAGGACCGCGACATCCCGAAGGTCGCCGCGATGATTCGCGAGGTGAAGGCGCTCGGCCTGGAGACCTGCGCGACGCTGGGCATGCTCACCGGCGACCAGGCCAACGCCCTGCGCGACGCCGGCCTGGACTACTACAACCACAACATCGACACCGCGCCGGACTTCTACGGTGAAATCATCCACACGCGCGAGCTTCAGGATCGGCTGGACACGCTGTCGCACGTGCGCGACGCGGGCATGAAGACCTGTTGCGGCGGCATCGTCGGCATGGGCGAATCGCGCGAACAGCGCGCCGGCCTGCTGCACACGCTGGCCACGCTTCCCGCACACCCCGATTCGGTGCCGATCAATCGCCTCGTGCAGGTCGCGGGCACGCCGCTGGCCGGGACCGCGGTGTTGGATCCGTTCGAATTCGTCCGCACGATCGCCGTCGCCCGGATCCTCATGCCGCGCTCGATGGTCCGCCTCTCGGCCGGCCGCGAGACGATGAGCGACGAGCTGCAGGCCCTGTGCTTCGCGGCCGGCGCCAACTCGATCTTCTACGGCGAGAAGCTGCTGACCACCGGCAACCCGGACACCGAGCACGACCAACGGTTGTTCGAACGCCTTGGACTGCGACCCATGCACGTTGCGGCCGCCGAAGTGGCGTCAGACTGCAGCACCACCGTCCACGCCGCCATTACCGGGCAGGCCGCCTGACCCATGCGCCCGCGCTTGCACGAACGCGTCGCCGCCGCCCGCGCCCAGCGCGAGGCGCAGGCGCGCACGCGCGTTCGGCGCAGCGTCACCCGGCGCGACGGCGTCCGCTTCGAAGTCGACGGGCATTGGCTCACCGGCTTCTGCAGCAATGATTACCTCGGCCTCGCGCAGCAGTTCGCGGTGGTCAATGCGATGCAGGATGCGGCTGCGCGCGACGGTGCGGGCGGTGTCGCCTCGCACCTGGTCTGCGGCCACCACGCCACGCACGATGCACTCGAACGCGAACTGGCCACCTGGCTGGGCGCGCCGCGCGCCCTGCTGTTCGGCAGCGGGTATCTGGCGAACCTGGCCGTCGTGCAGGCCTTCCTCGGCGACGAGGATGTCTGCGTGCAGGATCGCCTCAACCACGCGAGCCTGATCGACGCCGCGCGCGTCTCGGGCTGCAAGCTCCGCCGCTATCCGCACCTGGATGCCGAAGGCGCGTTGCGCCAGTTGCGCAGCGTGCCCGAGGGCGCGGCGATGCTCGCCACCGACGGCGTCTTCAGCATGGATGGCGATGTCGCGCCGATGCGCGAACTCGCGGTCATCGCACGCGTGCAGCACGCCCTGTTCTATGTCGACGATGCGCACGGCGTCGGCGTGCTCGGCCCCGAAGGGCGCGGCACGGTGGCGGCCGCGCGCCTGGGCGTCGACGCAGTGCCCCTGCAGCTGGTCACGCTCGGCAAGGCGCTCGGCAGTTACGGCGCGGCGGTGGTCGGCGACGCCGACCTGATCGCGCACCTGGAAGAAACCGCGCGTCCGTACATCTACACCACCGCGTTGCCGCCGGCGCAGGCTGCGGCATCGCTCGCCGCGGTGAAGCTCGCGCGTCGCGACCAGTGGCGTCGCGAAAAACTGGTCGCCTCGATCGCGCGCTTCCGCGCGGGCGCGGCGAAGCACGGCTTCGAACTGTTGCCCTCGCATTCGCCGATCCAGCCGGTGATGTGCGGCGATGAAGCGCATGCGCTGGCCTTCGCGCAGGCCCTGGAGGCGCAGGGTTTCTGGGTCTCCGCGATCCGTCCGCCGACCGTGCCGGACGGCAAGTCGCGCCTGCGCGTCACGCTCTCGGCGCTGCATTCGCCGCAGGAGATCGACGCGTTGCTCGATGCGCTCGCGTGGTCGCGCGATGCGGTCGGCCACGGCTTCGGAAACGACGCGCAACCGCTCGCCGCCCAAGCATGACCCACGGCGCGCACGACGGGCGCCGCGCATTCGCGGCCATCGGCGTCGCGTTGCTCTCGGCGCTGTTCTTCACCCTGACCTACGTGCTCAATCGCGCGTCGGCGAGCGGCGGCGGCCATTGGTTGTGGATCGCGTGCCTGCGCTACCTCATCACCTTGCCGTTGCTGCTGCCGCTGATGCCCTGGCAGGGCGGCATCGCGCCGGTGTGGCGTGCGATGCGCGCGCATCCGGTCGCGTGGCTGACGTGCAGCATGACCGGCTTCGTCGCCTTCTACCTGTTCCTGTCCTACGCGGCGGCGAGCGGGCCCTCGTGGCTGATCGCGGGCAGCTTCCAGTTCACGGTGGTCGCCGGGATGTTGTGCGCGCCGCTGCTGTATCGCGACGCGCGGCGCAAGGTGCCGAAGGCGGCGCTCGGCGTCGGCGGCCTGATCCTCGCGGGCGTGGTGTTGCTGCAGGTGGGGTATGCCGAAGGCCGGCTCGATCGTGCGGCGTGGATCGCACTGGCGTGCGTGCTGGTCTCGGCGACGTTGTACCCGATCGGCAACCGCCTCCTGCTGCTGCACCTGGAACGCACGGGCGAACACCTCAACGCGACGCAACGCGTCTTCGGCATGACACTCGCGAGCCAACCGGCATGGCTGATCGTCGCCGCGTTCGCGTTCCAGCACGTGGGCGCGCCCACGGTTTCGCAAGTGGGGCTCGCCACCGGTGTCGCGCTCGGTGCGGGCATCATCGCGACGATCCTGTTCTTCCAGGCCACCGGCATGGTGCGCGACCAGCCCGCGGCCCTTGGCGCCGCCGAAGCGATGCAGGCGGCGGAACTGTTGTTCGCGATGGTGCTCGGCACCTCGTTCCTCGGCGAGCGTTGGCCGCGCGGCATCGCATCGTGGGGAGCGTGCCTGGTCGTCGCGGGCATCGGCTTGTTCGCGTGGCTCGTTTCGCGCCCGAAGAAGACGCCCGTCGTGCTGGCGGAGGAACCGCACGCATGAGCCTGCATGTCGAGGTCGTCGGCAAGGGCCCGCCGCTGGTGCTGCTGCACGGATGGGCGATGCATGGCGGCGTGTTCGCGCCGCTCGTCGCACGGCTGCGCGAACGCTACACGTTGCACGTCGTCGATCTGCCGGGCCACGGCCTGTCGCGCGATTGCGACATTCCGCTGGCGCTGGATCCCTGCGTGGAGGCCATCGCCGCGCACGTTCCCCCCGCGCCGTGGTGCGGTTGGTCGCTCGGCGGCTTGTTCGCGCTGCATGCGGCCATCGAACGCCCGCACCACGCCACCGCCGCCGCGCTGCTTTGCGCCAGCGCCCGTTTCGTGCGCAGCGACGACTGGCGTTACGGCGTCTCGCCCGAAATCTTTCGCGACTTCGCCACCGGCCTGCGCAACGATTACCGCGCCACGCTCGATCGCTTCGTCGCGCTCGAAGCCTTCGGTTCGGATCACGCGAAGGACGAGTTGCGCGCGCTGCGCGATGAATTGTTCGCGCGCGGCGAACCGTCGGCGCATGTGCTCGCCGATGGCCTGGACCTGCTGAAGACCGTCGACCTCCGTGACGCAATGCCGCGCTTGGCATCGCCCAGTCTCTGGCTCGCCGGGCGCCGCGACCGACTCGTCGACGCGCGTGCGATGCGCGACAGTGCCGCGCTCGCACAAGGGCCCGCGCAGGTCCACGTCGTCGATCACGCCGGCCACGCACCGTTCCTCACGCATGCCGACGTCGTCGCCGCGCATCTTTCGGATTTCCTCGGCGCATGAGCAGCCTGTTCGACAAACGCCACGTCCGCCGCGCGTTCTCGCGATCGGCCGCGAGCTACGACGCCGCCGCGCGCCTGCAGCACGAAGTGGAATCGCGCCTGCTCGAATCGCTGGATTATCTCGACGATCCAAAACTCGAATTGCCGAAGCCCGACGTCGTGCTCGATCTCGGCGCCGGCCCCGGCCGCGCGAGCGCGGCGATGCGCAAGCGGTGGCCGAAAGCGCGCATCGTCGCCGTCGACCTGGCCCTGCCGATGCTGCGCGAAGCCGGCAAGCGCAGTGGCTGGTGGCGGCCGTTCGATCGCGTCAATGCGGACGTGCGCGCCCTGCCCTTCGTCGAAGGCAGTGTCGACGTGCTGTTCTCCAACCTGTGCGTGCAGTGGGTCGAGGACCTGCCTGCCGCGTTCGCGGGCTTCCGCCGCGTGTTGAAGCCCGGCGGACTGCTGTTGGTGTCGACCTTCGGCCCCGAGACGCTGCAGGAATTGCGCGATGCGTTCTCGCACGCAGATGCCACGCCGCATGTCTCGCCTTTCGCCACCATCGCGCAGTTCGGCGATGCCCTGGTGCACGCGGGCTTCAAGAACCCCGTGCTCGATCGCGATGTCTACACCACGCGCTACGACGACCTGGCCTCCCTGATGCGCGAGCAACGCGCGATCGGCGCGACCAACGCACTGCAGACCCGCCGCCACACACTGACGGGGCGCGCGCGTTTCGCCGCGGCCGCGCAGGCCTACGACGCCTTCCGGCGGGAAGACGGCACCCTTCCGGCCACCTGGGAGGTCATCACGGCGATGGCCTGGGCACCGCCGCCGGGCGCACCGATCCGTGAGGGCGGGTTCGAAGTCACCTCGGTTCCGATCTCATCGATTCCCGTGCGCCGCCGCCCCCGCTGAGCCGCGCGGTGGTGCCGTTCACGCAACTGCCGTTAATGTTGCGCGCTTCAGGAGCAGGCTCATCATGCGGAAGACGTCGGCGATCATTGGTCTTGCGCTGGTGCTGGGCGGGTGCGGCGGCCGGGAGCCCTCGGCGCCGGGCGTCGTCGCGCCGCAGGCAACGCGCAACGTCGCGGCCGAAGCGGCGGTGGACCCGCGCCGGTCCGCGCTGACCAACATCCTCACCTGTCGCGACCGCGCGTTCCTCGCGCGCTCGCCCGAAGAGCAGCGCGCGGCCCTGGTGTCGATCGAAGGCGTCGCCTGCGATGCGGCCTCGCCGGGCGCACCGAACCGTTGCGCGATCCTGCCCTCGCTGAAGGTCGGCGGCGCCGACATCGCCTGGTTCGTCATCGGCACGCCGAACGAAGACCTCACGCCGATCGTCCTCCCCGCACCTCCCGAAGCCCTGCGAAATGCGATGCCTGCCGGCAGCGGCGCGTTGTCGCCGGGGACCGACCTTGGCGACACGACGGTCGAGTGCGCGATGCGCGACGGCGCGCTCGCCAAGGGCGCGATCAGCGGCAAGGTCCTGCGTGGCGGCGACGACGACAGCGCGATGCGCGTGTGCGCCTTCGAACTCGCCGAAGGCATGCCCATCTGCACGCAGACCGCCCGCGGCCAGCGCGCCTACAAACTCGAGCTGCAGCGCGGCGATTACCTCGTCCTCGCCATCCCGGTCGACGAGCACGACACGCGCGTGGGTTACAGCGAGTGCGATGCGCCCTTCGTCGGCGAGAGCCGCGACAGCCGCCACGTCGACGACACGCCGTGCTCGCACGAATTGAAGGTCGTCACCGTGCGCGCGGGCGAAACCACGACCGGCGTGGACCCCGCCGACCTGCGCGAACTCGGGGAAGCGGGCGACTGGCCGCAGCCGCCGCCGGCGGAGTGAAGCCTGCTGACAGCAGGGTGTCAGTAGCCCACGCGCACGCTGTCGGCCTTCCCCGCATGGAGCGCCGCCGTGATCGTCGATCTGCCTGAAGTCGAAGCGCCCGAAGTCGCATCGCGCATCGAAACCACCTGCTCGCCCGTCGTCGAACTGCGCCAGTACACGCTCCACCCCGGCCAGCGCGATGTGCTGATCGCCCTGTTCGAACGCGAATTCCTCGACACGCAGGAAGCCACCGGCATCCGTGTGCTCGGCCAGTTCCGCGATCTCGACGCGCCGGAGCGTTTCGTCTGGTTGCGTGGCTTTCCGGACATGGCGCAGCGCCGCGCATCGCTCGAGGCTTTCTACACCGGCCCGGCCTGGCAGGCGCATCGCGACGCGGCCAACGCGACGATGATCGATTCGGACGACGTGCTGCTGCTCAAGCCCGTCGCGCCCGCCTCCGGTTTCGCACTCGACGTGTCGATGCCGCACGTGGCGCACGCGCCCGACCGCGGCGGCCTGATCGTCGCCACGATCTATGCGTTCGATGCGCCGGTCGACATGGACTTCCTCGAATTCTTCGCCGCCGACCTGCATCCGGCGGTGTCGGCCGCGGGCGCGCGCGTGATCGCGAGCTTCGCCACCGAGTCGGCGCCCAACACCTGGCCGCGCTTGCCCGTGCGCGAAGGTGAGCACGTGTTCGCGTGGTTCGCGCGCTTCGAAGACCCGGCGGCTTACGCGCGTTATCGCGAAGCCCTGGTCGCCGCGCCGGGTTGGCGTGCCATCGCCGTCTCGCTCGCGCGCCGGCTGCTGGGCCCGCCGCAGGTGCTGCGCTTGGCGCCGACCTCGCGTTCCCGCCTCCGCTGAGGCGATCATGCGCGCATGCGTCGCGCCGATCGCCTCTTCCTCCTGGTCAACGCGCTCCGCGGCCGACGCGCCGCGGTGCCCGCGCACGCGCTCGCCGAATCGCTCGGGGTTTCGCTGCGCACGGTGTATCGCGACGTCGCCGACCTGCAGCTGTCCGGCGTGCCGATCGAAGGCGAAGCGGGCGTGGGGTACGTGCTGCGCAAGGGCGCGGACATTCCGCCGCTGATGTTCAACGCCGACGAGCTCGAAGCCCTGGTGGTCGGCACGCGGTTCGTGCGCGCATTCGGCGGCACGCGGCTCGGTGCTTCGGCCAAAGCTGCGCTGCTGAAAATCGAAGCCGTACTCCCGCCCGAGTTGCACGCGCGCAGCGAACGCAGCCGCATCTTCGCGCCGGAAGTCGCGCGCATGGAGTCGAGCGGATTGATCGATCGCCTGCACGCGGCGATCGAAGCGCGCAACGTGTTGCGACTGGATTATCGCGACCAGGATGGGCAAACCAGCGCGCGCGAAATCGAACCGTTGTGCCTGGCCTTCTGGGGCGGCAGTTGGACGATCGGTGCGTGGTGCCGCCTGCGCGCCGATTTCCGCAGCTTTCGTCCCGACCGCATCGACGCGATCGCCGAAACCGGCGAGATCTTCGCGGACGATGCCGCGCGTGGGCTCGAAGCGTATTTGCGCCGCGTGGGCGGCGCTTAGACGTCGCCGTCGTTGAGCCAGCCTTCGCCGGTGCCTTTGTTGAACACCGCGTCGCCCTGCTGCACGTCGCCCGCCGGGTAGGAGTCTTCCTTCGCAAGGCGCGCGTAGATCGGCGTGAAGTCCGGCCGCGTGGCTTCCATCAACTGCTCGTAGCTGTCGATGACGAAGTAGGTCTTCTGGTAGGTGTCGATGCGATAGCGCGTGCGCATGATGCGCTCGAGGTCGAAGCCGATGCGGTTGGGCGCCGCGCTCTCCAGGCAATGGATCGACTCGCCCTTCGAACTGACGATGCCGCTGCCGTAGATGCGCAGCCCGTCGTCCTGCTTGATCAGCCCGAATTCCACCGTGTACCAGTACAGGCGCGTGAGGTTGACCAGCGCTTCGGGGCCGATGCCGTGCGCTTTCACGCCGCCGCGGCCGTAGGCTTCCATGTAATCGGCGAACACCGGGTTCATGAGCAGCGGCACGTGGCCGAACAGGTCATGGAACAGGTCGGGTTCGCTGAGGTAATCCAGTTGCTCGGGCTTGCGGATCCACCAGGTCACCGGGAAGCGGCGATTGGCCAGGTGCTCGAAGAAGGTGAGCTCGGGCAACAGGCCTTCGACGCCGATGAGTTCCCAACCGGTGGTCTTGCGCAGCACCGCGTTGAGGTCGTCGAACTTCGGGATGCGGTCGGGCGTCATGCCCATCGCGCGCTGGTTGCGCAGGAACTCGTCGCTCGCGCGGCCGACCAGCACTTGCTGCTGGCGTTCGAACAGCGTCGCCCACACCGCGTGGTCGCTTTCGGTGTAACTCGACCACGGTTGTTCGACCACGGCCGTCGTGTACACCGGCACGTAGCCCTTGTCGGTGAGCTGGTGCTCGATGCGGTTCGGACTGGCCGACGTCGGCGAAGCGGTCGTATTCATGGGCCCCATGCTAGCCCTGCAGCACGCAAGGCGGTTGCGATCTTGGGCCGATCCTCGGGCCGGAAGGATGATCCCGGCGCGAAAATCCCGTGAAGGGGGCCGTCAAACCGGCGTCAGGTCGAAGCGCGACCGGTTCGGGAAACTGAACGACGCATTTCACGAAACGGCAGCGAACGCGACGCGATCATCGGCGCATGGCCCCGCTATCGGCACGAAAACCCATCGTCCCCGGCACCGATCAGGCGCATCGCACGGCCGCTGCGCTCATGCGCGAGTTCGCCGAGCGCACCGGCGTGATCGGCCAGGCGCCACCGCAGCGCTATCTGTGGACCGATGCATTCGCCGTCTGCAATTTCCTCGCGCTCGATCAGGTCGATTGCGCGGAGCGCCTTATCGAACAGGTGCATTCGATCCTCGGCCGCCATCGCCCCGACGATGCGCGCACCGGCTGGATCGGCGGCATGGACGACATGACCGCGATCGAACATCCCACGCGCGGCGGACTGCGCATCGGCAAACCGTTGGGCGAACGCCCGCCCGACGCGTTGCTCGACGCCGAGCTGGAATGGGAACGCGATGGCCAGTACTTCCACTACCTGACGCGCTGGATGCACGCGCTCGATCAATTCTCGCGCCGCACCGGCCAGGCCGATGCGGGCCGCTGGGCGCGCGAACTCGCACAGACCGCGCATCGCGCGTTCACCTACGCGCCCGCGGCCGGCGCGCCGATGCGCATGTACTGGAAGATGCGCATCGATCTGTCCGCGCCGCTGGTGACCGCGATGGGCCAGCACGATCCGCTCGATGGTCTGATCACGGATCTGCAATTGCGTGCGCATCGCCCCGCGGCGCGCGTCGGTTATGGGCCCGACCTGGATGTCGAATTGCGTGAGATGGCCGCGATCGTCGCCGGCACGAACCTGCTCAGCGACGATCCGCTCGGCATCGGTGGCTTGCTCGTCGACGCGTATCGCCTCGCGCAATTGCTGCGCGTGCGGCCCGGCGACAATCCCCTGCTCGGTCTGGTGACGGGCGCCGCCGCGAGCGGGCTTTCGCGGTATCTGGCGACGCAACCCTTCGCACGCCCGCTCGCCCATCGCCTCGCGTTTCGCGAACTCGGCCTGGCGATCGGCCTGCAGGCGGTCACGCGGTTGTGGAGTGTGTTGGAACGGGATGCGGCATCGCTCGATGCGCAGCCGACCTTGCGCAAGGCGCTCGACCAGCTCGTCGCGCAGGTGCCGCTCGCGCGCACGATCTGCGATACCTGGTGCGAAATCGAACGCAGCGACGATCCACAGTGGCGAGCGCACGAGGACATCAACGCGGTGATGCTCGCCACCGCGCTGGTGCCGTCGGGTTACATCGAGCTGGACGAATCGCCCTCTTCGGGCTCGTCTTCCCAGCTGTAACGCTGCCGCGGCGCGGGCGGATCGGCGTGGCGGAACGCGATCGCCGCAGCGATGCCGCCGATCGCGCCGCCCAAATGCGATTGCCAGGAAATCGTCGGATCGTGCGGCAGCACGGTCACGAGCATGCCGCCGGAGAACACGAACGCGATCATCGCCGCCGCGACGGACGCACGATCGCGCCGCAACAAACCGAGCGTCGCGACCAGGTAGGCCAGGCCCTGCAACACCCCACTCGCGCCGAGATGATGCGAACCGGTTTCGCCCAGGCACCACGCCGCCACGCCCGAACCGACCCACGCCAGCGGCACCGCGCGCACCGTCGCGCGTGGATACACGCTGCCGGCGAGCGCGCCCAGGAGCAGCAGCGCGGCCACGTTCGACAGCAGGTGATCGGGCGAACCATGCAGCAGGGGCGCGGTGAGCACGCCGAGCCAGCCGGCCGCGGTGCCCGGCGTCACCGCGAGCGCATCGACGGGCAGGAACCCTTGGAAGGCATAGATCACGCACAGTGCGAAGGCGGCGGCCAGCGTCCACTGCACCGCGCGCTGGATGCGGCGCTTGTCGCGCAGCCGTTGGGCGTGAAGATCGTCGGGCAGCGCGTCGGTGGGCAGGTGCATGGAACGAGGGATGGCGTCGAATCCAGCCGGGACAAGGGCGTGGCGCGTAAAATGCGGCGGATGGACGCACTCGCCCCCACTACCGTCCGCCTGCGCAATGCCTGGCGGTCCTCGCATCCCTGGATTTTCCAGAAACTCGTCGAAAAACCCGCGGTCCGGCCCAAGCCGGGCAGCATCGTCGACGTGGTCGGCGTGGAAGGCGACTGGATCGGCCGCGGCTTCTACAACGGCCACTCGCGCATCGCGGTGCGCATTCTCGAGTCCGACCCGTCCGTCGAAGTCGACGCGGGCTGGTTCGCGCGCAAGATCGGGCAGGCCGTGCATCTGCGCCGCGAGGTCCTGCAGCTCGACAAGGTGAGCGACGCCTGGCGCGTGGTGCATTCGGAAGGCGACGGCCTGAGCGGACTGGTCGTCGACCGTTACGCCGACCTGCTCGTCGTCGAATTCTTCAGCGCCGGCATGTACCGCCATCGCGAGTGGATCTACGACGCGCTGCGCGAACATTTCCCCGGTTGCCGCTTCCACGCCTTCGCCGACGAACACGTGCAAAAGCAGGAGTCCTTCGACTTCCGTGGCACCGAACCTGCCAAGCCGGCGATCATCACCGAGTACGGCATCAAGTTCCGCGCCGACCCCGCGGGCGCGCACAAGACCGGTTTCTTCGCCGACCAGCGCGACAACCGCGAGTGGCTCTCGCATCTGTGCGAAGGCCAGCGCGTGCTCGATTTGTGCTGCAACACCGGCGGCTTCGCGGTGTACGCGGCGGCGCGCGGCGCGGCCGAAGTGGTCGGCATCGACATCGACAACGACGTCATCGAAATCGCCAAGGGCAACGCGAAACTGAACAACGTGCGCCCGCGCTTCGTGCAGGCCGACATCTTCCCGTGGCTGCGCGATGCCTCCAACAACGGCGAGCGCTACGACGTGGTGATCCTGGATCCGGCCAAGATGACGCGCGATCGCGAGCAGGTGATCCCCGCGCTCAAGAAATACCTCGACATGAACAAGCTCGCGCTCGGCGTGGTGAAGCCGGGCGGGTTGTTCGCCACCTTCTCGTGCACGGGCCTGGTGAGCGAAGAGCAGTTCCTCGACATGCTGCGCCGCGCGGCGTTCTACGCCGGGCGCACGGTGCAGGTGTTGAAGGTTTCCGGCGCGGGTCCCGACCATCCGTTCCTTGCGCAGGCGCAGGAATCGCGCTATTTGAAGGCCGTCTTTTGCCGCGTGCTGGATTGAGTCGTCGCAGGTGCTGAGAAACAAGCAGCGCATACACTGCACACGCCCGACCGGAGAACGCCCATGTCCGCCACCCTGATCCTGAGCTGCGTCCTGGCGCTGGCGGCGGGGCTGTCGATCGGATTCGCGTTGCGCCGGAAGGAAATCGACGCCTTCCGCGAACGCAGCCGCGAGGACGCGATCGCCGTCGAGCGCGCCCGCGCCGAGGCCGATGAAGCCCGCCGTGCACGCGCGGAAACCGAAGGCTTCGTGCGCGCCGCGCAGGAACAACTCTCCGCGCGCTTCACCGAACTGGCCGGCAAGGCCTTCCAGGAACGCGGCCAGCAGTTCGAACACAACGTGCGCCAGGCCACCGGCCAGTCGAAGTCGGACATCGAGTTGCTGCTCAAGCCCTTCGCCGACCAACTGGGCGAGTTCCGCAAGCGCGTGGACACCGTCTACGGCGACGAAGCGAAGGAGCGCGCGTCGCTTCTCGGCGCCGTGCAGGAACTCAAGACGCTCAACCAGGACATGGCCGCGAAGGCCGATTCGCTCACCCGCGCGCTGAAGGGCAATTCGAAGATCCGCGGCGACTGGGGCGAGCTCATGCTCGAAAACGTGCTGCGTTCCTCCGGCCTGGAAGAAGGCGTGCACTTCGATCGCCAGCAATCGAGCACCGACGCCGAGGGCCGCCGCCTGCGCCCCGACGTGATCGTGCGCCTGCCCGACGACCGCCGCATCGTCGTCGACAGCAAGGTCAACCTGGTCGCGTGGCAGGAAGCGGTCAACGCCGACGTGCCGGAAGTGCAGGCCGAGGCGATGCGTCGCCACGCCACCGCGCTGCGCCAGCACGTGCGCGACCTGGCCGAGCGCAACTATCCGGCGGCGGTGGGCGACACGGCGCTGGCCGTCACCATCGCATTCGTGCCGATCGAAGGCGCACTTTCCGCCGCGCTGGGCTTCGACGACCGCCTGCAGACCGATGCCTTCGAAAAAGGCGTCGTGTTCGCCTCGCCCAACACGCTGATGGCGATGCTCCGCGTCGCCGACCGCCTGTGGACGCGCGACAAGCTGCAGAAGCAGGCGATGAAGATCAGCGAGACCGGCGGGCACCTGCTGGATTCGGTGATCGCCTTCCTGGCCGACTTCACCTCGGTGGGCGCCGAACTGGAAAACGCGCAGAAGGCCTATCGCGCCGCGCGCAACCGCCTCGAGGAATCGCCGCAGGCCGTGATTCCGCGCGCGCGCCGGCTCGCGGAAATGGGCGTCAAGGGAAAGAAGAAACTACCGGCCGACCTGGAGCCGGAGGACCTCGAAGACGCAGCCCTCAGCCGCCACCCATCGGCGTGACCGGGATGGCGTCCATCGGCACGGTCGGGTTGTTGTCCTCGCGCAGGTAATCGGGCAGCGAGCTGTCTTCGTCGATGTTGCGGTCGCCGAAGATCTGGTAATCGCGGCGTTGCAGCCAGGCGTCGCGCACGAGCGCGTAATCATCCGCGGCGCCTTCGCGCATCGCATCCACCGCGAGCAACTGCGTACGCACGTCCACCAGCTGCAGCCCCTGCACGAAGATGCGGAGCTTGTCGTCTTCCACGCCGTGCAGCAGGCCGAACGGTGCATCGCCCGCCATGCCGAAGATGTCGCGCACCGTACGCGGCCCGAACAGGGGCAGCTCGACATAACGCGATTGCTTCCATCCCCACACGCCGAGCGTCTGGCCGAAGTCCTCGCTGATGCGCGGGAGTTTCGCGTCCGAGGCCGGGTCGAAAATGCCGCCCAGGCCCAGCGTGACGTTCAGCGCGAAGCGGCCGATCGCCTGGCCCGCCTGTTTCGGCTTGCCTTGCAGCAGGCTGTTGAGCGCGCTGAGCGGCTGGTAGAGATTGGAGAAGAAGTTGCTGACGCCCAGGCGCACCGGGCGCGGAATGACTTTCACGTACGCCTTCGCCAACGGCTTCGCGATGACGCGGTCGATCGCGTTGTTGAAGGTGTGCATCTTGCGGTTGAAGGGCTCCCACGGGTCGTAGGCCTTCGGGAGTTCCGCGGCGGTGGGCAGCGCGCCGTCGCCGTAGATCGACACGAAGTCTTCTTCGGCGGCCGTCGGGGCTTCGGTGGATTGCGGTTCGGCGCTCGTCGATGCGGCGGGCACGTCGACTGCGACGGGTGCGGCGGAGGTCGATGCCGCGGGGACCTCGACGGCGATTGGCGCAGCCGTCGTCGCCGGCATGGGGACATCGACCGGTGCGGCGCGGGTCTCAACCGGTGCCGGGAGAACGGCATCCTGCGCGAACGCCACCGGCGCACCGAGCGCGAGCAGGGCGCCGGCGAGCAGCGCGGAAATCGAAACGAGGGGGCGATCCATGCCGGAAAGTGTAAATGGGGAAAGTGCGTGGCGTTCGGGACGATGCGTCCTGAATGCGGATCAGGCGCTGGCGAAGCCCAGCGACCCATCCAGCCGGTAGGCGGCGCGGAGCTCGCCCAGGCCCGGCGGGCTGCCTTCGATGGCCACGCCGGTGCCCGCGCGCGCGGCGAGCTCGGCGAGCAGCGCCACGCCGGCGCTGTCGACCAGGGTCACGCCGCGCAGGTCGATGCGGCGCACGCCCGCGATCGCCTTGTGGACCTGCGACCACGCCGCCGCCACCGAAGCGCGGACCAGCGCGCCGGTGAAGACGAGCGCGTCGCCGTCGCGGGCGACGGCGAGCGGGGATGCGGGATCGCGGCGGGCGTCGTTCATCGGCTTACTGCGACGCCTGCGCCTGCAGCTTGCCGGCGCGCAGGTCGGCGGCGACCTGCTTGATGCCCTTGGTCTGCAGCGGGCCGTCGAACTGCGTGCGGAAGGTCTGCACGAAGGACACGCCTTCGACCATCACGTCGAAGACCTGCCAGTTCGCGCCGTTCTTGTGCATCAGGTAATCGACGGGCGTGGCCTGGCCGTTGGCACGGACGAACTCGCTGGACACGCGCACCATCGCGCCGCCGCGCAACGGGGTTTCGCTCTTCACGCGGATCTTCAGGCCCTTGTCGAAGGCCAGCAGCGCCGAGCCGTAGCGCGCCATCAGGCTGTCGGACAGCGCGTCGGAGAACAGCTTGACGTCGGCATCCGACGCACCGCGGCCGTGGCGGCCGAGCACCAGGCGACCGGCGTAATCGCGATCGAACATCTGGGTGAATTCGGTGCTGACGAACTTGTCGAGCGCGGCGCGATCCTTCATGAACTCGTCGCGGCGCTTTTCCAACGTGGCGACGATGCGCGTGGCATTGGTGAGCACCAGTTGGCTCGGCTGGCCCTGCGTGGTGGGCGCGGCGGCCGGCTTGGCGGCGGCTTGCGCGTGCACGATCGACGGCCCCGCGGCGGCGAGCGCGACAGCGAGGGCGGAGGCGGCGAGCGCTTGGCGGAGCAGGCCGCGCTGGGACACGCGGACGGCAGTCTGGGTTCGCTTCATGGGGTGGTTTCCGTGGGGGTGGCGGAAGTGGATGCAGCGGCGGGGGCCGCGGCACCGGCGGGCTTGTCGCCGCCGGAGAACATGTACTTGCCGACCAACTGCATGAGGTCGACGGCCGACTGCGTCAAGGCGATCTCGTCCCCGGGCTTCAGGGTTTCGACATCGCCGCCGGGCGACAGGCCGACGTAGGCCTCGCCCAGCAGGCCGCTGGTGAAAATGCCCGCGGACGTATCGGCCGGCAGGTCCTTGTAGCGGCCGTCGATCGACAGCGTCACGACCGAATCGAAACGCTGCGGATCCAGCCCGATGTCCGACACCGAGCCGACGACCACGCCGCCGATCTTCACCGGCGCTGCGACGCGCAACTGGCCGATCGTGGCGAAGCGCGCCTTGAGCGGGTAGGTATCCCCGCCGAAGCCCCACTTGTTGTTGGTCGAGGCGATCGCGAGGACCAGCAGGCTCGCGAGGGCAAGCAGCAGGAACGCGCCGACCGCGAATTCGAGACGGGGACCACGCATGGTCTTCAACTCCTGAACAGCAGGGCGGAAAGGACGAAATTGAACATCAGCACCAGCAGCGAGGCGTTGACCACCGCGCGCGTGGTGGCCACCGACGTGCCTTCGATGGTCGGCTCGGCGTGGAAGCCCACGTACGAGGCCACGAGCGCGGACACGCCGCCGAAGATCGCGGCCTTGATGAAAGCGACGAGGAAGTCGTCGTGGAAATCCACGCTGTCCTTCATCGTCTGCCAGAACGTGCCGCCGTCGATGCCGATCACGTGCACGGCTTCGAAGTAACCGGCCGCGATCGCCAGGCTGATGAAGAAGCCGGTGAGCAGCGGCACGCACAGCACCGCGGCCCAGAAGCGCGGGGCGACGGTCTTGGCCACCGGATCGATCGCCATCAGGCCCAGCGCGGTGATCTGGTCGGTCGCGCGCATCAGGCCCAGTTCGGCGGCGATCGACGAACCCGCGCGCCCGACGAACAGCAATGCCGTCAGCACCGGGCCCAATTCACGATACAGGCCCAACCCCAACAGCGCGCTCACCTGGCCGGTGGCGCCGTAGGTTTCCAGCGCGCGATAGCCGAGCAGCGTCACCGACAGGCCCACGAACGCACCGCCGGCGGCCACGATCGGCAGGGAGCGCGCGCCGATCTTGTAAATCTCTTTCGTGAGCTCGGCGAAGAAATCGCGGGTCGGCTTCGACGCGCGCAGGACCGACAGGGAAAACAGGCCCGCGGCGCCGAGGGCGCGCGTGGCGGCGACGAAGGGCATCAGGCGGCCTCCGGCGCGCGCGCCGTGGTGTCGAAGGGAATGGGGCCGTCGGGCTGCCCTTCCAGGAACTGGCGCACGAGCGGATCGCGCGAGTCGGCCAGTTCGGCCGGCGTCCCCGAAAACACGATGCCGCCGTTGGCGATCACGATCGCGTGGTCGGCGATGGGCATCGTCTCGTGGACGTGGTGCGTGACGACGATGCTGGTCAGGCCGAGCGTGTCGTTCAGGCGACGGACCAGGCTCATGACCACGCCGCTCGCGATGGGATCCAGGCCCGTCAGCGGTTCGTCGTAGACCATCAGCGGCGGATCCAGCGCGAGCGCGCGGGCCAGGGCCACGCGACGCGCCATGCCGCCGGAGAGTTCGCGCGGGAACAGGTCGGCCGCGGCGCGCAGGCCCACGCCATGCAGCTTCATCTCGACCAGGCGGCGGATCACCGCATCGGGCAGGTCGGTGTGCGTGCGCAGCGGCAGTGCGACGTTTTCGGCGACCGTCAGATCGGTCAGCAGGCCATTGCCCTGCAACAACACGCCGACGCGCTTGCGCATCGTCAGCAGGGCCTTCTGCGCACGCGGGACTTCTTCGCCGAACACCTCGACGTGGCCGGCGGCCGGCACGAGTTCACCGGTGAGCGCGGCCAGCAGCGTGGACTTGCCGCTGCCCGACGGCCCGAGCACGGCCGTGACGCTGCCGCGCGGCACCGCGAGGTCGATCTCGCGCAGCACCACCCGCCCGCCGCGTTCGAGGCGGAGGCCGGACATGCGCACGGCGGGCTGGTCTGGGGTCGTGTTCACGCGGGTGGGTGTCTTTCTAAATAGGCGAAAGGCGGCGCAGCTTCGCTACCGGGCGCTGAATGGCGGCCCAGCGGGCGTGCGCATGCATCGGGCACGGCCGCGCATTGTGTCAAAGCTGGCGCCGGGCGGCAGTGCCGATCGTGCAATCTCGGAGATTGCGACGCCCTCCGGCATCATGGCGCCTCATGCAAGGACGCCCCGACTTCCGCCTCTACCACGGCAACGCGCTCGACGTGCTCGCCGGGGTGCTCGCCGTGGAAGTCGCGCGCGTGCCCGCCGACGGCGACTGGCTGCGGCCGGACATCGTCCTGGTCCCGCAATTTTCCATGCGCCGCTGGTTGCAGCAGGCGCTGGCCGAACAGACCGGGATCTGCGCGAACCTGCGCTTCCTCACCCCCGGCGAATACGTCGACCTCGCGCTGGACGCCAACCTCGGTCCCGCGCCCGATGCCGACCGCCTCGAGCCCGACGCCCTGCGCTGGCACGCCTTGCGCGAACTGCAACGCCATCCGCCGCCGGCCCTGGAACGCTTCCTCGCGCACGCCGACCCGCGCAAGACCTGGTCGCTGGCCAACGCGCTCGCCGAAACCTTCGAGAAGTACCAGGCCTGGCGCCGCGACTGGCTGCTCGCCTGGGAGCGCCGCGCGCCGAAGGACGATTGGGAAGCGACGCTGTGGCGCGCGATCGCCCGCGACAAGGCGCATCGCGCGCGGCGCATCGGCGACTTCCTCGCGCGTTTCGGCCCCGAGGGCCCCGAAGCGCCGCAAGGCCTTCCGCCGCGCCTGTTCGTCTTCGCGTGCCAGAACGTTTCGCCTGATGTGTTGCAGGTGATCGCCAGCCAGGCGCGCGCGGGCACGCAACATTTCTTCCTCCATTCGCCCGCCCGCGGATTCTGGGGCGACCTCCAGCGCTGGTCCGCGTACACGCCGACCACCGACGAGGCCTACCTCGGCGCGAACGACACGCCGCCCAATCCGTTGCTCGCCGCGTGGGGACAAGCGGGGCGCGATTTCGTCGCGATGCTCGTCGGCGGCGAGATCGCCACGCCATCGTTCGATCTCGCGCCTTTCGTCGAACCCCCGCGCGACACGCTGCTCGGCCGCATGCAGGCCGACCTGCTCGACAACCGCGCGCCGCTGCACGACAGCGACGAGGCCGCATGGCCGCGGCCGCGCGTCGACGTGCGCGACGCGAGCCTCCAATTCCACGCCTGCCATACGCGCCTGCGCGAAGTGCAGGTGCTGCACGATCAACTGCGCGCGCTGCTCGAAGAACAACCGGACCTGCAGCCGCGCGACATCGCCGTGCTCGCGCCGGATGTCGATGCGTACGCGCCACATATCGAAGCGGTGTTCGGCGGCGCACTCGGCACGCCGCGCGAGTTGCCGTACACGATTGCCGACACCAGTCCGCTGGCGACCGCGCCCGTGGCCGAAGCCTTCCTGCGATTGCTGGAACTGCCGCTGCACGCGCCCTCGCTCGCCGATCTGCTCGACCTGCTCGCCGTGCCCGCGATCGCCGCGCGCTTCGGCCTGGAAGATGCCGACCGCATGCGCGTGCAGGATTGGCTCGAAAATGCCGGCGCGCGCTGGGGCCTCGACGCTGCCGATCGCGCGCGCCACGGCGCCGACGGCGACGCGTTCACCATCGAATTCGCGATCGACCGCTTGCTGTTGGGCTATGCGAGCGGCGAGGACGAAGACATCGCAGGCGTCGCGCCATGGCCGGAGCTCGAAGGCCAGGCCGCCGAAGCACTCGATGCGCTGCTGCGCTGCGTCGCGATGCTGCGTGAGATGCGCAGCCGTCTCGCCGGCCCGCATCCGCCCGCGGCCTGGGCGACGGTGCTGCACCGCTTGCTCGACGAGGCCTTCGCGCCAGCGCGCGACAGCAGCGATGCAGCCATCCTGCGTCGCCTGCGTGACGCCATCGGGCGCTTCGCCGACGGCGCGGCGCGTGCGCACTACGACACGCCGGTCGAACACGTCGTGGTCCTCGAACAATTGCGCGACGAACTCGGCCAGGCCGATGCGCGTGCGCCCTTCCTTTCCGGCGGAATCTGCTTCGGCCGCATGGTGCCGATGCGCCTGATCCCCTTCCGCGTCACCTGCCTGCTCGGCATGGATGCGGAGGCCTTCCCCGCGCGCGAAGGCCGCGACCCGATCAATCGCATCGCCAACGCGCTCGGCACGGCCGATCGCCGCAAGGGCGACCCCTCGCGGCGCGATGCCGACCGCTATCTGTTCCTGCAGCTGTTCGCATCGGCCGGTCGCGTGTTGTCGCTCAGCTGGTGCGGCATGGACCCGCGCGACAACAGCCGGCGCGAACCTTCGACGCTCGTCGCCGAACTGCTCGATGCCGCGGCCGCGTACCACGCAGGCGATGCCGAACACGTGCGCGAATCCCTCGTCGTTCGCCATGCGTTGCAACCATTCGCACCCGCGGCTTTCGGCGCCGCGCACGCGGGCGGGACGGTGGAACCGCGCCGTTTCAGCTACGACGCACGCTGGCGCGCGGCCTCCGAAGAAACCGCAGGCGTCGACGACACGCCCGTGTTCGCGCCGCCCACCCTGTGGTTGCCGCCATCGGAGAACGAGCGCGGCGCGCTGTCGCTCGATCGCCTGCGCCGTTCGATGATGCGGCCGCACGCGGTGTACCTGCAGGAAGGCTTGCAGCTGCGCCTCCCGGAAGACGAAGCGCCGCTGGCGGAGCACGAGCCGCTTGGCGCGCCCGATGCGCTCGGCCAATACGCGCTGCGGCATGCGGTGTTTGATGCCTGGATGCGCGCGAGCGGCCGGCCCGACGCGCACGCCCTGCACGCGCGCCTGCTTGCGCGCGCGCTGATCGCGCCCGGTGCGGACGGTCGCGGGCAAGTGGCCGATCTGCTCGAGGAGATCGCGCCCTTCGCGCAGATGGCGCTCGACAAGGGCTTCGGCGATCGCGCGACGCGCGTGCCCTTCGCGCATGAATCCAGCGCCGGCGCCTTGCGCGGAACCTTCGACGGCGTGCATCGGCCGGGCGTGTTGCGCGTGGTGTTGCGGCCCGACGGCCTGCATGGGGGACACGCCGTGCGGCACGGGCTGGAGCGCCTGTGCGCCGCGGTCGCCGGCATCAAGTTCTTCGAACTGGCGCGCGAGAACAAGGAATCGCCGCCGGCCTGGGTCGAGCGCAAGCCGCCGACGCCCAAACGCGCCGCCGCCGCGCTCGACTCGTTCTTCGGCTGGCACGACGCCGCGTTGCGCGCCCCGCAAGTGTTCCTGCCGAAAAGCGGCCACTGCTTCGTGCGCAAACTCGATGGCCGATACGACGACGCGGCGATCGCGGCCGCGACCAAGTCCGCACGCGAAACCTGGACCGGCACGCAGTTCGATGGCGCCGGCCGCGCGGAAGCCTCCCCCGCCACGCGCGTGGCCTTGCGCGGTCGCGACCCGTTCTTCGATGAAGACGAACAGTCGCTGACCCGTTTCAAGTTGCTGTCCGTCTCGCTGTTCAGTGCATTGGCCGATGCAACGCCGCTCGACCCGGAGGCGTACGCATGAGCGCCACCGTCTTCGACACGCCGCTGGATGCGCGCAGCCTGGTCGAAGCCAGCGCGGGCACCGGCAAGACGTATGCGCTCGCGGGGCTGTTCGCGCGCGCGGTGATTGCGCAGCGCCTGCAGGTGCCGCAGATCCTCGCGGTCACCTACACCGTCGCCGCGACGCAGGAATTGCACGAACGCGTGCGCCTGCGCCTGCAGCGCGCCGCGCAACTCGCCCTCGAATGGCGCGACGAGGCCGATACCGCAAGCGACGACGCAGAAACCCGACTCCTGCGCCAACTGTTGCGCGATGCCTTGCGCGACGAACCGCTGCCCGCGCTTCGCTTGCGCCTGCAGCGCGCCGTACGCGATCTCGACCTCGCCGCGATCACCACCATCCACGGTTTCTGCCAACGCCTGCTCGCCGAACACGCGCTGCTGGCCGGCCAACCGCTATTGCGCACCGACATCGAGCCGGGCAACGCCGCGCAACGCGATCGCCTGGCCGTCGTGCTCTGGCGCACGCACTCGCGCAGCGCCGAAGGCGCCGACTTCCTGCAGCGCACTTTCGGAGATGTCGACGATCTGGCCAAGGCATTGCGCGATCTGTTGCCGCTGGAGCCGCTGCTTCCGCCGCCGCCGTCGGGCGATGCGATCGCGCGCCGCGACGCCGCATGGCGCCACCTGCGCGAACAATTCCGCTTGCACGGCGACCAGGACCTCGAAGCCCTGCGCCTGGCCGCGACCAAGCGCATCCTCAAGTCGGGCAAGGAAGCCTTGCCGTTCGAAGCGATCTGGCAATGGTTCGCCGCGCAATCCGACGCCGCGCCGCACCCGCACGAAGACCTCGCCTCGCTCACGCCGACGGGCCTGGTGAAGTGCTGCCCGCCGACCAAGCAGGCGATGGCGCCGCAGCTGTCCATCGGCGATGCGGTGCAAGCCTTCGTCTGCGCGAGCGAAGGCGTGGATCTGTTCCTGCTGCACGCCCTGCGCGCCGATGCGCGTCGCCAGGACCAGGCGATCAAGCGCGACGCGAACGTGCGCGACTTCGACGACCTCGTCGATGCGGTGTTCGCCGCTTTGGAAACCCCGGACGTCGCAGCGGCCTTGGTCGAGGCCCTGCGCGCGCAGTTCCCGCTCGTGCTCGTCGACGAATTCCAGGACACCGACGCGCGCCAGTGGACGATCTTCTCGCGCCTGTTCGGCGAAGGCGGCCTGCTGCTCGTCGGCGATCCGAAGCAGGCGATCTACCGCTTCCGCGGCGGCGATGTGCAAACCTACCTGGACGCGCGCTCGACCGCAGCGCTCGCCGCGCCGCTCGATCGCAATTTCCGTTCGCGGCCCTGCGTGCTCGAAGCGGTGAACGCGGTGTTCGATGCCGCGCCGGCCGATTTGCTCGGCGACGGCATCGCCTTCGCGCCGACGCAAGCCGGCGGTCGCGCCTCCGACTCCGACTTCCTTGTCGATGGTGCGCCCGCGCCGGCGATCATCGTGCAGGAACTTCCCGCGAAGGTCGGCGGCAAGTGGACTGCGCAGGAATCGATCGACGGCGCCGCGCGCAGTTGCGCCCGCGCGATCCGCGACCTGCTCGTGCGCGCCCGCGAAGGCCGCGCCACACGGCGCGATGGGGATGCACAGCGGCCGATCGAACCGCGCGATTGCGCCGTCCTCGTGCGCAGCCATCGCGAAGGCATCGCGATCCGCGATGCATTGACGCATCTCGGCGTGCCCGCCGTCAGCGCCGGCCGCGGCAGCCTTTACGAAACCGAGGAGGCGCAACAGTTGCTCGCGTTGCTGCTTGCCTTGTCGACGCCCGGCGACGAGCGGCGCCTGCGCGCCGTGCTTGCCACGCCACTGTTCGGTTACGACGCCGCTGCATTGCAAGCGCGCGAGGCCGATGGCGACGCGCGTCGTCGTTGGCAGCAGGATCTCGCCGACTGGCGCCTGCGCTGGGAATCGCATGGCCCGCAGCCGATGCTGGCCGATGTCGTCGCGCGTGAGGCGGCACGCATGCTCGCCTTCGCCGATGGCGAACGGCGCATCACGCATCTGTTGCAGCTGTCCGAGCAATTGCAGGAAGTCCGCGCGCATCGCCTCGGCCCGCAAGGCCAGGTCGATTGGTTGCGCGCCGCCATCGCGCATGCCGACCGCGAGGACGAAACGCAGTGGCCCAACCTGGAGTCCGACGCCAGCCGCGTGCAGATCCTCACGCTGCACAAGAGCAAGGGCCTGGAATTCCCGCTGGTCTTCCTGCCCTTCGCCGGCATCGGTCGCGTCAATGGCGGGAAGGCGCGCGTCGTGCAATATCACGATGACAGCGGCCAACGCGTGCGCCAGTGGAAGACCCGCGAACGTCATTCCGGCGCACCGTCGTGGGACGACGCGAACCAGGCCGCGAAGCGCGAAGACGCCGCCGAGGACATGCGCCTGTTGTACGTCGGCCTGACGCGCGCACGCGATGCGATGTGGCTCACGACCGGGCCGCTCGCGTCCAATGCGCAATCCTCGCTGCATCGCCTGTTCGGCGGCGTGCTGCCCCGCGCCGATCTGATCGACGGCAACATCGACGTGCGCGCGCCGGAAGACACGACCGACGATACGCGCCTGCGCCCCGCCGTGCCCGACGCCATCCCCGCGCCGCGCACGCCGCATCGCCGCCTGCGCCGCGACTGGTGGATCCACAGCTTCTCCCAATTGCATCGCCAGCACGCACACGGCGCGCAGGCGCTCGCCGAGGAATCGCCGGCCGACGACGAACGCCCGCTCGCCGTCTTCGAGACCGTCGACCCCGCCCTGCTGCGTTTCTCCGGCACGCGCTTCGGCAACGCCTTGCACCACGCGCTCGAGCACGTGGACTTCGCCGCGTGGAGCGATCCGGAGGCGATGCCCGCCGAGCAACGCGCATTCCTGTGCGATGCCCTGCGTTCCCAGGATTACCCGGAGAGCGATTTCGACGCCGGTGTGCGCGAGCTCGCGCCGCTGATCGCGCGCACGCTCACCGCGCCGTTGCCCGAGGGCGTGCGCTTGTGCGACGTGCCGGCCAGCGCGCGCATCGCGGAGCTCGAATTCCATTTCACCCTCGCCGACGCGGACGCGCCTGCATTGCTCTCCTTGTTGCAGCAACACGGAATCGCCGTGGGGCGTCGCGATTTCGGCGCGTGGCCGAAACTCAGCGGCCTGATGACCGGCAAGATCGACTTGACCTATCGCGTCGATGGCCTTGTGTATGTCATCGACTACAAATCCAATCGCCTGCCGGGATGGGACGCAGCAACGCTGGCGCAAGCCATGGCTTCGAGCGAATACGATCTGCAGGCCCTGCTCTATGCCGTGGCCGTGCATCGCTGGTTGCGCATGCGCCTGGGCAGTCGTGAAGCGGCGACGGCGGCCTTCGGTGGCGTGCGCTATCTGTTCTGTCGCGGGCTCGATGCGGCCGATCCGCAACGCGGCATCGCGGTTCCCGACTTGTCGCCCGCGCTGATCCACGCCGTCGACGATTTGCTCGGAGGCACCGCATGAGCGCGCAACGCGACGACCTGCCGCGCGCCTTCGACCTCGCCTTCGCGCAGACGTTGGCGCGCCGCGAGCCCGACGCCGATCCGCGCGTGATCGATGCCGCCGCGCGCGCTGCATTCGCGATCGCGCAGGGGCACGCTGCGCTCGATCTGGAAGGCGATGCGGGCCTGCGCGATGCGCTCTCCGTGTCGCGTTGGGTCGCACGTCCCGCCGCCGATGCGGTGGCCGATCCGGGCCTGCCGCTCGTGCTCGAAGGCGATCTGCTTTACCTGCGCCGTTACCGCGAATACGAACGCCGGCTCGCCGATGGATTGCGCCGCATCGCCGCGGCGACGATCGACGCCGACGACATCGCTGCGCTCGCGCCGGTCTTCGAACGCTTGTTCCCCGCAGATGCACGCGACGCACACCAGGCCCGCGCGGCCGCACTCGCATTGCGCCATCCCTTGCTGCTCGTCACCGGTGGCCCGGGCACGGGCAAGACGACCACGATCGCGCGCATGCTGTTGCTCGCCGTCGCGCAGGCGCAGCGCGAGGGCCGCACGTTGCGCATCGCATTGGCTGCGCCAACCGGCCGCGCCGCCGACCGCATGGCGCAGAGCCTTCGCTTCGCCGTCGATGCCTTGCGCGAAGCCGGCCTCGACCCCGCGCTGTGCGATGCGCTGCCCGCCGACGCTTCGACGCTGCATCGCCTGCTCGGCGCGATTCCCGACCGCCCGCAGTTCCGTCATGGCCGCGACCTGCCGTTGCCGCACGAGATCATCGTCGTCGACGAAGCCTCGATGGTCGATCTGCCGCTGATGTGCAAACTCGTCGAAGCCGTGCCCGAAGGCGCCCGCCTTGTGCTGCTCGGCGATCGCGATCAGTTGCCGTCGGTGGAAGCCGGCGACGTGCTCGCCGCCATCGCCGATGCCGCGACCACCGTCGAGGCCGCAAGCGACACCACGCTCGAAGCACTGGCCGCGCCGATTGCCACGCCGCGCCACTTCCAGGGCTTGCGCGTCGCGTTGCAGCGCACCTATCGCCAGGTCGATGCGTTCGACCTCGCACCGCTCGCCGCCGCCGTACGCGAGGGCGATGCGGAGCAAACCCTCGCATTGCTGCGCGGTGGCACCTTGCGCAACGTCCACTTCCACGAAGCGGCGATCGACCCGCTCGCGCCGCAGTTGCGCGACACCTTGCTCGCACCGTGGCGTGCGCTCGGCGCCGTCGATGCGGACGCACCGGATCAGATCGAACATGCGCTCGACATCGCCCAGCGTGCGCGCTTGCTCACGGCCTTGCGCAACGGTGCGCAGGGTGCGATCGCGCTGAATGCACGCATCGAAGAAGCGCTGGCCGGCGCGCAGCGCGATCCGTATTTCCACGGGCGCCTGGTGGCGGTGACGGAAAACAGTTATCGGCATGGCCTGTTCAACGGCGACCTGGGCCTGTGCCTGCGCGGCGAAGACGGGAGCGTCGTGTGGTTCCGCACTGCGGCAGGCTTGCGGCCGTTCCATCCGGCGGCGCTGCCCGCGCATGCCGGTGCGTTCGCGATGACCGTGCACAAGGCGCAGGGCTCGGAGTTCGACACGGTCTGGTTGCAACTGCCGCGCCAGTTCGCACGCACGCTGTCGCGCGAACTCGTTTACACCGCGATCACGCGTGCGCGCGACGCGCTGCACCTGTGCGCTTCGGAAACCGTCCTGCGCGAAGCGCTGTCGGTGCGCGCGCAACGCGTGTCGGGATTGGCGCGGCGATTGCGCGAGGCGTGACGATTTCGTTGCGCACGAATTTCTGAACACGCCAGCGCGCGTGCGTTGCCTTGCGTTCAACAAAAACGCCATTGCCTTCACTGTCGCTGCACCACGCAGTTCCTAACTTGCGCACCTCGCGATCAAAGCGCGAGCGTCCCCCACGAGTCAGGAGCAAAAGCACAATGAGCGACATCAAAAAGGACCACAGCATCGGTGAAGGCACGGGTGCAGTGACGGGCGCCGTCACGGGTGCGGCCGTGGGTTCGGCAGCTGGCCCGGTCGGTACCGTGGTCGGCGCGATCGCCGGTGGCGTGCTCGGTGCGAAGGCCGGCGGTTCGATCGCCGAAGCCGTCAACCCGACCGCTTACAACGACCATTGGAAGACCTCGTACCGCGACACCGCTTACTACAACAAGAGCGGCGACTGGTCCGATTACGAGCCGGCTTACAAGTACGGCTACGATACCTACGGCCAGTACCGCGGGCAGAAGTTCGACGACGTCGAACCCGACCTGCAGCGCGGCTGGGAATCGGGCAAGGCGAATTCGCGCCTGGCTTGGGCTGAAGCGAAGGGTGCGGTGCGCGACGGTTGGCATTACGTCGAACGCGCCATGCCGGGCGACGCCGACCGCGACGGTCGCTGATCGCTTGCAGCATTCTCGCTAGCAAGGACTCGCGGTGCGAACGCGCCGCAAGACGAGCCGGGGGAACCCGGACGCAAAGGCCGCCACGTGCGGCCTTTGCTTTTTGGATGACTTCACCGGCCTTGAACGCATCCGCGCCTAGTTTTCGAAGCTCGACACATGGAGCGCGCCCATGAGCATTCTCCGAAAGGACCACGTGGTCGGTACCTCCGGCGCAGCCCTCGCGGGCGGTGCGGCGGGCGCGGCGCTGGGCGCCGTGGTCGCGGGCCCGCCGGGCATGGCGGTCGGCGGCATCGTCGGCGTGGCCCTGGGCGCCACCGCGGGCGACCGCATCGCCGAGGCGCGCGACCGGCGCGAGAACCTGGGCCACTTCGAACAGATCTACCAGTCGATGCCGTACTACCGCGCCGGATATACCTGGCACGACTACGCGCCGGCCTACCGCTACGGCCTGGAAACCTACGAACGCTACGGCGAAGAGACCTTCCAGGAATCCGAATCGATCCTGCAGGGGGCCTGGGAGTCCAATGCGCACTTCGGGTCGCGCATGGCGTGGCTCGAGGCGCGCCCGGCGGTCGAACACGCATGGCGCTCGATGCAGGAAGCGCTCGGCAAGGCCGAGCACATGCCGCCGCCCCGCTAGCCGGTACCATGGCGGCCCCCCCGCAGGACAGCAGGGCCGCCCCCCGATGAGCGACGAACGCAATTCCGTTTCCCGCGCGCAGGCCGAAGAGGCCGTGCGCACCCTGCTGCGCTGGTCCGGCGACGACCCGGCGCGCGAAGGCCTGCTCGACACGCCCAAGCGCGTGGTCAAGGCCTACGAGGACTGGTTCAGCGGTTACGCGCTGGATCCCGACGATTACCTGCAGCGCACCTTCGAGGAAGTCGAGGGCTACGACGAACTCATCGTGCTGCGCGACATCCAGTTCGAGAGCCACTGCGAGCACCACATGGCGCCGATCATCGGCCGCGCGCACGTGGGCTACCTGCCTTCGGGCAAGGTCGTGGGCATCAGCAAGCTCGCGCGCGTGGTCGAAGCCTATGCGCGCCGCTTCCAGGTCCAGGAAAAGATGACGGCGCAGATCGCCGGCTGCATCCAGCGCGCGCTGCATCCGCTGGGCGTGGGCGTAGTGGTGGAGGCCGCGCACGAATGCATGACCACGCGCGGCGTCCACAAGCGTGGTGTCAGCATGGTCACCTCGACCATGCTCGGGACCTTCCGTGAAGACGCACGCACCCGCGGCGAGTTCCTCCAGTTCATCTCCGTCGGCAGCAGCGCCCACCGCTGAGGCGCCGGCGCTCGACTGCCTGATCGTCGGTGCCGGCCCCGCCGGCCTGGTGGCGGCGACTTACCTCGCGCGCTTCCATCGGCGCGCGATCGTGGTCGATGCCGGCAAGAGCCGCGCGCGCTGGATCCCGAAGAGCCACAACTGTCCCGGGTTTCCCTTCGGGGTTTCGGGCACCGAACTGCTGACCAAGCTGCGCGCGCAGGCGACCGGTTACGGCGCCGACATCGTCGATGGGTGCATCGCCAGGCTCGAACGCGACGGCGATGGATTCCTCGCCACCGCGCAGGACGGCAGGCGCTGGCGCGCGACCTACGTGTTGATCGCGACCGGTATCGTCGATGCGATGCCCGCGATGCCGGGGCTGGAGGATGCGATCGCGCGCAACGTCGTGCGCATGTGCGCGGTCTGCGATGCCTACGAAGCCAGCGACGATCACATCGCGGTGTACGCGCCGGTCGACGCGGCGATCGCGCATGCGGTTTTCCTGCGCACGTTCTCGCGCAACGTCGCTGCCGTGCGTTCCGAGCCCGGCGAGCCCAGCGCGGAAAGTGCGGCGCGCGCACGCGAGGCAGGCGTGACCGTCCTGCCGGTCGCCAAGTCGCTCGAACACGATGGCCGCTGTTGTGTCTTCCGCCTCGAAGACGACAGCGTGCATCGCTTCGACACCGTCTATCCGATCCTCGGCGCCAAAGCACAATCCGACCTTGCGACCGCGCTGGGCGCAGCGGTCGACGAGAACGGCGAATTGCACGTGGACGAGCGGCAACAAACCAACGTCGACGGCCTGTACGCCATCGGCGACATCGTCAGTGTGTTGAACCAGATCAGCGTCGCGGTCGGCCATGCCGCGATCGCGGCCACGGCGATCCACAACCGCCTGCCGCCCAACTTCCGCGAAGACCCCGAGGCACAACCGGCGACGGCAGCGGACCTGCCGTCGCCGTGAACTTCAGGAATGCTGGATGCGCGGCACCGCCATCCGGGGATCGTTGGAGATCATCGGATCGCAGGGAATGACCGAACCGTTGGTGCTGTCGAGCACCAGGACGCAATAGTCGGCGTTCAATGCCGCGGTGTTCAGATCGGTGACCGCCGCGTTGTCGGTCGTGTAGGAACTGCTCAATTGCGGCGGCGTGATGTCGCCGCTGAAGGTCACGCCGTTGACGCTGTAGCGGTTGTTGCCGTTGAGGCTGACGTTGATCGTCGCGGTGCCGGCGCCGACGCTCGTCTTCAGGCCGCCGTTGTCCTGGTTCCCGCCGGTGTACTTGAAGCTGTACTGCATCTGCGTGTTCGGTGCGGTGACCGTGACCCAGCCATTGCCGTTGTTGCTGCCGGGTTGCACCTTGAGGTTCACGTTTTCGCTGGGCATGTCGCTGCTCCGTCGGGTGGGGGTCAAACGTGGCGGGGGTCGTTGGAAATCATCGGGTCGCAATCGATCAGGAATCCGTCGTCGCGTTGCACCACGACGAGGTAATACGCCTGCATGGCGTATTCGTTCTCGTTGGAGATGGTCGCGTGGTTGTCGCTGCTATCCTTTTTCACCCATTTCAACTGCGCGTTGTCGTCGCCGGAGAAGGTGACGCTGTGGATGTCGTATTTGGATTTGGATTGGGAGCGGTCGGTTTGCTTCAACTTCACCGAGTACAGCTGCTTCCCGTCGCCCACCTGGGCGTTGAGGTGCCCGCGGCCCTTCTTGCCGCCATCGAAGCGATAGGAATAGGGTTCCTTCGCGTCTTTGTGGATCGCCGTCGTCGCACGCCAGTCGCCGTCGGGCGGATCGCCACGCATCACTTCCAGTCTTGCTTCCTGTCTGTCGTTCATCGCACTGCCACCGTCGGTTTGGAGAGTTGGGACTGCAGGGTGCGCGTCTTGTCCAGCCAGGTGACGACGCGCTCGTTCTTCGGTTCGACGGCGACGATCGCCGCGAACATGCGCTCGGCTTCCGAAGCGATCGGCATCGCGTCGCGCGGCTGCGTCACGCCGACCAGTTGCGCGCGCCAGTAACGCCCGATGCCTTGTTGGCTGAGCCACACGCGATTGGCCGGGTCGTGTTTCACCAGCGCGTCGGATTCGCGATTGGCGGCTTCCGTCGCCATGCGTGCGCCGGCGAAATCGCCGCGCTTGAAACGGACCTGCGCCAGCAGCAACTGCGCGTCCACCCAATCCTTCCGCCATGCGGCGTTGTCGGGTTCCTGCTTGCGCAAGGTTTCGCTGTTCGACAAGAGGTTGGCGTACCAGGTCTCGGCCTCGTCGTAGCGCTTCTGCTGCTCCGCATTCGTGCCCAGCCACGACACGACGATCCCTTCCTCCGAACGCGTCTGCGTGTCGTTCGGGCGCTGCTTTACCCAGCCGCGGAACAACTCGAGTTCGCGTTTCATCGCGTGCTCGGCCGCTTCGTGTTGCTTGCGTTCCTCCAGCAGCACGGCGAGGTTGTGGTAGCCGTAGGCGGCTTCCTTCTGCCAGGCGAAGTTGTTGCGATCCATCGCCGACAACTGCAGCGCACTGTCGCGATAACGCGTGAGCCAGCGTTGCGCTTCGTCGAGGTTGCCCTGCACGTAGGCGACGTTGCCGATCCAGTATTCGGCTTGCGCGCGGTCGAACAGGCGCTGGCCGTTGGACGTGTCGCGCGCGGCGAGCGCCGTCGTGCGCGCATAGGCCTGGCGGAAGGCGCGCATCGCTTCGACGTGGTTGCCCTCCGTCAGCCGCACCTGGCCGATGCCGGTGAGCGAACGCGCCTGTTCTTCGAGTGCGCGATCGTTGAGGTCGCGCGGATCGAGTTCGGCGAAGTAGGTCGTCGCCTTGTCGTCGACGGTGCGCATCAGGTCCAGGCGGCCGACGGTGGTGAGTTTCTTGCGCAGGTCGCCGAGCATGAAGCCGAGCAGGTCTTCGGCCTGCGCCTGCCGCCGCTGTGCATCGTTGCGCGCGACGTGCGCGGTGATGGCCAGTCCCGAAGTGATCGCCATCCCGGCCAACGCGGCGGCGGTGACGAAGGCCAAACGACGGTTGCGCCGCTGCGCCTCGCGCTGCACCAGCGCGTCGTAACCCACGCCCAGGATGCCCGCGACGAGCTTGAGGAACGCGCGATCCTTGCCATCGCCCTCGGGCCGCGCATCGGCCGCCAGTGGGATGCGCCCTTCCTCGATCGTGGCGGGCGGGAAACAGTTGTCGACGGCCGGATCGCCCTCGACGATGAAACAGAAGATGCGGTCGCTCCGCTCCTGCGCCATGAATGCGCGTACTTCCGCATCCACCCACTGCGATCGCGCCGCCGCCGGCGAGCAGATCACCACCAGCGCATCGGATTCGGACAGAGCTTCGCGGATCGTACTGCTGAGATCGCCCGCGGTCGGCAACTCGTCGCGATCGCGGAACACCGCGCCCAATTTCGCCGGAATCGCACCTGCTCGACCGTGCGTTCCCACCAACCGGCCGGGCACGCGATACGACTCCAGGCGACGCAGCAGCCAACGCGCCCAATGGGCGTCGTTGTGGCTGTAGCTGAGGAACGCGCGGTAGCGCACGAATACCGGGCCCCGAAAAGCGGGGCGCATTGGGGGACGTTGTGGGAACGCCCCGCCCCGTGAATCCCGGACACCCATGCGACAAACGGTCACTGATCAGGCAGGGGCATGTCGGGCTAGACTGCACGTCGTCGTTCCGCCAGCGAACCCCCCAGTGACCGCAACCGACGCTCCCGGCGCGCGCAAGGCCGCGCTCGCTTTCATCTTCGTCACCGTCCTGATCGACATCCTCGCCTTCGGCCTCATCATTCCGGTGCTGCCGCACCTGTTGATGGACTTCGTCGGCGGCGACACCGTGCATGCGGCGTACTGGGTCGGCGTGTTCGGTTTCCTGTTCGCCGCGATCCAGTTCGTCTCCGCGCCCGTGCAGGGCGCGATGTCGGATCGCTTCGGCCGGCGGCCGGTGATCCTGCTCTCGTGCCTCGGGCTCGGCGTGGATTTCATCTTCATGGCCGTCGCGCAGACGCTGCCGTGGTTGCTCGTGGGTCGCGTGGTCTCGGCGATGTTCTCGGCAAGCTTCACCACCGCGAATGCGTACATCGCCGACGTCACCGAACCGTCGAAGCGCGCGCAGGCCTACGGCATGATCGGCGCGGCCTTCGGCCTGGGTTTCATCATCGGTCCGGCGATCGGCGGACACCTGGGCGAAGTGAATGTGCGCCTGCCCTTCTGGTTCGCCGCGGGCCTGGCGCTGTTGAACTTCGTCTACGGCCTGTTCGTGTTGCCCGAATCGCTGCCGGTCGAGCGGCGCACCAAGCGCATCGACTGGTCGCACGCCAATCCCGTCGGCTCGCTCAAGCTGCTGCGGCAATATCGCGGGATCTGGGGCCTTGCGATGGTGGTGTTCCTCATCAACTTCGCGCACTACGTGTATCCGAGCGTGTTCGTGCTCTTCGCCGACTTCGCGTACGGCTGGGGCTCGGGCGACGTGGGTTGGGTGCTCGGCGCCGTCGGCGTGCTGAGCGTGATCGTCAATGCGGTGCTGGTGAAGAAAGTCGTCGGTGCGATCGGCGAGCGGCGCGCGTTGTTGCTCGGCCTGTCGTGCGGCGTGGTCGGCTTCTCCATCTATGGCTTCGCGCCGACCGGTGCGGTGTTCCTGATGGGCTTGCCGATCATGTCGTTGTGGGCGCTGGCAATGCCTTCCACGCAGGCGATGGTGACGCGCGAAGTCGGGCCCGAAGTGCAGGGGCGCGTGCAGGGTGCGTTGACGAGCCTGGCGAGCCTGGCGGGCATCGTCGCGCCGGTGATCTACACCTCGGTGTTCGCGTGGTTCATCGGGCCGCATGCGCCGGCGAAGTTGCCGGGCGCGCCCTTCCTGCTGGCCGGTGTGTTGCTCGCGTGCGCGGGGTTGGTGGCGTGGCGCTATGCGAAGACGCACGCGGCGCCGCGCACTGCGCGCGATGACGTCAATCCCGAAGCGGCGACCTGACGCGCGTGATCAGCGTTCGAGGATCGCGACGACGCCCATGCCACCGGCGGTGCAGATCGACACCAGGCACCGCCCGCCGCCGCGCTCCTTCAATTCCTTCGCGGCGGTGGCCACGATGCGTGCGCCGGTGGCCGCGAACGGATGCCCCGCGGCAAGCGACGACCCGTTCGGATTGATCTTCGCCGGGTCGATGCGCCCCATCGGCGCTTCCAGGCCCAGGCGCGTGCGGCAATACTCTTCGCTCTCCCACGCCCGCAAGGTGCACAGCACCTGCGCGGCGAAGGCTTCGTGGATTTCGTAGAAGTCGAAGTCCTGCAGCGTCAGGCCATTGCGCTTGAGCATCTCCGGCACCGCGATGGTCGGCGCCATCAGCAGGCCTTCGCCGTGCACGAAGTCGACCGCGGCCACGTGCGCGTCGCGCAGGTGGCACAGCACTTCGAGGTTGTGTGCGGCGGCCCATTCGTCGCTGGCGACCAGGCACGCGGCGGCGCCGTCGGTGAGCGGCGTCGAATTACCGGCGGTCAGCGTGCCGCGGCCGGAGGTCTTGTCGAAGGCGGGCTTGAGCGTGGCCAGCTTTTCGATCGATGTATCGGCGCGCAGGATGTTGTCGCGCGACACGCCGCGGAAACTCACGACCAGGTCGTCAAAGAACCCGCGTTCGTAGGCCGCGGCGAGCTTGTGGTGCGAAGCCACCGCGAGCTCGTCCTGCGAGTCGCGCGAGATGTTCCACTGCTTGGCCATGTCTTCGGTGTGCTCGCCCATCGACTTGCCCGTGCGCGGTTCGGCGACACCGGGGAAATCGGGTTTGAGCTCGCGGAAGTGGAAGCCCCTGAAGGCGGCCAGCTTTTCCTTCGGCGTCTTCGCCATCGCGGCGGCGAGCAGGCGGCGACGCAGCCGCTGGCCGTAGACGATCGGCACGTCGGAGGTCGTATCCGAACCGCCGCCGATGCCCACTTCGATCTGGCCCGTGGAAATCTTGTTGGCGATGTGCACGATGGTGTCGAGCGAGGTCCCGCACGCGCGCTGCAGCGTGATGCCGGGCGTCAGCGGCGAGAGGCCCGAGGACAGCGCCGCTTCGCGGCCGAGGTTCCAGTCGCTGGAATGCTTGATGACCGCGCCGAGCGCGACTTCACCCAGTTGCTGTCCGTGAAGGCCGAACTTCTCGACCAGGGCGCCGAGCGTTCGCACGGACATGCCGAGGTTGCCCACATCGGCATACGCCGTGTTCTGCTTGCAGAAGGGGATGCGGACGCCGCCGAGGATGGCGACGGGACGGCCGTGCAGCATCGGATGACCTCGTCGATCACAGCCCGCCGCGAGAACCGCCCGGGCATAATGCGTTGCAGTGTAAACCCCGCCACCAGCGGGGCCAATCCACGTTCCCGGCCGACAGATGAACAACGCAACGCCCGACCTCCAATTGCTCGGCGCCCTCGCGCTGGAACTCGCGCCCGGCTCGGATGCGCAGCGCAGCGCGCTGGCCCAGGCCGATGCCGGCGCGCTCGCGCAGAAGATGGCGCAGGATCTGTCGGGCTTCGCCGACGGGGCCGATGCCCTGCAATTGGTGACCGTGGGTGCGCACTACGACGTGGTCGAGTTGCTGCGGCCCGGTTGGCCCCTGCATCGCGAACTCGACCAGCTCGCCGCGCGCGCGCCCGGCGACGCCGCCGGCCGCGTGATCGCCTTCGGTGCGCACGCCGACGCCCTGCCCGGCGCGCTGACGCCGCAGGACGAATACGCCGGCGGCCCGCTGCGCCTGGTGCCTTTCGTCCTCGGAGGCGATGCGGATATCGCCACGCGCGTCGGCGATCTGTTCGAACGCGACCTGATGGAGCGCGGCATGGCCGGCGCTGCGACCGCGTTGCTCGCACAGGAGGCCTTCGGCCTGAAGGTCGAACATGCGCGCTACCTCACGCTGCACGACCTCGCCGCGATGATGGCGATGCAATACGAACACGCGGGTCTTGCACCGCTGTGGCCGATCCTCGAAGCCGCGCTGCTCGCGCCCGATGCGGAAGAATGGCTCGACAACGGGCCCGAGCCCGTCGTGCACTACACGCAGCGCGAAGCGCGCATCGCGATGTTCACGCCGCAAGCCTGGCGCGAACGTTACGCGCCGGAAGAAGCGCATGCGACCGAAGGCCAATGCGACAAGCTCGAGCGCGCGTTCGAATTCTTCCAGGCGCGGCAGCGCCAGTTCGCGGCGGTCCTGCAAGCGCACGGCATCCCGGTGACGTTCGTGTATTGCGATGCGCAACACGACGCGCACGAAGAACTCTGAGGTCTTACGCGCCGCCGTCGGTGCGCGCGAAATACAACCGGTAGCCTTCGTCCACCATGCCCAGCGCTTCGTAGGTGCGCTGGGCATTGGCGTTGTCGCGCTCGACGAACAGGCGCAACCCGACGACGCCCTGCGTCTGCTTCGCCAGGGTCTCCACATGGCGATACAGCGCCGAAAACACGCCTTTGCGGCGGTGTTGCGTCGGCACGTAGACGCTCTGGATCCACCACCAGTCGCCGTTGCGCCAGTCGCTCCACTCGGTGGTGAGCATCAGGGTGCCGACGGGAACGCCGATGGTTTCCGCACCGGCGAACGTCGCATCTTCCATCGCGACGAAGTACCGCGACTTGCGCGGATCGGCGATGCCCGCGGCGACGCCGGCGCGCACCGTCGCCGCATCGAGCTTCTTGCCTTCGGTCTCCATCGCCATCGCCGCATTCCACTCGGCGATCAGCTCGGCGTCCGCCGCATGCGCGGGACGAATCCGGAAGGCGTGCGTCATTGCACGATCTTGATGACCGCGCACGCGACGCGCGCGCCGGCGTTGCCCGCCGGTTGCGAGGTGTAATCGTCCGCCGCCGCATGCACGACCAGCGCACGATCGGCGATGTCGTTCGCCGCGCCACCGCCGAGCGTCACGCCCGCCAAATGGATGTCGAGATTCACCTGGCCCTGTGCATTGGCCGCGATGTTGTCCATGTCGCCCGCGTGGTGCGTCGGCGTATTGGCGCGGCCATGCGGTTGGCCCGCGGGATTGAAATGCCCGCCCGCCGAGCTTGCGTCGGCCGCGGTGCAATCGCCCTTCTCGTGCACGTGGATCGCGTGGACGCTGTTGGGCAGGAACCCGCCGACCGTGCCGGTGAGATGCACGCCGTCGCCCATGGGCACGAGGGTGACGCGGCCGCTGACGAGGCTGCCCGAGGCCGGGGCGAGATTGGCGCGGCCTTCCTTCGCCGTACTGAGGGAAGGCGGCGGCGTCGGCGCGGGTTTCGGCGCGCTCGCGCAGGCGGCGAGCGTGAGCGTGGCGACGATGGCGATGGCGTGGCGCATACGAAGTCCTCCTTGGTCAGTGCCGCTTGCGGCCGGGGCCGAGCTTGCGGGTGAGCGTGTTACGTCCGAGTCCAAGCCGTTGGGCGGCCTCGCCGCGATGGCCGTGGGTATGTTCGAGCGCGGCGTCGAACAGGATGCGCTCGAAACGTTCGCGCGCATCGGCGTGCAGATCGGCCGCGCCCGATGTCAGCCGTTCGCGTGCCCAGCGCGCGAGCGCTGCTTCCCAATCCTCGTCGTGCGCCGTCTCCGGCACCGCGTGTGCGAAGGCCATGTCGAGCTCTGCCGTACCGATCGTGTCGCCGGGCGCGAGCGCCGCCAGGCGCCAGCACACATTCTCGAGTTCGCGCACGTTGCCGGGCCAATCGTATTTGCGCAGGCGGTCGAGCGCCGGCTTCGCGAAGCGCTTGGCCGGTGCGCCGAGTTTGCGCGCGGCCGCGGCGAGGAAACGTTCGGCGAGTGCCGGTACGTCTTCGCGGCGATCGCGCAAGGGCGGCAGATGCAGGCGCACCACATCCAGGCGATGCAACAGGTCCGCGCGGAACTTGCCTTCGGCGACGAGACGTTCGAGTTGCTGGTGCGTGGCGGCGATCACGCGCACGTCGACGCGGATCAATTCGCGACCGCCCACGCGGAAGAACTCCCCTTCGGCGAGCACGCGCAACAGGCGCGTCTGCAACGGCAGCGGCATGTCGCCGATTTCATCGAGGAACAGCGTGCCGCCGTCGGCTTGTTCGAAACGCCCGACATGACGCTTCTGCGCGCCGGTGAAGGCGCCGGCTTCATGGCCGAACAGTTCGCTCTCGAGCAGTTCGGACGGAATCGCAGCGGTGTTCAGTGCAACGAAAGGCCGATGCGCGCGCGGCGATTCGCGATGCAACGCGCGCGCGACGAGCTCCTTGCCCGTGCCCGTCTCGCCCGTGATCAGCACCGACAACGGCGCTTGCGCCAGGCGACCGATGCTGCGGAACAACGCGCGCATCGCGGGCGTGTCGCCGATGAGTTCCTGGTTGGGCGCGCTCGTGGGCGCGAGCGCCGTCGCATGCACGTTCGCCGCCGGCAGTGCGCGGGCCGCGATTTCCACCGCCGCGTCCAGGTCGAAAGGCTTGGACAGGAATTCGTATGCGCCGCCGCGGAAGGCGCCCGCGGTGCTGGCGATGTCGGTATAGGCGCTCATCACGATGACCGGCAATTGCGGTGCGGCGGTCTTCAACTTCTCGAGCAGTGCAAGCCCGTCTTCGCCCGGCATGCGGACGTCGGTGAACAACAGGTCGGGTGCGCCACGCGAACGCAGCGCATCGAGCGCATCGCGCGCGTTTTCGAATCCGTCGACTGCATGGCCGGCCTCGCGCAAGGCCGTGGCCAGGACGAAGCGCACGGCGCGATCGTCGTCGACGATCCACACGCGCGCGGCGTTGTGTGCCTCAGTCGACATGACCGCCCTCCTCCGCTTCGTCTTCCAGCCACAAAGGCAACAACAGGGTGAACACCGTGTGCCCCGGTCGCGAGCGATAGGCGAGCGAACCGCGATGTTCGCGCGCGACTTGCTGCGCGAGCGCGAGCCCCAGGCCACTGCCGGCCGCGTGCCCGCTCACCAGCGGCAGGAAAATGCGCTCGGCGAGTTCTTCCGGCACGCCACGCCCGTCGTCGACGATTTCCAGGCGCATCGCGAGCGGATGCGGCACGTCGCCGATGCGCACGCCGTGTTCGGCGCGCGTGCGCAGGGTGATGTTGGCCGCGCCGGCGTCGATCGCATTGCGCACGAGATTCCACACGGCTTGCGTGAGGCGATCGCCATCCCCGAGCACATCGGGCAACGATGGGTCGTAGTCGCGCACCAGGCGCAGCGCCCAGCCTGCATCGCTTTCGGCCAGGCGCAGCACGCGTTCGAGCACCGCGTGGATGTTCACCGGTTCGAACGGCCGCGGCGGCGCAGGGGACAGCAGGCGATCGAGCAGGCCAGTCAGGCGGTCGACTTCCGATTCGATCAGCGAAACCAGCTCGCGGCCCGTGTCGTCGTTCGCCACGCGACGCGACAACAATTGCGCGGCGCCCTTCAAACCGGCGAGGGGATTGCGCAGTTCGTGCGCGAGCCCCTTCAGCGCGGCGGACAAGGCGCTGGGCAAAAGCTGCGCGGGATCGTCGCCGGGAAACTCGTCGACCGGATGCGCCTCGATCCACCAGCCCCCGCCCTCGCGCGCGGTCAGGGTGACATCGGCGAAGCGCGGCACCTCGGTGCCGGGGAAGGCGAGCGGGATCCGGCGCAGGCGCGCGCCCTCGCCTTGCCCCGAAATGGCGCGAACGAACGCATCGCCTTCGAACTCCAGCGCGGCCAGAGGGACCCCCGCCAGGCGCTTCGCGCTAACCCCGAGCCACCGCGCGCAGGCCGCGTTCGCGCCTGCGATCCGGCCGTCGGCGCCGGTCCAGGCGACTGGCGTTGCAAGCGCATCGAGGTCGGGAGGGGCGGCCAGCATTGCACCAATGTAGTGCTAAAGCCCGCGGGGCTCAACGCTGTAATGAAGCCTCGATTTCCAGATTCTCGCGATCGCGGCCCACGGACGCCGCGGCCACCAGCGCCCCGCCGCGGAAGTACCGCGCGGTGAAATCCTGCGCCGCCAACGCGCCATCGATCTCCACGCGATCCCATTTGCCCGCGTAACCGCAGTAGCGCACTTCGACGCCCTGGTGATGTGTCCAGAAGAAGGGCACGTCATCGAAGGCGCGGTCTTCGCCGAGGATGTTCGCGGCCGCGCGTTGCCCCATGCGCTGCGCGTGCACCCAATGCTCGACGCGTGCGTGCTGGTCGCCGATCGGGAAGCGCGCGACATCGCCCGCGGCGTAGTGATCGGGCAGGGAGGTTTGCAGGTGGGCGTCGACGACGATGCCATCGTCGACCGCAAGTCCTGCTTCTTCGGCGAGCGAGGTGCGGGGCGCGACGCCGACGCCGACGATCAACACATCGCACGCGACGCGCAATCCGCTTTCGCATAGCAATGCGGTCCCATCGAAGCTCGCAGGCTTCTCGCGCAGATGGAATTGCACGCCCTTGTCCGCGTGCAGCGATTGGATCCACGCGCCGAGTTCTGGGCCGAGTGCGCGTTCCATCGGCACCGCATCCGGTGCGACGACATGCACGTCGAGTCCGCGCGTCCGCAACGCGCCCGCCGCTTCCATGCCGATGAAGCCGGCGCCGACGAACGCGACAGCGCGCGCATCGCCGCAGGCCGCGATGATCGCGCGCGCGTCGGTGAGCGAGCGCAGCGCAAAGACATTCGGGCGGTCGAAGCCCGGCAGGCGCAAGGGCCGCGGCGCCGCGCCGGTCGCGATCAACAGCGCGTCGTAAGCGATGCGATCGCCTTCGCGCAGCACGACGTCGCGCGCCTTCGGATCGATGGACACGACCTTGCTGCCGACGCGCAGGTCGATCTTGCGCCTGGCGTAATGCGCCTGAGACGACAACGGAATCCACTCCTCGGGCATGTTGCCGACGAGGTAGTCCTTCGACAGGTTGGGGCGGTCGTACGGCCCATCCGCATCCGCGCTGAGCATCGTCAGCGACCCGGCGTGCCCGAGATCCCGCAAGCGTTCGGCGGCTGCGAAGCCTGCAGCGCCACCGCCGATGATGACGATGCGCTCGCGCGGCGTGCGCGGCTGCGGCGTGGCGTGTTTCCCGTGCGTCTGCTCACGCACGAAGACCGTGTCGCCTTCGATGTCCACGCGCCATGTCGGCACGCGACCGAAGGCCGGCGCCTTGCGCGCGAAGCCATCGCGCAAGCTGAAGCACGCGTGGTGCAACGGGCAGCGGATCTCCTCGCCGACCCGCAGGCCTTCGGCGAGTGGGCCGCTGTAATGCGAGCAGGTCCCGCCGACCGCATGCAGCCCATCGTCCAGGCGCGCGATCAGCACCGCGTTCTTGCCGACGCGTCCGCCCAGCACGCCCTCGGCAGGCACGCTCGCGAGCGGCACGCCTTGCGCGAAATCAGGGCCCGGTGGCAACTCATCGGTATGCGACATGGGTGGATCCTCCGCGTTGCGCGATCTTCCTCCGATGGACGCACCAGCGCGAGCGACGTTCCCGGGAACCTCGCGCACACCCGCGCATCCGATGAAAAACCCCGGAGAAACCCGATGCTCGATGCTCGCCTGCAGCTGATCGACCCGCAATCCGCGTCCGCCCCCGACGACGCGCGCCCCTCGCGCCACGAAGCCGAAGCCGCGATCCGCACCCTGATCCGCTGGGCCGGCGATTCCCCCGCGCGCGCAGGTCTGGTCGACACCCCGGCCCGCGTCGCGCGCGCCTACGAAGAATGGTTCGGCGGATACGCCATCGACCCCGACGCATTGCTCGCGCGCGATTTCGAAAGCGCCGGCTACGACGACATCGTGCTGCTGCGCGACATCCCCGTGCGTTCGATGTGCGAACACCACATGGCGGCGATCCGCGGCGTCGCGCACGTCGCCTACCTGCCGGGCGAACGCGTGGTCGGCATCTCGAAACTCGCGCGCCTGGTCGATGCCTACGCGCGCCGCCTGCAAATCCAGGAGCGCCTGACGTGCGAGATCGCCGACACGCTCGACCGCGTGCTGCAACCACGCGGCGTGGCGGTGGTGATCAAGGCCTCGCACGAATGCATCGGCTCGCGCGGCATCGCGATGCACGGCGTGGGCATGGTGACCAAGCGGTTGCTGGGGGATTTCGAACGCGAACCTTGGCGCAGCGAGTTGCTGGCGTCGTTGGCTTAGGGCAAGCGCCAATCGATCGGCGTCATCCCGTGGCGAACCAGATATTCGTTCGCCTTCGAAAAATGCCCGCAGCCGATGAAGCCGCGATGCGCGCTCAGCGGTGAAGGGTGGGGCGCTTTCAACACGCGATGTTTCGATGTGTCGATCATCTTGCCCTTCGCCTGCGCGTAAGCGCCCCAGAGCATGAAGACCAAGTGCTCGCGTTCGCGGTTCAGCGTCTCGACGATGTGGTCGGTGAAGCCTTCCCACCCCTTGCCCTGGTGTGCGCCGGCGCGGCCTTCTTCTACCGTCAGCACGGCGTTCAACAGCAGCACGCCTTGCTCGGCCCAGTGATCCAGGCAACCGTGCGCCGGCGTCGGGAGGCCGAGGTCGCGTTGCAGTTCCTTGAAGATGTTCACCAGCGATGGCGGCGTCGCGGTGCCGTGTTGCACCGAGAAGCACAGCCCGTGCGCCTGGCCGAAGCCGTGATACGGATCCTGGCCGAGGATGACGACCTTGACCTTGTCGAAAGGCGTGGCATCCAGCGCCGCGAACATCTGCGGCGCGGGCGGAAAGACGCGTGCGCCCTTCTGCATGCGTTCGCGGAGGAAAGCGCGCAGCGTTTGCATGTCTTCGCGCGCGAGGTAATCGGCCAGGCGCGCCTTCCAACTCGGATCCAGGCGAATGCGGTCGCCCTCGCCCGTGGCCGCAGCCTCGCTCATGCGTCGATGCTGCGCTGCTCCGGCAGCTTCGCCACGCGCAGCTGGAACAGCGTCTTGGTCACGAGCAGGCGTTCTTCGATGGGCTTGAGCACCAGGTCGTTCGCGCCTTCGCGCAACAGGCCGGACTGGTTGTCTTTGTTCTCGTCGCCGGTCATCACCAACACCGGCAACTGGCGCTTGTTGTAGCCGAAGTCGTTGCGGATGCGCGCGAGCAGGTCGCGGCCGCTGAGCTCGCCCTTGAGATACACGTCGCTGAGCACGAGGTCGGCGCCCGGTGCTTCGTCGCCGTCGCGATTGGCTTCCAGGTACTTCAACGCGTCTTCCGCGCTGATCGTGTGCACGACACTGAGGCCCTGGCGTTCGAGCATGCGCTTGGTGGCCATCGCGACGACGCGGCTGTCTTCGACATACAACACGCGCGCACCTGCGACCGGCTCGGGTTGCACGTAGCCGCGGATGAACGCGGCCAGTGCCGTGTGGCCGAGGCCCTTGTCGAAATAATCGGTGACGTCTTCGCTCAGGCTGCGGCTTTCCAGGCGCGCCTGCGCTTCACCGGACACGACGATCACCGGCACGTAGGCCTGGCCCGACGCGGTGCGCACTGCCTTGGCGACCGTGAGGCCGTCGCCGTCGGCGAGGATGAGCGCGGTGGTGACCAGGTGGAACGGGCCGGTTTCGAGTGCGGCCTTCGCTTCTTCCAGCCCCGCGCAGCCGATGACTTCGACGTTCGGCAGTTCCTTCATCAACACGTCGCCGATCAACTTGCGCACGAGTTTCGAGCCGTCGACGACCATGACGCGCGGCGCGTCGCTGATCAGGTGCCGCAGGTCGGCGGGCGCCTTGCTCATCGCGTCGGCCGCGTCTGGCGGAGGAAGTGGCCTGTCACGATGCCGGCGCCGACCCAGCCCAGCAAGGTCGCGCCGCCCAGGACGATCGCGGCCTGCACGGCATCCACGCCCCGCAAGGTGAACCCGCTGCCGTAACTGCCCGCCAGTTGCGCGAGCGGCTGTTGCAACGCCATCCACGCGCCGGTGAGCAAGGCGAGCGCGAGCGCGCCGGCGCCCAGGCCGTACCACACGCCCAGATAGAGGAAAGGCCGGCGAATGAAACCGTCGGTGGCGCCCAGCAACTGCAGCACGCCGATTTCCTCGCGACGCGACTGGATGTCCAGCCGCACCGTGTTGCCGACCACGAGCAATGCGCCCAGCCCGAGCAGCCCCGCGAGCACGAGCGCGACGCGGCCGCCGAAACGCAGCCAGTTGTCCAGGCGCGTGCGCCACTTCGCGTCGTGCTGCACGAGATCGGCCTCGGGCATCGTCCGGAGCGATTCGGCCAGCACCGATTCATTGCCGCGCGGCGCGATGAGCAGCAGCCACGGCAACGGATTCGCATCGCCGGTGGCGGCGAGCGCGTCGACCGCCTCGCCCAGGCCGTCGCGTTCGCGCAAGGTCTGCAAGCCCTGGTCGGGCGAGCGCACATCGACCGATGCGACATCCGCGCGCTTGCGCAGCTGCCCGGCGATGGCATTCGCGCGCGTCGCGTCGGTGCCCTCTTTCAGATACACCGCGACCTGGCGCGAGCTTTGCACTTGCCCGGCGAAACGTTCGACATTCGCAAGCACGATCCACAGCCCGAGCGGCAAGGCGAGCGCCACCGCCATCACGCCGATGGTCAACAGCGTGGCCCACGGCTTGCGGAACACCCGGCCGAGGCTGGCGATGAAGCTGTAAAGATGATGGTCGACCCACGCGCCGAGGCCGCTGGAATGCACGCGGCGATCCCGGGTGTTCGCGGCACGGCCATTCGGCGCAGGCATCGCGCCGACCTGTTGCTCAGGCATCGGCGAGTTCCTCCGGCGCGATGTCGTCGGCCAGCTTGCCCTGGTCGAGCACGAGCACGCGCTTGCGCATGCGCTTGATCAGGCCGAGGTCGTGGCTGGCGACGAGCACGCTCGTGCCGCGTTCGGGCAGGGCGGCGAACAAGGCGAGGATTTCCGCCGACAGCGTGGGGTCCAGGTTGCCCGTGGGTTCGTCGGCGACCAGCAGCATCGGTTCGGCGACCAGCGCGCGCGCGATGCCGACGCGTTGCTGTTCGCCGGCCGACAACTGCGAGGGCAGGGCCTTCTCGCGCGGGGCCAGGCCCAGGCGATCGAGCATCGAACGCACGCGCTTGCCGATCTCGCCGCGCTTCATGCCGCGCAGGATCAGCGGCAGCGACACGTTCTCGCCGACCGTGCGATCCATGAGCAACTGATGGTTCTGGTAAACCACGCCGACCGAGCGGCGATGCAGCGCGATCTTGCCGCCGCGCACCTTCGCCAGGTTCTTCTCGTCGAAGAGCACCGCGCCGCGCGAGGGGCGCTCGGCGAGTTGGATCAACTTGAGCAGCGTGCTCTTGCCCGCGCCGGAGTGGCCGGTGACGAACAGCATTTCGCCCGGCGCGACCGTGAAACTGACATCCGTCAGTGCAACGTGGCCGCCGGGGTATTGCTTGCTGACGTTGTCGAAGCGCAGGACCGACATGGGCGGAGTATGGCGCGATTCGCCACGCCAGCGAAGGCGGGGTGCACCGTTGTGCGAACCCCGCCTGCCGACGTCAGTGTTGCGAACGCGGCGCGCGCGTGACCAGCGACTTCAAACCCTTGCCGATGCGTGCCAGCAGCGAGGGACGGGCATCGGACGGGGCGTCGGCGCCGGCGCCCGTGGAGGCGACGGGTGCGGGCTTGGCCTGCAGCGTGTCGGCGCCTTCGATGCGACGGCCGCCACGACGGCGACGGCGCTTGCGCGGTGCGCGCTCGCCTTCGGCCTGCGTGGCCTCGCCGTTGCCGTGCGGCTTGGATGCCTGCGCGACGACGGGCTTGGGCGCCGCTTCCACCTTCGGTGCGGCATCGGCCGCCGCCACGTCGCCTTCGCGCTTGCGCGGCGGACGCGGGGTGCGTTCGCGACGTTCGCCGCTGCCGCCCTCGGAACGACCGCCCGAGCGCGAACCACCGGCACGCGAACCGCCGCCCGGCTTGCCGCGGCCACCGCCGCGACGTTGTTCGTCGGCGGCCTTCTGCTCGCGGGCTTCGCGGAAAATCGTATGGATGCTGTCGTCTTCGCCCGACGCATCGCCTTCGACCACCGGGCGCGGCGCGCGCGGCACCGCCACCAGCATGTCAGGGGTCACGTGCTCGCCCGGGATCTTCTGGTCGATGTAGGCCTCGATGTCGGGCAGCGACATGCCGTAACGCTCGCAGGCGAAGCTGATCGCGTCGCCCTCGGCGCCCAGGCGCGCGGTGCGGCCGATGCGATGGACGTAGTCCTCGGCATCGAAGGGCAGGTCGTAGTTGTAGACGTGCGAGACGCCGTCGATGTGCAGGCCGCGCGCGGCGACGTCGGTCGCCACGAGGATCTCCAGCTGGCCGGCCTGGAACTTCTTCAGCAGCGACTCGCGCTTCTTCTGCGGCACGTCGCCGGAGAGCACGCCGACGCGGTAGCCGGCCTTCTCCAGCGAGCGGGCCACGCGTTCGACGAAGGCCTTGGTGTTGACGAAGACCATCGTGCGCGCGCCTTCGCTGCGCGACAGCAGGCCGAGCAGGAGCGGGATCTTCTCTTCGTCGGCCGGGTAATAGATCTTCTGGCGGACGCGCGCGGCGGTCACCGTCTCGGTTTCGACGACGAGCTTCTCGGGCTCGTTCATGTGTTCGTACGCCAGCTCCAGCACGCGGTGCGAGAGGGTGGCCGAGAACAGCAGCGTCTGCCGCGTCGTGCGCTCGGGCATGCGGCGCAGCAGGAAGCGGATGTCCTTGATGAAGCCCAGGTCGAACATGCGGTCGGCTTCGTCGAGCACGCACATTTCGCAGGCGTGCAGCGACACCACCTTGTGCTGCTTGACGTAGTCGATCAGGCGGCCCGGCGTGGCGATGATCACGTCGGCGCCGGCCTGGAGCAGCTGGCGCTGCTTGTCGTAGTCCACGCCGCCGTAGACCAGGGCGAACTTCAGGCCCAGGTCGCTGCCGAACTTCACCGCGTCCTTGTGGATCTGGATCGCGAGCTCGCGGGTCGGCGCCAGGATCAGCGCGCGCGGGTCTTCCGGCTTGCGGTCGGCCAGCGCGGGGCGGGTGAGCAGGCGGTTCAGCGTCGTGATCAGGAAGGCGAGGGTCTTGCCCGTGCCGGTCTGGGCCTGGCCGGCGACGTCCCGCCCGGCCAGGGCGATCGGCAGCGTCAGCGCCTGGATGGGCGTGCAACGGTTGAACCCGGCGGCCTCGAGCCCGGCCAGCAGCGCGGGATGGAGGTCGAATTCGGAAAAGGCGATATCGGTTAGGGGCTTGTCGCTCATGCGCTCGGTATGGTGGGTGGCGCCGGGTCGCCCTTGCGCCGGGGGGCGGCTGCGAAGCAGACTGCCGGGGCGCTGAATCCGGGTGCGGGCGGGGCTTGAAGCCGCCGCGGTTAGCGCCCAAGTCTAGCAGCAGCCCGCGGAAGCCCGTGGGTTCCTTTATTTCACGCGCGGCCCAGACCGCCGCAGAACGACCCCGAGGACGCAATGAACGACTCCGTCATCCACGCCACCGATTCCGATTTCGACAACCAGGTGCTCAACGCATCCGGGCCGGTGCTGGTGGATTTCTGGGCGACCTGGTGCGGCCCGTGCAAGATGATCGCCCCCGCCCTGGACGAGCTGGCCGCTGGTTATGCCGGCCGCGCCAAGATCGTGAAGGTCGACATCGACGCCAATCGCAACACGGCGATGAAGTACCACGTGCGCTCGATCCCCACGCTGCTCCTGTTCAAGGACGGCCAGGTCCAGGCCACCCAGATCGGCGCGGTGGGCAAGGCCCAGCTCGCGCAGATGCTCGACAAGGCGCTCTGAAGCCCTTTCCTGCGCGCGGCGCGCCTTCGCACCGCCGCGACTTTGTATGAACCACACTCCTCGGTGACGTCGGCAGGCTTGCCGCCGCGCCGGGGCAGTGCTAGCTTTCGACTCACCCGGCGCCGCGATGCGTGCGCCGCACCCTACTGAAACCCTCTTTCCAGAACCCCGCTCGCGCACCGCGAGCGCTCGCCGCTTAGCGAGGATCCCAGCTTGTCCGACAACACCACCGACTCCGGCGACGTCGCCGCGAAGCGCGTGCGCAAACCGCGCGCCACTGCCGCGGGCGACACCGCCGTAGCCACTCCGCCCCCGCCGCCCGCACAGGCCGCGCCTCCGCCGCCCCCGCCGGCACCCGCACCGCAGCCGCCGCAGCAGCAGCAATCGCAGCCTCCGCAGCAGCAGCAAGCCCCGCAATCGCAGGGCGACGCCGGCGGCCAGGACGGTGGCCAGGACGGACAGGGCGGCGACCAGCAACGCTTCAACAACAACAACCGCCGCGACCGATTCCGCAACCGCCGCGACCGCCAGCGCGAGCGCTACCGCGACGATGGCATGCCGCAGGACAACGGCGGCGGTGAGCAGAACTTCCAGCAACAGCAGCAGCGCCAGCCGCCGCCGAGCGTGCCCGAAGGCTTCCCGCAGTACTCCCTCAGCGACCTCAAGCGCATGCCCGCGCCGAAGTTGCTGGAGATCGCCGAGCAGCTGAACATCTCCGAAGGCGTGGCCCGCGCCCGCAAGCAGGACGTGATCTTCGCCCTGCTCAAGGTGCTGACCCGCCATGGTGAAGGCGTCGCCGCCGACGGCGTGCTCGAAATCCTGCCCGACGGGTTCGGTTTCCTCCGCGCGGCCGAGGCCAGTTACCTCGCCGGCCCGGACGATACCTACATCTCCCCGAGCCAGATCCGCCGCTTCAACCTGCGCACGGGCGATCACCTGTCCGGCCGCATCCGCTTCCCGAAGGACGGCGAGCGCTACTTCGCGCTGTCGGTGGTCGACACGATCAACGGCGAGCCGCTGGAAGCCTCGAAGAATAAGGTCCTGTTCGAGAACCTCACCCCGCTGTTCCCGCGCCGCCGCTTCACGCTGGAGCGCGGCAACGGCAGCACCGAGGACATCTCGGGCCGCATCCTCGACCTGATGGCGCCGCAGGGTAAGGGCCAGCGCGCCCTGATCGTCTCGCCGCCCAAGGCGGGCAAGACGATGATGCTGCAGCAGGTCGCCACGGCCATCACGACCAACCACCCGGACGTGCACCTGATCGTGCTGCTCATCGACGAGCGCCCGGAAGAAGTGACCGAAATGCAGCGCACCGTGCGCGGCGAGGTGATTTCGTCGACCTTCGACGAACCCGCCGCCCGCCACGTGCAGGTCGCCGAAATGGTGATCGAGCGCGCCAAGCGCCTGGTCGAGCACAAGAAGGATGTCGTCATCCTGCTCGACTCCATCACCCGCCTGGCCCGCGCCTACAACAACGTCGTCCCGAGCTCCGGCAAGGTACTCACCGGCGGCGTCGACGCCAACGCGCTGCACCGCCCGAAGCGTTTCTTCGGCGCCGCGCGCAACGTCGAGGAAGGCGGTTCGCTGACGATCATCGCCACCGCGCTGGTCGAAACGGGCAGCAAGATGGACGAGGTGATCTACGAAGAGTTCAAGGGCACCGGCAACTCCGAAGTGCTCCTGAGCCGCCGCATCACCGAAAAGCGCGTTTATCCCGCGATCGACATCAACCGCTCGGGCACGCGCCGCGAAGACCTGCTCATCGATCCGGAAATGCTCCAGAAGATCTGGATCCTGCGCAAGCTCCTCCACCCGATGGACGAGATCGCCGCGATGGAATTCCTGCTCGACAAGATGAAGAACACCAAGTCCAACGACGAGTTCTTCGGGTCGATGAAGCGCTGAGGCGCGGCAACCGACAGGAAAGACGGAACGCCCTGCAATGCAGGGCGTTTTCGTTTGGATGGCGCCTTGCGTCGCTGGGCATCACGATGGAAAATCGATTCCGGATTGGGGGTAACCCGGTCGGCGATTGGCCTCGGTGCGCTCACCGGGGCCTTTTGTTTTCCGGGGCCGGGAAAACAATCAGTCGACGGAGCTTGTGCCTGAGGACATCGAAGGCGCGGTTCTCCCGTCCAGGACGAAGCACCGACAACCCGATCGGACGCGCGACGAGATCTGCCAACTGCAGCCCCGTCGAATTCGACTGCTTGTGTGCGAAGACGAGCGCAAACGGCAGCGCCTTGCCCCATCGATTGGCGCCGGCGCATATCGCTTCGAAGGCCGTTGCCAGCTCTCGATCCTCCCTTGGGCCACGGCATTCGACGACGACGTGCGTGACCAGGTCGGCTTCGTGTCTTTCCAGCATCAATTCGTAAAGGGCCTCCAGGCAAAGCCCCAACGCCAGGTGATAGGGATTGCCGGTGGTGGCCTGCCAAGCCCATCGTGCCTTGTCGATCGCCGACGCGATGATGCAGAACTCCCCGTCGGCGATGACCGTCGTGAGGTCTTCGACGAACCTCAGGCGCCGACCGACGTCGTTGAAAGAGAATGGCCAGAGCTTTTTTCGGATGGCATGCTCATGCAACACCACCATGTCATGCCCGAACTGCCGGAACTTGAGGGACTTGATCGCGGGGACCAACTGCCGCAAATAAGCCGACTTCGAACAAACGCACAGCGCCAGGACGAAGATCGGGTACTGCGCGTCGAGCGGCACCAGCCCGTGATCTCCACTCTCGTCCACGTATGCGATGTGGCCGCTGAACGCATCCAGGAGCATGCATGGTGCTCGCGATCTCGATCGTCGGCGCAGTTTCCGGCAACCCGCGCGGCTCCGGAACGCGCGTGGTCTTCGTCAAGCGCGGAAATCGATCGGCGCGCGTCGGATTGGCGGCTGGTCGCGAGGCGAATCCGATCTTCGCTTTCAGAGCGCGCGCGGCGCCGCGTCGTCCTCGATCCGCTGCAGCGGCGACTGCTCCGGCACCAGCTCCGCGCCGCTGATATCCGACGTGCCGACGCGCTGCGCGAAGCGATCTGCTTCCAGCCATGGCGCCCGGGTGTACGCGGTGCGTGCCTCCGCGCGCCAGCGGCCGGGTTCGCCGGTGGCGTCGACGCGCCTGGCGTCGTTGTCCACCTTGTACTCGATCGCAAGCGTGCCGGTGAGGTTTCCCGGCGTCGGCGGATCGCCATTGAGCTGCACGCCCACTTTCCAGGTCTTCACCGTATTCGCCGCAACTTCGGACATGCGCTTGCACGCGCGTGCCAGCAGCAGCCGCGGGCCGCCCGCGAAATACAGGCTGCATTGCGTGGGAAACACGGCGGCGACGGTGCCGTCCGGATTGGCGCGGATCGCCAGCGTGATCACTCCATTGACGTGGTAGTCGCGCGGATAGGCGATCGGGTGCACCATTTCTTCGATCTTCATGGTGACGCGATTGTCTTGGGCGGCCTCCGCCACGGCCGACGCCTGGGCTTCGAGGTGGGAAGGCGCGTGCGACTTGTCGCCGTCGAAAAAGTAGACGTTGTCGATCGTGACGCTGGTTCCCTCGTCGACCTTGCGACCGGCGAGGGTCACGCGCATCGCGCTCTTCACGCGCGCCGGCTTCCCAGCGACCGTGGGCGGCGCGAACCGCCACTGCGCGACCGCGCTGTCGATGAGTCCGCGCAGCTTCGGATCCAGTTGCGTCTCGACCGTGTGCCCGATGACCTTGCCGGCCTCGTCGACCGCGATCGTTCCATCCACGCGCATCGTCACGACGTCTTCGATCTGCGGTGTCGGCGTGGAGGTGCCGGCGCTCGCGGGCAGGGCGAGCACGCAGGCGATCGAAGCGATGAGGGCAGTCCGTTGCATGGCCGTGCTTCCGATTCGCGGTGGGATCCCGTGCAGCGGCCGTCATGCCGACTGTGGGCGCATCCTACATAATCGCCCGAGGAGGTGGTCATGCACGGCGGCGGACTCGAACTGGCCCTGGTGTTCCTGCTGGCCGCGGTGGTCGCGGTCCCGGTATTCCGCAAGTTCGGGCTGGGCGCGGTGCTGGGCTACCTGGTCGCGGGCGTTGCGCTGGGGCCCTACGGATTCCGCGTGATCCGCGATGTCGCGCCCGTGCTCGGCGCCAGCGAAATCGGCGTGGTCATGCTGCTGTTCGTCATCGGCCTGGAGCTGTCGCCTTCGCGCCTGTCGGTGATGCGCAAACCCGTCTTCGGTTCGGGCGGTTTGCAGATGCTCGCCTGCGGCATCGCGCTGGCGCTGCTCACGCAATTGCGCGGCGTGGTGTTCCCCGCGACGATCGTCATCGGCCTGGGCCTCGCGTTTTCCTCCACGGCCGTCGGCCTGCAATTGCTGGCCGAACGCAAGGCGCTGACCACGGCGCACGGGCGGCTCGCGTTCGCGATCCTGCTGTTCCAGGATCTGGCGGCGATTCCGTTGCTGGCGGCGATTCCCTTGCTGGGTGGCGCGCAGGGGCAGGGTGTGTCGTGGATGGCGGTGGGCAAGGCGATCGGCGCGATCGCCATCGTCGTGGTCGGCGGCCGCTTGTTGTTGCGGCAGATGTTCCGGATCGTGGCGCGCATCGACATGCCGGAAGTCTTCACGGCGAGCGCCTTGCTCACCGTGCTGGGCGCGGCGTGGATCATGCAGTTGGCGGGGCTGACGATGGGCCTGGGCGCCTTCCTCGCCGGCGTGCTGCTCGCCGATTCGGAATTCCGCCACGAGCTCGAAGCGCAGATCAAACCCTTCGAAGGCTTGTTGCTCGGCCTGTTCTTCATCGCGGTGGGCATGTCGATCAACGTCACCGCGGTGATCGCCGATCCGTGGTTCGTCGGCGTCGGCGTGGCATTGCTGATGACGACGAAGTTCGTCCTGCTGTACGGCATCGGCCGCCTCTCGGGCGGGTTGCAGAACCGCGATGCGCTGCTGCTCGCCAGCGTGCTCGCCCTGGGCGGCGAGTTCGCCTTCGTGGTGTTCGGCGATGCGGCGCGCGTCGGCTTGATCGGGCGCGACCTGCAGGGCCACCTGGTCGCGATCGTCGGTATGTCCATGGCGCTGACGCCGCCGCTGTACATCTTCCTCTCGCGCTGGCTGGTCGCCACGAAGCCGGCGAAATCGGAAAAGTTCGACAAGATCGAAGAGCAGGAGCAGGAACCCCAGGTGCTCATCGCAGGCATGGGTCGCTTCGGCCAGGTCATCGCGCGATTGCTCGCGGCGCAGCGCATTCCCTTCATCGCGATCGAGCACAGCCAGGAGCAGGTGGAGTTCATGCGCCGCTTCGGCAGCACGATCTACTACGGCGATCCGGCCAACTCCGAATTGCTGCGCTCTGCCGGCGCGGCGCAGGTGAAAGTCTTCGTGATCGCGATCGACGATGTCGAAGCCAACCTGCGTACGGTCGACACCATCCGCCGCCTCTACCCCGAAGCGACCGTCTTCGCGCGCGCCCGCAACCGCCGCCACGCGTGGCAATTGATGGACCACGGCGCACAGGTGGTGCGCGAAACCTTCTATTCCAGCCTGGTCATGGGCGAACGCGTGCTCGTCGAAATGGGCCTGTCGCCGGCCGCCGCCGCCGAACGCGCGCGCCGCTTCCGCGAACACGACGAAGCGCTGCTGCGCACGCAATACCTGGTGCAGGACGACGAACAGGCGATCCTGCAGACGGTCGCGCAGGCGCGCGTGGAGCTCGAACAACTCTTCGGCGCCGACCGCGGCGAAGGCATCCTCGGTGGCCTGGGGCAACCTCGCGCGGAGGGGAAACTGGACGTCGCAGACCCGGCCGCGGTGCGGCCGGGGGATGCCTAACGCGGTTCGCGCAGGAAGCGCGCCATCGAAACACCGCCCGGCGTGGCCGGCACGAATTCCGCCGCGACATCGACGAAGCCACGCATCACCGCGATCTCGCGCGCGCTGCGGTTGAGGCTGTCGCGCAGGTCGGGGTCGGCGCCGGCGCGGAGCAGGCGTTGCACGACCTGCAGCAGCCCGTGCAGCGCGGCCAGGTGCAGCGGGCCGAAGCCGCGCGGGTCGCGCGCATCGAGCGAAACGGTTTCGTCGAGCAGGCGCTCCAGGCCCGCGAGCACGACGTCTTCGTCGCACGCCGTGCCCGGTTCGGCGCGCGCGCCGAGCAGCAACAGCAGCGGCGTGACGCCACCGGCCGCGGGCTGGTCGGCTTCGGCGCCGGCGAGCAGCAGCGTATCGAGCAACGCGACCAGGCGCGGGCGCTCGCGCGCGGTGAATCCGTAAAGCGCGGCGCAATGCAGCGGCGCGAGGCCTTGCGCATCGCCGGCGTGGACGTCGGCGCCCGCGGTGATCAGGCGCGCAACCAGATCCGGCAGGCCGAGTGCAGCCGCGAGCATCAACACGGTGACATCGCCCGGAAGGCGCTGTTCGAGCGGCGCGCCCGCGGCGAGCAAGCGTTCGACGATGTCGACCTGGCGCATGCTCACCGCCGCCGAGAGCGGCGTCGCACCCGAGCGTGCGGCAAGACGCGGATCGGCGCCGCGCGCGAGCAGCAGATCGACCACCGCGCGATGTCCGCCGCCGGCCGCACGCAACAACGCCGTGCACCCTTGCGTATCGGTGGCATCGACCGACAGGCCGAGGTCGATCAGGCGACGCACTGCATCGGCCTCGCCGACGATCGCCGCCGACGGCAGGTCGGAGGCTTGCAGCGGACGTCCCGGCAAGGGCCAGCCGCGCCAGTCGAGCCAGTCGGCAAGATCGCGACGGCCCGACGACAACGCGACGCCGAGCGGCGTCTGTCCGTCGGCCGCGCGCATGTCGGGATCGGCGCCCTGTGCGATCAGCGCCTTCAACGCCGCTTCGCGACCGAGCGCGGCGGCCAGATGCAACGCGGTCATCCCGTGCGAGTCGCGCGCGTTCAGATTCACGCCCTGCGCGACCACGCGTTCGACGACGCGCAACCATCCCAGGCGCACGGCGAGCGCGAGCGGCGGATCGCCGGCCGGCGAAGGCGCCCATGCATCGGCGCCGCGTTCGAGCAGTTCGACCGCGAGTTGTTCCAGCCCGCGCCCGGCGTGATCGCTCTGCACGCACGCGGCCAGGAAGATCGCCAGACCGCCCCGGCCCGCCGGCGAGACCGCGCGTCGCAGCAACGCCTGCACGGCCGAAGCGGCGACCGGGCCTTGCGCGAGCAGCGCGAACATCGTGTTGTCGTCCAGGCCTTCGCGTTGATCCGCATCGGCGCCCTGCGAGAGCAACCAATCGATGCGCGAGGCCGCGTTCGCGGGCGCGCCCGGACCGGTGATCGGCATCTGGCGCAACTGCGCGCCCAGTTCGCGCGGCGAGAGCAGGCCCACGACGCTGTGCATGTCTTCCAGGCGCCCGTCGCGGATCGCATCGCGCAGCAACGTCACCGGCGCGCGGTCGATCGTCGTCGACGACGCGCCTGCATCGGCGACCGCCGCGGGCAGCGGATAGGCGGGATCGAGGACCGCGACGATCGTCCAACGCCCGGCGGCCGCGGCGTGTTCGGCGGCGCGGCGGCCGTCGTTGTCGCGACGCGCGGGATCCAGGCCGAGTTCGAGCAGGCGGCGCACCAGCGCGGCCGACGCGTTGTCGGACGTGGCCGCGAGCATCAGCGCATCGCGACCCTCGGCGTTGGTCAGCGCGACGTCGGGGCGATGCGGCAGCAGGCGTTCGAGGACTTCCAGATGACCGCCGCGCGCGGCGTCGAGCCACGGCGTGCGTCCTTCGTTGTCGCGCGCATGCGCGTCGGCGCCGGTGGCGAGCAATGTTTCGGCGATCTCCACGTGCCCGCTCCGCGCGGCTTCGTGCAGCGCGCTGCGGCCGCGCGCGTCGCGTGCGTCGGGCTTGGCCTTGTGGCGCAGCAGCAATTGCACGCCGGCGACATCGTCTTCTTCGGTACCCGCGGCGGCGAGCAACACGGGCGAGGCGCCCGGCAGTTCGGGCTTAGCGCCGCGTTCGAGCAGGAAGCGCGCCAGGCGCCAGTTGCCCGACGCGCAGGCGATGCCGAGCGGCGTGATGCCGTCGCGGTTGATCGCGTCGATGTCGGCGGCCGCATCGCGCAGGAGTGCGGCGACGCCGGGATCGGAACTGCGTGCGGCGTGGTGCAGCGGCGTGTTGCCGTCGCTGTCGGCCACGCGCGGGTCGGCGCCATTGGCGAGCAGCGTCATCACCGCTTCGGGGCGGCCATGCCAACTGTCGCGGGTGGCGGCGAGCAGCGGCGCCATGCCGCCATGCGCGGCGTTCACGTCGACGCCGTGCTGGATCAACGTGCGCAGCAGGCGCAGGTCGGGAAGGATGGCCGCGAGCATCGGCAGCGTGCGCTGGTCGCGCTCGTCGGCGGCCGGCAACGCGTGCGGGTTCGCGCCGGATTCGAGCAGGGTGAGTGCGCGATCGACGCGGCCGCTACGGGCCGCGGCGTACAGCGCGGTCTCCAGATCGGCTTCGATCTCGGGCTGCGCGATATCCCCATCGTCATCCGGTTCCATCGCCGCGAGCTGCGCTTCGATCGGCAAGGGCGAGGGCGCGGGCAGGCTTTGCAGCACCAGGTGCAACACGGGTGCGAACAGCGCAAGCAGGATCGCCATCGGCCAGCGCGCCGACTCTGCGACCAGGCCGGGCCATGCGAGCGCAATCACCGCGCCCGCGATCGACGCGACGATCGCCGCCACGCCCAGGCCGCGCCACGCGCCGATTTCCACTTCCGCCAGGCTGCGCCACATCGATGCGACCGCGCCGCCTTCGCGTTCCAACGCGTGCCACATCGGCCAGGTGCGCCACAGCAGCAACAAGGCGACGCCGGCGACGACGCTCAGGCCGATCGCCGCGGACAGACTTCCGGTTTCGCGCAGCGCCGCGAGCGGCCAGGTGACCAGGGCGGCCACGACCGCGACGCCCGCGACCCAGGTGCCGGACAGCGCCAGCGCATCGCGCCGCCACTTCGACGACGGGCGCGTGCCGCGCCACCACGACACCGCCAGCGCGTACGCCGGCTGCGCGAGCGCGCCGGCCAGTGCGAGCGGCCAGGCATCGAGCGCCAGCAGCAGCGTGAGCGCGACGCCGGCGAGCGCGGCGCCGATGACCAGGCCGATCGAGCGCGTGGACTCAGGCATCGGTGCCCCAGTCCTCCGTCATCGGATCGAGCATCGTCGGCGGGAATTGCACATGGAAGCCGCGCGCGGCGAGGTTGCCGCGCACGACTTCGGGATCGGCCAGCGCGAGTTTGCGCTCGGGCGTCAGCGCGACTTCGAGGACGAACTGCAGCTTCCCCAGCTGGGTCGCGAGCGGCGGCGGCAGGCTCGCGAAATCATCGCGCTTGGACAGGTAGACGTAAGTGTCGGCCTGCCGGAGGCTCTTGTAGACGAAAGCGTGCATCGCGGCCTTGGGCGGGGGACGCGATGATTGTGTCGGAAAGAACGTTGTGACGGAACCCGCAATTCGTGTTGTGAAGACGCGGATTTCAGTGATAGCCCGCGTCGGCCGCCACCTTGCCGCGGAACACCGAGTAGGACCAGTACGTGTATCCGAGGATCGCCGGCAGCAGGATCACGAGCCCGACGCCGACGAAAATCTGCGACGAAGGCGCCGCCGCGGCCTCCCAGATCGACAACGACGGCGGCACGATGTTCGGCCACAAGCCCAGCACCAGCCCCGCGAACCCGAGCGCGAAGAAGCACAGCGCCAGGATGAATGGCGCCGTATCGCGCCCTTCGCGCATCGCCGCGCGCCACAGCCACCACGCGTTGAGCAACGCGAGCAGCGGCACCGGCGAGAGCCACCAGAAATTCCCGCCCTCGAACCAGCGGGCCATGATCCGCGAGTCCAGGAAGGGCAGCCACGCGCTCACCAGGCCCATGAACGCGATCACCACCAGCACCAGCGGACGCGTGAGCGTGCGCGCGATTTCCTGCAGGCGCCCTTCGGTCTTGAGGATCAGCCAGGTCGAACCGAGCAGTGCGTAGCCGAAGACCACCGACACGCCGGTCAGCATCGAAAACGGGCTGAACCAGCCGAAGGCACCGCCGACGTACTTGCCGGCCTGCAGCGGCATGCCTTCGACGATCGCCCCGAGGATCAGGCCCTGGGCGAAGGCCGCGAACATCGAGCCCAGCGCGAAGGCCGCGCCCCACCAGGGTTTGCCGCGCACCGCCTTGAAGCGGAATTCGAAGGCCACGCCGCGGAACACCAGTGCGATCAGCATCAGCAGGACCGGCAGGTACAGCGCGGAGAGCACCGTCGCGTAGGCCTTCGGGAAGGCCGCGAGCAGCCCCGCGCCGCCGAGCACCAGCCAGGTTTCGTTGCCGTCCCAGATGGGGGCGGCCGTGTTCATCATGTGGTCGAGTTGCCGCTCGTCCTCGGCGAAGGGCGCCAGGATGCCCAGGCCGAGCACGAACCCGTCGAGCAACACGTACATCAGCACGCCGAACCCGATCACGCCGAACCACGCCACGGGGAGCCAGTACGCCATCACACGGCCTCCTTGTTGCCGACCGACAGCGGGCGCGCGGGCGTCTTGTCGCCGGCCTCGGTATCGGGCGCCGGGTCGTGTTTCCCGGGGCCCACGCGCACCAGGCGCGCGAGATACCAGATGCCCGAACCGAACACGATCGCGTACACCACCGCGAAGGTGATCAGCGACGTCCACACGCTGGCCGCGGCGAGCGTCGGCGAGATGGCATTCGCAGTGCGCAGTGCGCCGTACACCACCCAGGGTTGGCGCCCGATTTCCACGACGTACCAGCCAGAGAGCATCGCGATGAACCCGGCAGGCAGCATGTAATTCCATCCGCGCAGCAACAGCGGCGAATCGAACAGGCGCCCGCGCCGCCATTGCCACAACGACGCCAGGGTCAGCAGCAACATCAGCGTGCCGATGCCGACCATCACGCGGAAGGCGTAGAACACCGGCTTCACCGGCGGGCGATCCTGCGGCGGCACGGCCTTCAGGGGCTGCACCTGGCCGTCCATCGAATGCGTGAGGATCAGGCTGCCGAGTTTGGGGATCGCGATTTCGTAATCGTTGCGCTCGGCCTTTTCATTCGGCACCGCGAACAACACCAGCGGCACGCCGCCCGGATGCGTTTCCCAATGCGCTTCCATCGCCGCGAGCTTGACCGGCTGGTGTTCGAGCACGTTCAGCCCGTGCTGGTCGCCGGCGAGGATCTGCAGCGGCACCGCGATGGCCGCGAACGCAATCGCGAGCTTGAGCATGCGCTTTGCTTCTTCCACGTGCGCGCCGCGCCGCAGGTACCACGCCGAGACGCCGCCGATCACGAAACACGTCGTGATGAACGCCGCGAGCACCATGTGCGGCAGGCGATACGGGAAGGACGGATTGAAGACGATCGCCCACCAGCTGACGGGCTGGAACACGCCCTGCGCATCGATCACGTAACCCTGCGGCGTCTGCATCCAGCTGTTGGCGGCGATGATCCAGAACGTGGAGATCAGCGTGCCCAGCGCGACCATGCACGTGGCGAAGAAATGCATCGAAGGTTTGACGCGCTTGATGCCGAAGAGCATCACGCCGAGGAACGTGGCCTCCAGGAAGAAGGCGGTGAGCACTTCGTAGGACAGCAACGGGCCGAGGATGTTGCCCGCGCGTTCGCTCAGGATCGCCCAGTTCGTGCCGAACTGGAAACTCATCACGATGCCGCTCACCACGCCCATGCCGAAACTGACGGCGAAGATCTTCAGCCAGAACTTGTACAGCGCCAGCCACATCCCGTCGCGCGTGCGCAGCCAGCGCCATTCGAGGAACGCGAGCCAACTGGCGAGGCCGATGGTGAAAGACGGGAAGAGGATGTGGAACGAGATCACGAACCCGAACTGGATCCGCGAGAGGAGCAGGGCATCCACGCAGTGCCTCCGCGGCACACGGGGGCGGCGCCGCGCTGCATAGTCTGCGCCTGTCGCGCGGCGTTTGCATCACCGGCCGCTCACCGCCGTGGTTCCACAATCGCAACGACGCGCAAGGCAGGGTGCGCCATGCGAAACGGAGCGTTACAGGAACACGGACCGAGCCGATCGCTGTGGATGGCGATGAACGATGCGCCCGTCTTCGCACCCTTGACCGCCGACGCGCATGCACGGATCTGCATCGTCGGCGCCGGCATCGCCGGCCTGACCACCGCATGGCGCCTGGTGCGCGCGGGCCACGATGTCATCGTTCTCGAAGAACACGATCTGCACGGCGGACAGACCGCGCGCACCACCGGCCACCTGTGCGATGCGCTCGATGATCGCTATTTCGCGCTGGAACACCTGCATGGCGAAAACGGCGCCCGACTGGCCGCACAAAGCCATGGCGCCGCGATCGACACGATCGAACACATCTGCGAAGCCGAGTGCATCGATTGCGGCTTCGCGCGCGTGGATGGCTATCTCGTGCGTGGCGCCGACGATCCGCAGGCCGACGTGCTGGAGCGCGAATACGCGGCTGCGCGTCGTGCAGGGCTGGAGGTCGAACGCCTGGAGATCGCGCCCGATGGGTTCGAACGGTTCGGCCCGGCGCTGCGCTTTCCGCGCCAGGCGCGTTTCGATGCGCTCGCTTACACCACGGGCCTGGCGCGCGCGATCGTGCGCATGGGCGGGCGCATCCACACCCATTCGCACGTCATGCAGGTCGATGGCGGCGCCAACGCCGGCGCGACCACCGACAACGGCGCGCGCGTGCAATGCGAACACCTCGTCGTCGCCGCGAACGTCCCGTTCAACGACCGCGTCGCCATCCACACAAAGCAAGCCGCGTACCGCACCTACGTCGTTGCCTTGCGCGTGGACCCCGGCACCTTGCCCGATGCATTGCTTTGGGACACGCAGGTGCCTTACCACTACGTGCGCATCGCGCCGGCGCGCAACGGCACGTGGTTGCTGGTCGGCGGCGAAGACCGCAAGACCGGCCAGGACGATGCGACGCAGGGGCATTACGAAGTGCTCGAATCCTGGGCGCGCAGCCATTTCCCGATGGCGCTCGACGTCGGCTATCGCTGGTCGGGGCAGGTGATCGAACCGATCGACGGGCTGGGATTCCTCGGCCACAACCCGGGGCGCGCGGACAACGTGTACGTGGCGACCGGCGACTCGGGGAACGGACTCACGCACGGCACGTTGGCGGGATTGATCGTCGCCGACCTGATCGTCGATGGCGATTCGCCGTGGCGCGCGTTGTACGCGCCGGATCGGCGCACCCTGCGCGCGGCCGACACCTTCGTGCGCGAAACGCTGAACGTCGTTCCGTATTACACCGACTGGGTCAGCGCGGGCGAGATCGAAGGGCTCGAGGAGTTGCCGGCGGGCGAGGGCGCCGTCCTGCGCCATGGCCTGCAGAAGATCGCGGCCTTCCGCGACGACACCAACACCTTGCACCTGCATTCGGCCAAGTGCCCGCACCTGGGCTGCGTGGTGCACTGGAACGACGCGGAGCGGAGTTGGGATTGCCCCTGCCACGGCTCGCGCTTCGATGCACGCGACGGCAGTTGCCTCAACGGGCCGGCCGCGCACGGGCTTGCGCCGGTCGCCACGCCGGTGCCGAGCGCGCTGGCGACTGATCGCCCCGCCGTCCGGATGTGAGCCTCCCCCCGCCAGCGTTTTCCGCATGACCTATGACCCCCGGCCGGTGAATCCGGGGCTGTTAACCTGCGCGCTTCCGTTTCGCCGTGACCACCCCATGCGCCCCATTTCCGCGTCCCTCGCGCTGCTCCTCCTTGCACCCGCTGCTTTCGCACAGGACACGGCTTCGCCCGCGCCGAATGCCGACGCACCGATCACCCTGGCGCAGGCGATGGCCGACCCGGACTGGATCGGCGCGCCGATCGAAGCGGCGTGGTGGTCGTGGGATGGCCAGCGCGCGTACACGCAGCGCAAGCGCACGGGCGCGACGATCCGCGACACCTGGGTGCAACCGATCGCGGGCGGCGCGGCCGCGATGCTCGATGGTGCCGCGCGCGCCGACGCCGACGGCGAACAACCGGTCTACGACACGCAGCGCACGCGCATGGCCTACGTGCGCAACGGCGATGTGTTCGTGCGCGACTTGCGCAGCGGTGCCTTGCAGCAGATCACGCGCAGCAACGACGACGAAGCGCAGCCGCAGTGGGGCAGCGATGGCGGCCTGTCGTGGCGCGTGGGCAACGACTGGTATCGCTGGACCGCCGCCGGCGGCGTGCGCGAGGCCGCGACGCCGCTCGCGGAGAAGGCGCCCGACACCAAGCCCGCCGCCGACGATCTGCGCGATCGCCAATTGCGCCTGATCGACACGCTGCGCAACGATCGCGCGCAGCGCGATGCCGCGCGCGCGCAGGACAAGGCCTGGCGCCTTGCCGACGCGACGCGCGCGCCGGTGCCGGCCTATCTCGGCGCGGATGTCGACATCGCCGACAGCGCGCTGTCGCCCGACGGCAACTGGCTGCTCGTGATCACCACCGCCAAGGGCGCGGACATCGGCACCGAAGGCAAGATGCCGAAGTACGTGACCGAGTCGGGTTACGAGGAATTCGAAGACGTGCGCACGCGCGTCGGCCACAACGCGCCGGTGCCGCAGCACTTGTGGCTGGTGAAGGTCGGCGATGGCTCGGTGCGCGAAGTGAAGTTCGATGCGCTGCCCGGCATCACCGTCGATCCGCTGGCCGCGCTGCGCAAGGCCGCCGGCAAGGACGCGTTGAAAGGCAATCGCGACGTGCAGGTGCTGACCTCCGGCGACAACGCCGGCGCGCCCGCGATCCACTGGACCCCCGATGGCCGCCAGGCCGCCGTGATGGTGCGCGCGATCGACAACAAGGATCGCTGGCTCGCATCGATCGACCTCGCCAATGCAAAGCTGCAACCGCGCCATCGCCTCACCGATCCTGCGTGGATCAACTGGGGCTTCAACGATTTCGGTTTCGCACCCGATGGCGCGCTGTGGTTCCTGTCGGAAGAAAGCGGCTACTCGCACCTGTATGTCAGCGAAAACGGTGGCGCGCCGCGCGCGATCACCTCGGGCCAGTGGGAAGCCTCGCTGCCGCAATTGTCGAAGGACGGCAGCCGCTTCCTGTTCCTGTGCAACCGCAAGTGGCCGGGCGATTACGAAGTCTGCGAAGTCGACCGCAAGGGCGGCGCCGTGCGCGAAGTGACCGCACTCGACGGCGTCGAGGATTTCGTGGTCTCGCCGGACGAATCGAAATTGCTCGTGCGCCATTCGCAAAGCTACGTGCCGCCGCAGCTGGCCGTGGTGAACCGTAACGGCGACGGCGCGACCGAACTCACCGACACGCGCACGCCGCAATTCAAGGCACGTACGTGGGTCATGCCCGAATACGTGCAGGTGCCGTCCAAGCACGGCGCGGGCACGATCTGGGGCAAGTACTACGGGCCGAAGCAGCTCGAGCCGGGCAAGCACTATCCGATCGTGATGTTCGTGCACGGCGCCGGTTACCTGCAGAACGTCAGCGCGCGCTATCCGAACTATTTCCGCGAGCAGATGTTCCATGACCTGCTCGTCGATCGCGGTTATCTCGTGCTCGACCTGGATTACCGCGCGTCGGAAGGTTACGGCCGCAAGTGGCGCACCGACATCTATCGCCGCATGGGCACGCCGGAGCTGGAGGATTACCTGGACGGCCTGGACTGGCTGGTCGCCAACAAGCAGGGCGACCGCGAGCGCGTGGGCATCTACGGCGGCAGCTACGGCGGCTTCATGACCTTCATGGCGCTGTTCAAGAAGCCCGGCACGTTCAAGGCCGGCGCCGCGCTGCGCCCGGTGGCCGACTGGTCGCAGTACAACCACGAATACACCTCGAACATCCTCAACACGCCCGAGCTCGACCCGGAGGCCTACAAGGTGTCCTCGCCGATCGAATACGCCGCCGGGCTGCAGGACAACCTGCTGATCGCGCACGGCATGATCGACGACAACGTGTTCTTCCGCGATTCGGTCGTGATGACGCAGAAGCTCATCGAATTGCGCAAGGACAAGTGGGAACTGGCGCCGTACCCGTTGGAGCGCCACGGCTTCACGCACCCCGACAGCTGGTACGACGAGTACCGCCGCATCCTCGAGCTGTTCGACCGGACGCTGCAGCCGCAGCGCTGAGGCCGCAGTTGACGGTGCCGCAACACCGGCGGTGACAGGCTGCACGCCTGTTCCACCGCCAGGGGTCGCCATGCACAAGCAACCGCACCGCAGCATCGAGAAGATCGCCGACAACCGCTACTGGCAGAACCAGCCGCGCCTGGACGACCGGAAAGAGCTCGGCACGCCGAAGGACTTCGAACTCGAGGATTGGGAACCGCCCAGCCTGGCGGCGCCCGAGCCCGAAGAAGACTGAATTCGCTCAGCCGCAGCCCACGCTGCCGATCACGTTGTCGGCGCCGACGCGCACGTTCAGACGATCGCCGCGGTATTCCATCGTGATCGCCTGGTCGGGCGTCAGCACGCGCGCGGTCGTCGCGCCCGAGGCCACGCGCGCCTGCTCGACGATCTCCGGCGTGGCCGTCTTGCCCACGAATTGCTGCGCGTTGCCGGCCTTGCACGACGCGGCGAGCATCGGCGGGGTGGTGGTGGCCGCGGCGGGCGGAAGCGCGCTGCCGGAGGACGCCGATTCGGAGCGCGGCGCCGAAGTGCATGCGGACAGGGCGAGCATCGCACCGGCGGCGAGGGCGTAGCGGAGGGTCACGAGCGAGGTCTTCACGGGCGGACTCCTGTCCATGGGGGATGGCGCCGCACCCTACGCCCGGGGGCCGTGAGCGACAAGGCATCGTCGGGAATGCGCGATCTTTCCGTTCGACCATGCCGAATGGCAGAGGGCGGACGTGCGCCGAATTTGCACGATGGGATGTTTGCACCCATTCCATCCCTTGCGCTTCCAGGACACCGCATGCCTCGTCCCACGCTGCTCGCCCTCGCCTTGGCGCTCGCGCTGCCCGCGCTCGCCGTTTCCTCCACGTCCATCGCGCAGTCCTCGCCGCAGGCGCCGGTCTACGCCGCCAGCACCGCCGCGTACCCGGGCACGATCACGCTCGAAGTCGACGCCACCAACCTTTCGCAGCGCGTCTTCAACGTGAAGCAGCGCATCCCGGTGCAGGCCGGCGAAGTGACGCTGTTGTTCCCGAAGTGGTTGCCGGGCAACCACGCCGACTACGGCCGCGTCGACAAGGTCGCGGGCCTGGAGTTCTCGGCCAACGGGCAGAAGATCGAATGGAAGCGCGATCCGCTGGATGTGTACGCGTTCAAGGTCGACGTGCCGCAGGGCGCGACCCACCTGGATGTCGCATTCCAGTTCATCTCGCCGACCGACCGCGACCAGGGTCGCGTGGTCATGACGCCGAACATGCTCAACCTGCAGTGGAACACGGTTGCGCTGTATCCGGCCGGTTATGCGGCGAGCGCGATCACCTTCGCGCCGAGCGTGAAGCTGCCCGCCGGTTGGCAGGCCGCGACCGCGCTGGAATTGCAGGGCCGCGCCGGTGACGTCGTCACCTACAAGCCGGTCGATTTCGACACGCTGGTCGATTCGCCGATGTACGCGGGCCGTTACTTCAAGACCTTCGACCTGTCGCAGGGCGTCGGCAAGCCGGTGCGCCTGAACGTCGTCGCCGACGATGCGAAGTACCTGGAAGCCAAGCCCGACCATCTCGAAGCGCACCGCCGCCTCGTGCAGCAGATGCGCAAGTTGTACGGCGCCGAGCACTACGACCACTACGACTTCCTGTTCGCGCTCAGCGGCCAGATGTCGGGCATCGGCCTGGAACACCACCGTTCCAGCGAGAACGGCGTGGGCGTGAAGTACTTCAATTCGTGGGATCCGAAGTCCGGCAGCAGCGACCTGCTCGCGCACGAGTACAACCATTCGTGGGACGGCAAGTACCGCCGTGGCGCCGACCTCACCACGCCGACCTTCAACACGCCGATGCAGGGCAGCCTGCTGTGGGTGTACGAAGGGCAGACGCAGTACTGGGGCAACGTGATCACCGCGCGCGCCGGCCTGCGCAACTTCGAAACGGCGAAGGACGCGCTCGCCCTGGTCGCGGCCACCTACGCCGAAAACCGCGCCGGCCTGTCGTGGCGCGCGCTGCAGGACACGACCAACGACCCGATCATCGCCAAGCGCACGTCGAAGGCCTACACCAGCTGGCAGTTGAGCGAGGACTACTACTCCGGCGGCCAGATGATCTGGCTCGAGGTGGATTCGCGCCTGCGCGAGAAGTCGAACAACAAGATCTCGCTCGACGACTTCGCGAAGAAGTTCTTCGGCATGAACGACGGCGACTTCAGCGTCAACACCTACACGTTCGAAGACGTCGCGGCCACGCTCAACAGCCTGGTGGCCGACGACTGGGGCAAGTTCCTGCACGATCGCCTCGATGGCAAGGTGCCGCTCACCGGCGGCATCGAAGCCTCGGGCTGGCGCCTGGTGTTCAAGGACAAGCCCAATGCCTATGCGAAGACGGCGGCGGCCGAATACGGCCGTGGCGGCGCCGACTTCGTGTATTCGCTCGGCCTTTCGATCGGCGGCGACGGCGCGATTTCCAGCGTTCGCTGGGACAGCCCTGCGTTCAAGGCGGGCATCGGCCCGGGCATGACGGCGGTGGCGGTCAACGGCAAGCAATACGCCGGCGACGTGCTCGAAGATGCGGTCACCGCGGCGAAGAAGGATCACAAGCCGATCGAGCTGCTGGTGAAGGAGTTCGACCTGTATCGCACGATCCAGTTGCCGTACTACGACGGCTTGCGCTATCCGCACCTGGAGCGCATCGAAGGCAAGCCCGATCGCCTGTCGGCGATTTACGCGCCGAAGAAGTAAGCGATTCGCGAAAACAAAAAAGCCGCCCTGCGAAGGGCGGCTTTTTTCATGCCTCTTTCGTGCCCGGATCAGGCGGCCGGCGCGTTCTTCCACTTCGCCAGCAAGCCCGCCTCGCGCGCCTTCGCATCGTGCAGGTGCGCCTCCTTGACGTGGCCGTAGCCGCGGATGTGTTCGGGCACCGACGCGATCTCCGTCGCCAGCGCCACGTTGCCGTCGTTCAAACCGTCGGCCAGCATCGACACCGTCGAGAAATACTCGGCGATCAAACGACGCTCCATCTTGCGCTCGGCCGTGTAACCGAACACGTCGAACGCCGTGCCGCGCAGGAAACGCAACTTCGCCGTCAGCTGGAACGCGGTGTACATCCAGGCGCCGTACTCGCGCTTGAGCAAACGGCCTTCGGCATCCTTCTTTGCCAACAGCGGCGGCGCGAGATGGAAGACCAGCTTGTAGTCGCCTTCGAACTGTTGCGCCACGCGCGCCTTGAAATCGCCGCTGGTATACAGGCGCGCGACTTCGTATTCGTCCTTGTAGGCCATCAGCTTGAAGGCATAGCGGGCGACCGCTTCGCTCAGGTCGGAGCTGCCCGGCGCGCGCTGCTGCTCGGCGGCGCGGACCTTCGCGACCAGATCGCTGTAACGCTTGGCGTAAGCGGCATTCTGATACTGCGTGAGGAACGCCACGCGACGTGCGACGACTTCGTCGAGCGAACGCGACAGGCGTGCATCGTCCAGCGGCGCGAAGGCGGCGTCGCTGCCGTGCGCGGGCAGGTGGCGCGACTCGTCTTCGATCGCGACCGGCTTCGGCGCGACGTTCGCACCCCACTCGTGGCCTTCCCATTCGCCCGGCGAGAGGACGGGCAGTTCGTGCAAGGTGTCCTGCGAGGGAATCGAACGCGCGATGCCTGCCGCTTCGAGCACCGCCGGCAGGTCGATCGCCGCAAGGCGACCCCAGGCGAACGCCGTCTTGTTCATCTCGATCGCCGCGCCGTTGAGCTCGACCGCGCGCATCAGCGCATCGAACGACACCGGCACCAGCGCGCGCTGCCATGCGTAGCCGAGGATGAACAGGTTGGTCGCGATCGCATCGCCCATCAGCGCGGTCGCGAGCTGGGTGGCATCGACAATGTGCATGCCGTTGGAAGCATGATCGTTGCCGCCGAGCGCGAGCTTGATCGCCGCGACGATGTCCTGCGCGGGGAACTGCATGTCGGGGCGCGTGGTGAACGTGCCCGGCATCGCTTCGTAGCTGTTGAGCACGACCTGCGTGCGGCCGCTGCGGATCTTCGACAACGGCCAGTAGTCGTTGACCACCACCATGTCGCAACCCAGCACGAGGTCGGCTTCGCCCGCGGCGATGCGCACGGCGTGGATGTCGGCCGGCGAACGCGCGATGCGGATGTGCGTGGTCACCGCGCCGCCCTTCTGCGCAAGACCCGTCTGGTCGAGCACGCTCGCACCCTTGCCTTCCAGATGGCCGGCCATGCCGAGCAACGCACCGATGGTCACCACGCCCGTGCCGCCGACGCCGGTGATCAGGATGTTCCAGGGCTGGTCGAGCGCGGGCAGCGTCGGCATCGGCAGGTTCGACAAGCGATCAGCCGAACCGGAACCTTTCTTCTTGCGCAGCGTGCCGCCATGCACCGTCACGAAGCTCGGGCAGAAGCCGTTGACGCAGGAGAAGTCCTTGTTGCAATTGCTCTGGTCGATGTCGCGCTTGCGGCCGAATTCGGTTTCCTTCGGCAGCACGGAAACGCAGAAGGATTTCTTGCCGCAATCGCCGCAGCCTTCGCACACCAGCGAGTTGATCATCACGCGCTTGGCCGGATCGACCATCTTGCCGCGCTTGCGGCGGCGGCGCTTTTCGGTCGCGCAGGTCTGGTCGTAGATCAGCACCGTCGTACCGGCGGTTTCGCGCAGGCGCTTCTGCACGTTGTCCAGTTCGGTGCGATCGAAGAATTCCACGCCGACCGGGAAGATCGCCGGATCGCTCCACTTGGCGATGTCGTCGGAGAGCACGACGATCGTCTGCACGCCTTCGCTGCGCACCTGGTGCGCGATCTGCGGCACGCTCAGGGTGCCGTCGACCGGCTGGCCGCCGGTCATCGCGACCGCGTCGTTGTAGAGGATCTTGTAGGTGATGTTCACCTTCGCGGCGATCGACTGGCGGATCGCGAGCGAGCCCGAATGGAAGTACGTGCCGTCACCGAGATTCTGGAACACATGCTCGGTGTCGGTGAACGATGCCTGGCCCGCCCACGTCACGCCTTCGCCGCCCATGTGCGTGAAGGTGTCGGTGCGGCGGTCCATCCACGTGACCATGTAATGGCAGCCGATGCCGCCGAGCGCGCGCGAGCCTTCCGGCACGACGGTCGAGGTGTTGTGCGGGCAACCCGAGCAGTAATGCGGCACGCGCGGGAACGCGGCGCGGGGCAGGGCGAGCTCGGATTCCTTGCCTTCCATCCAGCGCATGACGTCGCGGATGTGTTCGCTGTCGTGGAATTTGCGGATGCGGCTGGCGATCACGCGCGCGACGCGCGCCGGCGTGAGTTCGCCGGTGGAGGGCAGGATCCATTCGCCGGCTTCGTCGTACTTGCCGACGACCGACGGGCGCTCGCCCGTCCAGTTGTACATCGACTCCTTCATCTGGCTTTCGATGAAGGCGTGTTTTTCCTCGACGACCAGGATGTCCTGCAAGCCGCGCGCGAAATTGCGCAGGCCCACCGGTTCCAGCGGCCAGGTCATCGCGACCTTGTACACGCGGATGCCGAGGTCGGCACAGGCGCGCGCGTCGAGGTCGAGGTATTCCAGCGCCTGCAGCACGTCCAGGTACGACTTGCCGGTGGTGATGATGCCCAGGCGTGCGTTCGGCGAATCGATGACGACGCGGTCGATCCCGTTCGCACGCGCGAAGGCCTGCGCGGCCTTCACCGCGTACTGGTGCAGGCGCATCTCCTGGTCCATCGGCGGATCGGGCCAACGGATGTTCAGGCCGCCGCGCGGGATGTCGAAGTCTTCGGGCAACAGGATCTTCAGCGCGAGCGGATCGACGTCGACCGAGGCGGAAGACTCCACCGTTTCGGCGATCGTCTTGAAGCCGACCCAACGGCCGGTGTAACGCGACATCGCCCAACCGATCAGGCCCAGGTCGAGGATGTCCTGCACGCCCGCCGGGTTGAGCACCGGCATCATCGCGCTGACGAATTCCTGTTCCGAGCCGTGCGGCAGCGTCGAGGAACGGCATGCATGGTCGTCGGCCGCGAGCGCGAGCACGCCGCCCTTCGGCGCGGTGCCCGCGGCATTGGCGTGCTTGAACACGTCGCCCGTGCGGTCGACGCCCGGGCCCTTGCCGTACCACATGCCGAACACGCCCTCGACTTTCGCGCCGGGGAACAGGTTGGTCTGCTGCGTGCCCCACACCATCGTCGCGCCCAGGTCCTCGTTGAGGCCCGGGATGAACTTCACCTGCTTGGCTTCCAGGTGTTTGCGCGCGCGCCACAGTTCGAGGTCGAAGCCGCCCAGCGGCGAACCGCGGTAGCCGCTCACGAAACCGGCGGTGTTCAGCCCGGCTGCCTGGTCGCGCAGTTTCTGCATCAACGGCAGGCGGACAAGGGCCTGCACGCCGGAAAGATAGATGCGCCCGGATTCGCGGGTGTATTTGTCTTCGAGCGTGTAATCGCCATCGAGGACACTGTTGGTCAGCGCGGTGTTGGCCGACGCGGGGGAAGAGAGCTCGGCGGTGCTGGTCATCGCGGCAAAACCGGGGAAAAAGACGCGGGATTGTAGCAGCGGCGGTTCCTGCGGCCGCCCATGCCCCCCCGACGCGTTCGATACGGGGGCGCACGCAGGATGCGTGCACCTTCCGGGGGGACGTCCCGATGAGCTTGGCCGCGCTGCGGGTCATGGTGGTGGAAGACCACGGGTTCCAGCGCCGGCTGGCGCTGCGGCTGCTGGCTGAACTGGGCATCGGGCAGGTGCAGGAAGCGGCCGACGGCGTGGCCGCGCTGTCGCTGCTCGAAAACGGTGGCACGGCGCCCGACGTGGTGCTCGTCGACCTGGACATGCCCGGCATGGACGGCATCGAATTCATCGGCCACGTCGCGCAACGGCGGCTGGCGCGCGGCGTGGCGCTGGTGAGTGCGCTGGATCCGGCGCTGCTCAACACCGTGCAGATGATGGCCCGCGCCTATGGCCTTCACGTGCTCGGAAGCATCGAGAAGCCGCTGAGCGTCGAGAAACTCGAAGCGGTGCTCACGCGTTACGAAGAGCGCCTGCAATCCAACCCGGCCGACGAATCGGTCTTCATCGACCTGGGCGAGCTGCGGCGCGGCCTCAACCAGGGCGAGATCGTCCCGTGGTTCCAGCCGCAGGCCGAATTCGCGAACGGCAAGATCGTCGGCGTCGAAGCGCTCGCCCGCTGGGAGCGCGGCGACGGGCAGGTGATCCGCCCGCATCATTTCGTCGGCCTGCTCGAATCCGACGGCCTGGCCGCCGACCTCACCGACGCGATCCTCGAACAGGCCTGCGCGTGGAAACGCCGTTGGCAGGACGACGGCCTGCGCCTGAACTTGTCGGTCAACGTTTCGCCCGCGACCCTGCACGACCAATCGGCCGCCGACCGCTACCAGCAGATCGTCGAAGACCACGGCCTGTCGCCGAGCGAAGTCATCCTGGAAATCACCGAAAGCCTGTTGATGGCCGACGCCGCGCGCGGCCTGGGTGTGCTCGCGCGCTTGCGACTCAAGGGCTTCGGCCTGTCGATCGACGATTTCGGCACAGGGTATTCGTCGCTCTCGCAGCTCTCGCAGGTGCCGTTCACCGAATTGAAGATCGACCAGGGCTTCGTGTTCGGCGCGCACTCGCAACCGCGCAAGCGCGCGGTCGTCGAAGCGAGCCTGGACCTGGCGCGCAAGCTGCAACTGGAAACGGTGGCCGAAGGCGTGGAGACGGTCGAGGACTGGCAGATGCTCGCCGAGCTCGGCTGCGGCATCGCGCAGGGGTATCTGGTCGGCGCGCCGGTGGTGGCCGAGGAGCTGATCGATTGCGTGTCGCGCTGGCGCGCGCCCGACTGAAGCACACGCCCATGCGCCTGCGCTCGTTCTCGCTGGGGATGCGCCACCAGTTGTGGGGCCTGTTCGGCCTGTTGCTGTTCGCCGGCGCCACGGTGCTGGTCATCGACGAAATGCTCCAGATGGACACGCGCACCTCGCTGGAGCAGATGCGCGACAATTCGCTGCGTCGCCTGCGCGCACTCAAGGCGGTATCCGATGGTTACGGACTGGACGTGGTCGACACGACCTTCCGTGTCCGCAACAACCTGATGACCTGGGAGAAAGGCGTCCGGACGCTCGACGCGGCGCAGGACAAGATCGACCGCAGCTGGGTCGCGCTGCAGACCATGCCGCGCAGCGGGGAGCAGCAGGTCCTGTTCGAACAGGTGCGCCACGCCCGCGTCCGCGCGCACGCGGCGATGTCGACCTTGCGGGGCATCCTGGTGCGGCGCGACCTCAAGGCGCTGGGCCATTTCGCCGACACCGAGCTGTATCCGGCCATCGACCCGGTGACCACGCGCATGGAAGCGCTGTCGAACCTGGCGATGCTCAATTCCGAGCGGATGGTGCGCGCGGAAATCGAACGCGGACGACGCGCGAGCCTGCTGCGCATCGGCCTGTCGCTCGTCGCGCTGCTGCTGGCCGGATTGCTGGCGCGCCATATCCTGCGCAACGCCTACAAGGGTGTGGAAGCGCTGACGCAACTCGCGCGCGACATGCGCAAGCATGATCCCGACGAGCCGATGCCCGCGTTCCGCCCGCGCGGCGAGCTGGGCGACGTGATGGATGCCTTCGTCGACATGCGCCGCGACGTGATGCGCTACGAATCCGATCTCACCGGCCAACTGGCGGTGAACGAAGGCGTGCGCGCGGAGCTCGAACGCCGCGGCGAATTCCAGCGTTCGCTGCTCAACGCCGCGCAGGTGGCGATCCTCGCGATGGACGGGCACGGGCGCTGGATCATGTTCAATCCCTTCGCCGAGCGGCTGCTGGGCTGGGAAGCGAGCGAGATCATCGGCCGCGTCCCGCGTTACGGCAGCGCATCGCAGCCCGACGACTCGCCGATGTTGGTGCCGCCTTCGGAAGTCGAACGCATCGTCGCCGCGCTCGGGCGCCAGCGCAGCACCGAAGTGCCCGCCGACTGGCGCGCGATGTACCTGCTCGCCGAGCTCGATCGCCCGCCGCACGAAGCCGTGCTCGTGCATCGCGACGGCCGCCTGGTGCCGGTGGTGCTCGCGTTGGCCTCGTTCAAGGACGAAGCAGGCCGCCCCGGCGGACTGATCGCGGTGGCCACCGACCTCACCGAACGCAAGCGCCTGGAAGAAGCGCTGCGCGAAAGCGAGGCGCGCGCGCAGGAAGCCAACCTCGCCAAGAGCGCCTTCCTCGCGGCGATGAGCCACGAGATCCGCACGCCGATGGTGGGCGTGACGGGCATGGTCGAGATCCTCGCGCACACGCAACTGGACGGCGATCAACGACGGGCGCTCAACGTCATCCAATCCTCGGCCGATTCGCTGCTGCAGATCATCGGTGACATCCTCGACTTCTCGAAGATCGAAGCCGGGCGCCTGGAACTCACGCCGTCGCCCGTCGACCTGCGCCGCGTGGTGCGCATGACGGTCGCCAATTTCACCGGTTCGGCGTCGAGCAAGGGGCTCGCGTTGTCGTGCACGATCGACGATCGCGTCGCGCCGGCCTATCGCGCCGATGGGTTGCGCGTGCGGCAGATCCTCGCGAACTTCCTGTCCAACGCGATCAAGTTCACCGACCACGGGCGCGTGGAAGCGGCGCTGGAATGGCGCGAATCCGCGCCCGGTGCCGGCGCGCTGGGCGGCGACCGATTGCGCATCCGCGTCACCGACACGGGCATCGGCGTGTCGGAGGCGCAGCAGGCGCGCTTGTTCCAGCCCTTCTCGCAGGTCGACGCCGATACGACGCGGCGCTTCGGCGGCACCGGGCTGGGGCTTGCGATCTCCCGCCGCCTCGCCGAGCTGATGGGCGGCAATGTCACGATGGACAGCGCGCCGGGGCAGGGCACCACGATGCACTTCGACCTCGTGCTGCCGCATGCGCCCGAATCGGAGGTGCCGGCCGAATCGGCGCAACCGGCGGCGCCGAAACTCGCGCCGCGCAAACTGCCGACGCTCGCGCAGGCGCAGGCCGAACATAGCCTGGTGCTGCTGGTCGACGATCATCCGACCAATCGCGCGGTCATCGCGCGCCAACTCGCACTGGCCGGATACGCGAGCGAATCGGCGGAAGACGGCGAACAAGGCCTGGCCCGCTGGCGCACTGGGCGCTATGCGCTCGTGCTCACCGACGTGCACATGCCGCGTCTCGACGGCTACCAACTCACGCGCGAGATCCGCGAAGAGGAAGCGCGCGAGCACCGCGCGCACACGCCCGTCATCGCACTCACCGCCTCGGCGCTGAAGGGCGAAGCCGAACGGTGCCTGGCCGCGGGCATGGACGATTACCTCGCAAAGCCCGTCGGTATTCCGTCCCTCGCCGCGATGCTCGCGCGCTGGTTGCCGCACACGCAGGCGACGCCCGCGATGACGGTGGACCTGGCCGCGATGCTTCCACAGGCCGAGCGGCCGCCGCCGATCGACGCGCAGGTGCTCGCCGGCCTGGTCCACGGCGATGCGGTGGAAACGCGCGCGCTGCTCGACGACTTCCTGGCCAGCACCCACGCCGACCTGGCGACGCTGCAAGCCGCGCGCACGGCTGGCGACCTCCCCGGCGTGACGCGCGAGGCCCACAAGATCAAGGGCGCCGCGCGGAGCATCGGGGCCGGCGAACTGGGCCATGCCGCCGAGGCGCTGGAAACCGCCGGCCGCGCGCAGGACGCCGCTTCCGTCCCCGCGCTGGCCGCCGACCTGGCCACCGCTGTTCACCGTCTTGCCCTCTGGGCCGAAGCACGCTGGCCCCGCCCCGTGTAGGCTCAGCCATTCCAGTTGCAGCCGGGGGTCGGGATGAAGACGGTGCTCGTGGCCAGTTCCAAGGGCGGCGTGGGCAAGACCACGTTGTCGACCAACCTCGCCGCGCATTTCGCGGTCGATGGAAAACGCACCGTGCTCGTCGACGCCGATACCCAGGGCTCGTCGCGCCACTGGGCGGAAAAACGCGCATTGATGGAACACGCGGTGTTGCCGATCGACGGCACGCGCCGCGACTGGGACAAGCACCTGCCCAACGATGCGCAGCGCGTGGTGGTGGATGCCGCGGCCGGTGCGCATGGCGCCGAACTCGCGCATTTCCTCGATGTCGCCGACGCCGTGGTGGTGCCGGTGCTGCCCTCGATGATCGACATCGAGGCCACCGTGCCCTTCCTCGACACGCTCGCCAAGCACCCGCGCATCCGCAAGGGGAAGTTGCCGGTGGGCCTGGTCGGCAATCGCCTGCGCCCGTGGACCAACGCGAGCCAGCAATTCATGGACGCGTTGCGCCAGTGGCCCTACCCGTTGGTGGCCGAGCTGCGCGACACCCAGGCCTACGTCCTGATGGCCGGGCTCGGGCGCAGCCTCTTCGATTACCACTCCCAGCAGGTGCGCGAGCACCAGGCCGATTGGGACCCATTGCTGAAGTGGATCAGGCGCGTCTGATGCGCCCGACGAAAACTTCACCCCAACTCGCCCCGGCCGTCGGCTAAGCTCGACCCCTTATGCGAGAACTCATCCTGCTGCGCCACGCCCACGCCGAACCCGCCAGCACGGGACAGGCCGACCTCGATCGCCCGCTGTCGCCCGAAGGCCTCGCCGAAGCCGAAGCCGCCGGCCGCTGGATGCGCGAGCACCAGCTCGTGCCCGATCGGGTGCTGTGTTCGCCTTCGCGGCGCACGCGCGAAACGCTCGAAGCGGTCCTCGCCGCGGTCGGCTATGTCGACCAGCGCCTCGAACCTTCGATCTACGAAGCCACGCCCGGCGCGCTGATGGAGCTCGCCGACGGCCACAAGGACGTCGATCGCCTCCTGCTCGTCGGCCACAACCCGGGCTTCGAACAGCTCGCCGCACTGATGCACAGCGGCCAGTCCGGCGACTATCGCGGCATGCCGCCGGCGGGCATCGCCGTGCTCACCCTGCCGAAGGACGCCGTGCTCGAACCGGGTGCGGCGCGCCTGTCCGCATTCTGGTGGCCGTGACGGGCTGAAGATGCGCGCCTGGATCGCCACGCTGTTGCTGGCGGGAGTCGGCATCGGCATGGCGGCCGCGGCTGCGCCCGCGGGCGTGATTTCGGTCGTCGAGCCTGCGCAGTCGAAATTCGAGTTCTCGCTGCAGACCCGCTGGGGCCAGACCCTGTCGGGCCTGTTTCCCGACAGCGAGGGCGACGTCACGGAGTTGCCCGATGGCCGGCGCCAGGTGCGCCTGAAACTGTCGACGCGCACCCTCGAAATCCTCGACCATCCGCGTTACGGGCGCTTCGCACGCGGCCCGCGCTTCTTCGATGCCGAACGCTTTCCCGACGTGACCTTCCTTTCCGATCCTTACCCGCTGGGCTTGCTCCAGACCGGCGGCGAATTGCACGGGCGCCTGCGCATGCATGGCATCGAGCGCCGCGAGCGTTTCGTCCTCGCACCGCAGGGCTGCCACGACCCGGGACGCGGATGCGCCATCGTCGCGCAGGGCGCGGTGCGTCGCAGCGATTACGACCTCGACGGCTGGAACATGGCGATGCGCGATGAAGTGCGCTTCTCGCTGCGGGTCCGGCTTCGCGACATCGGGGCGCAATGACGCCCGCACGGTTGGCTCGACTGCTGGCACTCGTCGGCGCGCTCGCGCTGGCGAGCGGCTGCGCGTCGATGCCCACCGGCAAGGCCGACCGCGCGCAGGGCGTCGCGTTCGATGCGCGGGACCGCGTCGTCGTGTGCCCGCGCCCTGCCGATGCGTGCGCCGCGCCGTCCGCGCTGCGCGACCTGGGCGATCGCGCGCTGGCCGAATCCACGCCGCAGGCGCCGCGCCACTTCGCACTCCTGCTCGACCGCGGGCCGGACGCACTGCTCGCACGCGTGAACCTGATCCGCGCCGCGCGCCACTCGATCGACCTGCAGACCTACATCTTCGACGAGGACGACAGCGGCCGCCTGGTCCTGGATGAATTGATGGCCGCAGCGCGCCGCGGCGTGCGCGTCCGCGTGATCGTCGACCAGCTCTCGGCGCTGAAGAAGGCCTCGACGCTCGCCGCGCTGTCCTCGGCGCACGCGAACTTCGACCTGCGCGTCTACAACCCGATGTTCAACGACTCGCGCCTGAACTACCCGAAGTACCTGCTGGCCTCGATCTGTTGCTGGGATCGGCTCAACCAGCGCATGCACAGCAAGTTGCTGTTGATCGACGATGCGGTGGGCATCACCGGCGGGCGCAACTACCAGGACGATTACTACGACTGGAGCCCCGGATACGACTTCCGCGACCGCGACGTCCTCGTCGCCGGGCCCGTGGCGGGGCAGATGCAGGCGAACTTCGAAACCTTCTGGACCTCGCCGATGAGCGTGCCGGCCGAACGGCTCGACGACGTCGCCCGCCTGCTGTTGCGCGAAGGTGCGCCCCCGCTGGACCACGCCGCGTTCGACGCACCCGAACGGGTGACGCAACTGTTGAACGACGCGGCCGATGCCACGCGCATCGCCACGCTGGCCGGCGCGGCGATGCCCGTCGCGCAGGTCCACTTCATCGCCGACGTGCCGGAGAAACACCGCGGCGAAAACGACACCGCCGAAAACGCGGGGCAGCGCCTGCGCGACATCGTCGAATCGGCGAACTCCGAAGTGTTGCTGCAAACCCCCTACCTGGTGTTGTCGAAGGAAGCGCAGCAGATGTTCCGCGGCATGCATGCGCGTGCGTCGGCGCCGCGCGTGACGATCTCGACCAACAGCCTGGCGTCCACCGACGCGTTCATCGTCTACGCCTTGTCCTACAAGTACAAACGCCGCTACCTGCGCGAGTTCGGCTTCCACATCCACGAGTTCAAGCCCTTCCCCGGCTCGGCGCCGATCGACCTGCAGGCCATCGCCGCGGGCGCGGAGGAAGCCGAGCGCGCCGCGTTGCTGGCCGGCGCCGAAGAAGAGGAACGACGGAAGAAGCAACCCCCGCAACAGCAGGGCGAAGGCGTGGCGACGCGCTATTTCGGCAGCGGCGGCGGCGGCGCGAACGGGCCCGTGCCGTTGCAGCGCGCGGGTGTGCGCATCGGCTTGCACGCGAAATCGATCGTGGTCGACGAGCGAATCGCCGTGGTCGGCACGCACAACTTCGACCCGCGCGGCGATACGTACAACACCGAGAGCATGGTGGTGATCGAGGATGCGGCGTTCGCGCACGCGCTGGCGGCGAGCATCCGCGGCGACATGCGGCCGGAGAATGCCTGGGTCATCGCCGAGCGCGACAAATCGCCGGTGCTCCCGGGCATCGATTACTCGCTGGACAAAGTGTCCGAGGAACTGCCGATCTTCGACCTGTGGCCCTGGCGCTATGCCACCAGCTACGACTTCGTGCCCGGCCCCGAATGCCCCGCGCCCCTGCCGCGCGACGATCCGAATTTCCGCCGTTGCTATACGCCCGTCGGCGATTTCCCCGAGGTCAGCCTGGGCCTGAAGGGCTTGTCGACCCGCATCTTCACGGCCTTCGGCGCGGGCTTGGCACCGATCTTGTAGGCAACGGCGGACAAGCACTGCGGCACGGGGCAATTGTTCCGGTCCGGGGCAGGACTCTGCTAGGCTGCCCGCCTTCACCCCCCATCGTTACGGACTGGATTGCCGCCATGTCGATTTCGCTGAACTTCGAACTCAACGACCGCGACCTCGAACATTTCCAGAAGGCGATGGCGCAGGCGAAGGAAGCCGCCAAGGACCGCACGGCCGACGACATCATCGCCTGCTCGGGCACCTTGCTCGCCGACGCGGCGAAGGTCCACATCCCCGATTTCATCAAGGAACGCCTGCTGCGCCTGGACGACATGATCGCCATGGTGCGCGACGAAGGCTGGCACCTGCCGGAAGAAGACCGCGACCGCGTGCTCTCCGCGCTGGTCTACTTCTGCGATCCGAAGGACATCATCCCGGACAACGTCGAAGTCCTCGGCTTCCTCGACGATGCGGTGATGATCGAACTGTGCGTGCGCGAGCTCAAGCACGAGCTCGAGGCCTACGACGATTTCTGCGATTACCGCGAGCACGAAGCCAAGCGCCGCGGCCTGGAGCCTGCGCAGTTGGGCCGCACCGACTGGCTGGAATCGCGCCGCGACGAACTCGTCGACCGCATGCACGTGCGACGCGACCGCGAATTCGGCACCGGCTACGGCAGCAGCAGCGGCTACGCGTCCACGCGCCAGCCCTACACGCGCGGCTGGCGTCCGGGCGTTTTCAAGTTCGGCTGATCCTCGCGCCCGCATGGCCGATCCAGCGCCGTCGCGGGATTCGATCTTCCGGCCGGGCGATCACCTGGCCGCCCTGAATGCGATGTCCCGCGGCACCGCGATGGAGCCGCTCGGCATCGTCTTCACCGAAATCGGTCCCGACTTCCTGCGCGCCACCATGCCGGTGGACGCGCGCACCCGGCAGCCCTATGGCCTGCTGCACGGCGGTGCGTCGGTGCTGCTCGCCGAAACCCTCGGCAGCTCGGCCGGCATGCTCAGCGTGCGCGAAGGCGAGGGCTGCGTCGGCATCGAGATCAACGCCAACCATGTGCGTGGCGTACGCGACGGCTTGGTCACCGGGACCGCGCGTCCCCTGCACGTCGGCCGCCAGACGCAGGTGTGGGAAATCCGCATCGAAGACGCGCGCAACAAGCTGGTCTGCGTTTCGCGCCTGACCCTCGCCGTGATCCCCCTGCCCGGGGCGAACCCTTCGCAGTGAACGCATCGCACACCCTGCGCTTCGCGCTGCGCACCCCCTTGTTGCTGTGGCACGTGCTGGTGGACCTGCCGCTGACGATGCTGCTGATCGCAACGCCCCTGCGAAAGATCCAGGTGCGCGGCGAACCGCTGGACCATCGCCTGATCCGCCTGTGGCAAGGCGGGCTGATGCGCGTGTTCGGTTTCCGGCTCGAACGCCGCGGCGTGCCCTTGCCGGGCGCGACGCTGTTCGTCGCCAACCACGTCAGCTGGATCGACATCACCGCCTTGCACAGCCAGCGCATGATGGGCTTCGTCGCCAAGCGCGAGATCAGCCGCTGGCCAGTCGTGGGATTCCTCGCCACGCGTGGCGAAACGATCTACCACGAGCGCGGCAACAGCGAATCGATGGGCGGGGTGCTGCACGAGATGCTCGCGCGCCTGCGCGCAGGCCGTTCGGTGGGCGTCTTTCCCGAAGGCCGCACGCGCGATGGCCACGCCATCGGCCCGTTCCATGCGCGCATCTTCCTGGCCGCGGTCGAAGCCGGCGTGCGCGTGCAACCGGTCGCGTTGCGCTACGGGCGCGGCGCCAGTGCGCAACCGGTGGTCGCCTTCGGGCCCGGGGAAAGCTTCGCCGCCAACTTCCTGCGCCTGCTCGGGGAACCGGCCCGCGTTGCGGAGATCTGGTTCCTGGATCCGATCGACGCCAGCGATGCCGGCGGCCGCCGCCGCATCGCCGAACTGGCGCGCGAGCGCATCGTGAACGCGATGGAGGCGCCCTGAGCCGGGTGTCGGAAGTCCTAGAGCGCAGCCTCCACACGCATCGCGTTAGCCTCGGCCCCATGCCGCACGCCAGCGACTACGCGCCGCCCGCCATGCTGCGCAGCCCGCACCTCCAGTCGGTGCTGGGGTCCAGCGCGTTGCGCCGGCGTCGCGGGCGCCAGGCGCTCGCGGCGATGGGCGCGGTGACCAGCGCCCACATCATCGACGCCGGCGACGGCGTGCGCCTGCAGGGCCTGCATTCGGCGATCCCGGGGCATGCGCCGCGCGGCCTGGCGTTGCTGTTGCATGGTTGGGAAGGCAGCGCCGATTCGAGTTACATGCAACTCACCGCCGCGCGCCTGCTCGCGCGCGGTTTCGAAATCTTCCGGCTGAACTTCCGCGACCACGGCGACACGCACCACCTCAACGAAGGCCTGTTCCATTCCAACCGCATCGACGAAGTCGTCGCCGCGGCGGCCGAGGTGTCGCGACGCTTCGCCGCGCGCCCGATGGTCATCGCGGGTTATTCGCTCGGCGGCAACTTCGCGCTGCGCGTCGCCTTGCGCGCAGGGGCCGCCGGCATCCCGCTCGCGCATGTCGCGGCCGTGTGCCCCGTGCTGGATCCGGCGAGCACGATGGAGGCGATGGAACACGGCCTGCCGTTGTACATGTGGTACTTCGAGCGCAAGTGGCGCGGTTCGCTCGCGCGCAAGCGCAAGCTGTTTCCGCAGCAACACGACTTCGACGACAAGGTGCTCGGCCTGCGCATGCGCCCGCTGACGCAGTGGATGGTCGAACGCCACACGCAGTTCGGTTCGCTCGACAATTATTTCGAAGGCTATTCGATCGCAGGCGAGCGCCTGGCGCAGTTGCGCGTGCCCGCGAGCATCCTGATGGCCGCCGACGACCCGGTCATTCCGGTCGCCGCGTTCCACGCATTGCATCTGCCGCCGACCGCGACCCTGGAGATCGCCGAACACGGCGGTCACTGCGGGTTCCTGGAAAACTGGCGCGGCGACGGCTTCGCCGAACGCTGGGTGGCCGAACGGCTCGACGGCGCGATCGAACCGGCCATGGCACCATCGGCGGCCATTGCCTGACCTCAAGGGAGTCCATCGACATGCATCTGAGCAGCGAAAGCTTCGCGCACCGCGGCCGTATTCCCGCGGAGTTCGCGATGGGCGTGCCGGAGGGATTCGGCGGCAATCGCAACCCGCACCTGGCGTGGTCCGATGTGCCCGAGGGCACGCAGTCCTTCGTGTTGATGTGCATCGACACCGACGCGCCGACCGATCCGGCCACGGTCGGCCGCGACGACATGGACATTCCCGTCGATCAGCCGCGCACCGACTTCGTGCATTGGGTGATGGCCGATATTCCCGCCAGCGTGCGCGCGATCGCAGCGGGCAGTTGCAGCGATGGCGTGACCGCGCACGGCAAGCAGACGCCGCCGGGCCCGCAAGGCGCGCGCCAGGGCTTGAACGATTACACCGGCTGGTTCAAGGGCCATGCCGACATGCAGGGCGATTACGCGGGCTACGACGGTCCGTATCCGCCGTTCAACGACCTGCGCACGCATCGCTATTTCTTCCGCCTGTTCGCGCTGCGCGTGCCGAAGCTCGAGTTGCCGGCGAAGTTCACCGCAGCCGACGTCTTCCACGCGCTGCAACCGCACGAAATCACCGAAGCGGCGATTTACGGCACCTATTCGCTGCATTCGAAAGTCGACGCGTGAGCGCACGCGTCGCGGTGGTCACCGGCGCGAGCCGCGGCATCGGCGCGGCGATCGCGCAGGCGCTTGCGCAGGCGGGCTGCCACGTGGTCGCAGCGGCGCGTTCGCATGAAGCGCTGCAGGGCGTTGTCGATGCGCTGCCCGTCCCCGGGCTCGCGCATGCCTGCGATCTCGCGCAGCCCGAAGCCGCGTCGACACTCGTCGAAGCGGCCATCGCGCGCTTCGGCCGCATCGACATCCTGGTCAACAACGCAGGCGCCACGCCGCGCGGGGATTTCCTCGCGTTCGACGATGCGGCGTGGGCCGACGGATTCGCACTGAAGTTCTTCGGCGCCGTGCGCCTGTGCCGCGCGGCATGGCCGCACCTGGTCGAAACCAGGGGATGCATCGTGAACATCGCCGGCATCGGCGGACGCACGGGCAATGCCGAATTCACCATCGGCGGCAGCGTCAACGCGGCCTTGCTCAACCTCACCAAGGCGCTGGCCGATCGCGGCGTGCGCGACGGCGTGCGCGTCAACGCGATCAACCCGAGCAGCATCGCCACCGAGCGCACGCAGGGGCGGATCGAGCGCCTGGCCGCCGAACGCGGCATCGCGGTGGAGGCAGCATCGAAGGAACTCGCACGCGAATTGCGCGTCGCGCGCTTCGGCACGCCGCAGGAGATCGCGGCGGTCGCGGCGTTCCTCGCATCGGATGCGGCGAGCTACATGCAGGGCGCGATCGTCGACGTCGACGGCGGGCAGACGCGCACCCTCTGATCGATCAGGGCGAAGGCACCAGCAGCAACAGCGCGGCGCCGAGGATCACGCGATACACCGCGAACACCGTGAACCGGTGGCTCTGGATGTAGCGCAGCAACCACTTCACCGCGGCGAACGCCGTCAATGCGGAAGCGACGAACGCCACCGCGAGCGAACCCCAGTCTTCGCCGGCCAGGCCGCCTTCGCGTGCGACGTGGAGCAATTCGTAGCCCGTCGCGGCGAACATCGTCGGAATGCCGACGAGGAAGGCGAATTCGGTCGCCGCCTTCCGGTTCGTCGTGCCGAACAGCAGTGCGACGAAAATCGTGGCCGCCGAACGCGAGGTTCCCGGGAACACGCCGGCCACCACTTGCGCCACGCCGACGAGAATCGCCACGGTCCAGGTGATCGTCGCGCGCTCGCCCAGCACTTGCGCGCGCTTGGCCGCCAGTTGTTCGGCGAGCACCATCCAGGCCGCGCCGATCACCAGGGCCCACGCCACCGGCGCGACGTCCTCCGGCAATTCGAAGCCGAGTTTCTTCACGATCAGGCCGAGCACGGCCGTGACGAGGAACGCCGCCGTCAGTTTGATGGCGTAGTCGCGCGGCGCTTGGCCGTGCACGGGTTGCGCTTTTGCCGGGTGCAGGAAGCTGTCGGCCAGTTGCCACAGGCGTTCGCGATAGATCAGCACCACCGCGAGGATCGCGCCGGCCTGGATCGCGATGTTGAACAGATCGCTGCGATGTCCCAGCCAGCGCTCGGCGATGAGCAGGTGGCCGGTGGAGGAAATCGGGAGGAACTCGGTGATGCCTTCGATGATGCCGAGCAGCAGCGCGGCGAGGAAGTCGGTCATGGGGAAGGCGTCGTCGGGTCGGCGAGGGCGGGAGCGCGCATCGTAGGGCATCGCGCGTGGGCGACGGCGTCACGGCCGGTTTCGCGCGGTCTTGGTGCAAGTGCGGGAGATGGCTGCACCAATCAAGTGCCCGCGATCTTGCGCACGCCCGCCAAAACGTTTGAATTCAATCGCTTACAAGGCCGCCGCGCTTGGCACGCGCCTTGCTCTACCTAGGGGGTCCCGGCAAGCGCCGACCCACCTCCCGTCCCCAGGAAACCGCCATGTCCCTCGAACACGTCGAAAAGCTCATCAAGGACCACAAGGTCGAATTCGTCGACCTGCGCTTCTGCGACATGCGCGGTGTGCAGCACCACGTGACCTTCCCGAAGTCGATCGTCGATGCCTCGCTGTTCGAGGACGGCAAGATGTTCGACGGCTCGTCGATCTCCGGCTGGAAGGGCATCAACGAATCGGACATGGTCCTGCTGCCCGATTCCACCACCGCCTTCCTCGATCCGTTCACCGCCGACCCGACGCTCGTGCTGACGTGCGACATCCTCGACCCGGCCACGATGCAGGCCTACGGCCGTGACCCGCGCGGTGTCGCCAAGCGCGCCGAAGCCTTCCTGAAGTCCAGCGGCATCGCCGACCAGGCCTTCTTCGGTCCGGAACCCGAGTTCTTCATCTTCGACAGCGTCCGTTTCGCCAACGACATGGGCCACACCTTCTTCCACGTCGACTCCGAAGAAGCGGCATGGAACTCCGGCCGCGAATATGAAGGCGGCAACACCGGCTACCGTCCGATGGTGAAGGGCGGTTACTTCCCCGTCGCGCCGCTGGACTCGCTGCACGACCTGCGCGCCGAAATGTGCAAGACGCTGGAAGAAGTCGGCATGGAAGTGGAAGTGCACCACCACGAAGTGGCGAACGCGGGCCAGTGCGAAATCGGCACCAAGTTCAACTCGCTGGTGAAGAAGGCCGACGAACTGCTGACGATGAAGTACGTCATCAAGAACGTCGCCCACCGCAACGGCAAGACCGTCACCTTCATGCCCAAGCCGCTGGTCGGCGACAACGGCAGCGGCATGCACGTGCACCAGTCGCTCGCCAAGGGCGGCGTGAACCTGTTCTCGGGCGATGGTTACGGCGGCCTGTCGCAGATGGCGCTGTGGTACATCGGCGGCATCTTCAAGCACGCGCGCGCGATCAACGCGTTCGCCAACTCGACCACCAACTCCTACAAGCGCCTGGTGCCGGGTTACGAAGCGCCGGTGATGCTCGCCTACTCGGCGCGCAATCGTTCGGCTTCGTGCCGCATCCCGTACGTGGCCAACCCGAAGGCGCGCCGCATCGAGATCCGCTTCCCCGACCCGATGAACTCCGGTTACCTGATCTTCGCCGCGCTGATGATGGCCGGCCTGGACGGCATCAAGAACCAGATCGACCCGGGCGCGCCGAGCGACAAGGACCTGTACGACCTGCCGCCGGAAGAAGAGAAGAACATCCCCACCGTGTGCCACTCGCTGGACCAGGCGCTCGAAGCGCTCGACAAGGACCGCGAGTTCCTCAAGGCCGGCGGCGTGTTCACCGACGACTTCATCGACGGCTACATCGCGCTGAAGATGCAGGAAGTCACGCGCTTCCGCGCGGCGACGCATCCGCTCGAGTACCAGATGTACTACACGCTGTAATCGGTCAAGGCGTTACCCCACCCCAACCCCTCCCCTGCACGCAGGGGAGGGGCCATATCGGGAGGCGGCATGGTCGACAAGGGCGACGTCGCGTGGATGTTCGTGTCCACCGTGCTCGTGATGCTGATGATCGTCCCCGGCTTGGCGCTGTTCTACGGCGGCCTGGTGCGCGCGAAGAACATCCTCTCGGTGCTGATGCAGGTCCTGGTCGTCGCCTCGCTCGCACTGGTGCTGTGGGTGGCGTACGGCTACTCGCTTGCCTTCGACGGCGGCAACGCGTGGATCGGCGGATTCGGCAAGGCGATGCTCTCGGGCATCGGGCCATCGTCGACCGTGGCGACATTCACGCAGGGCGTGGTCATTCCCGAATTGGCGTACGTCGCATTCCAGGGCGCATTCGCGGCGATCAGTTGCGCGCTGGTGGTCGGTGCGATCGCGGAACGCGCGAAATTCGCGGCGGTGCTGTTGTTCGCGGCCTTGTGGTTCACCTTCGCCTACCTGCCGCTCGCACACATGGTGTGGGCCGGCAACGGATTCCTCTTCAAGCTGGGTGCGCTGGATTTCGCGGGCGGCACCGTCGTGCACATCAACGCGGGCGTCGCCGGCCTGGTCGGCGCATACATGCTCGGGCCGCGCATCGGTTTCGGTCGCGAGCGTTTGTCCCCGCACAACCTGCCGCTGACCTATGTCGGCGCGTCCTTGTTATGGGTCGGGTGGTTCGGCTTCAACGCGGGCTCTGCACTCGAAGCCAACGGTGTCGCCGCGCTCGCTTTCGCCAATACCTTGCTCGCGGCTGCCGCCGCGGTGCTGACGTGGAGCGCGATCGAAGCGGTGTTGCGCGCGCGCGCGTCGATGCTGGGCGCGGCATCCGGCGCCGTCGCCGGCCTGGTCGCGATCACGCCGGCGTGCGGCTCGGTCGGCGTGGGTGGCGCGATGGTGATCGGTGCGTGCGGCGGCGCCGCGGGATTCTGGGGTGTGAACGCACTCAAGCGTCATTTGCGTGCCGATGATTCGCTGGATGTCTTCGGCATCCACGGTGTGTGCGGCATCGTCGGCGCAGTGCTGACGGGTGTGTTCACCGCGCCTTCGCTCGGCGGCACGGGCGCGGCGGACTTCGACATCGCGCACCAGGTGGCCGTGCAATCAGCGGGCGTGGCGATCACGCTCGCATGGTCGGGTCTGGTCGCCTTCCTTGCGTTCCAGATCGCCAAACGCCTGCGCGGCCTGCGCGTGGACCACGACAGCGAGCGCGAAGGCCTCGACATCAGCGCCCACGGCGAATCGGCGTACGAAATCTGATCTCGCGTCGCATCGACGTAGAGCCGCTTCGGCTCGGATAACCCAGCACGCCTGAGGACCATCGCGGCATCCCGAACCGGATGCCGTGCATGGCGCGCCTGCTTGCGTTGTTCCTGTTGCTCATCGCCGCGTGGCCGGCCGATGCGCGATTCGTTTCCGTCGATCCGGTGCAAGCGCAAGCCGACAGCGGCGCGGGCTTCAACCGCTACGCCTACGCGAACGACAACCCGTATCGCTTCCGCGACCCCGATGGGCGTTGGGCCGAAGACTTGTTCATCGGCGTGCCGAGCGTGGCATTCGGCGCGAAGAGTCTTTACGACAACGTGCGCGCCGGGAATTTCGGCGCCGCGGTCGTCGATGGGCTCGGCATCGGCGCGGATGTCGCGGCGATTCTCACGCCGGGGGTTCCGGGTGGGGTGGGGCTTGGGGTCCAGGCGAGTCGGGCGGCTGCGCGATTGCCGGATGAAGCGCTTGTCGTTCGGGGAGGCAACGCGAATCCTCCTCTAGGCGGCAATAGCCCGGAAGGGATCGCCAAGGGCACCGGATTGCATGAAGGCGCCGGAGTCGTCGGATTCTCCGTCGAAAGCGCTGCAGGCAAAACCGTGTGCGAACTTTGCGCGCCGATTCGAAATAACCAGGTGGGTGTCACGAACGTGGGCTCGATCAGGGCGGCCGGCGGCGATGTGATAATTACGCTAGGGCAATCTCCAAACCACGCGACGGTCACGGGGCTGGCTCCCGAGACCGCGTCGCAGCTGATGGAAATCCAGAGGAACTCGGCGAAGAACCCATGATCCCGCCACGCATCTACGTCGACTTCAACAGCCTCGATATCGACGGGTTCCGGTTCAATGCCTACGGCACCGTGCGGGACATCGCCGCACTTGGACTGGTCCTCGAAGAAGGCATGATCCTGCGGGTGAGTGACGGCGATCTGCGCGGCACGATCGTCGTGCGCGCCACGAGCGACGCAGACCTCTGGCGAGGGGAGCTGATCGATGGACCGCATGACGTACAGCGCCCATTCGCGCCGAATGCATTCCTCGTCGATGACGCCGGCGGGCTGATCGTCGGCTTGTCCTCCGGACTGATGTGGCATCCCGATCCGTGCCTTTTCGCACTGCTCGCAACCGAAACGACCGGCCGGCGAAACCTGTATGCCGCCACGCGCGTCGAGCGCAGGGCCTACAAACGGTTGGAGCGCGCGTCTCGAAAAGGTGCACTTGGTGACATGGCGCCCAGGAATGAAATCGCGGAACTCCGAAGCCATCTCGCGCTGCCCACGACGATGCTCGCGTTCACGACCCGGCTGGAAGGATTCCCGGTGAGACATGCCGTCGCAGGTCCTTTCGCCGAGCGCGTGCGCCATGTGCTCGAACGCGGCACACCGGATGAGATCGAAGCTTGGTTCGACATTCCGACCCGCAGGTGGATCGATTGGTACACAGTGCCCACGCGCGGTTGGCAATCCCAAAAATCCTGGGTCTCAACTCCGTAACCGCACCGGCGGCGTCCCCGCGCTCTTCCCTTCCACGAACATCCCCACGCGCTCGCCCACGCGGCGGAACAACAGATCCACGCGCTCGCCACCGAGGGCGACTTCGTGCAAGCGCACTTCATCGATGCCATCGGGCAAGCGCGGCCGGTCGACGTGGATCTCGCCGCGCAGGCCGTCGATCTCCACGCCCAGGCATGCCTGCAACAGCATGAACGGTGCGCCCGCGGCCCAGGCTTGCGGCATGCACGCGACCGGATACGCGATCGGCGGCGCGCCCTGCACGCGGTGGAAGCCGCAGAACAATTCGGGCAGGCGCATGTCGAAGTGGACCGCGGCTTCGAACGCGCTGCGCAACAGCTGCACGGCCGCGTCGCGATGGCCGTAGCGCGCGATGCCCGCGGCGCACAGCGCGGTGTCGTGCGGCCAGATCGAACCGTTGTGGTAGCTCATCGGGTTGTAGCGGGCCTGGCCCGAGGCGAGCGTGCGCAGCCCCCAACCGGTGTGGAAATCGTGTTCCATCAGGCGCTTCGCCACGTCCGCCGCGCGCGCGGCAGTGGGCAATCCGCAGTACAACAAATGTCCCGGGTTGCTCGAACGCACCGCGCACAGCGCACCTTCGCCATCCACCGCGATGCCGTAGAAGCCTTGTTCGTCCATCCAGAATTTCGATTCGACCGCGGCCTGCATGCGCGCTGCGCGACCGGCCCAGACCTGCATCCCGGTTTCGTCGCGTCGCAATTCGGCGAGCTCCGCCATCGCGCGGAACGCCGCGTACGCGTAACCCTGCACTTCCACCAGCGCGATCGGGCCTTTCGGAAAACGGCCGTCGGCATGGAACACCGAGTCCTCGCTGTCCTTCCAGCCCTGGTTCGACAGGCCGGTGGATTCGCCGCGTGCATAGTCGAGGAAGCCGTCGCGATTGGCGTCGCACACGCGCTCGATCCAACCCGTCGCCGCGAGCAAGGCCGGCCACAAGGTGTCGATGAATCCGGCATCGCCCGTACGCCGCGCATAGGCGCCGGCGAGCATCACGAACAGCGGCGTGGTATCCACGCCGCCGTAGTAGCGGCCGAAGGGCAGCTCGCGCAGCGCCGACATCTCGCCGCGCCGCGTCTCGTGCATGATCTTGCCCGGCGCCGAATCCAGGAACGAGGACTCTTCCTGCGCCTGGTGCGCGGCGAGGAAGCCGAGCACGCCGCGCGCGATGCCCGGGTCGAGCCACAGCGTCTGCATCGCGGTGATCACCGCGTCGCGTCCGAAGGGCGTGGAAAACCAGGGGATGCCAGCATACGGATACGGGCCGGTTTCCAGTTCGCTCGTCAGCAACGCCAGGTCCGCGCGCGAGCGTTGCATCCAGGCGTCGAACAAGGGCCCGCTGCTGCGCACGTGCGCGCCTCGGCGGCCGCGCTTGCGCATGCGTTTGCGCGCCTTGGCCGCGGCATCGCGGTGGCGCTCGCGCGAGGGCAGGGGACCACCGGGTTCGCTGCCCACTTCGACGAACAGCGATTGCTCGACACCGGGCACCAACTGGAGCAGGAATTCGAAGGTCGCGCCGTTGACGTTCGTCGCCGGCTGCGAGAACGCGACCGCCGACTTGCGCAACACCTTGTCCAGCCCTTCGTAGCTGAACACCACGCCACGCGGGCCCAGCGAGGCTTCGGGATCGAGCAACTTGCCGCGCGCCTGGCGCACCTGGCCACGCACTTCGAACATGTCGCGGAAGTCCGCGGCGACCTCGATGCGCAGCGGCGCCACGAATGCATTGGTCCCGTAGTTCATCAGCGTGATGCGTTCGAACAAGCGTTCCTCGTAGAGGAAGCGCGAGCGCAACAGATGGATCAGGCCGTGCGCCGCCGCCGCGGTCTCACCCAGCGGCGGCAACTGGCGATTGGTCATGTGCGAGAGGAAGAAGACGTTGTCCGCCGTGACCGCGGCGCTCAACAACGCAGGCTGCGTGTCGCCCAGGCGCAGGCGGAACATCGACAGCAGGCGCGTGTCGTCGCGGAACAGGCCGGTGCTGCCCTCCTCGACGTCGCCGTAGCCGTTGGCGACGAGGAAGCTGTCGCCGTCCTTCAGCACATGCGTGGAATACAGCGCGGCGGTCGCCGCCGGATCCATATCCGGTCAGGCCAGGCGCAAGCCGAGGTCCTGCGACCGGCCGCGTGAGAGTTGCGTATAGAGGCGCACGTAGCGCTCCGCCATGACTTCCGAGGTGAAGCGCCGTTCGAAGACTGCGCGAACCGCGGCGCGGTCGTAGCCGATGACCTCGCGCGTCGCCGCCACGGCCTCGTCTTCGCTGTCGACGATGCGGCCGGTCTGCCCTTCATCGATCACTTCCGGCACCGAGCCGCAGCGCCACGCGACGACCGGGGTGCCGCAGGCCATCGCTTCGATCATCACGATGCCGAAGGGTTCGGGCCAGTCGATCGGGAACAACAGCGCCGCGGCATTGCCGAGGAATTCGGGCTTCTGCGCATCCCCGATCTCGCCGACGAAGGTCACATCGGATGCGCCGTGCAACAGCGGCGCGATCTCGCGTTCGTAGTACGCCTTGTCCGCCCCGTCCACTTTCGCCGCGATTTTCAGCGGCATGCCGACGCGCCGCGCGATGGCGATCGCACGGTCCACGCGCTTCTCCGGCGAAATGCGGCCGAGGAAGGCGAGGTATTCGCCGCGCGGGTTCGCATTGAACGGCAGCAAGGTCGCTGGCAAGCCGTGATGCACGGTGTCGATCCAGTTCGCGTTGCGCAGCGGACGGCGCTGGTCGTTGGAAATCGACGCGAGCGGAAACTGCGGCCAGCGCCGATACACCACCGGCAGATCCTTGAGATCCAGGCGGCCATGCAGCGTGGTCAGCGTCTGCGCCGCGCAATCCTCGAAGAACGGGAAGTGGATCATGTCGACGTGGAAATGCAGCACGTCGAACTCATCCATGCGATTGCGCACTTCCTGCAGCATGCCCATGTGCGCGGCGAGGTCGGACTTGTGCTCGGCCGGGTCCAGGCGGATCGCCTGGTCGCGCACCGAAACCAACTTCGCGCGCGTTTGTGCTTCGGCCGAAGCGAACAGCGTGACATCGTGGCCAGCATCCACCAGTGCATCGGTGAGCCAGGCCACCACCCGTTCCGTGCCGCCGTAGAGCTTGGGCGGAACCGCTTCATAGAGCGGGGCGATCTGCGCAATCTTCAATTCGTCTTCCCGGAGCCGCAATGGTGTTGCGGCCGTTGCACAACGTTAGCGGCGCGCCCGTATACGAGGCGTGCGTGCAAACGGTTTCCGCAACATCGCCGCCGCATTCAGGCGACCGTACGGCCGCTAACCGCGCGGCCCGCCCATCACCGGCAGGATCACGCCGTTCACATACGACGCGGTCACCGGTGAGGCGAGGAACACGAACGCGGGCGAGATCTCTTCGGGTTGCGCCGGCCGCTTCATGTCGCTCTTCTTGCCGAACTCGGCGACTTTCTCCGCCGGGCTGTCGGCCGGATTCAACGGCGTCCACACCGGGCCAGGCGCGACGGCATTCACGCGAATCCCGCGCTCGAGCAGGTTGGACGCCAGCGACTTGGTGAACGCGTGGATCGCGCCCTTCGTCGCCGAGTAATCCAGCAGGTGCTCGCTGCCGAACAAGGCCGTCTCCGAGCCGCAGTTGATGATCGACCCGCCTTCTTCCATGTGCGGCAGCGCGGCGCGCGCCATGTGGAAGTAGCCGCCGATGTTGGTCTGCAAGGTTTCCTGCAGTCGCTCCTCGCTGATGTCTTCGATGCGCTCGCTGTGCAGCTGGAAGGCGGCGTTGTTCACCAGGATGTCGAGCTTGCCAAAGGCCTTCAGGGTCTTCTCGACGGCTTGCTCGCAGAAGCGCACGGACTTGACGTCACCCGGGATCAGCACGCACTTGCGGCCTTCGCGTTCGACGTGCTCCTGCGTGACGCGCGCATCTTCGTGTTCGGACAGATACACGATCGCCACGTCTGCGCCTTCGCGTGCGAACAGCACCGCAACCGCGCGGCCGATGCCCGAGTCGCCGCCGGTGATGATCGCCGACATGCCCTCGAGCTTCTTGCTGCCGACGTAATCCGGCGCGAGGAAGCGCGGCGCGAGATCGAGTTCATGCTCGTTCCCGGGCTTGGCGATGTGCTGCGCCGGCAGGTCCGTCGGTTCCTTGCGCAGGCCGGCTTGCGTCGCTTTCTTCGCGGGCGCCTTCCCCCTGGATTGCTTCGCGTCCTTCGCGTCCTGCTCTGCCTGGACGGCACGATGTTTGCGTGCGGCGTCTTCGCCCGCGCCCTTGCCGGATTGCTGCCTGGCCATCGCGCACCTCGTTTTCTTTGGATGCCTCGACGTTATCGGGGCGCGCGTCGAACCCGCATGATCGCCCGTCACGCGCTGCAGCCGTTTGCCGCGTTAGCTTGCTCGCGTTCACGAGCCCCAGGAGCCAGCCATGCCGCGCGATACCCCAGGCGATCAATATTCCCCGCGCCGATCCGTCGAGCACCGCGATCCGCGCATGGCCCACCGGCTGCACGATGCCGATGTGCGCATCGATCGTCGCGACCGGGACATCTACGACGGCTTGCCGTCGGTGACCAACCGCGACAACGCGCCCGTCGGCGCCGTCAGCTATCGCGGCGTGGGACCGACGCAGCAGTGGCGCTCGGACGAACGCATCGGCGAGATCCTGCACGAGAACCTCACCGGCGCCGACACCATCAACGCCACCGCGGTCATCGCCGTGGTGACCGACGGTGTCGTGACGCTCAACGGCTGGGTTCCCGCGCGCGCGATGAAACATGATGCCGAAGAGATCGCCTGGAACATCGCCGGCGTGAAGGATGTCCACAATCGCATCACGATCGGCGAGTCGCCCGATGCGCTGGGCAAGCCCGGACAGGCGGTCCGTTCGGGCAACGACCAGCAGGGCAGCGGTTTTTCGAGCTCCGACCGCGTCGACATCTCCGACAGGGACATCGGCGACGTCGACGACCAAAACCGGGCGTGACATCACGCACGATCACGCGGCGTCCACCCGGGCCTCACGGCGCTTCGGGAGAATGAACCGGATGGAATCGCGTGATGCGCCCCCACGCGACGGCGTGCTTCCCTTGCCGCCGTCGCCCGTGGCCGATTGGGCCCTGTTCCTCGATGTCGATGGATGCTTGCTGGACTTCGCGCCGCATCCCTCGCAAGTCGTCGTGCCTGCGAATCTGCAACGCGACATCGTGCGCTTGTCGGAGATGCTCGGCGGCGCGCTCGCGCTCGTGAGCGGTCGTTCGCTCGATGCGATCGACGAGGTGTTCGGACAGTTGCGCGCGATTCCCGCGGCAGGCATGCATGGCCTGGAACGTCGCGAATCCGATGGACGCAGAACGTATCCGCCCGTCGCGCCCGAAGCACTCGATGGTGTGTTCGCCGAAGCGCAACACGTCGCGATCGGTTTTCCCGGCGCCATGGTCGAACGCAAAGGCCCCAACCTCGCGATGCATTGGCGCGCTGCACCGGACGCGCGCGATGCATTCCGCGCATTCTCCGCGGCGGCCTTGCGCGTGTTGCCCGACTACCGCGTGCAAGGCGGCGACATGGTGCTGGAACTGCGCCCCGGTGGTTCGTCGCCCGACAAGGGCACGGCCGTCGAAGCCTTCATGGCGCAAGCGCCGTTCCGTGATCGCACGCCGGTTTTCGTCGGCGACGATCTCACCGACGAACACGCGTTCTCGATCGTCAACGCGTGCGAGGGCCTGAGCGTACTGGTCGGCGATCGCATGCCGAGCGTCGCGCGCTGGCGCCTTCCGAATCCCGCCGCGGTGCGCGCATGGCTCGCACGCGCCACCGCCCACGATGGAGTGCACGCATGATCCGACCCGCCAACCTCGACCTCGGCGTCATCGGCAACGGCACGTTCGGTGCGCTGCTGGATTCGACCGGCACGGTGGTGTGGTGCTGCCTTCCCGCGTTCGACGGCGACCCTGCGTTCTGCGCATTGCTCTCGCCCAAGCGCGAGGGCGGGATGTGGGAAATCGAGATCGAAAACTTCGCGGGCAGCGAACAGCACTACGTGCCGAACACCGCGATCCTGCGCACCATCCTGCGCGACAAGAACGGCGGCGCAGTCGAAATCACCGACTTCGCGCCGCGCTGGCGCCATTACAACCGCTTGTATCGGCCGGTCGGCCTGTATCGTCGCGTGCGCCCGCTTTCCGGCGCACCGCGCATCCGCGTGAAGTTGCAGCCCCTCGCCGAATGGGGCGCGCGCGAGCCCGAGCGCACCTGGGGCAGCAACCACATGCGCTGGTTGTTGCCGGACCACGTGCTGCGATTGACGACCGATCTCTCGCTGCGCCTGTTGCGCGACGAATTGCCCTTCGTGCTCGATCGCGAGTTGCACTTCGTGCTCGGCCCGGACGAAACACTGACCCAACCCATCGGCGCCTTCATCCGCGACGCCGAGGAACGCACGACGATCTATTGGCGCGAATGGACGCGCTACCTCTCCATCCCGCTGGAGTGGCAGGACGCCGTGATCCGCAGCGCGATCACCCTCAAGCTGTGCCAGTACGAAGACACCGGCGCGATCATCGCGGCGATGACGACCTCGATCCCCGAAGCGCCCCACACGCAGCGCAACTGGGACTATCGCTACTGCTGGCTGCGCGATGCCGCCTTCGTGGTGCGCGCGCTCAATCGCCTCGGCGCGACCGCGACGATGGAGGAGTACATCCGCTACATCTTCAACCTCGTCACCGGCGAACGCGCGGATCTGCAGCCGGTCTACGGCATCGGCTTCGAAGCGGCGCTGCACGAGGACGAAGCCCCCGCACTCGACGGCTATCGCGGCATGGGCCCGGTGCGCGTCGGCAACCTGGCCTGGAAACAGGTCCAGCACGATGTATACGGCAGCGTCATGCTCGCCTCCACGCAACTGTTCTTCGACCAGCGCCTGCAGCAACCGGGCGATGCCTCGACTTTCGCGCGCCTGGAACCGCTCGGCGAGCAGGCGTGGTTGATGCACGACCAACCCGATGCCGGGCTGTGGGAGTTCCGCGGCCGCACGTCGGTCCACACGTACTCGTCGGTCATGTGTTGGGCCGCGTGCGACCGCCTCGCGAAGATCGCCGCACGCTTCGGTCTGGGCGATCGCGTCGAACATTGGCGCGGTCGCGCCGATCGCATCCACGCCACGATCCTCGACAAGGCATGGAACGCGCAGGCGGGCCACTTCGCCGATGCCTTCGGCGGCGACCGCCTGGATGCGAGCCTGCTGTTGCTGGCCGACACCGGTTTCATCGAAGCGAGCGATCCGCGTTACATCGCGACGGTCGAAGCGATCGGGAAGGGATTGCGGCGCGGGCACGGCCTGTATCGCTACATCGCGCCGGATGATTTCGGCGCGCCGGAAACGAGTTTCACCATCTGCACCTTCTGGTACGTCGAAGCGCTGGCGTCGATCGGGCGCGCCGGTGAAGCGCGCGCGCTGTTCGAAAGCGTGCTCGCGCGGCGCAATCCGCTGGGGCTGTTGTCGGAAGATCTCGGGTTCGAGGATGGGCAGGCCTGGGGAAATTTCCCGCAGACCTATTCGCACGTCGGCCTGATCAGCGCCGCGATGCGCCTCTCGCGCCCCTGGCAGGAAGCCACGTAATGCAGGTCCGACGATGAGCGCCCTTGGCGACGGCCGCCTCGTCGTGGTGTCCAACCGGGTCGCGATGCCCAACGAGCATCGCGCGGGCGGATTGGCCGTGGCGATGCGCGCGGCGCTCAAGGAACACGGCGGCATGTGGTTCGGCTGGAGCGGCAAGCGCGTGCGCGAGGCGTCGGGCACCCTGCACAAGGTCGAGAACGGCAATACGACGTATTGCACGATGGACCTGTCGGTCGAGGACTTCGACCATTACTACAACGGGTTCGCCAATCGCACGCTCTGGCCCTTGCTGCACTTCCGACTGGACCTGGTCGATTATTCGCGCGATACGCAGGACGGCTATCGCCGCGTCAATGCCCTGTTCGCGGAGAAGCTGGCGACGCAGTTGCGCGAGAGCGACATCGTGTGGGTGCACGACTATCACATGATCCCGCTCGCGCAACGGCTGCGCGAACTGGGAGTCGGCAATCGCATCGGCTTCTTCCTGCACGTGCCGATGCCCTCGTCGGATCTGCTCGCGGCCTTGCCGAACCATGAAGTGTTGTTCGGCGCACTTGGTGCCTACGACCTGGTCGGCTTCCAGACCGAGCGCGACCTGGATCGTTTCCAGAGCTACGTGCGCCTGTACCTGGGCGGCCGCGCGTTCGCGGATGGGCGGATGCGCACGGCGGACGGTCGCGAATTCCGCGCCGCCGCGTTCCCGATCAGTATCGACACCGATCACATCGCGCGGCAGGCCAAGGCGGCGAGCACGCGCGCGTCGGTGCAGCGCTTGCGCGAAAGTCTCGGCAGCCGCGTGCTCGCCATCGGCGTGGATCGGCTCGATTATTCCAAGGGCCTGCCCGATCGCTTCCGCGCGTTCGAACGTTTCCTGGATCGCTATCCGGAAATCCACGGGCAGATCACGTTCCTGCAGCTGGCGCCGGTGTCGCGCAGCGAAGTGCCGGAATACCAGGCCCTGCGCCGCGAACTGGAAGGGCTCGCCGGCCACATCAACGGGCGCCACGCCGCGCCGGACTGGACGCCGGTGCGCTACGTCAATCGCGACTTCTCACACGGCGTGTTGACGGGCTTCTATCGCAGCGCCGAGATCGGCGTGGTCACGCCATTGCGCGACGGCATGAACCTGGTCGCGAAGGAGTTCGTCGCCTCGCAGGATCCGCAATCGCCCGGCGTGCTCGTGCTGTCGCGCTTCGCCGGCGCCGCGGCGGAGATGAAGGAAGCGCTGCTCGTGAATCCTTACGACCTGGATGGCGTGGCCGATGCATTGGCGCAGGCGCACGCGATGCCGGCGAGCGAACGCAAGGAACGCTGGAACGCGTTGCACAAACGCCTGCGTCGCCACGACATCACGCTGTGGCGCCACAAGTTCCTCGAAGCGCTGGTGAGCTAGGCGCCGCCCGCGAATCCCTGCTGGCGCCACGCTTCGAACACGACGACGGCCACCGCGTTGGAAAGATTCAGGCTGCGATTGTCGGGCCGCATCGGCAGGCGCAGGCGTTGCGCTTCGGGCACCTGCGCGAGCACGTCTTCGGGCAGGCCGCGCGTCTCGGGGCCGAAGAGGAAGGCATCGCCTTCGCCGTATTGCGGCGTATCGAATCGCACGCGACCGCGCGTACTCAATGCGAACAGGCGCTTGGGTTGGATCATCGCCAACGCATCGTCGAGCGAATCGTGGACCTGGAGCTTTGCGTACTCGTGATAGTCCAGGCCCGCGCGGCGCAGTTGTGCGTCTTCGAGCGTGAAGCCGAGCGGGCGAACCAGATGCAGGCGTGCGCCGGTGTTGGCGCACAGGCGGATCACGTTGCCGGTGTTGGGTGGGATCTCGGGCTGGAAGAGGACGACATCGAACATCCGCGCATTGTGCGACGGATCAACCCTTGATCGCAGGCATCTCGACCTTCCGCAGCACATGCAGCGCACCCGGCAGCATCGAGTGGAAATCGACGCGACGCGGTGCCACCAGTTCCTGCTTCGCCGCGGCGGCGGCCAGGCAGTCGTCCGACGGGGCGGCGGCACCGGCCGGCGTGATTGCGCCGATGAGGATCAGCAAGGCGGCGACGGGGAGGGCGAGCAGGCCGCGCTTGAGCTGCGTGGTGAGGGACATGGCGAACTCCTTTCGAATCGTCGGACGTCTGTGTCCGGATACACCAATGGATGCACGAGGCATGCCAATGGTTAACGTGTTGATTCGAAAGCGATTGCCGCAGGCGACAGCGGTGTCCGCGGACGTCCGCGCCCTTCACCAGGCCATCGGCTGTCCGCGCCAGTCGAGGAACCGGCCGCTGTCGGCGGGCTTCAAACCGGCGATCGTTTCCAGCAAACCGGCCGCCGAGTCTTCCGGCGTCAGTTCGCCACCCGCGCCGCCCATGTCGGTGCGCACCCAGCCGGGGCTGAGGGCGACGACCTTGATGCCGCGCGGCTTCAACGCGAGCGCCAGCTGCACCGTCGCCATGTTCTGCGCGACCTTGCTCATCGAATAACTCGGCGAACGGAATTCGTTGCGCGTACCCAGCGATGCCATCTGCGTGGAGATGTTCGCGATGCTCGCGCCATCGGCGAGCCAATGTTCGATCGCCTGCACGAGCAGCAAGGGCCCGATCGCATTGATGCGCAGGCTGTCTTCCAGGATGTCGGCGTGCAATTTCCCCCAGCGTTCGCCGCTGTGGAGCACGCCGGCGTTGTTCACCACCAAGTCCAGGCGCGCGTCCTCGAGCACGAGCGGCAACTCGCGCGCGAGTTCGTCGCGCGACTTTTCCGATGCGACATCGAGCGGAAGCACATGCAATCGACCGGGATATTCGCCGGTCAGCGTATTCAGTGCGGTGGCCTTGCCGGGGTGGCGCGCGGTGGCGACCACGCGGTGGCCGCGTGCGAGCAAGCCGCACACCAATGCGAGGCCGAGGCCGCGATTGGCGCCGGTGACGAGGCTGTGGGCTGGCGTGGCCATGCGCGTCCTTGTCGGGTGTGCCGTCTTACCTAGTGTATCGGCGGCGGGCCCGGGCTAGGATCGAAGGTCGTACAGATCGCCATTGCGACCCAGGAGCCTCATCGCATGACCCCGACCCGACCCTTCGCCACCGGCGCCCTTGCCCTCGCATTGTCCGTCGCCCTCGGTGGCGCGGCCTTCGCGCCCGCGCCCGTGCAGGCGAAGACGCCCGCCGCGTCCACTGTCGACATCCCGTACGAGACCTTCACGCTGCCCAATGGCCTGCGCGTGATCGTGCATACCGATCGCAAGGCGCCGATCGTCGCGGTGAACCTGTGGTACCACGTCGGCAGCAAGGACGAGCCTTCGGGCCGCAGCGGTTTCGCGCACCTGTTCGAGCACCTGATGTTCAACGGCTCGGAAAACCACAAGGGCGATTTCTTCCCGCCGCTGGAAACCGTCGGCGCCACCGACCTCAACGGCACGACGAACACCGACCGCACCAACTATTTCGAGAACGTCCCCACCACCGCGCTCGACACCGCGCTGTGGATGGAATCCGACCGCATGGGCCACCTGCTCGGTGCGATCGACCAGGCCACGCTCGACGAGCAGCGCGGCGTGGTGCAGAACGAAAAGCGCCAGGGCCAGAACCAGCCCTACGGCCAGGTCTGGGAAGTGCTGCAGAAGACGATGTATCCGGCCGGCCACCCGTACCACCACACGACGATCGGTTCGATGAACGATCTCGACGCCGCCAAGCTCGAGGACGTCAAGAACTGGTTCCGCACCTGGTACGGCCCGAACAACGCCGTGCTCGTGCTCGCCGGCGACATCGACCTGGCCACCGCGAAGCAGAAGGCCGCCGAATTCTTCGGCGACATCCCGGCCAGCCCGACGATGGCGCAGCCGAAGATCGATCCGGCCCGCCGCACGCAGACCACGCGCGCGACGATGGAAGACAAGGTGCCGCAGACGCGCATCTATCGCGTCTGGAACGTCGCGCAGTACGGTGCGCCGGATGTCGATCGCCTGCAGTTGCTCGCGCAGGTGCTCGGCGGCAGCAAGTCCTCGCGCCTGGACAAGCGTTTGCTGTTCGACGACAAGACCGTCGACAGCGTGTCGGCCTACGTCGACGCCTCGCAGCTGGGATCGAACTTCCTCATCCAGGCCGACGTGAAGCAGGGCGTGGACGAAGCGAAGGTCGAGGCCGCCATCGACGAAGAACTCAAGCGCCTGATCGCACAAGGCCCGACGGCCGCGGAACTGGAACAGGCCCGCACCGTGTTCAAGGCCGGCTTCGTGCGCGGCATCGAACGCATCGGCGGTTTCGGCGGCAAGGCCGACGCGCTCGCCGAATGCGCGATCTACACCGGCAACCCCGGTTGCTTCCGCGACAGCCTGAAGACCATCGAGACCGCGTCGGTCGCCGACATCCAGAAGGCCGGCAAGGACTGGCTCGCACAGGGCGACCACGTGCTCGTCGTGCAGCCCGGTGCCCGCAAGGATCTTCCCGAAGATCCGGCGGGGACGCCCGCGCCCTTCGTGCTGCCCAAGGCCGATCCGAAGTACAAGACCACAGCCAGCAACGTCGACCGCAGCAAGGGCGTGCCGATCACCGACGACTTCCCGTCGCTCAAGTTCCCGGCGCTGCAGCGCGCGACGCTGAGCAACGGCACGAAGGTGATCCTCGCCGAACGCCACGACATCCCGGTCGTGCAGATGAGCTACATGTTCGGCGGCGGCTACGCGTCCGACCAGGGCAAGAAGCTCGGCACCTCGGGCTTCGCGATGGGCATGCTCGACGAAGGCGCGGGCGACATGGACGCGCTGGCGTTCGGCAATCGCGCCGAAGCGCTCGGTGCGAACCTCGGTGCGTCGGCCTCGCTCGATGGCGCGACGGCGTATCTGTCTGCGCTGAAGGAAAAGCTCGATCCTTCGCTCGACCTGTTCGCGACGATGCTGCGCAACCCGCGCTTCGACCAGAAGGAAATCGATCGCGTGCGCGCCTCGTGGATCGCGGGCATCAAGCAGGAGAAGGCCAAGCCGCAGGGCGCGGCGATGCGCGTGTTGCCGCCGCTGCTGTACGGCGACAACCATCCCTACGCGATTCCCTTCAGCGGCACCGGCACCGAAGCCTCGATCGGCTCGCTGACGCGCGATGACCTGGTCGCCTTCCACCATGCGTGGGTGCGTCCGGACAACGCGACGCTCGTGATCGTCGGCGACACCACGCTGGCCGAAATCACGCCGATGCTGGAGAAGAAGTTCGGCGACTGGAAGGTCGACGGCGCGGCGCCGAAGCTGGCCGCGCCGCCGCAGGTCGCATTGCCGAAGCAGCCGCGCGTGTTCCTGATCGATCAGCCCGGCGCCGTGCAGGCCAACTTGTATGTCGGCCAGGTGATTCCCTCGAGCAAGGATGCCGGCGCGGTGAAGCTCGACTTCGCCAACAGCGTGCTCGGCGGCGAGTTCTCCTCGCGCCTGAACATGAACCTGCGCGAAGACAAGCACTGGGCCTACGGCGCGTACAGCATGGCGTCCAACGCCCTGGGCCAGCGCCCGTGGATGGCCTTCGCGCCGGTGCAGATCGACAAGACGGCCGAATCGCTCGCCGAACTGCGCCGCGAGATCACCGAGTACGCCGACGGCAAGGCGCCGCCGAAGGCCGAAGAAGTCACGCGCATCCAGAACACCGAGATCCGCGGGATGCCCGGTTCCTACGAAACGGCCGGCGCGGTGATGTCGACCATCGGCGGCATCGTGCGTTACGACCGTCCGGACGATTACGTCGTGCAGCGCATGAAGGAAGTCGAGGGCCTCAACGCCGCGCAGGTCGCGCAGGCGGCGAAGGCGATCGATCCGAACGCACTGACCTATGTCGTCGTCGGTGATCTGTCGAAGATCGAGAAGCCGGTGCGCGCGTTGAACATCGGCGCGGTGTCGGTGGTCGATGCCGACGGCAAGCCGGTCGGCGGCGCCGCCAGCCCGGCCCCGGCGGCGAAGAAGTGATGCGCGGCACGGTGATCCTGCTCGCACTGGCGTGCACGCTGACCGCGTGCACGTGGGTGAAGATGGCCCCCGGCGCGAGCGCGGTGAAAGTGGTGCAGGGCATTCCCGCGGGCTGCGAGAAGCGGGGCGAGGTCGAGGTGTCGGTGAAGGACAGTGTCGCCTTCTACGACCGCAATGCCTTGCGCGTGCAGGACGAACTGGAAACCCTGGCCCGCAACGAAGCGCCCGGCCTGGGCGCGGACACGGTGCAGGCCCTTGGCCCCCCGGCCGATGGCAGCCAGCGTTACGCCGCGTGGAAATGCCACTGACGGGGCGTGAAAACGCCCTGTAAACCGGCTGAACCGCTCAACTTCATGAATCCCCGGGTCGATCCCGGCCCGGGGACCCCCCGAAACCGTGTGCAGCGGCGGTGAAGCCGGTATCCTGACGGGCTCCGCGCACCGGCAGTACGCCGCCGTACGTGGCGCGAAGTTCCAAAGCCCCGCTTCCGACCTGCAAGGCATCGCCCATGTTGTTCCAACACGTCGCCATCGCCGGCCTCGCCCACGTCGACGCGCCGCGTCGATTGAGCTCGGACGAAATCAACGCTCGCCTCAAGCCCACGCTCGATCGCCTCGGCATCAAGACCGACGTGCTGAAGGACGTCGCGGGCATCCATGCGCGCCGCCTGTGGGATGAAGGCATGCAGGCGTCCGATGCGGCGACGCTCGCCGCGGTGAAGGCCCTGGCCGACGCCGGCATCGACCCCAACAAGGTCGGCCTGCTGGTCAACACGTCGGTGAGCCGCGACTACCTGGAACCGTCGACCGCCTCGATCGTCAGCGGCAACCTCGGCCTGTCCGACATGTGCCAGAACTTCGACGTGGCCAATGCGTGCCTGGCCTTCCTCAATGGCATGGACATCGCCAGCCGCATGATCGAACGCGGCGAGATCGATTACGCGCTGGTCGTCGATGGCGAAACCGCCGACCTGGCCTACGAGAAGACCGTCGAGCGCCTGCTGCGTGTCGAAACGACCGAAGAAGAATTCAAGAACGAACTCGCGACGCTGACGCTGGGCTCCGGCGCCGCCGCGATGGTACTCGCGCGCGCCGAACTCGTCCCGGGCGCCCCGCGCTACAAGGGCGGCGTCACGCGCGCGGCCACCGAGTGGAACAAGCTGTGCCGCGGCAACCTCGATCGCATGGTCACCGACACCCGCATGCTGCTGATCGAAGGCCTCAAGCTCGCGCAGAAGACGTGGGCGGCGGCGAAGATCGCGCTGGGGTGGGTCGCCGAGGAGATGGACGAGTTCGTCATCCACCAGGTCAGCCAGGTGCACACGGCTGCCTTCGTGAAGGCCTTCGGCATCAACCCGACCAAGGTGCTCACCATCTTCAACGAGCACGGCAACATCGGCCCGGCCTCGGTGCCGATCGTGTTGTCCAAGCTTCGCGAGATGGGCCGCCTGAAGAAGGGCAGCCGCATCGCGCTGCTCGGCATCGGTTCGGGCCTGAATTGCTCGATGGCAGAAGTCGTCTGGTGAAGCGGGGCGGCGAGCCCTTCCCCGATTACCCGTTCGAACCGAAGCGGATCGAAATCCGCGACGGCATCGCGCTGTCGTACCTGGACGAAGGCCCACGCGACGGCGAAGTCGTGGTCATGCTCCACGGCAACCCGTCGTGGAGTTACTACTGGCGCCATCTCGTGCTCGGCCTGCGCGACCGCTATCGCTGCATCGTGCCCGACCACGTCGGCATGGGCCTGTCCGACAAGCCCGGCGACGCGGCGTATCGCTACACGCTGCAATCCCGCGTGGACGATCTGGAGCGCTTGCTGGCGAAGCTGCACATCGACGGGCCGGTGACGCTCGCCGTCCACGACTGGGGCGGCATGATCGGCATGGGTTGGGCGATGCGCCATCCGCTGCGGGTGAAGCGCTGGGTGGTGCTCAACACCGCGATGTTCACGCTGCCCGAAGCCAAGCCGATGCCGTGGCAGCTTTCGTTCGGGCGCGATTCGAAGCTCGGCGCGTTCGCGATCCGCGGGCTCAATGCGTTTTCGGGCATCGCCTCGTATGTCGGCGTCGACCGCCGCATGCCCGCCGACGTGCGCCGCGCGTATGTCGCGCCCTACGACACCTGGGACCATCGCATCGCGACGTTGCGCTTCGTGCAGGACATTCCGCTGCGCGAAGGCGATCCGGCGTGGGACCTGGTGTCCGCCGGCGGCCGCGCGCTGCCGTCCTTCGCGCATCGTCCGGCCTTCATCGGCTGGGGCCTGCGCGATTTCGTGTTCGACAAGCACTGCCTCGGTGCGTTCACGCGCGCCTGGCCGAATGCCGAAGTCCACGCGTTCGACGACGCCAATCATTACGTGCTCGAGGACAAACACGAGGTCCTGGTGCCGGAGATCCGCACCTTCCTCGATGCGCATCCGCTGACGTGAGCGCCGCCTGCAACATCGCCGCGTCGCTGCCCGTGCTCGCACGCGAGCGCGGCGCGCAGGTGGCGATGCGTTGCCCGGGCCGCGATGGACGTTACGAGGTGGCGATCACCTACGCCGAACTCGACCGCCGCAGCGACGCGATCGCCGCCGGCCTGGCACACCGCGGCATCGTGCGCGGCACGCGCACCGTCGTGATGGTGCGGCCGACGCCGGAATTCTTCCTGCTGATGTTCGCGTTGTTCAAGGCCGGCGCCGTGCCGGTCCTCGTCGACCCGGGCATCGACCGGCGCGCGCTGAAACAATGCCTGGACGAAGCGGCACCCGATGCCTTCATCGGCATTCCGCTCGCGCAATTCGCGCGCGTGCTGCTGCGCTGGGCGCCGAGTGCGTACATCCGGATCACGACCGGGCGACGCGCGATCCTCGCCGATGCGACGCTCGCGCAGGTCGAACGCGACGGCGCGAACGCCGGCCCGCAACTCGCCGACACGCAACCCGACGACGTCGCCGCGATCCTCTTCACCAGCGGCTCGACCGGACTGCCGAAGGGCGTGGTGTATCGCCATCGGCATTTCGTCGCGCAGGTGGGCATGTTGCGCGATGCGTTCGGGCTGGAAGCCGGTGGTGTCGATCTGCCGACGTTCCCGCCCTTCGCCTTGTTCGATCCTGCGCTGGGCGTCACGTCGATCATTCCCGACATGGATCCCACGCGGCCGGCGAAGGCCGATCCGAAGCGTTTGCTGCAGGCGATCGAACGCTTCGGCGTGACGCAGCTGTTCGGTTCGCCCGCGCTGGTCGGCGTGCTCGCGCGACATGGCGCGCACTTGCCGACGGTGAAGCGCGTGTTGTCCGCCGGCGCGCCGGTGCCCGCCGACGTCGTTGCCCGCATGCGCGAACTGCTGCCCGACGATGCGCAACTGTGGACGCCCTACGGCGCCACCGAATGCCTGCCCGTCAGCGTGATCGAAGGCCGCGAACTGCAGGCCACGCGCGAAGCGACCGAACGCGGCGCAGGCACTTGCATCGGCCGGCCCGTACCGCCGAACGAAGTCCGCATCATCCGCATCGACGACGACGCGATCGAACAGTGGTCCGATGCGCTGCTCCTGCAGCCCGGCCAGATCGGCGAAATCACCGTCGCCGGTCCGACGGCGACCGACACGTATTTCCGTCGCGATGCGGCGACGAAGCTTTCGAAGATCCGCGAGACGACCGCGAACGGCGAACGCATCGTCCACCGCATGGGCGACCTGGGCTGGATCGACGGGGAAGGGCGGCTGTGGTTCTGCGGGCGCAAGACGCAGCGCGTCGTCGTCGATGAAACAACGACCCTGTGCACCGAACAGGTCGAGCCGATCTTCAATTCGGCGACCCTCCGGACCGCGCTGGTCGGCGTGGGCCCCAAGGGCGCGCAAACGCCGGTGCTGTGCTTCGAAACGCTTGCCGGCCCCGGGCACAACGTGGCCGACCTGCAGGACGAACTCCGCCATATCGCCGAAGGCCATGTCCACACCGCGAAGATCCGCCACTTCCTGCGCCACCCCGGCTTTCCCGTCGACATCCGCCACAACGCCAAGATCGGTCGTGAGAAGCTTGCCGCGTGGGCAGCGGGCGAATTGAAGGGACGCACATGAAAGTCCTGGTCACCGGCGGTGGCGGCTTCCTCGGGCAGGCGTTGTGCCGCAACCTCGTCGAACGCGGGTTCGACGTCGCCAGCTTCAATCGCGGTCGTTATCCGGAGCTCGATGCGCTCGGCGTGCGCCAGGTGCAGGGCGACCTCGCCGATCGCGATGTATTGGTGAACGCCGCGCAAGGCGTCGGCGCGATCTTCCACAACGCCGCCAAGGCCGGTGCGTGGGGCCCGTACGAGGACTACTTCCGCGCGAACGTGCTGGGCACGCGCAATGTGCTCGATGCATGTCGCACGCATGGCATCGCGCGCCTGGTGTACACCTCCACGCCGAGCGTCACGCATCGCGCGACGCATCCGGTCGAAGGCGGCACCGCGGACACCGTGCCCTATGGCACGCAGTTCAAGGCCGCTTACGCAACGACGAAAACCATCGCGGAACAGGAAGTGCTCGCGGCCAACGATGCACAACTGGCGACCATCGCGTTGCGCCCGCGCCTGATCTGGGGCCCCGGCGACAACCAGTTGGTCCCGCGCCTGGCCGATCGCGCGCGCGCGGGGCGGTTGCGCATCGTCGGGAGTGGCCAGAACCTGATCGACACCACCTACATCGACAACGCCGCGCAGGCGCATGTCGATGCCTTCCACCACCTCGTGCCGGGGGCCGCGTGCGCCGGCCGCGCTTACTTCATCAGCAACGGCGAGCCCATGGAGGCCGCCAAGCTGGTGAACGCGCTGCTGCGCGCGGTGGGCGCGCCCGCGGTGGAAAAGCATCTGTCCTTCCGCACGGCCTACGCGATCGGCGCGGTGTGCGAGGCGGCGTGGACGGTGCTGCCCCTGGGCGGCGAGCCGCCGCTCACGCGGTTTTTGGCCGAGCAACTCGCCACGGCGCATTGGTACGACATGGGCCCGGCCACGCGCGATTTCGGCTACGTCCCCAAGGTCACGATCATCGACGGATTGCGCTTCCTCGCCGAAGCCCACATGCGTGTCCGCTAGAATCGGGGCATGAACGCCTCGACCACCGACGGCCCGTCCTTCAACTGGCGCCAGCATGCCGGGCGCGCGCTTCAAGCCGCGCTCAATCGCGCGCTTGCGCTCGACCCCGACACGCGTGCCGCGCTCGGGCCGCTGGACGGCCGCCGCATCCAGCTGGCGGTGGAATCGCCCGCGCTGGCGGCCGAGATACGCGTGGAAGGCGATCGCCTGGTCGTCGGTCCGGCCGACACGGCGCGCGAACCCGACCTCGGCGTGCGCGGCACGCTCGGCGGCTTGCTGGCCCAACTGCCGTTCTTCAAGCGCGACGACGCACCGCCCGTCGGTCGCGTGCGCGTCTCGGGCGACGCGGACCTCGCGCGCCGATTGCAGCGCATGGCCGAACGCTTCGATCCGGATTGGCAGCAACCCTTCGTCGCCGTGTTCGGCGAAATCCTCGGCGTGCAGGTGGCCAAGGGCGTCGCCGCCGCGTTGCGCGAAGCGAAGGCCGCGGGCAAGAGCGTCGCCGGCAGCGCCGCCGAATATTTCACGGAAGAGTCGCGCGACATCGTCGCCAAGGCCGAGCTGCACGCTTTCCTCGACGATGTCGACAACCTGCGCGACGACGTCGAACGCCTTGCGGCGCGCGTGCACCGCCTGCAAAAGCGCGGAGGGCTCGCATGACGCCGGTCCTGCGCGCCGCGCGCATCGGTCGCGTGCTGCTGCGCTATCGGCTCGACGATCTGCTCGACGACACGCCGGCCGAACGCTGGCTGCGCCTGATGCGGCCGTTCGTGCCGAGCGCCTCGCGCGAGATCGCCGCGCAATCGCGCGGCGCGCGCCTGCGCCTGGCGCTGCAGGAACTGGGGCCGATCTTCGTCAAGTTCGGGCAGATCCTTTCGACACGACGCGACCTCGTGCCGCCCGACGTCGCCGAAGAACTCACGCTGCTGCAGGATCGCGTGGCGCCCTTCGACGGCAACACGGCGCGCGCGCTGGTCGAACAAGCGCTTGGACGCCAGATCGACGTAGCCTTCGCGAGCTTCGACACCACGCCGCTGGCGTCGGCGTCGATCGCGCAGGTACATCCGGCGACGCTGCACGCCGTCGGCGATGCGCCGCCGCGCGAGGTCGTGGTCAAGGTCTTGCGGCCCGACATCGAGAAGCAGATCAACGCGGACATCTCGCTGCTCAAGTCGATCGCCGCGCTGGTCGACCGCACGCATCCGTCCGCCGACAAGATTCGCCCGCGCGAAATCGTCGCCGAGATCGAGAACACGCTGGCGGCCGAACTCGACCTGCAGCGCGAAGCGGCGAATGCCTCGGTGCTGCGTCGCAACTGGTTGGGATCGAACGATCTCTACGTCCCCGAGCCGATCTGGTCGCACACCGCGCAGCGCGCGCTGACGATGGAACGCGTGCGCGGCATCCCGAGCGACGACATCGCCGCGCTCGACGCCGCCGGCATCGACCGCAAGGCCCTCGCCGCGAAGGGCGTGCGCGTGTTCTACCAGCAAGTCTTCCGCGACAACTTCTTCCACGCCGACGCGCACGCCGGCAACATCTGGGTCGATGCCCACCGCAAGAGCGATCCGAGTTTCATCGCGCTCGACTTCGGCATCATGGGCCAGCTGTCCAGCGAGGATCAGTACTACCTCGCGGAAAATTTCATGGCGATCTTCAACCGCGACTATCGCCGTATCGCCGAATTGCACGTGCAGGCCGGCTGGATGCCCTCGCACATCCGCATCGACGAACTCGAAGCCGCCGCGCGCGCCGTGTGCGAACCGTATTTCACGCGGCCCTTGTCGGAGATCTCGCTCGCCGAAGTGCTGCTCAAGTTGTTCCGCACCGCGCAGCGTTACGAACTCACCCTGCAACCGCAGTTGATCCTGCTGCAGAAGACGCTGCTGAACATCGAAGGCGTCGGGCGCCAGCTCGACCCGACCATCGACATCTGGGCCGTCGCGCGCCCGGTGCTCGAAAAAATCCTCGTCGATCGCTACAGCCCGCAACAGCTGATGGCCGAATTCCGCAAGCGCCTGCCCGAGATGGTGACGCGCGCGCCGGAAATGCCGCGTCTGCTGCACGCATGGCTGACGCAGCAGGTGCAGGGCCAACACTCGCTACAGATGCGCTCGCAGGACGTGCGCGATCTCACGCAGATGATCCGCGGCGCACAACGCCGCACGATCTCCGCGATCCTCGGCACCGGTCTGCTGGTCGTCGCCGCGGTGCTGTACGGCCTGGAAGCCGGCGGCCCGCGCATCGTGGGCGTGCCTGCGGCGGTGTGGATCGCCGCGCTCGGCGGCGCCTGGGCGTTGTTGGCCGCCTGGCCGCGACGGAAATAGCTCCCTCCCCTGCGAAGGCAGGGGAGGGTTGGGGAGGGGTCGCGTCAGACTTCAGCGCGTCACTTCAGTCATTCCCCGACAGACAACCGACCCCCGCAGCGCGAAGCTGCAGCAATGCAGCCCATCTGGATCAATGCGCGCAAACTCCGCAACAACGCAACCCTTTGCGAACGAAAACTGTGGCGCCACCTTCGCGGCCGTCGCCTCGGCAGCCAGCATTCGGAAGAACGCGATTACGACGCCCTGCGCACACGGCGCATGGAGACCAACGGTTATCGCGTCTTGCGGTTTTGGAACAACGAGTTGTTGCAATGCCGGGACGGGGTGCTTGGTGTGATTCTCAAGGTGTGCAATGAACGCGCTCGATGACGCAACCCCTCCCCGGCCCTCCCCTGCCTTCGCAGGGGAGGGAGCACTCCAGGCGATCTACGTCGACGACCAACTCGCCGTCGTCGACAAACCCGCCGGCCTGATGGTCCACGACTCCGCGCTCGCCCGCGGCGAAACCGACTTCGCCGCCGATCGCCTGCGCGAGCAGTTCGGCAAGCCCATCTTCCTGGTCCATCGCCTCGACCGTGCGACCAGCGGGTGCCTGCTGCTCGCCTTCGATCGCGACACCGCGTCCGCGCTCGGCAAGACGCTCATGGCGCGCGACGTGGAGAAGGATTACATCGCCGTCTGCCGTGGTTGGCCGACCGACGAGCGCTTCACCATCGACCATCCGCTGGACGGCGGCCCCGGCAAGCCGCTGAAGAAACCCGCGACCACCGCGTTCGAACGCATCGCCACCTGCGAACTCGAATTTCCCTCCGCGCATTTCCCGACCTCGCGCTATGCGCTGCTGCGCGCGCATCCGCTGACGGGTCGTTTCCGGCAGATCCGCCGGCACCTCAAGCACGTCTCGCATCACCTGATCGGCGACACCAGCCACGGCGATGGCCGGCACAATCGCGCGTTCCGCATGCTCGGCATCCACCGCATGCTGCTGCACGCGCGTCGGCTGGCCTTCGATCATCCCGCGACGGGTGCGCGCATCGACGTGCGCGCGCCCTTCGACGCGGAATTCACCAAGGCGCTTTCCCTCTTCGGCCACGCCACCGACGCCTGATACAGTCGCCGCATGTTGGAAATCGCGCCCGGTCTCGAACTCCCAGACGAAGAACTCGTCGAACGCTTCGTGCGTTCGTCGGGCCCGGGCGGGCAGAACGTCAACAAGGTCGCCACCGCGGTCGAACTGCGGTTCGACATCGCCAACTCGCCTTCCTTGCCCGAACCGCTGCGCGCGCGCCTGCTCGCCAAGCGCGATCGCCGCCTGACCCTCGAGGGTGTCCTGGTCCTCAGCGCGCAGCGTTTCCGCACGCAGGACCGCAATCGCGAGGACGCGCGCGAGCGGCTCGCGGCCTTCATCGCCAGCGGGTTGCACGTGCCGAAGAAGCGCGTGGCGACCAAACCGTCCCGCGCCGCGAAACAGCGGAGGCTGGACGACAAGCGCGGGCGCAGTACGATCAAGTCCTCGCGTGGTGCGCGCCGCACCTGGGACGACTGACAGCGCAGGAACAAGGAATGTCGCCACCTCATTCGGAGCCACCCGGGCACGTGCTGGCGTTGCCGCCGTCCGTGCCGCGGGTGAAGCCCAATCGATTCACGCGCTGGTGCGGGCGCACGCTGCTCCGTCTCGGCGGCTGGCGCATGGTCGGCGCGTTTCCGGACGTGCCCAAGGCGGTCCTCATCGGCGCACCGCACTCCTCCAATTGGGACGGGGTCTGGGGGTTCGCCGCCAAGCTCGCGCTCGGCCTGGACATCCGCATCCTCGGGAAGCACCAGTTGTTCTGGTGGCCGATGGGGCCGATCCTCCGCCGCCTGGGCGTCATCGCGGTCAACCGGAGCGCTGCGCAGGGCGTGGTCGAACAGGCTGCGTCACTTATCGACCAAGCCGGGAAGTTCTGGTTCGGCCTCGCGCCGGAAGGCACGCGCAAACCGGTCGAACGCTGGAAGCCGGGCTTCTGGAAAATCGCGAAGCGGGCGAACGTGCCCGTGGTCCCCGCGTATTTCCACTACCCCGACCGGATCATCGGCATCGGCCCGATGTTCGAGCTGACCGACGACATGCACGGCGACATCCAGCGCATCCGCGCGTGGTATCGCCCGTGGCAGGGCAAGCATCACGGCACCCCCTGAGCCGCGACTTTCCGACCGCTGGTGGCCGGATTGGCACATTTGATGCGTATGTTTCGTGCACGGGGTCACACTTCGGGCGCCATACAGACAGCGGTCGCAACGTCCTTTCAGGGGGAGGACTTGCATGCATATCCTCATCACGGGTGGGGCGGGCTTCATCGGCTCGCACCTGGTCGATCTCCATCTGCAGCGGGGCGACCAGGTCCATGTGGTCGACGATCTGTCGACCGGGGTGCGCGGCAATGTCGCGGCGCACGAAGACAACCCGCGCTTCCGCTTCGACGAAGCCGACATCCTCACGTGGGACAAGCTCGAACGCGTCGTCGGTTGGGCCGATCGCGTGTATCACCTCGCGGCCGTCGTCGGCGTTTATCGCGTCCTCGCCGAGCCGACCAAGGTGCTGGCTACCAACATCGCCGGTTGCGAACGCCTGTTGCGGGCCGCGCATTCGGGCGGTTGGAAACCGCAGGTCGTGCTGGCCTCCAGCTCCGAGGTCTACGGCCACAACGACGAAGACATCCTGTGCGAAGACCAGGATCTGTCGGTCAGCACGCGTGCGGGCACGCGCTGGGGTTATTCGGTCAGCAAGATCGCCGATGAAGCCCTGGGTCTGTCGTACGCACAGCGTTTCGGCATTCCGGCCGTGATCGCGCGCTTCTTCAATACCGTGGGGCCGCGCCAGGTCGGGCGTTACGGCATGGTCGTGCCGCGTTTCGTGGCGCAGGCCGTGCGCAACGAACCGATCACCGTGTTCGGCGGCGGCACGCAGACGCGGTCATTCTGCGATGCGCGCGATACGGTCGTTGCGCTTGACGCGCTCGCCAACTTCGCGGGCCGCAATACCTTGCTGGCCAACGTGGGCAACGACCGCGAAATCAGCATCCTGGAACTAGCGCAACTGGTGATCGAGCGCGCGGGCAGCCGTTCGCACATCCAGCACGTGCCCTTGCGCGAAGCCTACGGCGAGGATTTCGAAGACATCCGCCGCCGGCGACCGAGCCTGTCGCGCCTGCGCGCGATGACCGGGTTCCAGCACGAATACACGCTCGAACGCACGATCGACGATTTGATCGCCATCGAACGCGCCAAACTGGAAGAGGGATGCGATGGCTACCGCGCCTTGGTTCGTACTGAGTCCGAACGCGCTGCTTAGCATCGTCGGGCTGCTGCGCGGGCCCGACAAGACGATCCCCACGCCGGCGCAGGACTGGCGTGGCGCGGTCGTCGACGTCGTCATCCCGGCCTTCAAGGAAGAAGACAACATCATCCATTGCCTGGCTTCGATCGCCCGGCAGACGATGCGCCCGCGCCACATCATCCTCGTCGATGACGGCGGCCGCGACGCGACGGTGCCGCGCGCGCGCGAATACGCCGCCGCAGCCGGGCTGGACCTCACCGTCATCGAACGCGCCAGTTCGATCGGCAAGACGCCGACGATCAAGCGCCAGGCGCGCGAGTTCGACAGCGACGTGGAGTTCATCCTCGACGGCGACACGTTCCTGGAATCGACCAACTACATCGAACGCTGCGTGCAGGAGCTCTACCAGGGCGTGGGCATCGCCAGCGCCTGCGGCAACATCCTGCCGATGCGGCCGAAGAACCGGCATGCGCTCGCGCAGACACCCGAATTCCAGCGCTGGCACGGCGCGCCGACGTGGGACGACCCGCACGCCCGGCGCGGGCGCCTGCACGGCCTGTGGTGGTGGATCACGAATTCGTATCGCGAATGCCTGTACCTGTTCCTGCAGCGCTTCGTCTACAAGGGCCAGATGGTGTTCTTCGGCAGCATCACCAATCCGGTGGGCTGCGCGGTGGCGTATCGCCGCAAGTACATCGCCGATTTGTTCGACCGTTACGAGCCGCTGTTCGGCGACGACCTCACCAATTCCGAAGACATCTTCATCGGCTTCGCGCTCAACAACGAGGGGTATCGGAACATCCAGTTGCAGGATGTGCTCGCGCGTTCGGAGGAGCCGGAAGTGCAGCGCCTTCCGCGGCAGGTGTACCTGTGGTCCTCGTCCTTCCTGCAAAGCTGCTTCTACTTCGACAGCCTGGTGCGCACGCCCTTCCGCGTGTTCAAGACCTGGCGCAAGCGTCGGCGCGACAGGGAATCGGGCGTGGAAGAACTGCGCGTCATCAAGGAGCAGTACCGCCAGCCCTTCGGCGACAAGACGACGAAACAATACGGACGCCCGATCGGTTGGGCCTTGTTCCTGGGCTCGATCGAGAAGGTCGGCTTTCCGGCCGCACTGATCATCATGCTCGCGCTTCAGATGTGGGAACCGCTGGCGGTGACCGTGATCGCCGAGATGGTGGTGTCGCTGACGGTGCTCGCGATCGTCGCCAAGGGACAACGTCTGGAGATCGCGGCCAAGGGCGTGCTGGTCACGCCCTTGCGCTACTTCCTGATGCTCGCCGACACCGTCACGATGGCGCGCTTCGCGACGGACTTGTGGATCACGGGGAATCGAAAATGGCGCAAGTGAGGCTCGCAAGCGCGATCGCGCTCGCACTGGGGCTGGCGACGGCGCTGCCCGCGAGTGCGCAGGATTCCGCGCTGGATGCGGTGCGGCGGCTCGCGTGGCGGGGCGACTATGCCGGCGCCATCGAAGCGTTGGATGCGTCTGGCGTGGACGATGCGGAGGCGCGCGCGCTGCGTGCACGCATCCAGGCCTGGGCCGGTCGCCGCAATGACGCGCTCGCGCTCAACAGGCCCTTGTACGAACAGGCGCGAGCGTCGACGGCGCCGGTGCAAGTCGCCGCGCTCGGCAACGTGCCCGTGGAGACTGCGGCGCCGACCGATGCGTACGGCATCGCGTGGACCCAGGCCCTGGCCGAACGCATCGGCGAACGCCCCGAGCGCGCGCTCGATGCATTGGCGACCGTGCAAGCCCTGCAACCGGATTCGAAAGACACCCTCGCGCTCGCGAAGGCCGTGCGCCTGCCGCTGTATTCCTACGTGGGCGCGCCGCTTTCGGTGTACTCGGATTCGGACGACATCGAAATCCGCACGGCGACGATGGAATCCAATCTGCGCGTCAGCGATGCGGTACGGCTTTCTTTCGACGCAACGAATCGCACGCACGAATCGCCCGTAGGCAGCCCGTTCGCTTCCTTGCGCGGTGGCGATTCGATCGACGAGCGCCGCCTGTTCGCCGGCGTGCGTCTGTCGCCGTCGTCGGACTTCGCGCTCGACCTGCGAGGCGGCCGCTCCGAACTGGACTTCGCCGACGGCACCAGCGACGGCGCGACGATCGGCCGCATCGCGTTCACCCATCGTGCGAGTGACGCGTTCACCTACGGCGTCGCCGCCGAGCGCGATCGCGTGGCCTACTCGCCGCGCGCGCTGTCCAACGGCGTGATGCGCAATGGCGTCGTCGTCGACCTCACATCGACGCCCACGATGCGCGACACGATCACCGCGCGGCTGGCCGCCGATGCTTTCAGCGACGGCAACAATCACCGTGGCATCGATGCCGACTGGCGCCACGCGGTGTATCGCAGCGAGGCGGCGTGGATCGACGTCGGCCTGCAGGCGCAGTGGCTCGGTTATTCGACGAACCCGGGGACGGGCTACTACAGCCCGGAAGACTATCGTCGCTTCGCACCGGTGGTGTCGGGCTACTTCGCATTCGGCGAAGAAGTCGCGTTGCAGGTGTCGGCCGCGGTGGGCGTGCAGCGCGACGAATCCTTCGATGGGTGGAAGCGCGCGACCGATGCCAACGCGACGCTGAGCCTGGGCCTGTTCGGACATTGGCAGTTGCTCGCCACGGCCGCCTACAGCGAGCGCCTCAACGAATTCGGCCAATACACCGGGCATTCGATGGGCTTGCAGATGCGCTACCGCTTCTGCGAATTCCGCGCAGACCGTTGCCCCTGAGGGCTCAGCGTTCGGAGTGATCGATCGACTGGTCGGGCTGGATCAGCTCGATGAAGGCGCGCGCCTGTGGCGACAGGAACTTGCCCTTGCGCACCACCACGCCGTAACTGCGCGACGGGAAATACTGCGCGAGCGAACGCGCCGCGAGCCGCGTGCGATCGCTTTCGGTCAGGCAGATCGCGGTGACGATGCTGATGCCCAGGCCCATCGCGACGTATTGCTTGATCACTTCCCAGCCGCCGACTTCGAGCGCGACGGTGTAGGGCACGCGGTTCTGCTGGAACACCAGGTCGACCAGGCGATAGGTCGTGAGCCGCTTCGGTGGCAGGATCAAGCCGTAGGGTGAGAGATCCTCGAGCTTCAGGTCCGCCTTGTGCGCGAGCGGATGATCCAGCGGCGTGATCAGCATCGGCTCGAAGCGATACACCGGCATGTAGCGCAGGTCGGCCGGCACATCGAGCATCGAACCCACGGCGAGGTCGACCGCGTCGGTGCGCAGCAGGTCCAGACCGCCGGCGCCGGTGACGTTGTGCAGGGTCAGGCGAACGTCGGACCGCCGCTGGCGGAAGGCTTCGACGATGCCGGGCAAGAGATAGAGGATCGTCGAGGACCCCGCGGCAACGTTGAGATCACCCGCGTCGAGGCCCTGGACCTTGTCATGGAAAACGGCATCGAGCCCGTCGATGCCTTCGACCAGGGGTTTGGCCAGTTCGTAGAGCACCTGGCCTTCGCGGCTCGGGGTGAGGCGGCGGCCGACGCGGTCGAAGAGCTTGACCCCCAGTTCGCGCTCGAGCGCCTGCAACTGGAGGGTAATGGCCGGTTGCGAGACATAGAGCGCCTCGGCCGCGCGAGAGACTGAGCCCAGGCGCGCGGTCTGGCAAAAGGCCCGCAGGGGCTTCAGCCGGTCCGCCTTGTAGGCGAAACGGGGGGCGACCGCCTCGAAATCCGGGCCTTGCGTCTTCGATTTCCCCATGACGCCACCTTCATATAAGCGTGGCTTATCAATAGCATTGCGATAACTGTTTTGTCCAATACAGTACTGGCTCGTACGGTCGAGTCCTCGGTTGACCCAAGGACAGACCATGTCGGCAGTACTGCAGGACCAGGACAGCCTTATGCCGGGTGTCACCCTCACCCGCACGCTCCCGGGACAGGAGCAACTGCTCACGCCCGCGGCGCTCGCCTTTCTCGCGCAACTCCATCGCAGCTTCGAAGCACGGCGGCAGGAACGCCTCGCCGCACGCCAACTCCGCCAGGCCGCCTTCGACGCCGGCGCGCTTCCCGACTTCCGCACCGACACCGCGCACCTGCGCGCCGGCGACTGGCGCGTGGCCGAACTGCCGAAGGCGCTGCTCGACCGCCGCGTCGAGATCACCGGCCCCACCGATCCGAAGATGGTCATCAACGCGCTGAACTCCGGCGCGAACTGCTACATGGCCGACTTCGAGGATTCGACCGCGCCCACCTGGGACAACCTGCTCACCGGGCAGCGCGCGCTGGGCAAGGCGGTGGTCGGCACGCTCGACTGGATGGCGCCGGACGGCAGCAAGCACTACGTCCTCAAATCCTTCGCCGAACAAGCGGTGCTGATCGTCCGCCCGCGTGGCTGGCACCTGCACGAAAAACATCTGCTCGTCGACGGCGTTCCGATCTCCGCCTCGCTCTTCGACCTCGGCCTGTTCGCCTTCCACAATGCCAAGGCGCTCGCCGCGAAGGACCGCGGCCCGTACTTCTACCTGCCCAAGCTGCAGGCGATGGAAGAAGCCGCGCTGTGGGAAGACGTGCTCGCGCACATCGAACGCACGCTCGGCCTGGCGCAGGGCCAGATGAAAGTCACGGTGCTGATCGAAACGCTGCCGGCCGTGTTCGAGATGGACGAGATCCTGCACGCACTGCGCACGCGCATCGTCGGGCTCAACTGCGGCCGCTGGGATTACATCTTTTCCTATCTCAAGACCTTCCGCCGCCATCGCGATCGCGTGTTGCCCGAACGCGCGCAGGTCACGATGACGCAGCCTTTCCTCAAGACCTATTCGGAACTGCTCATCCACACCTGCCACCGCCGCGGCGCGCACGCGATGGGCGGCATGGCGGCGCAGATCCCGATTTCGGGCGATGAAGCCGCCAATGCGCGGGCGATGGAACGCGTGCGCGCCGACAAAGTGCGCGAAGTCGGCGCCGGCCACGACGGCACGTGGGTCGCGCATCCGGCCCTCATTCCGCTGGCGCGCGAAGTCTTCGATACATGGATGCTCGGCGCGCACCAACAGTTCGTGCTGCGCAACGACGTGCGCGGGAAAACCGATGTCGAGCTGCGCGAGATCCTGCTCAAGCCGCCGTTGGGCACGATCAGCCGCGCAGGCTTCGAAAACAACGTGGAAGTCTGCGTGCGCTACCTCGCCGCGTGGCTCGAGGGCAACGGCTGCGTCCCGATCCATTGGCTGATGGAAGACGCCGCGACCGCCGAGATCTCCCGCACCCAACTCTGGCAATGGCTGCACAGCGACCCGCCCGTGCACTTGGACGACGGCTCGCCGATCGATTTCGCGCTGCTCGAACGCGCGCTGATCGGCCTGCCCAGCAAGTTCGCCGACCGCATGCAGCTCCCCGGCGGCACGCGCATCAACGAAGCGATCGAACTTCTCGAAACACTCACGCAAGCAGACACGCTCGAAGACTTCCTCACCCTTCCGGCCTACGCACGGATCGACTGACCGTCGGGTCACACGACAAGGAGCACCACGATGAAGACGAACCCCCTTCCGACTGCCGAACAATTGCGCCTGGACTGGACCAACAACCCGCGTTGGGCCGGCATCGAGCGCCCTTACACCGCCGACGACGTCGTGCGCCTGCGCGGTACGGTACCGATCGAGCATTCCCTCGCGCGCCTGGGCGCCGAGAAGCTGTGGCGTTACCTGCAGACCGAAGACTTCGTCAACGCGCTCGGCGCGCTCACCGGCAACCAGGCGATGCAGCAGGTCAAGGCCGGGTTGAAGGCGATCTATCTGTCGGGCTGGCAGGTCGCGGCCGACGCCAACCTCGCCGGCGAGATGTATCCGGATCAATCGCTGTATCCCGCCAACTCCGTGCCGCAGGTGGTCAAGCGCATCAACAACACGCTGCTGCGCGCCGACCAGCTGCACCACGCCGAAGGCGATGACGCCATCGATTTCCTGCAGCCCATCGTCGCCGACGCCGAAGCCGGTTTCGGCGGCGTGCTCAACGCCTTCGAACTGATGAAGGCGATGATCGAAGCCGGCGCCGCCGCAGTGCATTTCGAAGACCAACTGGCGTCGGTCAAGAAGTGCGGCCACATGGGCGGCAAGGTGCTGGTGCCCACGCGCGAAGCGGTCGAAAAGCTCGTCGCCGCGCGCCTGGCCAGCGACGTGCTCGGCGTTCCCTCGCTGATCGTCGCGCGCACCGACGCAGAAGCCGCCGACCTGGTCACCAGCGACGTCGACGACAACGATCGCGACTTCATCACTGGCGAGCGCACCGTCGAAGGGTTCTACAAAACGCGCAAGGGCCTGGACCAGGCGGTCTCGCGCGGCCTGGCCTACGCGCCCTACGCGGACCTGGTGTGGTGCGAAACCGGCAAGCCCGACCTGAAGTTCGCCAAGGCCTTCGCCGAAGCGATCCACGCCAAGTTCCCGGGCAAGCTGCTCGCCTACAACTGCTCGCCCTCGTTCAACTGGAAGCAGCACCTGGACGACGCGACCATCGCGAAATTCCAGAAGGAGCTGGCGAGCTACGGCTACAAGTTCCAGTTCATCACGCTCGCCGGTTTCCACGCACTCAACTATTCGATGTTCAACCTGGCGCACGGCTACGCGCGCCGCCAGATGAGCGCGTTCGTCGAATTGCAGGAGGCCGAGTTCGCCGCCGCCGACAAGGGCTTCACGGCGGTCAAACATCAACGTGAGGTCGGCACCGGTTACTTCGACGCGGTGACGCAGACCATCCAGGGCGCCCAGAGCTCGACCGTCGCCCTGAAGGGTTCGACCGAGGAAGAGCAGTTCCAGAAGGTGAGCCCCGCCGCTGCGGCGTGACAAGCTGCACGGTTCTTGAATCCGCTATCGACTGTAGCGGGGTGACCGGGGTTGGCGGCGGCCGGACAGGCCGCCCCAATCCGTACCTCAGGAGATGAACTCATTCAGGTGGTATCCTCGGCCGCCGGTCACGTCGGGGGATCGAAGTGTGAATCGCGACCGCGCGCCTCGACGGCGCCGAGCCGACATTGAAGTTCTGGAACCCGCCGCGTCCCTGACTGCGGAGGAGTACGCGCTGTTCGCGCAAATCGGGCAGCAGCGTCGCGTCGAGCCTGGCGAAAAATTGTTTCGCCGTGGTGACCTCGGCACGACCATGTACGTCATCTCGCAAGGCTCGGTCGACCTGGACTTCGGCGACGACCTGGTCGCAAAGCGCCTGGGGCAGCGCGAGTTCTTCGGCGAACTCGGCCTGCTGATCGGCGACCATGCGCGCAGTGCGGACGCCACCGTGTCCAGCCCGGGCATGTTGGTCGAATTGCGCCAACAGGAATTCGAAACCCTGGTCGATCGCGACCCGCGCCTGCTCGCCCATTTCCTGCGCCGCGCCATCATGCGCGTGGTGCTGAACGAGCAAAGCCTCATCGGCCGCCTGCGCCGCCGCAACCTCGACCTGCAGACCGCGCTGGACACCCTGCGCGCGACCACGCACCGCCTGACGCAGACCGAAGAACTCACCCGAACGGATGAACTCACGGGCCTGGCCAACCGCCGCGGCTTCCATCTGCACCTGCAACAGCGCCGCCGCACCGACGAGCAGCCCGGCCGCGGCCTGCTGCTGATCGACTGCGACCGCTTCAAGAACATCAACGACGACCACGGCCACCTGGTCGGCGACCGCGTGCTGCAGGGCGTCGCCAACATCCTGCGGTCGGCCGCCGGTCCCGACGACATCGCCTGCCGCCTGGGCGGCGACGAGTTCTGCCTGATGATCAAGGGCGAGCATCGCGACGACGTGATGCGCGTGGCCGAGTTCATCACGACCACCGCGCACGCCTTGCACGAAATGCAGCCTTCGCCGCCGGCGATCGCCACCCTGAGCGTCGGCGCCTGCCTGGTGTCTCCGGACACCGAATGGGACGACTGGTACGCGCTGGCCGATGCGGCGCTCTACCGCGCCAAGCGTTTGGGCGGCAACCGCGTGGAATGGCAGGACGACGCGCTCGCGCCTGCCTAGGCGCGACGATGCAAGGGATCGTGCATGAATGACTTCGCGCAGGCCGGCTTCGATCCGGCGAGCAGCCCGCAGGTTCGTACCCTGCTGTTGACCGATCTGTGCGATTCCACGTTGCTCGTCGAACGCCTCGGTGACACGCCGGCCGCGGCGCTGTTCCGTGCGCACGATCGCCTCGTGCTGGAACTGCAGCAACGCTGGCGCGGCCGTTTGATCGATCGCAGCGACGGGTTGCTGTTGTTGTTCGAACGCCCGGTCGATGGTTTGGGTTTCGCACTCGACTACGCGCGCGGTCTGCGCGAACTCGGCGACCGCCCCGAAGTACGCGACCGCAAATTGCTCCTGCAAGCGCGCGCGGGCCTGCATGTCGGCGAAGTGCTGACGTGGCAGAACAGCGAAGCCGCGGTGCAGGCCGGTGCGAAACCGCTGGAAGTCGAAGGCCTCGCCAAACCGCTCGCCGGCCGCCTGATGACGCTCGCGCGCCCCGGGCAGATCCTGTTGTCGGCGACCGCCGAACCGCTCGCACGCCGCGCCGCGCGCGAACTCGGCGAACGCAGCGAACACCTGATCTGGAAATCGCACGGTCGCTGGCGCTTCAAGGGCGTGCCCGATGGCCAGGAAGTCTTCGAAGTCGGCGAACCGGGTTACGCACCGCTGCGCGCGCCCAAGCAGAACGGCGGCAAGGCGTGGCGCGACATTCCCGTGTGGCGTCGTCCGACGGCGCTTGCCGCGGAATTGTTCCTCGTCGCGGGCATCGCAACGGGCGCGTGGTTCCTGACGCGCCCGACGCCCGCGATTGCGTTCAACGAACGCGATTGGGTGGTGGTTGGGGATTTGCGGAATCTCACTGGCCAGCCGGTACTCGACGAATCGCTCGAACAGGCCTTCCGCATCAGCCTGGAGCAATCGCGTTACGTCAACGTGCTGAGCGACCTCAAGGTGCGCGACACGTTGGCGTTGATGAAGCGCACGCCGGGCACGACGCTGGACCGTGAGATCGCATCGGAAATCGCGATCCGCGACGGCGCCCGCGCGGTAATCCTGCCGACCGTGTCCGAAGTCGGCGGGCGCGTGCGCGTCAGCGCGGAAGTCATCGATCCGCGCACGCAGACCACCGTCTATTCCGAAACTTCGGATGGCACCGGCGCTGCATCGGCGTTGGCGTCGATCGACGAGGTGACCGGCCAGTTGCGCGAGAATCTCGGCGAAGCGATCGCAAGCATCCAACGCGATTCGCAACCGCTCCCGCAGGCGAGCACCGCCAACCTCGACGCGCTCAAGGCCTACGCGCTCGGGCTGGAAAAGGTGGACAACGGCGACATGGTGGGGGGGCTGGGGTTTTACCGCCGCGCCCTCGAACTGGACCCGGATTTCGCGCTCGCGCGCATGGGCGTGGGTGGTGTCCTCGTTGCCCAGGGCAAACTGAAGGAAGGCAAGGAGGCGTTGATCGCCGCCTCGCAGATGAAGGATCGATTGACACCGCGCGAAACGCTGGCGCTCCAGACGCAGATCGCGCGCTTCGGTCCCACCGAGCCGCTGCTCGCGCGCTGGGAGCAGCTGACGCAGATGTACCCCGATTACTTGTCCGCGCAATTCGGCTACGCGCAGGACAGCTGGATGATGGCCAACCGCTTCGAACAGGCCTTGCCGGCCGCTCGCGCCGCGACTGCGCGCCAGAGCGCGATGGCCGCATCGGCCTTCTACCTGCAAGGCATCCTGTTGCTTGGCCAGGAAGATTTGCGCGGCGCGATCGCCGCGTTCGATCGCGCGCAAGGCATGGGGTTACGCGGCGCGGCCATGTTCCGTGCGAAGGCCCTGCAGGCGCAGGGCCGCATCGCCGATGCCGACAAGGTGTTCGGCGCGCGGGGCGGCACCTCGCTCATGAACCAGGACCTCGAATCGCTGGAATGGCGCTTCATCTCGCGGATCGATCGCGGCGAGTTCGCCGACGCGCGGGAAGCGCTCGACCGCGCTTTGAAAGTGTCCGGAAAGGAAGATCCGTATTGGGCCGACACCATGTGGCAGCTCTATGCCGCCGGCATCGACCTGGTTACGGAAGGGAGTGCGTCGGCCGACACGCTCGCGCGTCGCCTGGATTGGGTGAACGCAAACAGCGCCAAGCTCGACGAGACTTACCCGATGGCGAGCACCAACCAACGCCTCGCGATGGGTTGGCTGGCGGCGCGCTCCGGTCATGCCGCGGTACTGTCCAAAGCCATCGCTGCGCTCGGCGAACGCAGCAAGGTCGCCGGCTATCCCCTCGCGGAACAAACATGGGACGTGCTGCTGGCCGAACAGGACCGCATGGCCGGCAAATCGGCATCGGCGATCGCGCGTCTTTCGCCCATCGCGCGCCGGCCCGACGCGCTGCAGATGGTCCATGTTGCGAACGCGCGCGCGCTCACCGATGCGGGCCAGTGGCAAGGCGCAGTCGCCGAATGGCATTGGGTCGCCACGCATCGCGGGCGTGCCTTCGCCGAACCGAGTACGGGCGGCATGCTGGATCCGTTGACGATCGCGGAAACGCGATTGGCCCCGCTGGAAGCGGCGTCGTTGCTCGCCAGCCATGGGCAGAAGAAGCGAGCGGAAGGCGAACTGGCTGCCTTCGACAAGGCGTGGCGACCCGAAGGCCTGCCACGCGCCCTGCACGCGCGGCGGGAAGCCGCGCGTGCAAGCTTGTTACGCGAGTAGCCCCGCCGGCGGCTTGAACTGGAAGGGCATCGCGAGCGAATCGACGAGCGCGTCGCGATCGGCCGCGATCGTGTCCTTCGACGCGAGCGTCACCGACGAGGCCAGGCACGCGCTGGTCCCCGCGGCCAGGCCCGTGCGTTCGGCGGTCGCCTCGGGCTGCCATCCCAATTGCGTCAGCGCTTCGTGCGGGCTGCTTTCGAACAGCGTCCGGAAATCGTCGTCCTTCGACAGCTTGTCCAGCAGCTTGTGCGCCGTCTTGTGGTCCAGCTTTGGTCCCTTGCCCGCCATATCGCACTCCCCAGTGTGATGGAAACCCCGGAAACCTAACGTTCAAATGGTGTTGGTTGCAAGCACCGGCCCTCAACCCTAAGGTCCCAGCTTCGATCGGGGAGCGGACATGCGGGCAAGGCGTTGCGGTGTGCTGTGGCTCGAGCCGAGGAACGTGGCGCTCTTCGAGTTCGACGATCTGCTGCGCGGCGGCACGGGCGTCGTGCGGGCCTTGCAGTGGTTTGCGCACGCGCCGCACCTTCCGCAACCGGTGGAAATCGACGCGGACTTCGCGCAGGTCGTCGGTGGCATCGGTTCGGAAAAATGGGTCGAAATCGCCGAACTCATCGGCGCGCATGGGGCAGGGGTCGTCGACGTGTTGATCGCGAAGGGCCTGGTCGTCACCGACGATCCACGCGATGCGGCGCATCGCGAAGGTGACGCACGCTTCCGGGAACAGCATTGGCATGGGCTGTCCGCAGTGTCGCACGCAGCGTCGCGTTGGTCGGGGATCGACACGGTCCAGGAGATCGCCGACGCGGGCGTGGATACCGCATCCGGCCTGCGCGCCGCGTACGGGCCGCCACCGCCGACCTTCCATGATCGCGGACCGCCCGAGGCGCGCATCGCATTGGCGCGCGCCGCGCCCACCGCCTTCGACGAACTCCTCGATCTGCGCAGTACCTGCCGCAACTTCGACACGACCCGCGCATTGCCACAGGCGCAGTTCGCCAACGTGCTCGAACGCGTCTTCGGCGCGCGTGGGCAAGTGCAGGCCACCGACGACTTCTCGGTCATCAAGCGCACGAGCCCATCGGGCGGCGCGATGCATCCGACCGAGGCCTATCTGATCGTGCAGAACGTCGAGGGCATCGCGCCGGGCCTGTATCACTACCGCCCGGGCGACCACGCGCTGCAACCACTGCCGCCTGTCGAGGATCTCGCGCAACTGGCGTCGCACGCGGTGGGCGGGCAGCAATGGTTCGCCGATGCGCACGTGCTCGTCGTGCTCGCGCCGCGGTTCGAGCGCAACTTCTGGAAATACCGCAATCACCCGAAGGCCTATCGGGTGACGATCCTCGATGTCGGACATTTGTCGCAGACGCTGTTTCTCAGCGCGATCGAGCTCGGCCTGGGCGCCTGCATCACAGCCGCGATCAACGAAGTCCAGATCGAAGAGGCCTTCGGGCTGGTGCACTACATCGAAGGCCCGTTGGCGGTGTGCGGATTCGGTCTGCGTGCCGAAGCGATGACGACCGCGGAGCTGGATCCGAACCGCAAGGCCTGGCCGCGCGAATCACCGCCCGCCGAGTAACCGCTCCCCAACCCCCGCGAACTTCAACCCCACCTTCGCCACGCGCTCATCCTTCAACGCGCGCACGACCAGCACCGCTTTCCCGAGCGCAAGCTTGTCGCCGACCTGCGGTTGCTCGTCGAAGCGTTCATCGAACAACTGCGCCGCGGTTGCGTCGCTGAAGCGCGCCGGGATCTGCAAACCATAGAACGATGCGATTTCGCCGAGCGGCGCATCGCCGGGCAAGGTGAAGCTGCCGAACAGGTCCTGCTCGGCGGCGCGTGCATCGCGGCCTTCGGCGAACAGCCAATCCAGGCGCGGTGCCTGGCCCGTGGGTGCGAGCACGTACGCGTAGTCGTTCGCGAGCAGGGTGCCTGCGTCGTCGGGCAACAGCACGCGGCCTTCGCGCACGACCATCGCCAGGCGCACGCGGCCGGGCAGGGCGGCGCCGCGCAGCACGGCGCTTCCCGCGGCGATGCGATAGCCGACCATGTCGTATTCGAGCTGGCCGGGGAGGTCGAGCTGGATGCGGCGCGTATTCGGGTCCGCGCGCGGTACGGCGACTTCGAACCGGTGCGCCGCGCGTCCCAGCGACCAGCCCTGCACGATCAACGAGACGAACACGACCACGAAGGCGACGTTGAAATAGATCGTCGCGTTCGGCAAACCTGCGAGCAGCGGAATCGATGCGAGGAAGATGCCGACCGCGCCGCGCAAGCCCGTCCACGCAATGAAGGCGATTTCCTGCCGGCGATACCCGAAGGGCGCCAGGCACGCGACCACCGCGGCCGGCCGCGCAACGAACATCAGGAAGGCGGCGACGCCGAGCGCGGGCCACAACACTTCGAACAACTTGTGCGGCGTTGCCAGCAGGCCGAGCAACAGGAACATCACCAACTGCGCGAACCACGTGGCCGCATCCTGCACGGACAGCACTTCGTTGCGCGCGCGCATCGGGCGGTTGGCGACGACGATGCCCGCCAGGTACACCGCGAGATAACCACTGCCGCGGAACAGGTTGGTGATCGAGAACAACGCGACCGCGCCGGCGAGCGCGAGCCAAGGATGCAGGCCCGGTGGAAGTTCGAAGGTGTTGAGCGTCCACACCATCAGGCGCCCGCCGAGATAACCGGCGACCAGGCCCGCGGCGATTGCCCATCCCAGTTGCAGCGAGAGCATCCAGGGATCGTGCGTGCCGGTGCCGGCGATCCACGTCGTCATCGCGAGCGTGAGGAAGACCGCCATCGGATCGTTGCTGCCCGATTCGAGTTCGAGCGTTGCGTTGACGCGGCGTTCGAGATGCAGGCCGCCCGCGCGCAACAGGAAGAACACCGCGGCCGCGTCGGTCGAAGACACGACGACGCCGAGCAGCAAGGCTTCCAACCACGGCAGATGCAACAGATACACCGCGGCGACGGCGGTGAGCGCGGCGGTGATCACCACGCCGGCGGTCGCGAGCACCACCGAGGGCACCACGCTGCCGCGCACCTGCGCCGCGCGCGTGCGCAGGCCGCCATCGAACAGGATCACCGCAAGCGCGAGCGAGCCGACCAGATACGTGAAGCCCAGGTCCGAATACTTGATGCCGCCCGGCCCGTCTTCGCCGAGCACCAGGCCGAGCAACAGGAACACCAGCAGCAAGGGGGCACCGAACCGGCGCGCGAGCAACGACGAAGCGATGCCCGCCAGGATGAGGAGCGCGCCGAAAAGCAGGCGCAGGTCGATGGCGTGCAGGTGCTCCAAGCGGACTCCTTGTCGGCTGGCGACGAGTGTAGCGGTCGCGGTCGCTTGCCGCCGGACCCCAACATCGTCGATTGACAACCTCGCCAAGCGCGATATCTTGTGGTCGTCGGTTCCGCGGGCGAAGGTTCGCGGATGAAAAGGGAAGCCGGTCCAACTCCGGCGCTGCCCCGCAGCGGTAGGTGGAAACGAAGTCGCGCACGCACTGGGGCGGTGGCCCCGGGAAGCGGCGACGAGTAGGTGGTGCGGCTCCATGCGCACCGTGTCCACGAGCCCGAAGACCTGCCGACAACCGCGCGATGCACGCCGCGCGGTGCCGGCCGCGGAATCTCCGGGGGGAGATGGCTGGTGACGCAGGGGCCGGCCGCCGCGTTTTTTCGCGCGCGTGTCTCGATCGCTGCGACGCCGCCTTCCCATCGTGTGGTTCCGAGTCCGACTGTCGATCGCCGAGGGAGCGATCGGCACCGGTGCGCCATCACGGAGCCACCCATGTCACACGACACGCTCGCCGAATCGGCCGTCGCGCCCGCCGCCGTCGCACCCGCATTCGATCTCACGCCGCCGCCCACCGCCACCACCATGCGCGTCACCAAGCGCAACGGTGCGTCCGAAGCCGTCGACCTCAACAAGATCGTGCGTGCGGTGACGCGCGCGGCCGAAGGCCTGCATTCGGTGGAACCGATGCGCGTGGCCACGCGCACGATCTCCGGCCTCTACGACGGCGCGACCACGCGCGAGCTCGACGAACTCTCCATCCGCACCGCCGCGCTGCTCACCGCCGAAGAACCCGAATACGGGCGCCTGGCCGCGCGCCTGCTGTCGGCGGTGATCGCCAAGGAAGTCGCGGGCCAGGAAATCCACGCGTTCTCGCAATCCATCGCGCGCGGGCACGAAGTGGGCCTGATCAACGACCGCCTGCTGGAATTCGTGCAGGCCAATGCGCGCAAACTCAACGACGCCATCGACCCGTTGCTCGACCAGGGCTTCGACTATTTCGGCCTGCGCACGCTGTACGACCGTTACTTGTTGCGCCATCCGCGCACGCGCAAAGCGATCGAAACACCGCAGCAATTCTTCCTGCGCATCGCCTGCGCGCTCGGCGAAGACGTGCCCGGCGCGCTCGCGCTGTATCGCGCGATGGCGCACCTGGATTACCTGCCCTCGTCGCCGACGCTGTTCAACAGCGGCACCAACCACGAGCAGTTGTCCTCGTGCTTCCTGCTCGATTCCCCACAGGACTCGCTGGAGTCGATCTACCAACGCTATGGCGACATCGCGCAATTGTCGAAATTCAGCGGCGGCATCGGCGTGAGCTTCACGCGCGTGCGTTCGCGCGGTTCGCTGATCAAGTCGACCAACGGGCATTCCAACGGCATCGTGCCGTGGCTCAAGACGTTGGATGCATCCGTCGCCGCCGTGAACCAAGGCGGCAAGCGCAAGGGCGCGGCCTGCGTGTATCTCGAGCCGTGGCACGCCGATGTCGAGGAATTCCTCGAGCTGCGCGACAACACCGGCGACGAAGCGCGCCGCACGCACAATCTCAATATCGCCAATTGGGTGCCGGACCTGTTCATGCGGCGCGTGGAGGCGGATGCGGACTGGTCGCTGTTCGATCCGCGCGTGGTGCCGGAGTTCGTCGACCTGTATGGCGATGCGTTCGAACGTGCTTACGAACAGGCCGAAACGCAGGGCAAGGCGACGCGCACGATCCGCGCCCGCGAGTTGTACGCGCGGATGATGCGTTCGCTCGCGCAGACCGGCAATGGCTGGATGACCTTCAAGGACAAGTGCAACCGCGCGAGCAACCAGACGCTGCGGCCGCAGAACGTCATCCATTTGTCGAACCTGTGCACGGAAATCCTGGAAGTCACCTCCGCCGAAGAAACGGCGGTGTGCAACCTGGGCTCGATCAACCTGGCGCGGCACGTCGATCCCGAGATCGGCTTCGATTTCGACAAGCTCGCCGAAACCGTGCGGTTGGCCGTGCGCCAGCTCGATCGCGTGATCGACCTGAACTTCTACCCGATCGAAACCGCGCGCCGCGGCAACCTGCGTTGGCGCCCGGTGGGCCTGGGCTGCATGGGCCTGCAGGATGTGTTCTTCGCGCTGCGCTTGCCCTTCGACGGCGAGGCGGCGCGCGCGATGTCGACGAAGATCGCCGAGACGATCTACTTCCACGCGCTCGATACCTCGTGCGAACTGGCGGTGGAGCGGGGCATGCATCCGTCGTTCGCCGATACGCGTGCGTCGGTCGGCGAGTTGCAGTTCGATGCCTGGAATGTCGTGCCCGAAGCCAGCGACCGTTGGGACGCCTTGCGCGAACGCATCAGGACGCACGGCCTGCGCAACTCCCTGCTCGTCGCGATCGCGCCGACGGCGACCATCGCCTCCATCGCCGGTTGCTACGAATGCGTCGAGCCGCAGGTGAGCAACCTGTTCAAGCGCGAAACGCTGTCGGGCGACTTCCTGCAGGTCAATCGCTACCTCGCCGAAGAGTTGAAGAAGCTCGGCCTGTGGACGCCGGAACTGCGCGATGCGATCAAGCGCGCGGAAGGGTCGATCCAGAGCATCGCGGAGATTCCCGAAGCCTTGCGCGATATCTACCGGACCGCGTGGGAACTGCCGATGCGCGCGCTGATCGACATGGCCGCCGCGCGCGGCGCGTACATCGATCAATCCGCGTCGCTGAACCTGTTCATGGAAAGCCCGGCGATCGGCGCGCTGTCGTCGATGTACATGCACGCATGGAAGCAGGGCATCAAGACGACGTATTACCTGCGCTCGCGTCCGGCGACGAAGATCCAGAAGACGACGGTCGGCGCGGCGCCGACGCCGGTCGAAGCCATCGCCTGCTCGCTCGAAAATCCCGAATCCTGCGAGGCCTGCCAATGAGTGCCGCCCGTCCCCTGCTGCTCGATCCCGGTTTCGAGCTCACCTTGCGCCCGATGCGCTATCCGCATTTCTACGAGATGTACCGCAACGCGGTGCGCAACACCTGGACGGTGGAGGAGGTCGACTTCTCGCTCGACCTCAACGACCTGCGGCACAAGATCGGGCCGGCGGAGCGCCATCTGGTCGAACGCCTGGTGGCCTTCTTCGCCACGGGCGATTCGATCGTCGCCAACAACCTCGTGATCAATCTCTACCAGCACATCAACGCACCCGAAGCGCGCATGTTCCTCTCGCGCCAGCTGTACGAGGAAGCGCTGCATGTGCAGTTCTATCTCACGCTGCTCGACACCTATCTGCCGGATCCGGCCGAACGTGCGCGCGCCTTCGCGGCGGTCGACAACATTCCGTCGATCCAGCGCAAGGCCGCGTTCTGCTTCAAATGGATGGAGTCGATCCGCAGCCTGCAGCGCGTGGAGACGCGGGAACAGCGGCGCCAGTTCCTGTTGAATCTTGCGTGCTTCGCCGGCTGCATCGAAGGCCTGTTCTTCTTCGGCGCGTTCGCCTACGTGTACTACCTTCGCTCGCGCGGTTTGCTGCACGGCCTGGCGGCGGGCACCAACTGGGTGTTCCGCGACGAAAGCGGGCACATGGCCTTCGCCTTCGATGTGTTCCGCACGGCGCGCGAGGAAGAGCCGGAGTTGATCGATGCCGACTTCCGCGCGCAGGTCGTCGCGATGATGGAAGAGGCCGTGGAGTGCGAAGTCGCCTTCGCCGAAGACACCTTGTCGGGCGGCGTCGCGGGCCTGTCGATCCGCGACATGCGCGAATACCTGCAGTACTGCGCCGACCAGCGCCTCGCGCAACTCGGGATGCCGCCGCACTGGCGCTCGCGCAATCCCTTCCCCTTCATGGACCTGCAGGATGTGCAGGAAGTCACGAACTTCTTCGAGCGGCGGGTCTCGGCCTACCAGGTCGGCGTGCAGGGCGAGGTGGCGTTCGACCACGCGTTCTGAGTCACGGGGCGCCTGTCAGGTGTGTAAACCCTGGCGGGCGCCCGCGCATCGGACCCCAGAGCCCCCCGCCCCGGAAGAAAGGAAATCGATCGATGCGTGCTGTGAACCGACGTTTTGCATTGGCGCTGGCCGCTGCCGCCCTGGTCGCCTCCGCCGCCTGCCTCGCGGCGCCCGCGCCGGCGACCGACCCGCAACCCGACGCCGACTTCCTGTTCGTCGGCAGCTTCCACATGAACAACCCGGGCCGCGACGTGCACAACACGCGCGCCGACGACGTGCTCAGCGCCAAGCGCCAGCGCGAGATCGCGGACGTCGCGCGCCTCATCGCGCGCTTCAAGCCGACGAAGATCATGGTCGAAGCCGAGACCACCAAGCAGGACACGCTGGACCAGACCTTCGCCGAGTCGTGCCATGGCAAGCGCCCGCTGACGCGCAACGAAACCGAGCAGCTCGGCTTCCGCATCGCCTGCGACCAGAAGTTGAAGGGCGTGATCGCCGTCGACTGGAACGACATGGGGCCGATCAAGGATGAGGCGAGCATCGACTGGCCCAAGGCGATCGAACGCCATGGCCAGCAGGCGCAACGCGCGCAGGACGACGCCATCGGCAAGGCGGTGAACGACGAAGACCAGCGCGTCCTGGACAACGGCACGATCGGCGACATGCTCGTGCGCCTCAACTCGCCCGAATGGTTGCGCGCGAACGCGCAGGCGTATTTCCGCATCGGCCTCTACGGCACGGCCGACGACCCGATCGGCGCGAACTGGGACATGCTCTGGTACGGCCGCAACCTGACCATATTCAACAACATCGTGCGCCGCACCGAACCGGGCGACCGCGTGCTGGTGCTGTACGGCGCAGGCCACGGCAATTGGTTGCGCCAGCTCGCCACCGATTCGGGCAAGTATCGCGTGCAGGACACGCAGCGCTGGTTGAAGGAAGACGCGCCGGCCAAGTGACGGCGACGCAGGTGCGCGGCTGCGTCAGTGGCCGCGCATTTCCTTCACCGGAGCTTCGGTCATCGCCGACTCGGTGTGGATCGCGCACAGCCATTTGCCGTCGCGGCGCACCCAGGTGCTGGAGTCGGACATGCGCACGCGTTCTTCGCGATCGGACATCGTCGTGGTCTGGTCGACTTCGTAGGTGACGATGGCCACGTCGTCGGACGGGCGGAGCACCCGCGTGTTCGACAAGTCGAAGGCCTTGAGCGCGTGGCGCGGGTCTTCGGCCATCTTGCGATAGCCGGCATGGTCGAACTGCATCGCGCCGTGGCTGGAGACCATCAGCGCCGGCTCGGCCAACAGGCCCAGGGCGACGTCCGTATCCCGGTCGACCATCGATTGCCAGAAGCGTTTTTCCAGTGCGATCAGGTCCTGGTCGGTCTCTGGCATGGCACGGTTCTCGATCGCGGGAGCGCGAAGGTGTAGCAGCGGCAACCTTCGGACGGAGTGAAACTCAGGTGACCGGCGCGCCACGGTCCAGGGTGCGGTAGCCGATCGCTTCGGACAGGTGCGGCGTGACGATGTGTTCACTGTCGTCGAGGTCGGCGATGGTCCGCGCCACGCGCAGGATGCGATGCAGCGATCGCGCGGAAAGGTCGAAGGCGACCATCGCGCGTTCCAGCAAGGCGCGGTCCTGCGGCGCGAGGCGGCAGGTCGCGTTCGTCGCCGACTGATCCAGCAAGGCGTTGGGAAGACCGGCGCGCGCGAGTTGTCGCGCGCGGGCGGCGACGACGCGGGCGCGCACCGGTTCGCTCGGTTCGCCTTCCGGCGCCTCCTCGCGCAGGGCGTCGGGTGGGACGCGCGGTACGTCGACGTGCAGGTCGATGCGATCGAGCAGCGGACCGGACACGCGTGCGCGATATCGGTCGATGGCCTCGGGCAGGCAACGGCACTTGCCGCTCGGATCGCCGGCCCAGCCGCAGGGGCAGGGATTCATTGCAGCGACGAGTTGGAAACGCGCCGGATACTCCGCGCGGGAGGCCGCGCGGGAAACGACGACCGACCCCGACTCGAGTGGTTCGCGCAGCACTTGCAGCGTGTGGCGGCCCCACTCGGGCAACTCATCGAGGAACAACACGCCGTTGTGCGCGAGCGAGACTTCGCCCGGCCGCGCATCGGGGCCGCCGCCGATCAGCGCGGCCGCGCTGGTGGTGTGGTGCGGCGCGCGGAACGGACGCAGGCGCCAGCGCGCGACGTCGACGCCGCGGCCGCTGATCGAAGCGACCGCCGCGGACTCGAGCGCTTCGACCTCGCTCGCTTCGGGCAACAGCCCCGGCAGGCGCGAGGCGAGCAGCGTCTTCCCACAGCCGGGCGTGCCGACGAACAACAGGTGATGCTGGCCCGCGGCCGCAATCTCCAATGCACGCCGCGCACGCCATTGCCCGCGCACGTCGCGCAGATCCGGCGCGTGGCGTTCGACGACGGCGACCGCTTCGGCGCGCGGCAAGGATTTCTCGCCGGCCAGCAATGCGCAGACCTCCAGCAAGGTGCGCGCAACGCGGACATCCGCCGACGCAACGAGGGCTGCTTCGCCGCCGTTGTCCTGCGGCACGATCAGGCGTCGATTCGCCTGTGCCGCCTCGATCGCGGCCGGCAAGACGCCGTCGACGCCGCGCAGTTCCCCTGTGAGCCCGAGTTCGCCGAGGAACTCGACGTCGCGCAAGGCCTCGTTCGACAACTGCCCGCTCGCGGCCAGGATCCCGAGCGCGATCGGCAAATCGAATCGTCCGCCGCGCTTGGGCAGGTCCGCCGGCGCGAGGTTGACGGTGATGCGCCCGTCGGGAAAGGTGAATTGCGAACACTGCAGCGCGGCGCGCACGCGATCCTTGGCTTCCCGCACGCCCGCATGCGGCAGGCCGACGACCGTCAGCGACGGCAGGCCACCGCCGACATGCACTTCCACGCGAACGGCAGGCGCGCGCACGCCGACGCGTGCACGCGTGTGCACGAGCGACAAACCCATGGGCAACCCGCTAGTGGCGCGGCGCCGGCGAATCCAGCTGCGCTTCGAGATCGGCGACGGTGCGCTGGAGTTCGTCCAGCTTCTCGCGCGTACGCAGCAACACGGTGCGCTGCACTTCGAATTCCTCGCGGGTGACGAGGTCGAGCTTGGACAAGCCGGTCTGCAGGACGGATTTGAAGTTCTCCTGCAGCTCGTCGCGTCCCTCGCGCAGGGCGGGGGGGACGAGGCTGCTGAGGCGCCGCGCGAGGTCGTCGAGTTTATCCAGGTCGATCATGGCGCTCATTGTCCTCAAGTCCTCGGGCTACGCGAGCTTGTCCAACTTCCGGGCCGGCCGCCATCAGGAAAAGAAGCGGCGGGCCGTGGGTATTTTCCTACAGCCGGTCCCGGCGCGGTTATGCTGCGGGCACGCGACATGGAGACGATGTGATGAAGATGGTCATGGCGATCATCAAGCCTTTCAAGCTGGACGACGTACGCGAGGCGCTGTCCGAGGCGGGCGTGGCGGGGATCACCGCGACCGAGGTCAAGGGCTTCGGGCGCCAGAAAGGCCACACCGAGTTGTATCGCGGCGCCGAATACGTCGTCGACTTCCTGCCCAAGATCAAGCTCGAGGTCGCCGTGTCCGACGACCAGGTCGACGCGGTGGTCGAAGCGATCATGCAGGCCGCCGGCACGGGCAAGATCGGCGACGGCAAGATCTTCGTCTGGGATCTCGACAAGGTGGTGCGCATCCGCACCGGCGAGCTGGACGGCGACGCGCTTTAAGCGTCGCCCAGGGCCTCGGCCACGAACGGAATCGACGCCATCGCGCCCTGGTGGACGTCGGCCGTGTAGTACTTAGTCTTGAAGGTTTTCGCGCGCGCATCCACCGCGCGGTAATCGAATCCACCGGACTTGCGCGCCAGCGTGCAGCTCCACCAGCCGGTCGGGTAGCACGGCTGCGGGAAGGGCAGCGTCTTGAAGGTCGTGAAGCCGGCCTTGCCCATTTCGCCGCGCATTTCCTTGATCAGCTCCAGCAGCACCAGCGGCGACTCGGATTGCTGCACGAGGATGCCGTCGTCCTTCAGCGCGCGGAAGCACGAGGCGTAGAAGGCCTTGTTGAACAGGCCTTCGGCCGGGCCGACCGGATCGGTCGAATCCACGATCACGATGTCCACGCTGCCCGCCGGGCAATTGGCCATGTAGGCGATGCCGTCGTCGAACAGCAGTTCGGCGCGCTTGTCGTTGTTGGAATCGCACAGCTCGGGGAACCACTTCTCCGCCATGCGCGTGACCTGCTCGTCGATGTCGCATTGCGTGGCCGATTCGACGCCCGGGTGCTTGAGCACTTCGCGCAGCGTGCCGCAATCGCCGCCGCCGATGATGACCACGCGCTTGGGATTGGCATGCGTGAACAACGCCGGATGCGACATCATCTCGTGGTAGAGGAAGTTGTCGCGCGTGGTGAGCATCATCGCGCCGTCGATCAGCATCACGTTGCCCCAGTCGGTGCTCTCGAAGATTTCGATCTTCTGGAAGGGCGACTGCACTTCGTCCAGCTTGCGCGTGATGCGGTAACCGATGGCCGAACCGGCGGGTTCGAAGTTCTCGTACATCCAGGTGGGTTCGGTCATCGCGGCGGTCCGGCTGGGGCGTGGGGGCGCGCATTGTAGGGCGTCGGCCGTTTTGGCGGTGCGTTCGGCCCGCGGGGCCTATACTTCGCGCCCGTTTTGTTCCCCCAGACCGAGGTAATCCGCCGATGAGCGCATGGTCCGTCGACCAGGCCCGCAAGACCTACTCCATCCCGCATTGGTCGGAGGGGTATTTCGATGTCGATGGCGCCGGGCGCGTCACGGTGTTGCCGCGCGGTGGGCAGGGCCCGGCGATCGCGCTGTCCGAAGTGGTCGACCAGGCCAAGGCCAACGGCGCCAAGCTGCCCTTGCTGGTGCGCTTCCCGGACATCCTCGGCGACCGCCTGCGCAAGTTGCAGGCGGCCTTCGCGCAGGCGCAGGCCGATTGGGACTACAAGGGCGGCTACACGGCGGTCTATCCGATCAAGGTCAACCAGCACGCCGGCGTGGCGGGCACGCTCGCCTCGCATCGCGGCGAAGGCTTCGGCCTGGAAGCCGGCAGCAAGCCCGAGCTGATGGCGGTGCTCGCGATGAGCCGGCCCGGCGGGCTCATCGTCTGCAACGGTTACAAGGACCGCGAGTACATCCGTCTCGCGCTCATCGGCCGCAAGCTCGGGCTGCAGACCTACATCGTGGTCGAGAAGCCCAGCGAGCTGAAGCTGATCATCGAGGAAGCCAAGGCCCTCGACGTGCGCCCGGGCATCGGCGTGCGCATGCGGCTGGCTTCGCTCGGCGCGGGCAAGTGGCAGAACAGCGGTGGCGACAAGGCGAAGTTCGGCCTCTCGCCGCGGCAGGTGCTCGATCTGTGGAAGACGCTGCGCGACAGCGGCTTCGGCGACTGCCTCGGCCTGCTGCATTTCCACATGGGTTCGCAGATTTCCAACGTCCGCGACATCGCCAACGGCATGCGCGAGGCGGTGCGTTACTTCGTCGAGCTGTCCAAGCTCGGCGCGCAGGTGCAGTACATGGACGTCGGTGGCGGGCTGGGCATCGATTACGAAGGCACGCGTTCGCGCAGCTATTGCTCGATCAACTACGGCGTGAGCCAGTACGCGAACAACATCGTGCAGCCGCTGGCCGAAGCCTGCGAAGCGCACGCGCTGCCGCAGCCGCGCATCGTCACCGAATGCGGGCGCGCGATGACGGCGCACCATGCGGTGCTCGTGGCGAACGTCGCGGAAGTCGAGGAAGCGCCCGAAGGCCGCGTGCCGCCGCCGCACGACGACGAACCGGCGGTGATCCGTCACCTGCGCGAGTTGCACGACGAACTCGACCAGCGCCCAGCGGTGGAACTCTTCCACGACGCGCAGCACCATCATGGCGAAGGTTTGTCGCTGTACGCGCTCGGGCAGATCGACCTGACCCATCGGGCGCGCATCGACGATCTGTTCTACGCGATCGCCCATGCCGTGCGCGCGCGCCTGGATGTCGGCGAGCGTTCGCACCGCGACCTGCTCGATGAGTTGAACGAGCGCCTGGTCGACAAGTATTTCGTGAATTTCAGCGTGTTCGAATCGATGCCCGATGTGTGGGCGATCGACCAGGTGTTCCCGATCGTGCCGATCGAGCGCCTCGACGAAGCGCCCGCGCGTCGCGGCGTGATCGCGGACATGACCTGCGACTCGGACGGCAAGATCGACACCTACGTGGAAAACGAAGGGCTCGACAGCTCGCTGCCGCTGCATCCCTTGCGGCACGGCGAGATCTATCGCCTGGGCTTCTTCCTCGTGGGCGCGTACCAGGAAATCCTCGGCGACATCCACAACCTGTTCGGCGATACCGATGCGGTCGAAGTGCATCTGGACGGCGACGGGTACGCGATGACCCAGCAGCGTCGTGGCGACACGACGGACGTGATGCTGGATTACGTCGGGTACAAGCTCGATGCGCTGCGCGAGGCGTATGCGAAGAAGGTGGATGACGCGGGGTTGCCGGCGGAAGAGAGCGCGCGGTTGAAGGATGCGCTCGAAGCCGGACTCACGGCGTACACCTACCTGAGCGACGAACCGGTTTAGTCCCGGGCGATCTGGAAGCCGGCGAAGGATTGCCGCGTCGGCATCATTTCCAGGCGATTGACGTTGAGGTGGGGCGGCAGGTTCGCCACCCACCACAATGTTTCGGCGATGTCTTCGGCGGTCATCGGGTGCGCGCCCTTGTAGAGCGCATCCGACGCGGCCTGGTCGCCGTGCGTGCGCACGAGGGTGAATTCGGTTTCGGCCATGCCCGGCTCCAGCGCGGTGACGCGCACGCCGGTGCCATGCAGGTCGGCGCGCAGGCCGAGCGAGAATTGCGAAACGAAGGCCTTCGTGCCGCCGTAGACGTTGCCGCCGGCATACGGATAGGTCGCGGCCGTCGAGCTGACGTTGACGATCGCGCCCTTGCGTTCGATCAGCGACGGCAACAACGCGTGCGTGAGCACGACAAGCGCGCGCACGTTGGTGTCGATCATCGTCTGCCAATCGGAGAGGTCGGCTTTCTGCGCGGGCAAGGTGCCCTGCGCGAGGCCGGCGTTGTTCACCAGCAGGTCGATGGTGTTGAAGTGCGCCGGGATGGCGTCGAGTGCGGCGCGCATCGCGGCTTCGTCGCGCACATCGAAGACGGCCGGATGCACGCGATCGGCGCCGAGGGCGTCGACGAGCGACTGCAGGCGGTCGGCGCGTCGGCCGGTGGCGACGACATTCCAGCCGCCGGCGACGAAGCGCTTCGCGGCCGCGGCGCCGAAACCGGAAGTGGCGCCGGTGATGAACGCGGTGCGGGGCGTGGTCGTCATCGGGGGCGCGCGATCAACGCGCCTTGATCGCCATCGCCGGCAAGCCGCCGCCGCTGAGGCGGCGCTTGGCGTCGGCGAGTTCGGACGCGCTGCCGTACGGCCCCATGCGCACGCGATAGACGGTCTTGTCGGCCATCTGCGCCGATTCCACGCGCGCGCTGAGCCCCAGCATCGCGATCTTCGCCTTCACCGCTTCGGCATCGCCGCTGGCCTGGAACGCGCCGGCCTGCAGCAGGTAGCGCGTGCCGTCGTCCTTGGGTTCGGACTTGGCGGCCGATGCGGCGGTCGCGGTCGGCGCCTGCGTGTTGGACGCGGCGCCGGCATTGGTCACCACGGCGTTGGTCGCGACCACCGGGTGCGCGATGTCGGCGGCATCGGGGTTCGCGGCGGCCTGCTGCTTTTCGGCGGCGGCGCCGCGCGCGGCTTCGGCGCGCTCGGTTTCCGCCAGTTCGGCGTCGGAGAGCGGCACTTCGTTGGACGGCAGCAGCGTGTAGAAGTCGTACTGCGTTTCCTTCGGCTTGTCGGCCTTGGCCGCCGCAGGCGCGGGCTCCGGGACGATCGCATCGTCCTCGTCGGCGCTGACCGTGGACTTGGGCTGCGCATCGGGATTGGGTTTCGGACGGAAGAAACCGTCGCCGTCGCCCTTCGGCCACAACTTGGGCACGCCGACGATCAGCGCGATGCCGAGCGCCAGGCCCGCGAACAACCAGATCCAGGCGGGGTTGGAATCGCCCCCGTTGCGCTTCGCCTGCGACTTCCCGCGTCGTGCCGCCATCACATCTTCTCCGGGGCCGATACGCCCAGCAAATCCAAACCGTTCTTCAGCACCTGGCCGGTGCCGACGCTCAGCGCAAGACGCGCGTCGCGCTGGTTCGCATCATCCACCAGGATGGGCTGCGCGTGGTACCAGACATGGAAGGCATTCGCCAATTCACGCAGGTATTGCGCGACGGCGTGCGGCTCGAGCGTCACCGCGGCCGCTTCGACGACTTCCGGGAAGCGCGAGAGCTCGACCAGCAAGGCCTGCGCCTGTTCATCGGACAGCGTGTCCACGTGGCGCAAGCCGTTCGACAGATCGACGGTGAAGCCCTTCTCCGCGGCCTGGCGCAGCAGGCTGCATACGCGGGCGTGGGCGTACTGCACGTAGAAGACGGGGTTGTCGTTGCTTTGCGAACGCGCCAGGTCGATGTCGAAGGTGAGCTGCGAATCGGGCTTGCGCGCGATCAGGAACCAGCGCGTGGCATCGCGCCCGGCTTCCTCGATCAGGTCGCGCAGCGTGAGGTAGCTGCCCGCGCGCTTGGAGAGCTTCACTTCCTGGCCGCCGCGCATGACGGTGACCATCTGGTGCAGCACGTACTCCGGCCAGTTCTTCGGAATGCCGCAATCCAGCGCCTGCAGGCCGGCGACCACGCGCGCCAGCGAACCGTGGTGGTCCGCGCCCAGCTCGGTGATCGCGCGCTCGTACCCCCGCTGCCATTTGGAGCGGTGATAGGCGACGTCCGGCAGGAAGTAGGTGTAGGTGCCATCCGACTTCCGCATGACGCGGTCTTTGTCGTCGCCGAAGTCGGTCGTACGCAGCCACAGCGCGCCGCCTTCCTCGTAGGTGTGGCCGTGGGCGACCAGCTCGCGAACGGTTTCCTCCACCTTGCCCTGCGTGTAGAGCGAGGATTCCAGGAAATAGACGTCGAAGGACACGCCGTAGGCGGCGAGGTCGGCGTTCTGTTCGCGGCGCAACCAGGCGACGGCGAACTGGCGGACGGCGTCCAGGTCGTTCGGATCCTTCGCGGCATGGACGATGTGGTCTTCGAACTCGACCGTGTCCCCGCGCAGGTAGGCGTTGGCGACATCGACGATGTATTCGCCGCGGTAGCCATCCTCCGGCCACGACGGATCGTCCGGCGTCTTGCCGAGCGCGCGCGCCTGCACCGACTTGGCGAGGTTGTCGATCTGCGCGCCGGCGTCGTTGTAGTAGAACTCGCGCATCACGCGCCAACCGTTGGCGGCCAGCACGCGCGCGATGCAATCGCCGATCGCCGCCGCGCGGCCGTGGCCGACGTGCAGCGGGCCCGTCGGATTGGCGGATACATATTCCACGCCGACCGTGCGGCCAGCACCGCTGGTGTTGTGGCCGTAGGCCGAACCGCGCGCGATGACCTCGCGCAACTCGCGCCCGTAGGCGGCCGGCGCCAAGTGGAAGTTGATGAAGCCCGGGCCGGCGATTTCGACCTTGGCGACATCGTCGGAGGCAGGCAACGCGGCCACCAGGGCCTGCGCGAGCGCGCGCGGGTTGGTGCGCGCGGCCTTGGCCAGGACCATCGCGGCGTTGGTGGAGAAATCGCCGTGCGCGCGCTGGTTCGGACGCTCGACCACGAAGGCCGGGATGTCGAGATCCTGCGGGAGCGTGCCGGCGCTGCGCAGCGCGGCGATGCCCTGGTCGACGAGGGCGTTGATGGAAGCTTTCACGACGGTTGCCGAAGGCCGAAACGACGGCCGCATAGTCTACGGCACGCATGAGAAGAGCCCTCGTGCGGCCATCGACAGGGGCGGGCCTTCGCCGACGATCACGTGGTCGAGCAGGCGGATGCCGAGCAGCCGCAGCGAGTTGCGCATCTCCAGGGTGGTCTTGCGATCGTCGTTGCTCGGCTCGGGCGTGCCGCTGGGGTGGTTGTGGCCGACCACCACGGCCGCGGCATTGAGGGCGAGCGCGCGCTTGGCGATCTCGCGCGGGTAGATGTCCGCCTGGTCCACGGTGCCGTGGAAGAGTTCCTCGAAGGCGATCATCCGCAGCCGCGTATCGAGGAACATCACGGCGAAGACTTCTGCGCGGTGATCGCGCAACCGCCGGTGGAAGAACTCGCCGACCACGCCCGGCCCGGACATGGGATCGCCGGGCTCGAGCGTGGTGGCGTAGTGGCGGTGGCCGAGCTCCAGCGCGGCAAGCAGCAGGCATGCACGCGCGCGGCCGATGCCTTTGAGCTGTTCCATCAGGGGCAGCGGATGGTCGAGCAGGGCGCGCAGCGAGCCCTGCGTATTCAGCAGGTGGCGCGCCGTGGTCACGGCGTCCTGGCCGCGCAGGCCCGAGCCGATGAAGATGGCGAGCAACTCGGCGTCCGACAGGACACGGGCGCCGTGGGCGGCGAGTTTTTCGCGGGGGCGTTCGAGGGAGGGCCAGTCGCGGATGCGCATGGCCACAGCGTGTCGTGCGGGCGGGCGGGGGTGTATCGGGGGAATGGAGGGGTTCGGGTAAGCTGGATGCCTATTCCGCCGTGGGGGTTTTCCGACCGATGAAGGCCGAACCCGTCGCCGCCCTGCATGGCCGGAAGGTGCTGCTCTGCGTCTGCGGCGGCATCGCCGCGTACAAGGCCGCCGACCTCGTCCGCCGCCTGCGCGACGCTGGCGCGACCGTACAGGTCGCGATGACCGAGAACGCCCAGCGCTTCGTCGGCGCCCAGACCTTCCAGGCCTTGTCGGGCCTGCCCGTGCGCACCTCGCTTTGGGACGCCGCCGCCGAACAGGCCATGGGCCACATCGAACTCGCGCGCTGGGCCGACGCCATCCTCGTCGCCCCCGCCACCGCCAACACGCTCGCCAAACTTGCGCACGGATTCGCCGACGACCTGGTCAGCACGCTGTGCCTGGCCACGACCGCGCCGATCACGCTGTGCCCGGCGATGAACCACCGCATGTGGCTGCACGCGGCGACGCAAGCGAATGTCGCGCTGCTGCGCGAACGCGGCGCCCACATCGTCGGGCCCGCCGAAGGCCCGCTGGCCGAAGGCGAATCCGGCCCCGGCCGCATGGTCGAGCCGCTGGACATCGTCGCCGCGCTCGCGAGGGCGACCGCTTGAGCCTTGCCGGCCTCCGCGTCGTCGTCAGCGCGGGACCGACCTACGAGGACCTGGATCCGGTCCGGTTCCTCGGCAACCGCAGCAGCGGGAAGATGGGATTCGCCATCGCCGCCGCGGCCGCGCGACGCGGCGCGCACACCGTGCTCGTCGCAGGTCCCGTGCATCTGCCCACGCCCGAAGGCGTGGCGCGCATCGACGTGCGTTCGGCCGCGCAGATGCATGCGGCCGTGCTCGACGCGCTTCCGGCGGATCTCTACGTGGGCGCGGCCGCCGTCGCGGATTTCACGCCCGAACACCTGGCGCCTTCGAAAATCAAGAAACGCCCCGGCGAAGACGTGCTGACGCTGCGGCTGGTGCGCACCCCCGACATCCTCGCCGACGTCGCGCGCGATCCGCGCCGCCCGCGCATGGTTGTCGGCTTCGCCGCCGAAACAGACGCGCTCGCCACATACGCACAAGGCAAACTCGACGCCAAGCGCATCGACCTCATCGCCGCCAACCGCGTCGGCCAGGCCGGCAGCGGATTCGAGAGCGACGACAATGCGCTGTCGATCTACTGGCGCGACACGAACGGAACCCTCGGCGAACGCACGCTCGGCCCCGCGCCGAAGATTGCGCTCGCCGATGCCCTGCTGGATCTGGTGGAGGAGCGATTGCCCGCATGACGCACAAGGTGCTCGAAGTGAAGGTGCTGGACCCACGCTTCGGCGACGAATGGCCGATGCCGGCCTACGCGACCGAACACAGCGCGGGCCTGGATTTGCGCGCGGCGCTGGAGGCCCCGTTGCTGCTGGAAGCGGGAGAGACGGCGCTGATTCCCTCGGGGTTGGCGATCCACCTGGCCGATCCCACGCTCTGCGCGGTGATCCTGCCGCGCTCGGGGCTGGGCCACCGGCACGGGATCGTGCTGGGCAACGGCACCGGCCTGATCGACGCCGACTACCAGGGCCCGCTGATGATCAGCACCTGGAACCGGGGCCGCGAGGCCTTCACGATTTCGCCGGGCGACCGGATCGCGCAACTGGTGGTGTTGCCGATCGTGCGCGCGACGTTGCAGGTAGTGGATACTTTCGAAGAAAGCGCGCGCGGCAGCGGTGGCTTCGGCCATACCGGCGTGCGTTAACCGGGGGATTTTCAGGAATGACGGAACAAGACAGCGCCGCACCGGCGAAGAGCAAACTCGGCATTCCGGGCGGCGCGCTCAAGCCGTTCATGCCGGTCGTGGCCGTGCTTTGCGGCCTGGTCGCATTGTGGCTGGCGTGGAGCGGGTGGGTGCAATTCCGCGCCGAAAACCGCGCGTCGACGCTGACCCAGGCGCGCGACTTCGCCGCCCGGGAGATTTCCGCGTCGGTCACGAAACAATTGGCCGAACTCGATACGCGCCTGAAGACCCCCGCCGTGCAGGCCGCGCTTGCGCAGGGCAACCTTCCCGGCGCCGCCGCCGCGCTGAAGCAGGGATGGGCGGGCGCGGAGTCGGCCGAGATTTTCGCCGACGGGTTCGAATCGCAATACGGCGCGTTGCCCAAGCTGGGTTACGGCAAGCTCGGCGCCGCCGAGACGGCGATCGCGGAGAACAAGGCGGTCGCCGCGATCGTCCGCGACGGCGGCGGCCCGCGCCTGGCCGTCGCCGCGCCCGCGCACAACGGGCCGGTGCGTGTCGGCGTCGCGTATGTGCGCCTGCCGCTGGATCGCGCGGCTGGCCCGATCACGCGCGCTTCCGTCGACGACGACAGTTACCTCGCGCTGCGCCAGGGGAGCTACAGCGTCGCCGAGCACGGCGACAAGGAACTCGCCAACGGCGCCGAAGTACTCGCCACCCCGGTGAAGGGCACGAGCTGGCGCATCGCCGCCGGCCTGCCGGATGCCGGCAAGGCGCCGTTCGGGCTCGGCGCGTTGCCGTGCTGGATCGCGGCGCTGCTGTTCGCGGTGTTCGGCTGGCTCGCGCTGCGTGCCGCTCGCAAGCCCACGGTCGCGGTCGAAGACGAACACCAGGCCGACGCACCCACGCTGGCGCAGATGCAGTCCGGTGCGCCCGCCGCGGCGCCGGTGGCCGCGCCGGTCGTCATCGCCCCGGTGACGGCGCCGGAGGAAGCCATCGCGCCGCGCATCGCCGAACCCACCGCGCCGGCGCCCGCCGGCCGCGTGCTCATCGACAAGTCGATCTTCCGCGCGTACGACATCCGCGGCATCGTCGGGAAGACGCTCGACACGAGCGTCGCCGAATTGATCGGCCAAGCGATCGGTTCGCTGATGACCGAGCGCGGCCTGCACGACATCATCGTCGGCCGCGACGGCCGCCTGTCGGGCCCCGACATGATCGACGGTCTCGTTCGCGGCCTGCGCAAGACCGGCCGTAACGTGGTCGACATCGGCCTGGCGGCGACGCCGGTCGTGTATTTCGCGGCCTACCAACTGCGCACCGGGTGCTGCGTCGCGGTCACCGGCAGCCACAATCCGCCGGACTACAACGGGTTCAAGATCGTCGTCGGCGGCGAAACGCTGTCGGGCAAGGCGATCGAAGATCTGTACGCGCGCATCGCCGAGGATCGCCTGCACGAAGCGCCCACGCCGGGCAACGTGCAGCAGCGCGACGTCTCGAAGGAATACATCGACCGCATTTCCGCCGACGTGCAGCTCGACCGCCGCCTGAAGGTGGTCGTCGACGCGGGCAACGGCGTCGCCGGCGCGATCGCGCCGCAGGTCCTGTCCGCCATCGGCGCGGAAGTCACGCCGCTGTACTGCGAAGTCGACGGCACCTTCCCCAACCACCATCCCGATCCGAGCGAGGCGCACAACCTCGAAGACCTCGTGAAGATGGTCAAGCGCCTGGGCGCCGACATCGGCGTGGCCTTCGACGGCGACGGTGACCGCCTCGGCGTGGTGACCAAGGACGGGCACAACATCTTCCCCGATCGCCTGCTGATGCTGTTCGCGGCCGACGTGCTCGAACGCAACCCCGGCGCGGTCATCGTCTACGACGTGAAGTGCACCGGTCGCCTGCCGGGCCAGATCCTGCGCCATGGCGGCAGCCCGCTGATGTGGAAGACCGGCCATTCGCTGATCAAGGCCAAGATGCGCGAGACCGACGCCGAGCTCGCGGGCGAGATGAGCGGCCACTTCTTCTTCAAGGAACGCTGGTTCGGGTTCGACGACGGCATCTACGCCGCCGCGCGCCTGCTCGAGATCCTCGCCAGCCGCAGCACCTCGCCGAGCGAAGTGCTCGACGCGTTGCCCGATGGCGTGTCGACGCCCGAGATCAAGGTGCCCGCGCCGAACGACGATCCGCATTCGTTCGTCGACCTGTTCAAGGCGAAGGCGAAGTTCGAAGGCGGGCGCCTGTCGTCGATCGACGGCCTGCGCGCCGATTGGCCGGATGGCTGGGGCCTGGTGCGTGCGTCGAACACCACGCCGGTGCTGGTGATGCGTTTCGACGGCGACAACAAGGAAGCGCTTGCGCGCATCCAGGCCGCTTTCCGCGAACAGCTGCTCGCGGTGCGGCCGGACCTCGTGCTGCCGTTCTGAAGCCTGGCCGGATCAGCCGCCCGTCGCGGGCGGCTGCGCGGCGGGCGAAGCGGCGGCGTCTTTCTTCGCCTGCTGGCCCTGCTTGATTTCGCGATAGCGCGTCAGGACCGAATCGAGTTCTTCGTCCAGGCTCGCGCGCTGCACGCGCTGCTGCGCGAACAGGCGCTCGCGGCGGCGCAGTTCGGCATGCTGCGTGTGGATGTTGGTGCGCGCGACCGGCGAGACCGGCTTGCCGGCGAGTTCGTTCTCGCCCGCCTGCCGCAGCAGCGCGACCAGGCTCTGGCGCAAACCGATGACGCCCAGCTCCGAGGCCTTCAAGGATTCCTCGACCAGGTCGATGCGCTCCTGGAAAGATTTGCGCAGGTCGTCTTCGGTTTCGTACGACTCGGCCATCGCCATTTCGCGACGGGCGCGGGCTTCCTCGGTTTCGGCGCGCGCCTTGTCGGCGGCGATGCCGGCCTCGTAAGCGGCGCGTTCTTCGGGCGTCATCGCGCGATCGACATCGCCGGTATGGCGGCCGGAAGCATTGAACTCCGTGCGGCGAACGCCGGCGGCTTCGGCCGGCAGCGCATCGCCGCAGACCTTCGCGCCGTTTTCTTCCCAGCAATAGAGTTTTTTGTTCTTCGGCGGCGGTGCGCCGCGCCGTTGCGCGTGCGCATCGGTGGGCAGCAACGCGAGCGCAAGCAGCGGCGCGAGCAACAACGTGGCGGTGGTGAGCGTCTTGCTGGAAGGCATGGTCGCAGCCCCTGTTCTGCGTTCGTCCCCGGGCGCCATCTTACGGCGCGGTGGCGATGCCGTAACGCGCGCGGTAGGCGAGCAGGGCATCGCGGTGGTCCACAAGGTCGGCGCTTTCGCCGGCAAACGCAAGCAGGTCGGCCAGCGTCGCCACGGCCACGACCGGCAGGGCGTGTTCATCGGCCACGGCCTGCGCGGCGGACTGCGCATGCGCTTCGCTCGCGCGCTCCTGGCGGTCGAGCGCGATCACGATGCCGGCCGGGATGCCGCCGACATCGCGGATGATGCCGAGCGCCTCGCGGATCGCGGTGCCGGCGGTGATCACGTCGTCGATGATCAGTACGCGTTTGCCGGCCAGCGGTGCGCCGATCAGCAGGCCGCCCTCGCCATGCGCCTTGGCTTCCTTGCGGTTGAAGGACAGCGGCAGGTCGCGGCCGCGGCGGGCGTATTCGCAGGCCAGGGCGGTCGCCAGCGGGATGCCTTTGTAGGCCGGCCCGAAAAGGACGTCGAACCCCACGCCGGCGGCGTCCACCGCATCGGCGTAGCACGTGGCCACCTCGGCCAGCGCCGCGCCCGAATCGAAGCGGCCGGCGTTGAAGAAGTACGGGCTTTCGCGGCCGGACTTGAGCGTGAACGCGCCGAAGCGCAGGGCCTGCGCACGCAGCGCGAGTGTGAGAAAGCGGGCGCGGTGGTCGGTCACGTGGGGCCGTCGGGCGTTGGGCGGATGAAGGCAATGATAAGGCCCGGCGCGGGGTGGGTCCGTCGGCGCGCGCGGATGGGCTAGGCTTGGCGCTGCACCCGAGAACGGATCTCGCGATTTGCGCATTGTCAGCTTCAACGCCAACGGCGTCCGCTCAGCGGCGGGCAAGGGGTTCTTCGACTGGTTCAACGACCAGCGCGCCGACGTCCTCTGCCTGCAGGAAACCAAGGCGCAGGAGCACCAGGTCTCCGGCCCCGAATTCCTGCCGAAGGGCTACAAGGCCTGGTTCCGCGACGCGACGACGAAGAAGGGCTACAGCGGCGTGGCGATCTACAGCAAGCGCCAACCCGACGAGGTCCGCACCAACCTGGGTTGGGCGCCGTTCGACGACGAAGGCCGCTACATCGAAGCCCGTTTCGGCAACCTGAGCGTGGTGTCGTTCTACATCCCGTCGGGCTCGTCGGGCGAATTGCGGCAGGGCTTCAAGTTCGAAGTGATGGAATGGCTGCGGCCGATCCTCCACCACTGGCTGCACAGCGGCCGCGACTACGTGCTGTGCGGCGACTGGAACATCGTGCGCAGCGAGCTGGACATCAAGAACTGGAAGTCGAACCAGAAGAACTCCGGCTGCCTGCCGCGCGAGCGCGACTGGCTCAACGGCATGTGCGCCGACGACACCGGTTGGGTCGATGCGTACCGCGCGCTGCACAGCGAAGGCCAGGACTACACCTGGTGGAGCAACCGCGGCGCGGCGCGCGCGAAGAACGTCGGGTGGCGCATCGACTACCAGTTCTGCACGCCCTCCCTGCGCGACAAGCTCAAGGGATGCGAGATCCACCCGACGCCGCGTTTTTCCGACCACGCGCCGTTCGTCGTGGATTACAAACTGTGAGTGCCGCGCCCGGCGCGAAGCCCGCGAAGCCCTCCGTCTGGAAAGCGTTCACCCAACCCGCGGCGTGGACGATGTTCTTCTTCGGGTTCGCCTCGGGCCTGCCGTTCCTGCTGGTCGCCGGCACGCTGGCGTACTGGCTCAAGGAAAACGACATCGTGCTCAAGGAGATCACGGTGATCGCCAGCGCGGGCATGACCTACGCGCTGAAATTCCTGTGGGCGCCGCTGCTGGACCATTGGCGCCTGCCGCTGTTCGTGCGGCTCGGGCAACGCCGCGGGTGGTTGCTGTTCGCGCAATTGGCCGTCATCGCGGGCTTGCTCGGGATGGCATGGGCCACGCCCGCATCGCTGGGCGTCTTCGTCGTGTTCACGCTGATCGTGGCGTTCGCCGGCGCGACGCAGGACATCGCGGTCGATGCCTACCGCATCGAAATCGGCGAACCCTCGGTGCAGGGCGCGCTGGTCGCGACGTATTCGCTCGGTTACCGCATCGCGTTGATCGTGACCGGCGCATTCGCGTTGTTCATGGCCGACCACATGCCGTGGAGCGCGGTGTACCAGTTGCTGGCGGCCCTGATGTTGCTGCCGGTGGTGGTCACGCTGATTGCGCGCGAGCCGGAGGTGTTGCGCAAACGCCCGGCGGACTGGAACGAAGCGATGCGCGAAAGCGTCGTCGAACCCTTCGTGGATTTCTTCCGCCGCTACGGCGCGCAGACCGCGCTGCTGACGCTGGCCTTCATCCTGTTGTTCAAGATTCCGGAACAGGCGCTCGTCGGCGGCATCATGAGCCCGTTCTACCTGTCGCTGGAGTTCACCAAGACGCAGATCGGCGCGGTCACGAAGATCTACGGCATCTGGATGGGGATCATCGGCGTGTTCCTCGGCGGCATGGCGATCGCGCGCTGGGGCGTGCGCAAGCCGCTGCTCGCGTCCATCGTGCTGTGCGCCTCGTGCAACCTGTTGTACGTGTGGTTGATCGGGCATCCGGGCAGCATTCCCGCGCTGACGCTGGTGATCTCGGCGGAGAACATCACGCTCGGCTTCCTCGGCACCGCGGCGGTCGCCTTCCTCTCGGCCCTGGTGAACAGGCAGCACACCGCCACGCAATACGCACTGCTCAGCTCGATGGTGAACCTGCCGGGCAAGGTGCTGGGTGTGTTCGCGGGCGGCATCGTGGAAGCCACGAGTTACGGCACGTACTTCATCATCGCGACCCTGGCCGTCCTGCCCGCCACGCTGCTGTTCCTCTACCTCTGGCCCCGGTTCCGCCACATCGACGTCCCGACCGACCGCTGAGCCCCGTTGTCCGGGTGACGGCATCGGGGCATGATCCGGCCCGTTGCCACCCGGTTTCACGTTGGGGTTGGATGGAGGCCGCATGACCGACCTGGTATTGCGCGACATCGATCCGAACATGGCCGATCGCATCAAGCGATTGGCCGATGCGCGCGGCTGGAGCATGCACGTCACGCTCGAGAACCTGCTGCAGCGCGGGCTGATGGCCTGCGAGCAAGGCCTGCACGTGCACTTCAACGATCGCGAATCGACCGCGCTGGAACAGGCGATCGCGGCGATGGAAGGCGTGGCGAGCGACCAGGGCTTCGGGCTGATCGGCCGTGCGCCCGAACCGCCGGCGCCGACGCACATCCTCGATCGCTGGGTCGAAGACCTCTAGCGTCGGGCTGATCAGCGCGGGTAGAGCACACCCAGCACGCGCGGACCGCGCGCGCCGGTCACCGCCGGCACGTTGCCGGGGCGCCCGGCCAGCGTTTCGCGCGCGAGCCATGCGAAGGCCATCGCTTCGACGAAATCCGGATCGAGCCCGTAGAGGGCCGTCGATTCCACGCGCACGCCCGGCAACTGCGCGGCGATGCGCGCCAGCAACACCGGGTTGTGCACGCCGCCGCCGCAGACGAGCACGCGACGCGTGTCCGGCTGGTACGCGCGCAATGCATCGGCGACCGTGCGCGCGGTGAGTTCGAGCAAGGTGGCCTGCACGTCTTCCGGTGCTTCACCGCCGCGCAGTTGCGTGCGGACCCAGTCGAGATGGAAGTGTTCGCGGCCGCTGCTTTTCGGCGGCGGCAGCGTGAACCACGGTTCGGCGAGCAGGCGTTGGAGCAGCGCGTCGTCGACGCGGCCGCTTGCGGCGAATGCGCCGTGCGCATCGAAGGGCGTGCCGTGGTGTTGTTCGCACCACGCGTCCATCAAGGCGTTGGCGGGACCGGTGTCGAAGCCGCGCACCTCGCCCTTCGCGGGCAGCAAGGTGAAGTTCGCGATGCCGCCGAGGTTGAGTACGGCGCGCGCTTCATTCGCATCGTGCAGGAGCGCTGCGTGGAAGGCGGGCACCAGCGGCGCACCCTGGCCGCCGGCGGCGAGGTCGCGGCGGCGGAAGTCGGCGACGGTGTCGATGCCCGTGCGCTCGGCGATGACATTGCCATCGCCGATTTGCCAGGTGAACGGATGCGCGGCCGCGGGGCGATGGCGGATCGTCTGCCCGTGCGAACCGATCGAACGCACGTCGCCCGGCGTCAGGCGCGCAGCTTCGATCAAGCGCAACGCGGCATCGGCGAAGGCTTGCGCGACCTGCACGTCGAGCATGCCGATTTCGTCGAGCGATCGCGCATCGCCGCCCTGGCCCAGCGCCACCAGGCGCGCGCGCAAGTGCGGATCCCAGGAAAAGGTTTCGCCGTGGACCAGGTTGCAGTGGGCGCCTTCGAAGCGGACGAGCGCGGCATCGATGCCATCGGCGCTCGTTCCCGAGATCAGGCCGAGGTGGAGTTCACCGTCGGTTGGACGTGCGTCGCGTGTTTCCACGCGAACGTCAGGCCTTCTTGTTCTTGACCGGCTTCGGCGTTTCGCCGGCGTCGGCGTAGATCACCTTCTCCACGCTCTGGATGCGCGCCAGCGCATTGGAGGTCTGCGCACGGAACTGCGCGAGCGCGGCGCCGTTGAGCGGTTCGGGGGGCGGCATCGTCACCGAGAGCGGATTGCGGTGCACGCCGTTGATGCGGAATTCGTAATGCAGGTGCGGGCCGGTGGCCAGGCCGGTCATGCCGACGTAGCCGATCACCTTGCCCTGCGGGATGCGCTGGCCGACCTTGATGTCGCCGAAGCGCGACATGTGGCCGTACAGCGTGGTGTAACCGCGGCCGTGGTCGAGGATCACCGCGCGGCCGTAACCGCCCTTCCAGCCGGCGAACTGCACGCGCGCATCGCCCGCGGCCATGATCGGCGTGCCGGTGGACGCGCCGTAATCGACGCCCTGGTGCTGGCGCACGGTGCCGAGCACCGGATGGCGCCGCGAACCGAAGGTTGAGGTCAGGCGCGCATACGGAATCGGCATGCGGATGAAGCTCTTCTTCAGCGGGCGGCCGTCGGCGGTGAAGTATTCCGACTTGCCGTTGCGCTCGAAGCGGAAACCCGAATGCAGCTTGCCGCCGACGGTGAAGGTCGCGGCCTGCACCGGGCCGGTGCGGATCAGCTCGCCATCGCGCCAGACCTGCTCGACCACGACGCTGAAGCGGTCGGTGGACGCGACGTCTTCGTTGAAGTCGATGTCGTACTTGAAGATGTCGTCGGTGAGCGTGGTGATCGCGCTGCCCGACAGGCCGAGCTTGCGCGCCGAATGGAACAGGGACTTGCCGACGTTGCCGCTGATGACGACGGTACGCGATTCGGTCGGGCGCTCGATGACTTTCTCGCTGACCTTGTCGCCGTCGATGCGGTATTCGACGCGATGGGTTTCGTCGCGGTCGTAGCGGAACGCGCGCAGCTGGCCGCCGACGGGCAGGTCGAAGGCGAGCTCGGTGCCCGGCTTCATGCGCGTGAGCGCCTGCTTGGCGCCGGGCTGCTCGAGCAACTGGTGCATGGTGGACGCGGGCACGTCCATGTCGTCGAACAGGCTGCCGAGGGTCTGGCCGCGTTCGACGCGGACGATCTGCCAGCTGTCGCCGGCCTGGCCATGCAACCGCGCCATGGACAGCGGCGGCAGCGACAGGGCGAGGGTGGTGCGGGCCTGCGTCGGCGACGGGCCGCCGGCGTGGCGCGAATCGGAGAAACCGGGGACGATGGCGGCGACCAGCACGGCCAGCGTGGCGAACAGGCTGACATGGGCCCACTGGCGACGGGTCCAGCGGCCGCTGAAGCCGGCCGGCAGGCGCGCGGCGACATGGCGGTGCAGCGCCGCTTCGCGCAGGATGTCGAGCCGTGCGCGGCGTGCCTTGTCGATTCCGGATTTGCCCATGGTGCTTCCCCTTCGAAAACCAGTTAGCGCGCCGTGAGCTGCGCGTAACGGCGCTACCATAGACACGCTAGAAACCTGCGTCAAACCCTTGAGTGGGATGGGGTTTTTGTTTTAACCCCGCTTTAACGCTACCTTCACGATCCGGGTCACGGATTCGTAACAACCCTCATCGAGTTCATCTTTGTGTCGATCCAGGCTGCCCTAGAACAAATCGGCCGCGGCGCCGACGAAATCCTCAAGCGCGACGAGCTGGAGGCCCGGCTGAAGGCCGGCCGTCCGTTGCGCATCAAGGCCGGTTTCGACCCGACTGCCCCCGACTTGCACCTGGGCCATACGGTCCTGCTCAACAAGATGCGGCAGTTCCAGGACCTGGGGCACCAGGTGATCTTCCTGATCGGCGACTTCACCGGGATGATCGGCGACCCCACGGGCAAGAACGTCACCCGCAAGCCGCTGACGCGCGAAGACGTCGAAGCCAATGCGCGTACCTATGCCGACCAGGTGTTCAAGGTGCTGGATCGCGAGCGCACCGAGCTGCGGTTCAACAGCGAGTGGTTCGGGCAGATGGGCGCGGCCGACATGATCAAGCTCGCGGCGCAGCACACCGTGGCGCGCATGCTGGAGCGCGACGATTTCGCCAAGCGCTACGCGGCGCAGCAATCGATCTCGATCCACGAATTCCTCTATCCGCTCGTGCAGGGCTACGACTCGGTGGCCTTGAAGGCCGATGTCGAGCTCGGTGGCACCGACCAGAAATTCAATCTGCTGATGGGGCGCGGGTTGCAGGAGCATTTCGGGCAGGCACCGCAGATCGTGTTGACGATGCCGCTGCTCGAAGGCCTCGATGGCGTGCAGAAAATGAGCAAGTCGCTGGGCAACTACATCGGCATCGACGAGCCTGCGATCGACATGGTCACCAAGACGATGAAGATCGGCGATGCGTTGATGTGGCGGTGGATCGAGTTGCTCAGTTTCGAGATCGATGCGGTCCAGGCGGTGCGTCTGAACGCCGACGTCGCGGCGGGAACGTTGAATCCGCGCGATGTGAAGCTGCGGCTTGCGCGCGAACTGACCGCGCGATTCCACGGCGAAGCGGCTGCGGAAATCGCGATCGCCGGTTGGAATGCCGCGGTGCGTGGCGAAGGCGATGTCGCGTCATTGCCGCTGCAGGATGTGCAGGTGCCGGCGGAGGGTTTGCGCATCGCGCAGTTGCTCGTCGCCGCGGGGCTTGCGCCCAGTAATTCGGAAGCCAATCGCAAGTTGAAGGAACGCGCGGTGCGCGTGGATGGCGCGGTCGTCGAAGATGCAGCGCTGGCCTTCGGGCCGGGTTTCGAAGGCGTTCTGGCGATCGGCAAGCGCAATTTCGCGCGCGTCAGGTTGGTCGCGGCGCCTTGAGATTTCGGTGAGGTCGCGCACGGCATTTGATCGGATCGGATCGAATGTCGAAATCCGATCGAAAAAACAGTTGCTCCTTTCCGCCGAATCGGCATAATGCGCGGCCCGCCGGGAGCGGGTGCGGCAGCGGTTTCGCCGCAAGCGACGACATCACTGAATCGCCGCCCGCTTCCACGAAATTTGTCTTCATCAGGTGTTGACGTTCTTCGGATCGCCTGTATGATGTGCGGCTCCCTTGGGCACTTCGGTGCGGCGGGGGAAGGGAGAAGGCGCTGAGGCCGCTCCCGACGATCTTTGACAGTGTGCGCAGGTGACTTGTGCGGGCGTCTGGCGGGTGGATACGTTGTCCATCTTGCAGACGTTCGTAACAGAGCAACAAGTCAATTCAAATGGCAAACAAGCAATTGTTTAGCCAG